>NZ_JACXYX010000002.1 GCF_014779655.1 Nocardioides ganghwensis
CGACTCTGACTCCAGCGCGGCCGGCTCACAGCCCCACACCAACTCTTCGGACAAGCCACTTCCCGGACCCGCCACGCAACACCCTAGAACTCCACTCACTGCTGCGTCTTGACACAGAGGGGTGCCATGAGCGGACGTTCCTCCCTCGTAGGCTGTAGGCAGGGCATCCTTGGCCCTATGAGCACGCGCGCCGAGAAGTACACCTGCCCGTGCTGCGGGCATCGAACGCTCCCAGAAGCGGCGACGTATGAGATATGCCCGGTATGCCTGTGGGAGGACGATGGAGTGTCTACGGACAACCCACAGCAATGGGGAGAGGGGCCGAACGGCATCAGTCTCGCCGAGGGACAGGCGCGGTACCGGCAGGATGGTCGGGTCGCCTGCGACGCGCCGCCGCACTTCTGCGCTCGGCCTCCGCGAGAAGACGAACCACTGGACCCGGACTGGCGTCCCTTTGTGGAGAACGGCTAACGCTCGCTCATCGGCAGATCCGGTCATCCAGACCTTCGAGTCGACGCCACAGCGGAGCTGGCAACGTCATGGTGTGCGGCTGTTGAGACGACCTGAACCCATGACGTTCCGGCCGACGTCATGCGGGCCGGTCGCGGACGTGACCACCAGCCATGACCTCTGCGGCACGACCGCATCTCAGCAGGTCCGGATGTTGCGCGCACCCCTACCGGTGCCTCAGCCACATCCGTGGGGCGCGGGGTGCGGCTCACCCGCAGCCAGCAACGGCGCGCGGCCGCCACACAGTCCGCCGATCGGCACGTCCGCATGGTCGAGCTAAACCGGCAGCCGGCCCGGCCTGCCCCTCCCAGAGGGTGGTGACGACCATCTCATCCCGTCCGTAACCTCTCGCGACCTGCCGCGTTGTCTACCCAGTAGTAGCGCGGGACGGGAGCCCGGCGCGAGCCAGGGAGCCAGACGGCAGAGGAGGGTGCACATGGGTGTCGAGATCCAGGTCAACGACCTCACGAAGTCCTTCGGCAAGCAGCTCATCTGGGGCGACGTGACGCTGACCGTCCCCGCGGGCGAGATCTGCGTGATGCTCGGCCCGTCGGGCACCGGCAAGTCGGTCTTCCTCAAGACCCTCATCGGGCTGCTGAAGCCCGACAAGGGCTCGATCATCATCGAGGGCACCGACATCGCCAGCTGCTCCGAGCGCGACCTCTACGAGATCCGCAAGCTGTTCGGCGTGCTGTTCCAGGACGGCGCGATGTTCGGCTCGATGAACCTCTACGACAACGTCGCCTTCCCGCTGCGCGAGCACACGAAGAAGTCCGAGTCCGAGGTCCGCGACATCGTCATGGAGAAGATGGACCTCGTCGGCCTCCTCGGTGCCGAGGACAAGCTCCCGGGGGAGATCTCCGGCGGCATGCGCAAGCGCGCCGGCCTCGCCCGCGCGCTCGTGCTCGACCCCGAGATCGTGCTCTTCGACGAGCCCGACTCCGGCCTCGACCCGGTGCGCACAGCGTTCCTCAACCAGCTGATCGTCGACCTCAACGCCCAGATCGACGCCACCTTCCTCATCGTCACGCACGACATCAACACCGCGCGCACGGTGCCCGACAACATCGGGCTGCTCTACCACCGCCACCTCGCGATGTTCGGCCCGCGCGAGCAGCTGCTCAGCTCCGAGGAGCCGGTCGTGCGCCAGTTCCTCAACGCCCAGCGCGTCGGGCCCATCGGCATGTCGGAGGAGAAGGACGCCGACGAGCTCGCCGCGGAGGCCGGGCAGGAGCTTCCGCCGCTGCCGCCGATCCCGCTGCAGCTCGACCCGTCCAACGGCATCCCGCGGCGCAGCCAGCGACCCGCGGGGGAGTGGTGCCGCGAGAACGGCGTGACCCCGCCGCCCGGGTCCTTCGAGTCCAGCAACGCCGGCCTGGCCCCGGGGGTCTGAGACACCGTGTCCACGTCACTCTCGTCGCGCGCGCTCGCCCCCATCGGGGTCGCGGGCAACCTCTTCGCCTTCGCCCTCGACGTCTTCCGGGGGCTGTTCAGGCGCCCCTTCCAGCTGCGCGAGTTCATCCAGCAGTCGTGGTTCATCGCGTCGGTGACGATCATCCCGACGGCCCTGGTGGCCATCCCGTTCGGTGCCGTGATCGCGCTCCAGGTAGGCGGGCTGATCAAGCAGTTCGGTGCCCAGTCCTTCACCGGCTCCGCGTCGGTGCTGGCGGTGATCCAGCAGGCCGCGCCGATCGGGACGGCGCTGCTGATCGCGGGCGCGGGCGGGTCGGCGATCGCCGCCGACCTCGGCGCGCGCAAGATCCGCGAGGAGCTCGACGCGATGATGGTGCTCGGGATCGACCCGATCCAGCGCCTGGTGGTGCCCCGCGTGCTCGCCTGCATGCTCGTGGCGTTCTTCCTCAACGGCATGGTCAGCGTGGTCGGGGTGACCGGCGGCTACGTCTTCAACGTCATCCTCCAGGACGGCACCCCCGGCGCCTACCTCGCCAGCTTCACCGCGCTGGCCCAGCTGCCCGACCTCTGGATCGGCCTCATCAAGGCGCTGGTGTTCGGCCTCATCGCCGCGATCGTCGCGTCCTACAAGGGCATGAACGCCAAGGGTGGACCGAAGGGCGTCGGCGACGCCGTCAACGAGTCCGTGGTGATCACGTTCCTGCTGCTCTTCGTGGCCAACTTCGTCCTGAGCATGATCTACCTCCAGGTCGTGCCCCCGAAGGGCGGATGACATGGCTCTCAAGGACGTCTACGCCAAGCCGCTCTCCTCCCTCGACGACCTGGGGGGCCAGCTGGCCTTCCACCTCAAGGTGCTGCGGTCGGTGCCGCGGTCGGTGACCCGCTACCCCCGCGAGATCATGCGGATCCTCGCCGAGGTCACCCTCGGCTCGGGTGCCCTCGCGGTCATCGGCGGCACCGTCGGCGTGATCATCGGCATGACCTTCTTCACCGGCGCGCAGGTCGGCCTGTCGGGCTACGCCGCGCTCAACCAGCTCGGCACGGCGGCCTTCTCCGGGTTCGTCTCGGCCTACTTCAACACCCGCGAGATCGCCCCGCTGGTCGCCGGCATCGCGCTCGCCGCCACCGTCGGGTGCGGCTTCACCGCCCAGCTCGGCGCGATGCGCATCTCCGAGGAGGTCGACGCCCTCGAGGTGATGGCGATCCCGTCGATGCCGTTCCTCGTCGCCACCCGCGTGGTGGGCGGCCTGATCGCGATCATCCCGCTCTACGTCGTCGGCCTGCTCTCGTCCTACTTCGCCAGCCGGCTCGTGGTGACGCAGATCTACGGGCAGTCCTCCGGCACCTACGACCACTACTTCAACGCGTTCCTGCCACCGGGCGACGTGCTGTGGTCCTTCGGCAAGGTCCTCGTCTTCGCCGTCACCGTGATCCTGATCCACTGCTACCACGGCTACAACGCGTCCGGCGGTCCCGCCGGCGTCGGTGTCGCCGTCGGGCGTGCCGTGCGCACCAGCATCGTCGCCATCAACGTGCTCGACCTACTGATGTCCATGGCCATCTGGGGCGCGTCCACGACCGTGCGGTTGGCGGGGTGAGGGCGCGATGAAGACCAAGGCCCTGGGAGTGGTGTTCCTCGTCCTGATGCTGGCCGCCGTGTGGGCGACCTACGGAGTGTTCACCAAGAAGTTCAGCGACTACGACGAGGTGACCCTCCAGGCGTCCCGTATCGGGCTGCAGCTGCCGCAGCGCGCCGACGTGAAGATCAAGGGCGTCATCGTCGGCGAGGTGCTCGACTACGAGCCCACCGCCGAGGGGGCCGAGATCACCCTCGGGCTCTACCAGGACCGCACCACCGACATCCCGAGCGACGTCACGGCCTCGATCCTGCCCAAGACCCTGTTCGGCGAGAAGTTCGTCTCGCTCGACGTGCCCGACGGCGGCTCCTCCGCCGAGCCCATCGCCGACGGCGACGTCATCGAGCGCACCGACCTCTCCATCGAGGTCGAGCAGGTGCTCAGCGACCTCTACCCGCTGCTGCGAGCCGTCCAGCCCGCCGACCTCAACATGACCCTCAACGCCGTCGCCACGGCGCTCGAGGGTCGCGGCGAGCAGCTCGGCGAGACCCTCGAGACCCTCGACCGCTACCTCACCCGCTTCAATCCCGAGCTCCCAGCGCTCGTCGAGGACCTGCGCCTGACGGCCGAGGTCTCGGACACGTACGCCGACGTGCTGCCCGAGGTCGCCACGATCCTGCGCAACACGATCACCACGACCTCCACGCTGGAGGACCGCGAGGAGAAGCTGAAGGCGCTCTTCAACGACGTGTCGAAGTTCGCCGCCGTCGCCGACCGGTTCACCCGCGCCAACGGCGACAACCTGGTGCGCCTGGCCGACCTCGGTGCCGAGCAGCTCGAGGTGTTCGCCCGCTACGCCCCCGGCTACCCGTGCCTGCTCGGCGGCATCGTCGGCGCCGGCAAGCTGCAGGCCGAGGCGTTCCGCGGCTTCACCCTCCACATCGTGCTGGAGACGCTGCCCAACCAGCCGCGCGGCTACACCGCCGCCGACGCGCCGGTCTACGGCGACAAGCGGGGCCCCTACTGCGGCCGGCTGCCCAGCCCGCCGTGGTCGCAGAGCAACCCCGTGACCCACCAGCCGAACTTCGTCGACGGCGTCGACGAGCCCACCGGCAAGGGCACCAGCCGGGTCGGTCCCGGCTGGTCCGGCACCTCTGCCGGCTACGCCGGCGGCCGCGACGAGGCCGCCCTCCTCAAGGCGCTGCTCGCGCCCGGGCTCGGTCTCAGCGCCGACGACGTGCCCGACCTCGGCGTCCTCCTCGTCGGTCCGATGGCGCGCGGGGCGGAGGTGTCGCTGCGATGAGCCAGCTCCTCGACAAGAAGACGTCCGTCGACCTGTTCAAGCTCCTGGTCTTCGTGGTCGTCACCTCGCTCGCCACGACCGTCCTCGTCGTCACGATCGGCAACCTCGGCTTCGGCTCCTCGCGCCAGTACCGCGCGGAGTTCACCGACGCCACCGGCGTCAACAAGGGCGACGACATCCGCGTCGCCGGCGTACGGGTCGGCACGGTCGACGACGTCGAGATCGTCGACCGCACCCGCGCGCTCATCACCTTCTCCGTCGACGAGGAGACCTCGGTCAACGGCGGGACCAACGCCGCCATCCGCTACCGCAACCTCGTCGGCCAGCGCTACATCTCCCTCACGCAGGAGGTCGGCGACACCCAGCGGCTGCCGGCCGGCTCGACGATCCCGGTCTCGCGCACCAAGGCGGCGCTCGACCTCACCGTGCTGTTCAACGGCTTCAAGCCGCTGTTCCAGGCCCTCTCGCCCGAGGACGTCAACCAGCTCTCCTTCGAGCTGATCCAGGTCTTCCAGGGCGAGGGCGGGACGCTCGAGGGACTGCTCGCACACACCGCGTCGGTCACCTCCACGCTGGCCGACCGCGACGAGGTGATCGGCGACCTCATCGACAACCTCTCCCTCGTCCTCGACCACGTCGCCGACCGCGACCAGCAGCTGACCCGCCTGATCAGGTCGTTCCGCACGCTGGTCGGCGGCCTCAAGAAGGACCGCAACGCGATCCTCGGCTCCCTCGAGGAGGTCTCGGCCCTGTCGGTCGAGACGGCCTCGCTGATCGACGGCATCCGCGAGCCGTTCGTCAAGGACATCAAGGAGCTGCGGGCGGTCGCGGGCAACATCGACAAGAACAAGGCCGAGCTCGACCGCGCCATCCAGGTCCTGCCGATCAAGCTCAACAAGATCGGCCGCACCGCGATCTACGGCTCGTTCTTCAACTTCTACCTCTGCGAGTTCCAGGGCCGGGTCAACCTGCCCGGCAACGTGCAGGTCCCGGTGAAGTACAACACCGGCTCCGACAGGTGTGATCTGGGATGAAACCTTTCCGCGAACGCAATCCGGTCGTCGTCGGCGCCGTCAGCATCGTCGTGCTGGCGATGGTGCTGGTCGCAGCCCTGCGCGCCGACGACCTCCCGGTCATCGGCGGCGGCGACACCTACCACGCGATGTTCACCGAGGCCGGCGGGCTCAAGGTCAACGACGAGGTCCGCATCGCGGGCGTACGCGTCGGCAAGGTCGACGAGATCGAGCTGGCCGGCAACGAGGTCAAGGTGAGCTTCAAGGTCGACGACGCCGCCGAGTTCGGCGCCGACACGCGCGCCGCCATCAAGGTCAAGACGATCCTCGGGTCGATGTTCCTCGCCCTCGAGCCGGCCGGTGGCGGCCAGCTCGACGAGGGGGCCACCATCCCGGCCGCGCGCACGTCCTCGCCGTTCGACGTGGTCGAGGCGTTCGAGGGACTGGCCTCGACCTCCGAGCAGATCGACACCGACCAGCTCGCCGAGTCGCTGACCACGCTGGCCGACCTCACCCGCAACACCCCCGAGGAGTTCCGCGGGGCGCTCGACGGACTGAGCCGGCTCTCGGCCAACATCGCCGCCAAGGACGAGCAGCTCAACACGCTGCTGGTCAACCTCGAGCGGGTCTCCACGGTCCTCGACGAGCGTGACCGGGACATCATCAGGCTGATGGAGGACAGCGACGTGCTGTTCCGCGCCCTCGTGGCCCGCCGGGAGGCCGTGCACGACCTGCTGGTCTCCAGCACCACCCTGTCCAAGGAGCTCACCAGGCTCATCGACCAGTCGCGCGAGGACCTCAAGCCGGCGCTGGCGCACCTCGAGAACGTCATCGCGGTGCTCAACAAGAACGAGGACAACCTCGACAGCAGCCTGCGGCTGATGGCGCCGTTCTACCGCGTCTTCGCCAACACCCTCGGCACCGGTCCGTGGTTCGACACCTGGATCTCCAACTTCCCTCCCGTCCCGCAGGTGGGCTGACCCATGGACCTCGTGAAGCGCATCCTCGTCCCCCTCATCGTGCTCGGCTTCGTCGTCGCGGCGGCCGTCAGCGTCCTCGGCGGCGACACCTCCCGCACCGTCGTCGCGCACTTCCCGCGGGCGATCTCGGTCTACGAGGGCAGCGACGTCCGCGTCCTGGGCGTGCCCGTCGGCACCGTGACCCGCGTCGAGCCCACCGGCACCGACGTGACCGTGACGATGACGTACGACGACGTCAAGCTGCCGGCCGACGCCAAGGCCGTCATCATCGCGCCGTCGGTCGTCGGTGACCGCTACGTCCAGCTCACCCCGGCCTACTCCGGCACCGGGGAGGTCCTCGCCGACGGCGCCGAGCTCAGCGTGGAGGACACGTCGCAGCCGCTCGAGCTCGACCAGATCTACGACAGCCTCGACCGCCTCAACGTGGCGCTCGGCCCGCGCGGCGCCAACCGGACCGGCGCCCTGTCCGACCTGTTGTCGGTGACCGCCGACAATTTCGGCGGCCAGGGCACGACCTTCCGCCAGACCCTCCGGGACTACTCCCGCCTCAGCGCCACGCTGGCCGGCAACTCCGACGAGCTCTTCGGCTCGGTCGAGGCGCTCGGCAACTTCATGGAGACCCTCGCCGACAACGACCAGACCGTCCGCCAGTTCAACCAGTCCCTCGCCGACGTCTCCACGATGCTCGCCGGCGAGCGCGAGGAGCTGGTCGCGGCGACCAGGAACCTGTCCGTGGCGCTGACCGCGGTCAAGGAGTTCGTCGAGGAGAACAAGGGCTCGCTGAGCCGAAACATCACCGGCCTCAACCGGGTGGCCAAGGTGCTCGTACGCCAGCGCGGGGCCCTCGACGAGATCCTGCGCGTCGCCCCGGGAGCGCTCAACAACCTCGCGCTGACCTACAACCCGCAGGCCGGCACGCTCGACACCCGGGCCAACTTCGGCGAGTCGATCAACCAGCTCGAGCTCGACCCGGCCGCGTTCCTGTGCGGGTTCGTCGGGCAGGTCGAGCGGTCGGGCCAGGTCTGCGACCGGATCACCCAGCTGCTCGCCCGGCCGCGCGCGGGTGCCCTCGGCGAGACCGCCGTGCTGCCGGCGCAGGACGTGTTCGACCCGACGCTCGGCGGCCTCGTCGCACCCGACGCTGCCGCCACCGACAGGGAGGAGCGGTGATGCGCCCCCAGGCCGGCCTCAGGGCACTCGTGCTCGGCATGCTCGGCTCGCTGCTCCTCGCGGGCTGCGACGCCAGCGTCTACTCCCTGCCGCTGCCGGGCGGCCCCGACGTGGGTGAGGACCCGATGACGGTCAAGGTCGAGTTCGCCGACGTCCTCGACCTCGTGCCCCAGTCGACGGTGAAGGTCAACGACGTCAGCGTCGGCAAGGTGACCGACATCGACCTCGAGGGCTACCAGGCACTCGTCACCCTCGCGGTGCGCCGCGACGTGGAGCTGCCCGACAACGCCGTCGCGGAGCTGCGGCAGACCAGCCTGCTCGGCGAGAAGTTCGTCGAGCTCAGCGCGCCCGAGGAGGGCGCCAGCAGCAACCCCCTCGGCGACGGCGACACCATCCCGATCGAGCGCGCCGGCCGCAACCCGGAGGTCGAGGAGGTGCTCGGCGCCCTGAGCCTGCTGCTCAACGGCGGCGGCGTCGCGCAGCTCAAGACCATCACCCAGGAGCTCAACAAGGCCCTGGAGGGTCGCGAGGAGTCGGCGAGGTCGGTGCTGCGCAACCTGCGCACCTTCACCGGGCAGCTCGACGAGAACAAGGCCGACATCGTCGCCGCGATCGAGTCGCTCAACCGCCTCGCGCTGGCCGCGGAGAAGCAGCTCCCGACGATCGACAAGGCCCTCGACGAGCTGCCCAGCGCGCTCGACTCGATCGACCGCCAGCGCGACGACCTGGTGGAGATGCTCGCCGCGCTCAACGACCTCTCCGATGTGGCCGTCGACGTCATCGCCCGCTCCAAGGGGGCGACCATCGCCTCGCTCGAGCGGCTCGACCCGGTGCTCACCCAGCTGGCGGCCTCCGGCGACGACTTCACCAACGCCTTCCACGTCTTCCTCACCTACCCGTTCGTCGACGAGGTCGTGGGCCGCGACCCCCAGGTCGCCCGCAACCTGCACATGGGCGACTACACCAACCTCTCGATCACCCTCGACGTCGACGTCCAGGGTGGCCTGACCAGCACGCCGACGCTGCCGACCAACCTCCCGACGGTCATCGACCCGACCGTCGTGGTCAACGACGTCCTGGCCTGCCTGCAGAGCGGCTCGCTCACCAGCGAGGCCTGCGCCAAGGTGCTCGCCAACCTCGAGAAGCTCACCCGGCTGCGCGAGGAGTGCGCGAAGTCGGAGAACAAGGACAAGGACGTCTGCCGCGAGCTCAACTCGATCCCCGGCCTGCCGCCCGAGCCGTCCCTGCCGATCCCGTCCACGCTCCTGCCGACGCTCGTCCCGACCGGCCTGCCCCGCGCGGGCACCCGCGAGGAGCCGCGCCCGGGCAACCCGACGATGGGTGACCTCATGGAGGCCTACGACCCCGACCTCGTCAGCCTGCTGATCCCGGGGATGGTGCAGCGATGATCACCCGTCGGACCAAGCTCCAGCTGCTCGTCTTCGCCATCATCACACTGGTGGGCGTCAGCTTCGTGGGCGCCCGCTACGCGCGGCTGGACCGTCTCCTGATGGACCAGAGCTACACCGTGACCGCCCACTTCGCCGACTCCGGCGGGGCGTTCGCCGGCGCGCTGGTCTCCTACCGCGGCGTACGCGTCGGCGAGGTCCGCGAGCTGGTGCTCACCGACGACGGCGTGGACCTGGTCCTCGACATCGACGACGAGCACGACGACATCCCGGCCGACGCCCACGCGCTCGTCGGCAACCGGTCCGCCGTCGGCGAGCAGTACGTCGAGCTCCAGCCGCAGAGCGACCGCGGCCCCTACCTCGAGGACGGGTCCGAGATCGCGCGGGAGCTGACGACCACCCCGATCGCGACGGACACGCTGCTCACGAACCTCGACGAGACGGTCCGCAGCGTCGACGAGGACGACCTCCGCACCGTCACCTCCGAGTTCGGCCTGGCCTTCAACGGGGCGGGGGAGGACCTCCAGACGATCCTCGACAGCAGCGACCAGTTCATCACCGCCGCCGACCAGAACTTCGACGTCACCGTGGACCTGATCCGCGACAGCAACACGGTGCTCAACGGCCAGATCGACTCCGAGGGCGCGTTCCGGCGCTTCGCCCGCGACCTGTCGCTGTTCACCACCACGGTGGCCGACAACGACAAGGACCTGCGACGCCTGATCGAGGACGGCTCGCTCGGGGCCAACGAGCTGCGCGTCTTCCTCGAGGACAACGAGGTCGAGCTCGGCGACCTGATCAACAACCTGGTCACCACCGGCGAGGTCGTGGTCAAGCACCTCGACGGCATCGAGCAGCTGCTCGTGCTCTACCCCTACGTGGTCGAGGGCGGCTACACGGTCGTGTCGAAGTCGCCGGGCACCGGCCTCTACGACGCCCACTTCGGCATGGTGATGACGTCCGAGCCGCACGTGTGCCTCGGCGGCTACGAGGGCACCGACCGGCGCTCGCCGCTCGACGGCAGCAACGCGCCGATGAACGAGGACGCCCGCTGCACCGAGCCCGCCTCGAAGTCCAACGCCCGCGGCGCGCAGAACATCCAGGCACCCCGGGCGGCGACCGGGTGGGGGACGGCCGACTTCGCGTACGACCCGGAGTCAGGCGCCGTCACCTCCGACCCGGCCGAGATCCGGCGGCTGGTGGGATCTCGTGCCTCCGCGCCGGGCACCCTGGGCCGGGACTCCTGGAAGTGGCTCTACCTGGAGCCCCTGCTGGCCGGAGGCGTGACCCCGGAGGGGGAGCCTCGTTAGACCACCAGTGAGACAGACAGGGCCCCGGGAGGGTGGCCCCGACGTTCTCGAGGGAGGGAACAACATGCCCGTGCTGACCGACACGTCCGTCCGCGACGACCAGGCCGAGCTGTCCGCGGGGTCCGCGCCGCCGGACACCGCCGGCGCACCGCGACGCACCCGCCTGCGGCGGGTGCTGGCGGGGGTCCTCGCCGCCGTCGTGGTGACCTGCGTCGTGCTGCTCGTCTGGATGGCCGCCGGCGGCCGCTCGTCCGCGTCGGGCGGGCTCGACCTGCCCCGCGAGCGCGAGCAGGCGATGAGCCTCACCGACCAGTTCGTCAAGCGCCTCGGCACCTACAGCCCCGACATGCTCGACGACTCCGGCCAGATGCCCGCCTACCGCGAGCAGGTACGCGAGGTCATCACCCCCAAGTTCGCGGCCGACTTCGACAAGGAGGTCGCCACGGCGGAGCAGCTGGTCGCGCAGGGCGGCATCACCCGCAGCGCCGAGGTCTTCGCCACCGCGGTGTCCAGCGTCGACGACGACTCCGCGCGCGTCCTGGTGGCGGGCGCGTTCACCGACAGCTACACCCAGGGCACGGGCGACAAGGCCCGCACCGTCGACCAGGAGCCGCTGCCGTTCCGCTTCACCGTCGACCTGGTGAGGATCGAGGGGGAGTGGCTCGTCGACGACTTCACCCCGGTGAGCGCCCCCGCCGAGTCCGGTGACCCGGCGACGGGCACCGGCACCACCGAGGGGAGCACGCCGTGAGCGACGCACCCACCTGGTACGACCTCCTCGACGTGCCCCGCGACGCCTCGACCGAGGACGTCCGGGCCGCCTGGAAGGCCCAGATCGCCGACCTCGAGCCCGGCGACCGCCGCTTCGAGACCCTCAACCGCGCAGCCAAGGTGCTGCTCGACCCGGCCGCGCGCGAGGCGTACGACGCCGGGCTGGACGCCGAGCGCAGCTCCCCGGCCGCCGTGGCCGACGCCCCGCCCGCCGAGGACGCGCCCGCGCTGTCCGACGTCGAGGGCGAGCGCGAGCGGGCCACTGCGGGGTCCGGTGACGTCCCCTCGTGGCTGCTCGCCGGCCTCGGCGTGCTGGCTGCCGGCCTCGTGGCAGCGACGGCGTGGATGTGGACCGCCGGCGACGAGGGCGACGACTCCGCGGCGCGCGAGGCGCAGGTCGCGGCCGAGCGGGCCGTCGTGCCCGTCCTGTCCTACGACTACGAGACCCTCGAGGCCGACCAGCGGGCCGCGCAGGCGCTGATGACCGGCGGCTACCGCGAGGAGTACGACAAGCTCTTCACGGTCCTCGAGGACAACGCCCCGCAGACCCAGACCCGGGTCACCGCCGACGTGATCGCCTCCGGCATCGTGCGCGCCGCGGCCGACCGGGTCCAGGTGCTCGTCTTCGTGGATCGCCCGACGACCAACAAGCTCAACGCCGAGCCCGTGGTCTACAAGGACCAGGTGACCGTGGCGATGCAGCTCGTCGACGGCGAGTGGCTCGTCGACGACCTGACGACCTCACCCGTCCAGGGGTGAGCGGGCCGGACGGCACGCGCGGATCGGCGCGTTCTGCTTGACCCGGGAGGCTTCGGCGTTCATAGTCGACGCCAACGCGTGGCAACCGGACCTCCGGAATTCGACCTCGCGTTTGAGGCGTGTCCCGATGTGCGCTAGTGTGGGTCCTTGCGCCTGCCCTCAGATGCCCGACGCCTTCCGGACGGCTGTTGCGGTGGTCGGCCGGCGCCGAGATCACTTGGATCATTTGTGAGGACACCTCTTGGCCGCGCGCAGCTCCGCTGGTAACCACCGTCGCACCTCTTTCGCAAAGATCACCGAACCTCTCGAGGTTCCCCCCCTCATCTCGCTCCAGACGAGCAGCTTCGACTGGCTGGTCGGCGGAGAGCGCTGGGAGGAGGAGGTGGCAGCCCGTCGGGCCGCCGGTGAGGACGTCTCCGAGAAGACCGGTCTGCAGGAGATCTTCGAGGAGATCTCCCCGATCGAGGACTTCTCCGAGACGATGATGCTCTCCTTCGACAACCCCGTCTTCCTGGACGAGAAGTACACCGAGGAGGAGTGCAAGGAGAAGGACTTCACCTACTCCCGCCCGCTCTACGTCTCGGCCGAGTTCATGAACCACGAGACCGGTGAGATCAAGGGCCAGACGGTCTTCATGGGCGACTTCCCCATGATGACCAAGAAGGGCACCTTCATCATCAACGGCACCGAGCGCGTCGTCGTGTCGCAGCTCGTCCGTTCGCCCGGCGTCTACTTCGAGTCGACCCCGGACAAGACCTCCGACAAGGACATCTTCACCGCCAAGCTCATCCCGAGCCGCGGTGCCTGGCTGGAGTTCGAGATCGACAAGCGCGACCTGGTCGGCGTACGCCTCGACCGCAAGCGCAAGCAGAACGTCACCGTCCTGCTCAAGGCCCTCGGCTGGACCACCGAGCAGATCCGCGAGGAGTTCGGCCAGTACGAGTCCATGATGCTGACCCTCGAGAAGGACAGCGTCCGCTACGAGGTCGTCTACGAGGAGCTGCAGAAGAAGGCGCGGGGCGAGGCCCCGACCGCCGAGCAGGTCAACGACGAGGTCACCCGCCTCGCGCTGCTCGACATCTACCGCAAGCTGCGCCCGGGCGAGCCGCCGACGGCCGAGGCCGCGCAGACGCTGCTCAACAACTACTACTTCAACCCCAAGCGCTACGACCTGGCGAAGGTCGGCCGCTACAAGATCAACAAGAAGCTCGGCCTCCACGAGGCGTTCGACCAGCAGACGCTGACCATCGACGACGTCGTGGCCGCCATCCGCTACGTCGTGCAGCTGCACGCCGCGGGTGTCCAGGGCGAGTCCCCCGACCTGGTCGACGCTGCCGGCAACGTCGTCGAGGGCCCCGACGGCTCGCCCGTCAAGGTCCAGGCCGACGACATCGACCACTTCGGCAACCGCCGCATGCGCACGGTCGGCGAGCTCATCCAGAACCAGCTCCGCACGGGCCTGGCCCGCATGGAGCGCGTGGTCCGCGAGCGGATGACGACCCAGGACGTCGAGGCCATCACGCCGCAGTCCCTGATCAACATCCGTCCCGTGGTCGCGGCGCTGAAGGAGTTCTTCGGCACCTCGCAGCTCTCGCAGTTCATGGACCAGACCAACCCGATCGCCGGCCTGACGCACAAGCGTCGCCTCTCGGCCCTCGGCCCCGGTGGTCTGTCCCGCGACCGCGCCGGCATGGAGGTCCGTGACGTCCACCCGTCGCACTACGGCCGCATGTGCCCCATCGAGACCCCTGAAGGCCCCAACATCGGCCTGATCGGCTCGCTGGCCTCCTACGGGCGGATCAACCCGTTCGGGTTCGTCGAGACGCCCTACCGCAAGGTCGTCGACGGTGTCGTCACCGACCAGATCGACTACCTCACCGCCGACGACGAGGACCGCTACGTCATCGCGCAGGCCAACGCGCCGCTCGACGACACCATGCGCTTCGTCGAGGAGCGCGTCCTGGTCCGCCAGAAGGACGGCGAGGTCGACGCGATCCTCGCCGCCGAGGTCGACTACATGGACGTCTCGCCGCGCCAGATGGTGTCGGTCGCGACGGCCCTGATCCCGTTCCTCGAGCACGACGACGCCAACCGCGCGCTCATGGGCGCCAACATGCAGCGCCAGGCCGTGCCGCTGATCACCAGCGACAGCCCGCTGGTCGGCACCGGCATGGAGTACCGCGCCGCCGTCGACGCCGGTGACGTGGTCGTCGCCGACAACGCCGGTGTGGTCAAGGAGGTGTCCGCCGACGCCATCGAGACGATGAACGACGACGGCACCTACCAGACCTACCGCCTGGCCAAGTTCCGTCGCTCCAACCAGGGCACCTGCATCAACCAGCGTCCGCTGGTCAAGGCCGGTGACCGCCTCGAGGTCGGCACGCCGATCGCCGACGGTCCCTGCACCGACGACGCCGAGATGGCGCTGGGCACCAACCTGCTCGTCGCCTTCATGCCGTGGCAGGGCCACAACTACGAGGACGCGATCATCCTCAGCCAGCGCCTGGTGCAGGAGGACGTCCTCACCTCGATCCACATCGAGGAGCACGAGGTCGACGCCCGCGACACCAAGCTCGGCCCCGAGGAGATCACGCGGGACATCCCCAACGTCTCCGAGGAGGGCCTGGCCGACCTCGACGAGCGCGGCATCATCCGCATCGGCGCCGAGGTCACCACCGGTGACATCCTCGTCGGCAAGGTGACGCCCAAGGGCGAGACCGAGCTCACCCCCGAGGAGCGCCTGCTCCGCGCGATCTTCGGTGAGAAGGCGCGCGAGGTGCGCGACACCTCGATGAAGGTGCCGCACGGTGAGTCCGGCACGGTCATCGGCGTGCGCGTCTTCAACCGCGAGGACGGCGACGACCTGCCCCCCGGCGTCAACGAGCTGGTCCGCGTCTACGTCGCGCAGAAGCGCAAGATCTCGGTCGGCGACAAGCTCGCCGGACGCCACGGCAACAAGGGCGTCATCGCCAAGATCCTGCCCGTCGAGGACATGCCGTTCATGGAGGACGGCACGCCGGTCGACGTCGTGCTCAACCCGCTGGGTGTGCCGCGTCGTATGAACATCGGCCAGATCCTCGAGCTGCACCTCGGCTGGCTCGCCAAGCAGGGCTGGGACCTCAACCTCTCCGGTGAGAAGGGCGAGTCCGACTGGAAGAAGCGCCTCATCTCCATCGGCGCCGACAAGGCCGACCCCGACACCAAGGTCGCGACCCCGGTGTTCGACGGTGCCCGCGAGGACGAGATCACGGGCCTGCTCGGCTCCACGCTGCCCAACCGCGACGGCGACCGGATGGTCAAGGAGGACGGCAAGGCCAACCTCTTCGACGGCCGTTCGGGTGAGCCGTTCCCGGAGCCGGTGGCCGTCGGCTACATGTACATCCTCAAGCTGCACCACCTCGTCGACGACAAGATCCACGCTCGCTCGACCGGCCCCTACTCGATGATCACGCAGCAGCCCCTGGGCGGTAAGGCCCAGTTCGGCGGCCAGCGGTTCGGCGAGATGGAGGTCTGGGCGATGGAGGCCTACGGCGCCGCGTACGCCCTCCAGGAGCTGCTCACGATCAAGTCCGACGACGTGCCGGGCCGCGTGAAGGTCTACGAGGCCATCGTGAAGGGCGAGAACATCCCCGACTCCGGCATCCCCGAGTCGTTCAAGGTGCTCGTCAAGGAGATGCAGTCGCTCTGCCTCAACGTGGAGGTGCTGTCGCAGGACGGCTCCACCATCGAGATGAAGGACGCCGAGGAAGACGTCTTCCGGGCGGCCGAGGAGCTCGGCATCGACCTGTCCCGCCGCGAGCCCAGCTCCGTCGAAGAAGTCTGAGTCAGTCGGTACGCCGGCCGCTCGGCCGGCGTACCGCCCTCAGTCCCAGCTCAACTCTTTCCACGTACTAACGAAGGACAGCAGCCATCGTGCTCGACGTTAACTTCTTCGACCAGCTTCAGATCGGCCTGGCCACCGCGGACGAGATCCGCACGTGGAGCCACGGCGAGGTCAAGAAGCCGGAGACCATCAACTACCGCACGCTCAAGCCCGAGCGTGACGGCCTCTTCTGCGAGAAGATCTTCGGTCCCACCCGGGACTGGGAGTGCTACTGCGGCAAGTACAAGCGCGTGCGCTTCAAGGGCATCATCTGCGAGCGCTGTGGCGTCGAGGTCACCCGCTCCAAGGTCCGCCGCGAGCGGATGGGCCACATCGAGCTCGCCGCTCCCGTGACGCACATCTGGTACTTCAAGGGCGTCCCGTCGCGCCTGGGCTACCTGCTCGACCTGGCTCCGAAGGACCTCGAGAAGGTCATCTACTTCGCGGCCTACATGATCACCTCGGTCGACGAGGACGCGCGTCACCGCGACATGGACTCCCTCGAGAACAAGGTCGGCCTGGAGCGCGAGCGCCTCGAGAAGCGCCGCGACACCTCCGTGGAGGACCGCGCCAAGAAGCTCGAGGAGGACCTCGCCACCCTCGAGGCCGAGGGTGCCAAGGCCGACGCCAAGCGCAAGGTCCGCGACGGTGCCGACCGCGAGATGAACCAGCTCCGTGACCGCGCCAACCGTGAGATCGCGCGGCTCGAGGAGGTCTGGGACACCTTCAAGAACCTCAAGGTCCAGGACCTGCTCGGCGACGAGCTGCTCTACCGCGAGATGAAGACCTGGTTCGGCAAGTACTTCGAGGGCCACATGGGCGCCACGGCGATCCAGAAGCGCCTGCAGGACTTCGACATCGAGGCCGAGGTGGAGTCGCTGCGCGACACCATCGCCAACGGCAAGGGCCAGCGCAAGGTCCGCGCCCTCAAGCGCCTCAAGGTCGTCGACGCCTTCCGCAAGACCGGCAACCAGCCCATCGGCATGGTGCTCGACGCCGTCCCGGTGATCCCGCCGGACCTGCGTCCGATGGTCCAGCTCGACGGTGGCCGCTTCGCCACCTCCGACCTCAACGACCTCTACCGCCGCGTCATCAACCGCAACAACCGCCTCAAGCGGCTGCTCGACCTCGGCGCGCCCGAGATCATCGTCAACAACGAGAAGCGGATGCTGCAGGAGGCCGTCGACAGCCTCTTCGACAACGGTCGTCGCGGACGTCCGGTGACCGGTCCGGGCAACCGCCCGCTCAAGTCGCTGTCCGACATGCTCAAGGGCAAGCAGGGTCGCTTCCGCCAGAACCTGCTCGGCAAGCGCGTCGACTACTCCGGCCGTTCGGTCATCGTGTCGGGTCCGCAGCTCAAGCTCCACCAGTGCGGCCTGCCCAAGCAGATGGCGCTCGAGCTGTTCAAGCCGTTCGTGATGAAGCGCCTCGTCGACCTGTCGCACGCGCAGAACATCAAGTCCGCCAAGCGGATGGTCGAGCGCGCGCGTCCGGTCGTGTGGGACGTCCTCGAAGAGGTCATCACCGAGCACCCCGTGCTGCTCAACCGTGCGCCCACCCTGCACCGCCTCGGCATCCAGGCCTTCGAGCCGCAGCTGATCGAGGGCAAGGCCATCCAGATCCACCCGCTCGTGTGCGGCGCGTTCAACGCCGACTTCGACGGTGACCAGATGGCCGTCCACCTCCCGCTGTCCGCGGAGGCGCAGGCCGAGGCCCGCATCCTGATGCTGTCGACCAACAACATCCTCAAGCCGTCGGACGGCCGTCCGGTGACCATGCCCTCGCAGGACATGATCATCGGCCTGTTCTGGCTGACCACCGACCGAGAGGGCGAGCCCGGCGAGGGTCGCGTCTTCTCCAGCCCGGCCGAGGCGATCATGGCCTTCGACCGCCGCGAGATCACGCTGCAGAGCAAGGTCCGCATCCGCCTCACCGACGTCGTCCCGCCGCTCGACCTCGAGCTCGGTGCCGACTGGGAGGAGCGGACCGCGATCCTGCTCGAGACGACCCTGGGTCGGGTCTACTTCAACGACACCCTCCCGGCGGACTACCCGTTCGTCAACGAGGAGGTCGGCAAGAAGCGCCTCGGCGCGATCGTCAACGACCTCGCCGAGCGCTACACCAAGGTGCAGGTCGCTGCCTCGCTCGACGCCCTCAAGGACGCCGGCTTCCACTGGGCCACGCGCTCGGGTGTGACCGTCTCGATCGACGACGTCACCACGCCCGACAGCAAGGCCGAGATCCTGGGCCGCTACGAGGCGCAGGCGGAGAAGGTCCAGAAGAACTACGAGCGCGGTGTGATGACCGACGACGAGCGTCGTCAGGAGCTCATCGAGCTGTGGACCCAGGCTGCGGCCGAGGTCGGTCGGGCCATGGAGTCGAACTTCGACCGGGCCAACCCGATCTACATGATGGTCGACTCGGGTGCCTCCGGAAACATGAACCAGATCCGGCAGGTCGCGGCCATGCGTGGACTGGTGGCCAACCCGAAGGGCGAGATCATCCCGCGCCCGATCAAGGCCAACTTCCGCGAGGGCCTCACCGTCCTCGAGTACTTCATCGCCACCCACGGTGCCCGCAAGGGTCTCGCCGACACCGCGCTGCGCACCGCCGACTCGGGTTACCTGACCCGTCGTCTGGTGGACGTGTCGCAGGACGTCATCATCCGTGAGGACGACTGCGGCACCGAGCGCGGCCTGCCCAAGCGGATCGACGACGAGCACGTGGAGACCTCGGCGTACGCCCGGGCCTCCGCCGTCGAGATCACCCACCCGGAGACGGGCGAGGTGCTCGCCGCCGCCGGTGAGGACCTCGGCGACGTCAAGATCGGCGAGCTCGTGGCCGCCGGCATCACCGAGGTCAAGGTCCGCTCGGTCCTGACCTGTGACGCCCGCACCGGCACCTGCGCCAAGTGCTACGGCCGCTCGCTGGCCACCGGCAAGCTGGTCGACATCGGTGAGGCGGTCGGCATCATCGCCGCCCAGTCCATCGGTGAGCCCGGCACGCAGCTGACCATGCGTACCTTCCACACCGGTGGTGTGGCCTCCGCCGACGACATCACGCAGGGTCTGCCCCGCGTGGTCGAGCTCTTCGAGGCCCGCTCGCCCAAGGGTCGTACGCCGATCTCGGAGTCCGCCGGTCGCGTGAAGATCGAGGAGACCGACAAGGCCCGCGTCGTCGTGGTCACCCCCGACGACGGGTCCGAGGTCCAGGAGATCCCGGTGTCGAAGCGCTCGCGCCTCAACGTCGAGGACGGCGACCACATCGACGTGGGTCACCACATCACGTCCGGTACGCCCGACCCGCAGGACGTGCTGCGCATCCTCGGTGTCCGCAAGGCCCAGGAGCACCTCGTGGACGAGGTCCAGGAGGTCTACCGCTCGCAGGGCGTGGCGATCCACGACAAGCACATCGAGATCATCGTGCGGCAGATGCTGCGCCGCGTGACGGTCATCGAGTCAGGTGACACCAACCTGCTCCCGTCCGACCTGGTCGACCGGGTGCGGTTCGAGGAGGAGAACCGTCGCGTGGTCTCCGAGGGCGGCAAGCCGGCCTCGGGCCGTCCGGTCCTCATGGGCATCACCAAGGCCTCGCTCGCGACCGAGTCGTGGCTCTCGGCGGCCTCCTTCCAGGAGACCACCCGGGTGCTCACCGACGCCGCGATCAACGGCCGCTCCGACAGCCTCCGCGGCCTGAAGGAGAACGTGATCATCGGAAAGCTCATCCCGGCCGGCACCGGCCTCGAGCGCTACCGCAACATCCGGGTGGAGCCCACCGAGGAGGCGCGCGCCGCGGCCTACTCGGTCACGGGCTACGACTCCTACGACTACGACTTCGGTCCGTCGTCGCAGGCCGTCGCGCTCGACGACTTCGACTTCGGTTCCTACCAGAACTGAGCCTGCGAAGTCCTGGTGCAAGGAACCAGGTTGAGGAGCGTCGACACGGACGGACGCAGTCCGGACGTGTGACGCGTCTCGAAACCGGTTCGAGGTCCTAGCAAGGCCAGCCGAGGCCCCGGCCCCCTGACACGGGGGCCGGGGCCTCGTCGTTCAGGCGGGCTACGGCGCGAGCGCCCGGACCCACCCGGCCAGGGTGCGCTGGACCCGGGCCGCCAGCTCGATGACCGGGTCGGCGGGGTCGGCGCCACCGAGGACCCGCAGCTCCCAGGCGCCGTACCAGGCGACGTAGGCACCCACGAGCACCAGCAGCAGCCCCGAGGCGCGCGGGATCCACCTGCCGGAGCGTCGCAGCCCGGTCACCAGCCCGCGGCGGGCCAGCGCGACAGCCACGGCCGCGACGCCGACCAGCAGGCCCATGCCCACGCTGTACGCGACGAAGAGCCCGACGCCCTCCGCGGTCGAGCCCGAGCGGAAGCTCGTCACCACGATCGCGAGGAACGGCGCGATCGAGCAGGTGAGGCTCGCCGCGGCGTACGACATGCCGAACCCGACCATGGCCGGCACCCGCCGCGTGACCGGCCTGCCGCCTCCGCGTGCCACCTGCAGGCGGGGCAGGTCCCGACCCGCCAGCAGCCACAGGCCCGCCACGGCGACCAGGGCGCCGAACGCGGTGGTGAACCACGGCAGGTACTGCTGCGCCTCTGCCGCGACCGGCGAGACGACCAGGCCGAAGACCCCGAAGACGGCCACGAAGCCAACCGTCATCCACGCGGTGAGCCACAGGGCGCGACCGACCGACCGCGCCGGCCCCGGGGCGTCGTCGCCGAGCACGAGCACCGAGAGGTAGGCCGGGAGCAGCGCGAACCCGCACGGGTTCACCGCCGCCAGCATCCCCGCCGCCACGGCGAGGGTCAGGGTGTCGCCCACGATCAGCCGAGCACGGCCTCGACCTGGGCCGCGAGGTCGTCCTCGCCGCCGTAGCCGGCCTCGAACGCGACCTCGCCGTCGGCGTCGAGGACCACGAAGGAGGACTGCTCGGTGACCCCGAAGCGCCGCCACAGCACGCCGTCGACGTCCTCGAGGTGGGTGATCCCCTCGACGTCGCCCGCGAATCCGGCGATCGCCTCGGCGCTGTCGAGCGAGCCGATGCCCACGACGGCGACCTCGTCGCCGTAGGTGCGGGCGAGCTCCTCGACCTGCGGCACCTGGCCGCGGCAGGTCGGGCACCACGGCGCCCAGAACCACAGCACCGCCGGGCTGCCGGCGAGGGAGGCGCCGTCGAACTCCTCGCCCGCGACGGTCGTGGAGGTGAAGTCGAGCAGCTCGGGGACCGTCGCGTCGGGTTGCTCCGAGTCGTCGGCGGCCCCGGAGTCGCTGGGGGACTCACCGGGGGAGTCGACGGGGGACTCGGGGGAGCTGGACGAGGCGGGCGCGTCGGCGGAGGTGGTCGCCTCGCCGCCGCAGGCAGCGAGAAGGATGGCGAGCGGCGCCACGATGGCTTGCGCGAGGCGTCTCATGGATCCAGCATGCCAGCGCCGTGCACGCGCGCGAGCGGTCCCGGGATTACGGGACGCTTACGGCGCCCACCTAGAATTTGCCCGTGCAGATCCCCACCTCGACCGACGTGCTGGTCGTCGGCGCCGGCCCGGCGGGCTCAGCCGCCGCGGCCTGGGCCGCTCGCGCCGGCCTCGACGTCGTGCTCGCCGACGCGGCGACGTTCCCGCGCGACAAGACCTGCGGGGACGGGCTCACGCCCCGCGCGATCGGGGAGATGCAGAAGCTCGGCCTCGAGGACTGGCTGCGCGCCCACACCGTCAACCAGGGCCTCCGCGCCCACGGGTTCGACCAGACGCTGCTGCTGCCGTGGCCGGGCGGGTCGCTCCCCGACTGGGGATCGGCCGTCGCGCGCACCGAGCTCGACGACCACCTGCGCACGGTGGCGATCAAGAGCGGCGCCCGCGCGATCGACGGCGCCCGTGCGGTCGGCGTACGCCGCGAGGGCGAGCGGGTCGCCGCCGTGGAGTTCCGGGGCGGGGACGGCACCTACGAGATCGCCTGCCAGTGGCTGGTGGTCGCCGACGGCGTGCGTTCCCCGCTGGGCAAGCTGCTGGGGCGCGAGTGGCACCGCGACACCGTGTACGCCGTGGCCGGGCGCTCCTACGTCGACTCCACCGCCTCGGACGACCCGTGGATCAGCTCGCACCTCGAGCTGCGCGACGAGCAGGGCGAGCTGGTGCCGGGCTACGGCTGGATCTTCCCGCTCGGCGACGGCACCGTGAACCTCGGTGCCGGCACGCTGGCGACCAGCAGGCGGCCCGCCGAGGTCGCGATCAAGCCGCTCATGCAGACCTACGCCGACACGATCGGGCCGGACTTCGGGCTGTCGGGCGAGCTGAGGATGCCGACGTCGGCGCTGCTGCCGATGGGTGGGGCCGTGAGCAACGTGGCCGGTCCCAACTGGGCGCTGATCGGCGACGCCGCGGCGTGCGTGAACCCGCTCAACGGCGAGGGCATCGACTACGGCCTCGAGACCGGCCGGTTCGTCGCCGAGCACATCGCCGGCGGCACCGGGCTCGGTGAGGCCTGGCGGGCCACCCTCGTCCAGCACTACGGCGAGTCCTTCTCCATCGCCCGCCGTCTCGCCGGGATCGCCACCCAGCCCCGGGTCGTGGCCGCCCTCGGCCCGGCCGGCATGCGGTCCGACTGGCTGATGACCCTCGCCCTGCGCTGGATGGGCAACCTCGTCGACGACGCCGACCGCGACCGGGCCGCTCGCGTGTGGCGCTGGGCCGGGCGCCGGTCGATGGCCCGCGACGCGCGCCCACCGTTCTCCTGATGCGACCGCGCGCGTGAGCGACGGCCATCCGCCGCTCGTGCGGCGTCGAAGCAGGACCGTGGACAGGACCTCGGACAGCACGGTGCGCGCGGAGCGGACCTACCGGGCTGCCCTGCGGATCGGGCGGGTCGGCCTGCGGGCCCTCGACCTGACCGTCACGGGGACCGGCGCCGAGCACGTCCCCCGGACCGGGCCGGTGGTGCTCGCGGCCACGCACGTGTCCTACCCCGACTTCCTGTTCGTGCAGGGAGCCGTCCGGTCGTCGGGTCGCTTCCTGCGGTTCATGACCCGCCACGACGTCTGGAACGTGCCCGGCGTGGCGCAGGCGATGACGCGGATGCGGCACGTCCCCGTCGACCGGCAGGCACCGGCAGGGGCGTACGTCGCGGCGCGGCGGCTGCTGCGCGAGGGCGAGGCGGTCTGCGCGTTCCCCGAGGCCGGGATCAGCTGGTCCTACACCGTGCGGTCCCTGATGCCCGGCGTGGCCGGCCTGGCCCGCGAGACCGGCGCCCCGGTGGTCCCGGTCGCGATCTGGGGTTCCCAGCGGGTCTGGTCGGTCGGGCTGCCCGACGAGCGGGGCAGGAAGCCACGGCCCGACCTGACCCGCGGGCGGCGGATCGACGTGTCGTTCGGGGAGCCGATGACGGTCGCCCCGGGCGAGGACCTCACCGCGTGGACCCGCCGGCTGGGGGCGGTGCTCACCTCGCAGCTCGAGGAGCTGCAGCAGCTGCCGCACCACGTGCCCACGCCCGGCGAGCACGCGCCGTGGCACCCCGCGCACCTCGGCGGGCACGCACCCACCCGGACCGAGGCGGACCCCTACGACGTCGTGCCCCGGTCGGCGGTCAGGCCGACGTGGGGGCCGAGCTAGCGGAGTCGTCCCGGGGCCGTCGCGCGTCGCGCCGCGCCTCGAGCCAGCCGAGCGGGTTGGTGAACGGCTCCAGCACCCGGCGTACGGGCGGGGAGGCGAGCAGCAGCGTCAGGCCCACTGCCCCCAGCATGGTGAGGACCAGGCCGGTGACGGGGTAGGAGGCGGTGAAGCCGGGCCAGCCGAGCGCCTTGAACGTCTTGATGACGAAGCCATGGAAGAGGTAGACCACCATCGTCGCGGTGCCCATCGTGGTGAACCAGCCCAAGCTGCGCCGCGGCACCAGCGACATCGCCGCGAAGGCGCCGATCAGTCCGACCATCATCACCGTCAGCCGGGTCTGGAAGACGAACTCGTTGTCGATCGGGATCTCGGAGTAGCCGGTGTCGTACCACAGCAGCGCCGACTCCGCCCACGTGTCGGTGTAGAGCGCCATGACCCCGATGCCGACGAGCATCGGCACCGCCGCGACCTTCACCCACACGTCGTCGAGGTGCGCGAGGTGGCGCGGCTTGAGGTGCAGGCCGAGCACGAAGAACGGCAGCAGGCCGAGGAAGCGGGGGATCATCAGGGCCTCGGTGTCCCAGATCCCCCCGACCAGGCTGACGATCACCGACAGCGGCAGGAAGAGCCAGTGCCGCTTGAGGATCGGGGTGACCAGGCGCCACATGAGCAGCACGATGAGGTACCACATGGTCCAGTGCGGCTCGAACCACAGCGGACCGGTCACCCCTTCGTCGACGACCTCGCGGCGGTAGTAGAACAGTGCCGGCTCGAAGAGCAGGTAGGGGATCGCGAGGGTGTAGACCAGGCTCTTCATCCGGCGGCGGTCCCACTCGAAGGACTTCGAGAGGTAGCCGCTGATGAAGACGAACGCCGGGATGTGCCACAGGTAGATGAAGTCGTAGACCCAGTGGCTGCCGGCGGTGTCCTCGACCAGGCCGATGGCGTGCCCGACCACGACGAGGGTGACCAGGACCATCTTGACGTTGTCGAGCCACGGGTCACGGGACGGGGGAGCCACGGCGCTCACGCTACTTCACTAGGTTGGGCGCATGGGATCCCTGCCGAGGCGACAGCGCGTGGCGGCGTACGCCGTCATCCTGCGCGAGCGCGAGGGCCGTGTCGAGATCCTGCTGAGCAGGCTCGCGCCGCGGGTCTCGCGCGCCGAGCTCTGGACGCTGCCGGGCGGCGGCGTCGACCACGGGGAGGACCCGCGCGACGCGCTGATCCGGGAGGTCCACGAGGAGACCGGCCTCGCCGCGACCGTCGGCGACCGGGCCCGCGTCTACAGCGCGCACATGCCCCGGTCCCCGCGTGACGGCCAGCTCGTCGACGCCCACGCGATCCGCCTCGTCTACGAGGGCTGGGTCTCCCCGGACTCGCCGGCGCCGCGGGTGGTCGAGGTCGACGGCTCGACCATCGAGGCCGCGTGGCGCCCGCTCGACGACGTCGCGTCCGGGGCGGTGCCGGTGGCGTCCGTCGTGACCGAGGCCCTCGTCGACCACCAACCGTTCCGCCTGCAGCGCGTCGCGGCGTACGCCCTCGTGACCCGCCGTCGCGGTGGGCAGGAGGAGCTGCTGCTGACCCGCCTGTCGCCGCGCGCCGCGCACCCGGGCAGGTGGACCCTCCCGGGCGGGGGTGTCGACCACGGCGAGCACCCGTCGCTCGCGCTGGCCCGCGAGGTCGAGGAGGAGTGCGGGCTCCCGTGCCGCGTCGGCGAGCTGGTCGGGGTGCACGACACCCACTTCGCCGGGACGGCCCCGTCGGGGCGCATCGAGGACTACCACGGCGTCCACCTGGTCTTCCGCGCCACCGTCGCCGACGGGGAGCCGCGCGTGCTCGAGCAGGACGGCACCACGGACGCCGTCGCCTGGGTGTTGGCGGCCGACATCGGCTCCGGTGAGGTCGACGTGCTGGAGCTGGTCCGCTGGGTCCTCGACCGCGAGGACGTCGCCGCCGAGGAATGAGTGGGCCGCGCCGGTCACTAGGATGGAGGAATGAACCCCCGCCACCGCCGACTCGTGATCCCGGTCGCGCTGGGGGCCCTCATCCTCATCGTCGTCCTCGCAGCCTTCCTGTGAGCCTTCCTGTGAGCCTTCCTGTGAGCGCTGCCGGTGGCTGACGAGCTCGACACCCTCCGCAGGGCGATCCTCGACGCCGACCACCTCGTCCGCGCACTGGCCAGCGGCCGTCGCAAGGGACAGCCGGTGCCACGGGTCGGCGGCCGCGAGGTGCGCCGCGTCGAGGTCCGTGTCGTCGACCTCAAGGCCGGTCGCCACCTGCAGGTGACGTCGTACGACGCGACGCAGGCGCACACCGCGAACCACCCCCTCGGCGAGGCCGCCGAGGCCGCGGTGGACGCACTGCTCGCCGAGCCCTTCGCCAACTGGCACGTCGACACCGTCACCGCGACCCTGCAGCTGCGGGTCACCAAGAAGGGGGTGCCGCTGCTGCACACCTCGGCCCGCGCCGAGGAGGTCGCGCCGGCGCGCGAGCACGACCGGCCCAAGGACCGGCTGCTCGCCGAGGACGACCCGGTCCTGGTCGCGCTGGGCATCAGCGACGCGCAGGGCCGGGTGAAGCCGACGCGGCAGGCCAAGTACCGCCAGGTGGAGGAGTTCGTCCGGCTGCTCGACGCCGGCCTCTCCGACGCGATCGCGCAAGGACGCGTACGCACCCCCACGGCCGAGGAGCCCCTGAGGGTCGTCGACCTCGGGTGCGGCAACGCCTACCTCACCTTCGCCGCCCACGCCCACCTCAGCCGCCGGTGGCCCGTACGGATGACCGGCGTCGACGTGAAGCAGCAGTCCGCGGACCACAACGCGCAGGTCGCCGAGCGGCTCGGCATCGACGCCGACTTCGTGGTCGGCTCGATCGCCGACGCCCAGCTCGAGCTCGCGCCCGACGTGGTGCTCGCCCTCCACGCCTGCGACACCGCGACCGACGACGCGCTCCACCGGGCGCTGGAGTGGCAGGCGCCCCTCGTGCTGGCCGCGCCGTGCTGCCACCACGACATCGCGGCGCAGCTGCGCACCGCCGAGGCGCCCGGCCCCTACGCGATGCTGACCCGCCACGGCATCCTGCGCGAGCGCTTCGCCGACACCCTCACCGACGCGCTGCGCGCCTCGCTGCTGCGCCGCGAGGGCTACCGCGTGGACGTGGTGGAGTTCGTCGAGAGCGCCCACACGCCCCGCAACACCCTCCTGCGGGCCGTCCGGACCGGTGCCGACGGCGCGGGCGCGTCCCGCGAGTACGACGAGCTGCTCGCCGCGTGGGGCGTACGGCCCAGGCTGGGCGAGCTGCTCGGCGGCTGAGGCACCACCACCGTCACGCGGCTACGGTGGCGACGTGCGAGCGGGACGGGTGGCGGTCGGCGCGTCGGTCGGAGTGGCCGTCGCCCTGCCCTTCCTGCTGGGCGCGGCCGCGGGGGCACCCGACCCGGCCGGCACCCCGGTCCTCCGCTTCGGTGACCCCGACATCGTCGAGTCCAGCGGGCTGGCCTTCACCGCCACCGCGCGGGGCGGGCTCGTGCACACCGTCAACGACTCCGGCGACTCCGGACGCGTGTTCACCGTCGACACCGCCACCGGCAGCACGGTCGGCGTGACGTCCTGGGACGCCGACCCGCTCGACGTCGAGGCGCTCGCCCCGGCCGGGCGCGGGCACGTGTGGGTGGCCGACATCGGCGACAACCGGCGGGTGCGCGACTCCGTGGCGGTGCTGCGCGTCCCGGTCGGGCCGGGCGAGCGGACCGTCACGCCGGAGGCGTACGAGCTCGTCTACCCCGACGGCCCGCGCGACGCCGAGGCGCTGCTCGCCGACCCGCTGACCGGGCGGCTGCACGTGGTCACCAAGGGCGTCTTCGCCGGGACCGTGTACGCCGCCCCGACGCGGCTGCGCGCCGACCGGCCCCACCGGCTGGTCGAGGTCGCCGAGGCGCCCGGCATCGTCACCGACGCGACGTTCCTGCCCGGTGGCGGAGGCGTCGTGATGCGCACCTACTCGACGGCCCACCTCACGGCGTACCCGTCGTGGCAGCCCGTGGCGTCGTGGGAGCTGCCTCCGCAGGACCAGGGCGAGGGGGTCGCGTACGCCGCGGGTCAGGTGCTGGTCAGCACCGAGGGCGCGCGGTCGGAGGTGCTCGCCGTGGACCTGCCGCCGCAGGCAGGCCCGACCGACCTGGCGGGTCCGGCCTGGACCGCGCTGCGCTGGCTCGCCGTCGCGAGGGGCGTGCCGCTCTAGTCCTCGGCCAGCGCTGCGTCGAGCGCTGCCTGCACGTGCAGCGTCGTGCACGGGAACACGGGCAGCTCGACGTCGGCCTGCTTGACCAGCAGCTCGAGCTCGGTGCAGCCGAGCAGCACGCCCCCGGCCCCGGCGTCCCACAGCTCCTCGATGATCGACACCACCCGGTTGCGCGTGCGGGGAAGCACCACGCCGTGCACGAGCTCCTCGTAGATCGCGTCGTTGAGGAAGTCGTGGTGCGAGGCGTCGGGCACCAGGACCGACAGGCCATGGCTCTCGAGCCGGTCGACGAAGAACGACTCCGACATCGCGACCTTGGTGCCGATCAGCCCGACCTTCTCCACGCCGGCGGCCTTGACGGCCTCGGCGACGACGTCGGCCAGGTGCAGCACGGGGATGCCGACCGCCTCCTCCACCTGGTCGGCCACCTTGTGGAAGGTCGTCGTGCACAGCAGCAGGAAGTCCGCGCCGGCGCGCTCGACGCGGCGCGCGGCGTCGGCGAGCAGGAGCCCGACCTGGTCCCAGCGCTCGTCGTCCTCGAGGTGGGTGACCTCCGCGAAGTCGACGGTGGTGAGTGCCAGCTTGGGCGAGGACAGCCCGCCGAGCCGCTCCCGCATCCCGAGGTTGAGGTCGCGGTAGTAGACCGCGCTGCTCTCCCAGCTCATGCCGCCGACGAGTCCGATGGTCTTCACGCGCGGCAGTCTGCCATCTCTCACGTCCGGTGCACCTTGTGTGCCGCAGCCTGGGCACGCGGCTTGATCACCAGCTCGTCGATGTCGACGTGGGAGGGCCGGGTGGCGACCCATGCGATCGCGTCGGCCACGTCCTCGGCGAGCAGCGGCTGGTCCACCCCGGCGTACACCGCCTCGGCACGCTCGCGGTCCCCGCCGAAGCGCACGAGGGCGAACTCGTCGGTGCGCACCATGCCGGGTGCCACCTCGCTGATCCGGATCGGCTCACCGTTGAGCTCGAGGCGCAGCGTCTGGGTGACGACCTTCACGGCGTGCTTGGCGGCGGTGTAGCCGCCGCCCCCTTCATAGGCCCAGCGTCCCGCCGTCGAGCCGACGTTGACGACGACCCCGTCGCCGCTGGCGCGCAGCGCCGGGAGGAGCGCCTTGGTCACCCGCACCAGGCCGAGGACGTTGATGTCGTACATGTGCCGCCAGGCCTCGACGTCGGCCTGGTCGACGCGGTCGACGCCGACGGCACCCCCGGCGTTGTTGACCAGCACGTCGCAGGTGGGGACCGCCGCGGCCAGCGCGGCCACCGAGCCTGCGTCGGTGATGTCGCAGGTGACGGCCACGCCGCTGATCTCCGCGGCGAGCGCCTCGATGCGCTCGGTGCGCCGGGCGGCGCACACGACCCGGAACCCCTGCGCGGCGAGCGCGCGGGCGGTCGCGGCGCCGATGCCGCTGGAGGCGCCGGTGACGACGGCCGTGCGGGACTGGGTGCTGTCATCGCTCATGCCGCCATCCTGCCAAGATGGGCCAGTGATCATCGCGGCGGCTGACGGTTCGGCACTCGGCAACCCCGGCCCCGCGGGGTGGGCGTGGTACGTCGACGACGACTGCTGGGCCTCCGGCGGGTGGCCCCACGGCACCAACAACATGGGCGAGCTGATGGCGGTGCTCGACCTCCTCCAGCAGACCGCCCACCTCGACGACGAGCTGCGGGTCTTCTGCGACAGCAAGTACGTCATCGACTCGGTCACCAAGTGGATGCCGGGGTGGAAGCGCAAGGGCTGGAAGAAGAGCGACGGCAAGCCCGTCCTCAACGTCGAGCTGATGAAGGCGATCGACGCGGCCATGGAGGGCCGGCGCCACCGCGTCCACTTCGAGTGGGTGAAGGGCCACGCCGGCCACGAGCTCAACGAGGCGGCCGACAGGCGCGCCAACGCAGCGGCCGTGGCCTACCAGCGCGGCGTGGAGCCCGACCCCGGCCCGGGCTTCAGCGGCAGCACGACCGCCCACCCTGCGGCCGAGGTCGGTCAGGTCGAGCCCGAGCCCGATCTCTTCTCGGGCCTCGCCGCGGACGACCTGGACGTCGCGCCCACCGACGAGGAGCACGTGGTCGCGATGGAGCGCGCCCTGCTGAGCGACGAGGTGCGCTCGGACCGCGCCGCGGTCGCCGCCCTCCTGCACCCCGACTGGCAGGAGGTGGGCCGCTCCGGCCGGCTGTGGACCCGCGAGGAGACCCTCGACGTGATCGGTCCGATCGAGCCGGTGCACTTCGAGGTCGTCTCCACCGCCCGCCTCGGCCCCGACACGATCCTGCTGCTGTGGCGTACGTCCACCGACGAGCGCTCCACCCTGCGCAGCACCCTGTGGGTGCGCTCGGGCGGGCAGTGGCAGGCCCGGTTCCACCAGGGCACCGACGAGCCCTGATCCAGCCCGCAGGGGTGTGGCGTGGCACACTCTCGGGGTGTTTCCCGCAAGGCTGGCAGCCGTCCTCTCCCTCCTGGGTGGCGCGCTGTGGATCGTCCACGCGCTGCTCGGCGGCGGCAGCGACCCGCTCGCGAGCACCCTCCACTTCGTCGGCCTCGCGTGCCTGCTCGCGGCGTCGGCCGTCTTCGGCGCCACGCTGGTCAAGAGCGACGCCGTGGCGATGCGGGTGGTGGTCGCGCTCGCGTCCGGGCTGCTCACGCTGTCGCTGATCGAGGCGTTCCGGCCCGCCGACACCCCCTGGTACGACGGGTTCTGGGGCGTGGTCGCCGCGCTGATCGGCGGCATCTCGCTGCTGCGTGGTCGGGGCAACGCCTCCGGGCGGCCGTCGGCCGGCGCGCACGCCCGCTGACCCGCCCCGCGGGAGGGTGTGTCGAAGGTCGCGGGAATCTCCGGGCTGCCCGTGAGGTTGTGCCCTGAGTGCCCGGATCGGGTGCCGTGACCTTTCGAGACATCCCAGGAGGCAGCGTGGGCCAGCGGGTGGCGATGATCAGCCTGCACACCTCACCCCTGGACCAGCCCGGCACGGGTGACGCGGGTGGGATGAACGTCTACGTCATCGAGCTCTCCCGGCGCCTCGCCGCGCAGGGCATCGCGGTCGACGTCTTCACCCGCGCCACCTCCTCGAGCCTGCCGCAGGTGGTCGAGGCCGCCGACGGCGTGCTCGTGCGCCACGTCGCGGCCGGCCCGTTCGAGGGGCTCGCCAAGGGTGAGCTGCCCGGCCAGCTCTGCACCTTCGCGCGGGAGGTGCTGCGCACCGAGGCGATGCAGCCGCTGGGCCACTACGACGCCGTCCACTCCCACTACTGGCTCTCCGGTCAGGTCGGCGCGCTGGCCCGCGACCGCTGGAACGTGCCGCTCGTGCACTCCATGCACACGATGGCCAAGGTCAAGAACGAGGCGTTGGCCGACGGCGACACCCCCGAGCCCCTCTCCCGGGTCATCGGCGAGGAGCAGGTCGTCGAGGCCGCGGACCTGCTCGTGGCCAACACCGACACCGAGGCACGCCAGCTCGTCGACCTCTACGGCGCGAGCCCCGACGCGGTGGAGGTCATCCACCCCGGCGTCGACCTGTCCGTCTTCGCCCCGCGCGGCAGGGCCGAGGCCCGCCGGGAGCTCGGCCTGCCCGAGGACGCGGCGGTGCTCCTCTTCGCCGGCCGGATCCAGCCGCTCAAGGCGCCCGACGTGCTGCTGCGGGCCGTCGGGGTGCTGCTCGAGCAGGACCCGACCCTGCGCCACCGGCTCGTCGTGCCGGTCGTCGGCGGGCCGTCCGGGTCGGGCCTGGAGCATCCCACCGCGCTGGCGGACCTCGCCGACGACCTCGGCATCGCCGACGTCGTCCGGTTCGTCCCGCCGGTCACCCAGGCCGAGCTGGCCGTGTGGTCGTCGGCCGCCACGGCCGTCGCGGTGCCGTCCTACAACGAGAGCTTCGGCCTCGTCGCCGTCGAGGCGCAGGCGACCGGCACCCCCGTCGTCGCCGCGGCCGTCGGTGGACTGACGACGGTCGTGCGCGACGGCGTGAGCGGACTGCTCGTCGACACCCACGACCCCCGCGACTGGGCCGCCACGCTGCGCCGCCTGGTCGACGACCCGGCGCTCGTCGAGCGGCTCGGGCGCGGTGCCGTCGCCCACGCGCAGGACTTCTCCTGGGAGCGCACGGCCGAGCGCACCCTCGAGGCGTACGAGCGGGCCGGCAGCCGCATGCATGCTGTGATGGCGTCATGACCTCCACGGCCGTCGAGACCCTCCGCACCTACCTCGCCGACAACGAGATCGAGCACGAGGAGACGACCCGCGAGGGCGTCGAGGGGGCCAGCTTCTCGCTGACCCTGCCGGGGGAGAAGAAGCTCCAGACGCCCGTACGCCTCGACGTCGGCGCGCACGCGCTCGCCGTCCACGCGTTCGTCTGCCGCAACCCCGACGAGAACCACGCCCGGGTGCACCGGTGGCTGCTCGAGCGCAACCTGCGGATGTACGCCGTCTCGTTCGCCGTGGACCGGCACGGCGACATCTACCTCGAGGCCCGCCTGCCGCTCGCGTCGGTCGAGCCCGACGAGCTCGACCGCATCCTCGGCTCCGTGCTGGCCAACGCCGACGAGTCCTTCAACGCGATCCTCGAGCTCGGCTTCGCCTCCTCCATCCGCAAGGAGTGGGAGTGGCGCATCTCGCGCGGGGAGTCCACCCGCAACCTCGAGGCCTTCCGAGGCTGGCTCGAGGCGGGGACCGACCCGCAGCCGTCCGCCTAGCGCGCCGCCCGCGGCCTGCGCCGCGTCATCAGCACGCCCACGATCGCGAGCGCGCCGCCGACGAAGGTCAGGGAAGGCGGCACCTCGTCGATGGTCAGCCACGCGACGAGCGTCGCGATCAGCGGCACGAGGAACGTGGTGAGCGACAGCGCGCCCGCGTCGGTGTGGCTCAGTGCGTAGGCCCACGTCGTGAAGGCGACCGCGGTCGGGAAGACACCGAGGTAGACGATCCACCAGAGCTCGGCGCCGCCGTCGGCGACGATCCCCGGGAGGTCACCGGAGAACGGCAGGCAGGTCACCGCTCCCATCAGGAACGACACCAGGACGACCTGGACCGACGGGATGCGGCGCAGCAGCACCTTCTGGGTGAGCACCCCGACGGCGTACATGGCGGCCGCGACGAGGACGAGCAGCACGCCGGCCAGGCTCGCGTCGGCCGAGGTGGAGGAGCCGCGCGCGATCACCGCGACGCCGGCGAAGCCGACGACCATGCCGCCCAGGAGCCACGCGTGCAGCCGCTCGCCGAAGAGCGGCACGGCCAGCAGCGCCACGATCACGGGACCGATCTGGATGATCATCGCCGCGGTGCCGGCGTCGACGTGGCGCTCACCCGCGTTGAGGGCGAGGTTGTAGATGCCGAACCAGCCGATCCCGCCGACGGTCAGCAGCGTCCACTCGCGCCGGGTGGGGCGCACCCAGCCGCGGCGCAGGACCAGCGGCAGCACGACCAGGGCCGCCACCAGCAGGCGGCCGGAGCCGAGGGCCCCCGGGCTGACGTCGTGGGCGACGTGGCGGATCACCACGAACGCCGAGGCCCACATGACCAGCGTGACCGCTCCGGCCGCGACGGGCAGCCAGGGCGCGGGAGTGGTGCCGGTCCCGGTGCTCCCGGTGGTGCTCCCGGTGGTGGTCCCGGCGGGCGGTGGGGTGGTCTGGCTGGCGGCGGTCACGAGTCAAGGCTAGGTACGGTCATGACGACCCGCCAGCGCATTTCGGACGCCGCACGCCGACATCCCGCCGGTCAGGATCACCGGTCACCCGGTGGTTCGTGAGCTTCTCGCCCGTTGCAACGGGCGAGAAGCTCGGCAACCACCGGCTGGCCGGTGGTTGCCACAGGACTCACAGATCCAATTTGTAGCCGAGCCCGCGCACCGTGACGAGGTACTTGGGCTCGCTCGGGTCGGGCTCGAGCTTGGCGCGCAGCCGCTTGACGTGGACGTCGAGGGTCTTGGTGTCGCCGACGTAGTCGGAGCCCCACACGCGGTCGATGAGCTGGCCGCGGGTGAGCACCCGGCCGGGGTTGCGCAGGAACATCTCGAGGAGCTCGAACTCCTTGAGCGGCAGCCGCTGCTCGGTGCCGTCGACGGTGACGACGTGGCGCTCGACGTCCATCCGGACCGGGCCGGCCTCGAGGGTGTCGGGGGCCAGGTCGGGCTCGTGGCCGCGCCTCAGGACGGCGCGGATCCGGGCGACCAGCTCGCGGGGGGAGTAGGGCTTGGTGACGTAGTCGTCGGCGCCGAGCTCGAGGCCCACGACCTTGTCGACCTCGTCGTCCTTGGCGCTGACCATGATGACCGGGACCGAGGAGGTCTGCCGGATCTGCCGGCACACCTCGGTGCCCGGCACGCCGGGGAGCATCAGGTCGAGGAGGACGATGTCGGGTCCGAAGCGGTCGAACTCGGTGAGGGCGGTGGTGCCGTCGGCGGCGATCGCCACCTCGTACCCCTCCTTGCGGAGCATGTAGGCGAGCGCGTCGCTGTAGCTCTCTTCGTCCTCGACGACGAGTACGCGGGTCATGTGGTGGTCTCCTGCTGTGTTCTGGGGGGTATGGGTGCGGTGCCGCTCGCGGGCCGCTCGGGGGCGACGACCTCGACCGGGGTGGTCGTCTGTCCCGAGCCCTGGCCGGGCTCGGCGTGGTGGGGGAGGGTGAGGGTGAAGGTGGAGCCCTGGCCCTGCACCGACCAGACGGAGATGTCGCCGCCGTGCGTCGCCGCGACGTGCTTGACGATGGACAGGCCCAGGCCGGTGCCGCCGGTGGAGCGGTGCCGCGCGGGGTCGACCCGGTAGAACCGCTCGAAGATGCGGTCGATGTCCTCGGCGGGGATGCCGATGCCCTGGTCGACCACGGAGATCTGCACCTTCGCGCCCTCCGCGCGGGTGGTGACGACGACCCGGGAGCCCTCGTTGGAGTAGGCGACGGCGTTGGCGACGAGGTTGCTGATCGCCGCGCCGATCTGCTCCTGGGAGCCGAAGACCTCCAGGCCGGGCTCGCCGCGCGAGTCGACGACGATGTTCTTGGCCGCCGCCTCCATGGCGCTGGTGTCCACCGCGGTCGCGACCGCGGCGTCGATGTCGACCATCACGGGGGTCTCGAGCGGGTCGTTGCCCTGCAGGCGGGAGAGCTCGATGATCTGCTGGACGAGCTTGGAGAGCCGGTCGCTCTCGGTGAGCATCCGGCCGGCGAAGCGCTGCACGGCCTCCGGGTCGTCGGCGGCGTCGGTGACGGCCTCGGCGAGCAGCCGGATGGCGCCGACCGGGGTCTTGAGCTCGTGGCTGACGTTGGCGACGAAGTCGCGCCGCACCGCCTCGACGCGCCGCTCTCGGGTCCGGTCCTCGACGAGGGCCAGCACCAGCCGGGCTCCGAGCGGGGCCACGCGCGCGGTGAGCGTACGGGTGAAGCCGGCGTCGGGCGCGGGCAGGTCGATGTCGCGCTCGCGGATCTGGCCGTCGCGCCGCACCTGGGCGATCAGGTCGACCAGCTCCGGCACCAGCACCGCGTCGCCGCGCACCAGGCCGAACGCGTACGCCGGGGCGGACGCCTTGCGCACGTGGTCGGTCTCGTCGACGACGACCGCGCTGGAGCGCAGGATGCTCAGGACCGCGGCGACGCCCGCCTGCACGACCGGCTCCTCGACCTCAGGCAGCGTGTGGCGCTGGCGGTCGCTGATGTGCCACGCGAGCACGGCGCCTCCAGCGACGACGGCCCCGATGACCGCCGCGAGGGCGGCCTGCATCGTCGGATCCACGCTCTCATCGTACGCATCGCGCACCCGCGGCCGGCCCCGATGGACACCCCGATCCGCAGCCGGCACGCACTGTTCACCCGTCGTTCATCGGGTACGTACATCTGTTCGCTTGGGCTGCCTACAGTGCGCGACATGCGTGAGGCTTTCCATGACCAGCTCGACGGCATCTTCGCCGACCTGTCCGAGATCTGCGGACAGGTCGAGGTCGCCGTACGCGAGGCCACCAAGGCGCTGATGACCGGCGACGTGCACACCGCCGAGCAGGTGATCGGCAACGACAAGGCGATCGACGCGGCCCGCGAGCGGGTCGACGACACCGCGTTCGCGCTGCTCTCGCTCCAGCAGCCCGTCGCCGGCGACCTGCGGATCGTCGTCTCGGCGCTGCGGATGGTCAGCGAGCTCGAGCGGATGGGCGACCTCTCGGTCCACGTCGCCAAGATCGCGCGGCTGCGGGTGCCGTCGGTCGCAGTGCCCGAGGAGCTCCGTCCGACGATGGAGAAGATGGCCGCGACCGCCGAGGACATGGTCCGTCGCGTGCGCAGCATCATCATCGACCGCGACGTCGAGGCGGCCATCGAGCTCGGTCGCGACGACGAGGTGATGGACCAGCTGCGCCGCAAGAGCTTCACCGAGCTGCTCTCCACCGACTGGCACCACGGCGTCGAGGCCGCCGTCGACATCGCCCTGCTCGGCCGCTACTACGAGCGGATCGCCGACCACGCCGTGTCGGTGGCCAACCGCGTCGTCTTCGTCGTCACCGGTGAGGTGCCGGCCAAGGACTGACGGCCGGCTCCGCTCAGGAGTCCGCGCACATCTCGCGGGACGGCAGGTTGCCGAAGGCCTCCTTCCACTCGTCCTCGGTGAGCTCGCGGCCGGCAGCACGGCAGGCGAAGGCCATGGCGCGCTCGGGGTCCGGGTCCCAGACATAGAGCGCGGGCTCGGTGAGCGGCACCAGCAGCAGGGTGCCGTCCGGCCTGAACCCGACCTCGAGACGGCCCGGGCTGGGGAGCGAGACGCGACCGACCGGCGTGGCCGTCCCGGCGTCCCAGAGCACGACGGAGCCGTCCTCCGCGGCGGTGACGAGCCGGGCCCCGTCCGCTGAGAACTCCGCGTAGGAGACGTTGCCGGCGTGCGCCACCGCGAACGGGCGCACGGGCTCTCCGGTCGTCAGGTCCAGGACGAGGATCTCCCCGCCTTCGAGCCCGGTGATCACGGCACGGTCACCCCTCGGTGACATCTGCGCGAGGTTGCCGAAGAACCCGATCTCCCTCTCCTCGGACGCCGTGCCCTCCTGCAGGTCGAAGGTGGCCCACCTGCTCGGCCAGGACGCCCAGAACAGACCGGCGGGCTCGTCGGAGGTCATGACGAACCCGGTGCGGTTGTCGGGGCCGAGGCCCAGGTGCACGGCGGAGCCGTCGAGCGTGATCGGACGGTCCACGGGCTCCAGGGTGTCGGCGTCCAGCAGGGTGATGTCGCCACTGACCTCGCCGGCGACGGCCACGGTGCCGTCCGGGGAGTACGCCACGTCGCCGACCACGGAGCCCATCCGGCGCGATCCCGTCTCTCGCGCCGTCAGCGCATCGAACTCGTGGATCGTGTCTCCGTTGGCCCGCAGGAACGTGGGCTGGTCCGCTCGCCAGCTGCCGGCGCCGGTCGACCACGCGGGCATCGCTCGAGGGGCGGTGCGAGCCTGCCGACGATCCACGTCGAGGAAGACGTACGGACCGGGGAGGCCGTCGCCGGCCGGGTTGCAGAGCTCGTACGTGACCCAGGCCCCGCCCGGTGACGTCACGGCCACGCAGGCGCCCATCGGGCGTCGCTCGGGCCACGGGAGCCGGGGGACTGCGATCCTGCGGAGGTAGCGACGACCGCCCGTGACGTCCCAACGACGCAGGGAGTCGATCGCCTTGTGTCCCTCGGCGCTGACGACGGTGTCGCCTGCGGCGTCGAGGTCGACGGAGATGGCGGACCGTCCCGTCAGCGCCAGGTCGGCGACCTGCCGGCCGGTGGCCACCTCCCAGACCTGGGCCGGCCGCGGCTGGCCGAAGCCCGTGGCGAGGAGCCGGCGGCTGTCGGCGCTGAACCTCACGTCGATGACCTCGTGGGGCGATGCCAGCCGCTGGACCTCCTCCAGCGACCTGGTGTCGACCACGACGGTTCCCTCGCCGTGGCCTGCCCCGAACGCCAGCCACCGCCCGTCGGGACTCAGCGCGAGCGTGCCGTCGCCCACCTCGTGCGGGTAGAACGACCGGCGCTCGCCCGTGCGGAGGTCGTGGACGACCCGGTCGGGCAGGGCGTACAGGAGGCCGCCATCGGGGCTCAGCTCCACCGATGGGCGACGCGTGCCCGAGAGGCGCACGAGCCGGGGAGGTCGCGGGCGGTCCAGGCGCCAGACGGCCGCCCAGGTGGACGCGGTCTCCAGGGATTCCTCCCCGTGCTCGAGCCTCTCCAGGGAGGCGGCCAGGAAGCGGCCGTCCTGGCTGTGGGAGAGGCTGGTGGCCCGCCAGGTCCCCTTCGGCAGGTCGGCGAGCCGGGCGGCTGCCGCGAGGGTTCCTGCATCGAGGACGGCGACCGCTCGACGCGACCCCGTCGTCGTGGCCACTGCCAGCGTGCGTCCGTCCGGGCTGAACTCGATCGAACGAGGCTGGGGATCCTCCCTGGCGGCGCCCACCTGCCGCGCGGCCCCCACCACGCCGGTCTGCGCGTCGAGCACCTGCACCCGGTGGAAGCCGTCGACGATCGCCACGGTCCGGTCGTCCGGACCGAGGTCCACCCCCATCCACTCCTCGCCGGAGATGACCACGGACGAGATGAGTCCCGGGGTGCGGGAGAGCGCTTGCCCCAGGGCGCTGGCGGAGTCCGGCGAGGGATCGAGCCGGTTCGCCGCCACGGCGAGCAGCAGCGAGAGGTCGACGTCGTCGGTCGCCACGGCGCGCAGCGCGCCCTGGCGGACCATGGCGCTGAACTCGCCCCGCTCCGCGGCCCGCCTCGAGGAGATCGCCTGCGCCTCGTTGTCCCCGGCCCGCTTCGACTGGACGGCCGCGACCCCGCCCGCGGCGAGCGCGAGGACGAGCAGCACGACAGCGCCGGTCAGGACGACGCGCAGCCTGCGGATCAGCCGCGCCTGGGCCCGCGCGTGCTCCTCCGCGCTGCGCTCCTCCAGCTCGGCCTGCTCGTGCGACGCGGCGAGGAACGCCTGCTCGGTGTCCGTCAGGGTGGTGGACGACCCTGCCCGCCAGTCCCGGATGCGTGCCAGCCGGACGCCACGGTAGAGCTCGCTCGCGGGTCGGCCCATGGAGTCCCAGGCGTCCGCGGCGGCGGACAGGTGGTGCAGCATCCGCTGGCCCTCGACGTCGTCGTCGAGCCAGCCCCGCAGGCGGGGCCACACCCGCGCCAGCGCCTCGTGGGTGAGCTCCAGGACGCCGTCGTCGCTGGTCACCAGGCGGGCGGCGACGAGCTGCTCGATCAGGTGGTCGCGATCGGTGTCGGTGGCCACCATCCGGCGGGGGACCCGGCTGCGTACGGGCTCTCCCTGCGGACCGGGCGCGACGAGGCGCAGGACCAGGTCGCGCAGGGTGTGGCGCTGGTCGACGGCCACGTGGGCGTAGAGCGCCTCCGCCGACTGGGCGACGGCCCCGTGGATGCCGCCGGAGGCGCGGTAGCCGGAGACGGTCAGGGTGTTGCCCTCGCGGCGTCGCCAGGTCTCGAGGAGCACGTGCGAGAGCAGCGGGAGTGCGCCCGGGTCGTCCTTGACCTCGCGCACGAGGAGGTCGACGAGCCCCGCCTCGACCACCAGGCCGGCCTGGCGGGCAGGCGCCTCGATCGCCTGCGCCAACCCCTCCTCGCCCAGCCCGCCGACGATGTAGAGGCCCCGCTCGACGAGCCGGGCGAACTCGGCGTGCGCGGACAGGTGGGCGAGGTGGTCGGCCCGCAGCGCGATCGCGACCAGGCGCGTACGTGCCTCCGCCGCGACCGTCTCGAGGAACTCCTGGCGCTGCGCGACGTCCTCGCACAGCGAGAACACCTCCTCGAACTGGTCGACCAGCAGCGCGGCGCCCGGCACGGCCGAGGTCAGGTCGGCGAGGGCCTCCACGGGCCGGGCCCCCGGGGTGACCACCACCGTGGGCGTCCCCCGCGCGTGCAGCGCCGCACCCACCCCGGCGCGCATCAGCGACGACTTGCCGGAGCCGGACGGGCCGACCAGCGCGAGCAGGGACGTACGTCGCAGCACCTCCAGGCAGGCCTCGGCGTCGCGGCTCCGCCCGAAGAAGCGATCGGCGTCGTCGACGTCGAAGGCCTGCAGCCCCTGGTAGGGACACGTGCTCCTGGCAGCCGCGGACGGCCCTCCGCTGAGCAGGGACGGGTCCTGGCGCAGGATGGCCTCCTCGAGGGCCAGCACGTCGGGTCCCGGGTCCACGCCGAGCCTCGTCACCAGCACCGACCTGAGCTGGTGCAGGGTCCGGAGCGCCTCGCCCTGCTGCCCGGCCATGTACTGCGCGTGGGCCTGGAGCACCCAGCGGTGCTCGCGCAGCGGTGCCGCCCGCACCAGGGCCTGGACGTCTGCGAGGACCTCGGCGTGGCGCCCGGCGCGGAGCAGCGCATCCACGCGCAGCTCCTCGGCCTCGAGCCTGAGCTCGTCCAGCCGCCGCGCCTCGCGCATGGCCGGCGGCCACTCCTCGAGGTCGGCGAAGGCCTCCCCGTTCCACAACGCCAGCGCCTCGGTCAGCTGGTACGACGCGCGGTCGGGCTGGCCGAGCACGAGCAGCTCCCGGGCGCGTACGACGAGTCGCTCGAAGCGCTGCGAGTCGAGCTGGTCGGGCGGCAGTGCGAGCACGTAGCCACGCGCCGACGTCTCGATCGCCTCGACGCCGAGCAGCTTGCGCAGTCGCACGATGCAGCCCTGGAGGATCTTGTGCGCCGACGACGGCGGGTGCTCGCCCCAGAGGGCGTCGACCAGCTCCTCGGTCCGCACGGGGTGGCCCGCACGCACGGCCAGTGCCGCCAGGACCACCCGGTCCCGCCGGCTCACGTTGCCGGCACCCGCCACGAGCAGGGGGCCGAGGACTGCGATGTCCATCTCGTCAGGGTCGACCTGCGCGAGACCCCGGTCAATGGCGGCGATACCCGGTCGATACCAGTGCGGTACCGGTCCGGAGCGGGCTCGATACCGGGCGGTGCCAGAACGGGGGGATCCGGGACAGCCGGTCCCGTTTCCCAAGGAGCACCTGATGAACAGCTACTCACTCACCTCGGACTCGCGTCGCTGGTGGTGGCCGTCGGCCGCCGCGGGTGTCGCAGGGGCCGCGGCCATCGCCGCGATCCTGGTCCTGCCGGCCGCGGTCCAGGCGGTGCCGGAGCCGGTCGCACCGGCCGAGCCCGCCCAGTCCGTCCTCGTCGGAGAGGTCCGCGACCGCCAGTGCTTCCTGCTGCAGTCGCGGTGGAACGTCGCCCTGGACGGCTTCCAGCCCCGGTGCGGGGGCGTCGTCTCGCAGCCCGCAGGCGGCGTACCCCGTCCCGGTCTCGCCTACGGGCCGTGAGGCGGGCTCGCCTACGGGCCGTGGACGGACCGCGCCGGATTTCGACGCGCCCGTCGCGGTTTCCTTCGTCAGCCGCGGGGCTTGCTCAATCTGGCCGAGCCCACGCCGACAGCTCGTTCCTCGCTGTCGGCTGCTCGTCTCAGCTCAGCGACCCTGGTTGGCGACGGCTGCGGCAGCGGCCGCCGCCGCCTCGGGGTCGAGGTACTCGCCGCCGGCGACGGTGGGACGCAGGTCCTCGTCGAGGCGGTAGACCAGCGGCATGCCCGTGGGGATGTTGAGCCCGGCGATGTCCTCGTCGGAGATGCCGTCGAGGTGCTTGACCAGTGCGCGGAGGCTGTTGCCGTGGGCGGCCACCAGCACGGTCTTCCCGGCCCGGAGGTCCGGCACGATCTCGGCCTCCCAGTAGGGCAGGAAGCGCGCGATGACGTCCTTGAGGCACTCGGTGCGCGGCATCTCGGCGCCGAGGTCGGCGTAGCGAGGGTCGCCGGCCTGCGACCACTCGTCGTCGTCCTCGATGGGCGGCGGCGGGGTGTCGAACGAGCGGCGCCAGAGCATGAACTGCTCCTCGCCGTACTCCTCGAGCGTCTGCTTCTTGTCCTTGCCCTGGAGCGCGCCGTAGTGGCGCTCGTTGAGGCGCCACGACCGCTTGACCGGGATCCAGTGGCGGTCGGCGGCGTCGAGGGCCAGGCACGCGGTGCTGATCGCGCGGCGCTGGAGCGAGGTGTGCACCACGTCGGCGTCCAGCCCGGCCTCGCGCATCAGCTCGCCGCCGCGCACGGCCTCGCGCACGCCCTTCTCGGTCAGCGCGACGTCGACCCAGCCGGTGAAGAGGTTCTTGGCGTTCCACTCGCTCTCGCCGTGGCGGAGCAGGACCAGGGTGTACGTCATGAGGCGTCCATGCCTTCCCAGTAGCCGGTGTCGTCGGCGACGACGGGGACGTTGAGCTGCACGCGCTCGCCGTTGCCGAAGTCGAAGGACAGCGGGACCACGTCGCCCGCGGTGAACTCGCCAGTCAGGACGATCTCGGCGGGCGGCTCGGCGAGGTTGACCAGGCCGCCGGCCGGGATCGTGACCGGCTCGAACTCCGCGACCTCGACCATCGCACCCTCGGCGCCGGCGATGCCGGTGAAGCTCTGCTCCTCCGAGCGGTCGTTGTTGGACAGGGACGCGATGAACGTGCCCGAGCCCTCGGCGGCCGAGACGACCACTGCGGAGAGGACGTCCACCTCGCCCTCGCGGGTGTTGGCGCCGCTGCCCGGGGTGTAGTCGCGCTCCGTGGCGTAGTCGAAGCCACAGGAGGTCAGTGGTGCGGCGAGCGCGATGACCGCGGCGGCGGTCGCGAGGGGTCGAAGTCGCATGGCGGACAGCCTAGCGTCGGCTCAGGTCAGCCCGACCGTCCGCCCTGCGATCAAGATGGCCGCGACGACGAGCGCGGTGAGCACGCCCGCCAGCACGAGCAGGCGCGGGGTGCCGGTCCGCAGCGCGAGGAGCATCGGGAGCGACCGCTCGCCCTCCTCGTGGTCGTCGACGAGGCCCGGCAGCGCGAGCAGCACGTGCACGCAGAGCCCGAGCGCCGCGGCCAGGGCGACCATGACCACGGTGGGTGGCGTGGTGGTGCCGACGCCGCCCCACCCGCCGTACGCCAGGAACGCGGGGTAGAGCGCGAAGCTCGCCACCCATGGCACGAACGACAGCGGCCGGGCGTGGAGCAGTCGGTCGCCGATCGCGGAGACCGCGAGGAGGGCGAGGTACGTCGCTCCCGCGCGTTGGCCGTGGGCCACCGCGAGCGGCACGACCAGCAGGACCGCGCAGGTGAGCGCGAACCACACGGTGCCGGGGTCGAGCCGGTCGCCGGCGAGGGGCTTGTCTGGGCGGCGCCGGGTGTCGCGCCGGCGGTCGGTCAGGTCGTCGGCCCAGCCGAGGACGGACTGGCCGACCAGGACGGTCGCCGCGACGAGCCCGACCTCGCGCAGCGGCCTGCCGGCCACGGCCGCCGCCGCGGCGAGCGCGGCCGCGGTCGCCAGCGCCTGGCGCGGATGGGCCGCCCGGACGAGGAGCAGCGACGGCGTCGTCGGCAGGGCCCGGGGCATGGGCCGAAGTATGGCCCGACGGAGGGCCCGGCGCCCGGTCCGACACGGGTGCGCACCACATGGACCCGGGATATGTCAAGCCCGCATAGGGCCTCTGACCTGCGCAAACGCGTCGGGAGCAGGTTCGAACCCGTGTTAGAATGCTCACCTAGGAAGGGGAACTGAACATATGACTTTCACCGTCGGCGAAACGGTCGTCTATCCCAATCACGGGGCCGCAGTCATCGAGGACATCGAGATGCGGAAGATCAAGGGAGAGGACCGCCAGTACCTCGTCCTCAGGATTGTCGCCCAGCAGGACCTGGTCGTGCGAGTGCCGGCCTGCAACCTCGACCTCGTCGGCGTCCGCGACGTCGTCGACAAGGAGGGCCTCGACCGCGTCTTCGACGTGCTGCGCGCGGCCCACGTGGAGGAGCCGACCAACTGGTCGCGCCGCTACAAGGCCAACCTGGAGAAGCTGCACTCCGGTGACGTGATGAAGGTGTCGGAGGTCGTGCGCGACCTGTGGCGCCGCGAGCGTGACCGCGGCCTCTCGGCCGGCGAGAAGCGGATGCTGGCCAAGGCGCGCCAGATCCTGGTCTCCGAGCTCGCCCTGGCGGAGAAGACCAACGAGGACAAGGCCGAGGCCATGCTCGACGAGGTGCTCGCCTCCTGAGCGTGAACGACGCCGATCGAGGCCCCTGGGACGACGTTCCCCGGGGCCTCGGTCTCGTTCTGGACGAGGACCGGGGCGCCCTGCCCTACACGCTGGTCCACGGGGAGGCGCTGGTGGCCTGCGCCGCCTGGGCGCTGGGTGAGGCCGGGGTCGACCTGGTCGACGCCAGCGTGCCGTGGTCCGGGCTCGTGGAGGCCGGGGAGGACCTCGTCCTGCACGACGCGCTCTGCCCGATGGCCCCGCCGGCCTTCATCACCGCCTGCCTCGAGCGGGCACGGGAGACCGGCCGCCCGGTGGTCGGCGTACGCCCGGTGACCGACACCGTCAAGGTCGTGGCCGACGGTGTCGTGGGGGAGACCCTCGACCGGGACGGCCTGCTCGCGATCGCCTCACCCCTGGTCCTGCCCGCCGCCGTCGTGGCGTCGCTCGCGCGACGACCGTCCGCCGACCTGGCGCGGGCCGTGGGCGACCTGGTCGCGGCTGGTCACCAGGTCGAGACCGTCGAGGCGCCCCCGGAGGGCCGGCGGGTGGCCACGGACGAGGACGTACGGCTCCTCGAGGCCCTCACGCTTCCGCTCCGCTGAGCGGGCTGAGCTCCTCCGCGAGCGCGACGTCCTCGGGGAAGGTGACCTTGAGGTTCAGGGAGCTCCCGGGGACCGCGGTGACGACGACGTCGCCGTACGCCGCCATGCAGGCGGACGTGTCGGTGCCCTCGAACCCCTCCCGTGCTGCGGCCCGGTAGGCCGCGAGCAGGTCGCCGGCGCGGAACGCCTGCGGCGTCTGGACCCCGCCCAGCGACTCGGTGACCGGAGCCAGGTCGTGGTGCACCAGCTGGGTCACCGGGACCACCGGCACGGCCCCGCCGGACCCACGGGCCGCCTCGACGACGGCCTGCCACAGGGGCAGGCCCGCCAGCGGACGAGCGCCGTCGTGGACGACGACGACCTCCACCTCGCCCGACTCGACGTCGGCGGCGAGGACCTGCAGCGCGGCCCACTCCGAGGCGTGCCGCGTCGCCCCGCCGTCGACCACCAGCACCTCGCGATCGCCGAGGTGGGGGCCGACGGCCTCCCCGACGGCGGCCCGGTCCTCGGGCCGCACCACGAGCAGCACCCGGCGTACGCCGGGCAGGGCGAGCGCGTCGCGCAGCGACCACACCAGGACGGGCACCCCGCGCAGCGGCAGCAGCACCTTGTTGACCTCGGCGCCGACCCGGCTCCCCGACCCCGCGGCCAGGATCACCACGGCCGTGGCGGGCGGGTCGGCCGTCACCGCGTGACCAGCGCGGTCGCGATCGCCGCCACGCCCTCGCCGCGACCGGTGAGGCCCAGGCCGTCCGTCGTCGTGGCCGAGAGGCTGACCGGGGCGCCGACCGCGGCCGACAGGGCCGCCGTGGCCTCGTCGCGCCGCGGCCCGAGCCGCGGGACGTTGCCGATGACCTGCACGGCGACGTTGCCGATCTCCCAGCCGGCGGCACGTACGCGTCGTGCGGTCTCCGCCAGGAGCGTGGCGCCGGAGGCGCCCGCCCACTCCGGCTCGGCGGTGCCGAAGTGGCTGCCGAGGTCGCCCAGTCCGGCAGCGGAGAACAGTGCGTCGCAGGCGGCGTGGGCCGCGACGTCCGCGTCGGAGTGGCCCTCCAGGCCGGCCGGTTCGTCGGGCCACGCGAGCCCGGCGAGGTGCATGGGCACACCCGGGACGAGACGGTGCACGTCGGTGCCGATCCCGACGCTCGGGGTGGGGAAGGGTGAGGTCACGTCGGCATCATGCCCGACGCCCGTCACAATGGGAGCGTGACCACTCGCCGTCCGCCCTGGGTGCTGGCCGGAGTCCTCGCCGGACTCGCAGGCCTGGCCACCAGCTATGCCACGGCGATGGTGCTGACCATCCGCGAGTCGCCGGTCGTGGCCGTGGCGGAGCTGGTCATCAGGCTCACGCCCGGGCCGGTGGTCGAGAGCGCCATCTCGATCCTGGGGCTCTTCGACAAGCCGTTCCTCGTCGCGGTCATCCTGCTCGTGCTGCTGGCCCTCTTCGCGCTGGCGGGGATGCTGGCACGGCGCAGCTGGTGGGCGCCCCTCCTGGTGTGGTTCCCACTCGCCGGCGTGGGCCTGGTCGCGGTGCTGGTCCAGCGTGGCGCCGGCCCGGTCGACGTCCTGCCCGTCGCGGTCGGGCTGGTCACCTGGGTCACGCTCCACTCGGCCCTCACCGACGCGCTGCACCGCGGCCTGAGCCGGCCCGACCTGGAGTCCCACGAGCGGCGGGTCTTCCTCGTCGTCGCCGGGGTGGTGTCGGTCGCAGCGGTCGGGATCGCCGTCGCCGGCCGGCTGGTGGGAGCGGGCCGCCGCCACGTCGAGGTGAGCCGCCGGCTGCTCCGCATCCCCGGGGTGACGCGGCGCCAACCCCCGGCCGACACCTCCGTCGGGCTCGAGGGGATCGCGCCGTGGCAGACGCCCAACGAGGACTTCTACCTGATCGACACGACCATCGCGAAGCCGACCATCGAGCCGGAGGACTGGTCGCTGCGCATCCACGGACTGGTCGAGCGCGAGCTGACCCTCAGCTACTCCGACCTGGTCCGGCGCCAGATGACCGAGTCGTGGATCACCCTCAACTGCGTGAGCAACGAGGTCGGCGGGGGCCTGGTGGGCAACGCCCGCTGGAGCGGCGTACGGATCGCGGACCTCCTCGCCGACCTCGGCGTCTCCGACGAGGCCGACTGCGTCCTGCAGACCTCGCACGACGGCTGGACCTGCGCCACCCCGCTCGCCGCCCTCACCGACGACCGCGACGCCATGCTCGCCGTCGCGATGAACGGCCGGCCGCTGCCGATCGAGCACGGCTTCCCCGTGCGCACGATCGTGCCCGGCCTCTACGGCTACGTGTCGGCCACCAAGTGGGTCGTCGACCTGCGGGTGAGCACGTTCGCCGAGTCCACCGGCTACTGGACGACGCGCGGGTGGTCGGCCGAGGGACCGGTCAAGATCGCCTCGCGCATCGACGTCCCGCGCGGCGGCGACGAGGTGCCGGCCGGTCCGGTGTCGTTCGGCGGCGTGGCCTGGCACCAGCGCACGGGCATCGAGTCGGTCGAGGTGCAGGTCGACGGGGGCGAGTGGACGGCCGCCGAGCTCGGTGGGGTGCCGTCGGTGGACACGTGGGTCCAGTGGGCGGTGACCCTCGACGTGGCGGAGGGCGACCACGAGGTCCGGGTGCGGGCCACCGGCAAGGACGGCGAGACCCAGACGAGCGTCGTACGGGCTACCGACCCCGACGGCGCCACGGGCTGGCACGCCATCGAGTTCAGCGCCGTGTGACCGTCCGAGCCGTGATCGGGGAGCGGTGGCCTGCTCAGGGCGAGCCGGGACTCCCCGATCCCACCTCGCACCCGGGCGAGCACGGTCGGGCGCTGCCCGCCCAGCCGCGGAGCGCGAAGAACCCGGCCAGCAACCGCGCCGTACGGCAGGGCCAGCCGAAGACCTGGGCGTACCTCAGCCGCGGCACCACGAGCCCGCCCGCGATGTCCTGCAGGTCGCGGTCGGCGTCGTCGTCCTTCTGGGCGCTGCCGTCGTGGTGCCCGCCGTCGAGCTCCAGGTGCGCGCCGAGGTCCTCGAAGAGCATGTCGCGGTACTCGCGTCCGCGCCGCCCCCGTTCCGGGGCCTGGTGACGCGTGGGCACAGGGAGCCGGTGCGGGCGCAGGACGCGCTCGAGCAGGCCGTTCTCCAGCACGGAATGGGTGCCCGCGGCCAGGTCGTCGACCAGCGCGGCCACCAGCTGCCGGCGCGAGTGCCGGGGCCGCTCGGCGAGGCTCGAGGCGAGGCGGCTCGCGGTCGTACGTCGTGACCCGACGAGCTCGCACAGGAGCGCGATGGCTTCGTGGTCGGTCCGCGCCCGGTCGGCACCGACGATCGCCGCCGTCTCGAGGTGCAACCGGGGTGGAGACCGGTTCCAGGCCACGTGGTCGTCGAGGTCGCGCATCCTGGTGATCCGGATGCCACGACGCGTGCCGACCCAACGCGACCAGTCGATCGCCACCTCGATCGGCTCGCCGGGCGAGGTCGGCGGCTCGGGCAGCGCGTGGCGTCCGGCCAGCGCGGCGGGCTCGGCGTACAGCGCGGCGGCCCAGCAGCGCTGGGCGTAGGGCGGGGTGCCGGTGTGGTCGACGTACACGCCGGGGTGGACCGCGGTCAGCGAGCGCCGGCGCAGCAGCGTCTCGACCTGCGGCTTGCTCAGGCCGAGCTCCCGCACCTGGCGTCGGTTCACCACGCCGTCCTGGGCGCGGAGGACGGCGGTGAGGGCGGGCGGCAGGTCCATGGGCACCCGATGCCCGACGGCGGCCAGCGCACACCCGCCGGCCCGGAGCCTGTGGACAAGTGGTTCGGGGAGCGGTGGCCTGCTCACGGCGAGCCGGGACTCCCCAGTGTCAGCTGTTGCGGATGACGTACGCCGTGCCGCCGGAGGCGGCGATCCACAGCCGCTCGAACTGGGCGCGGTCGTAGACGCGGCGCACCTCGGCGTTGGTGGCGCCGGCCGGGTCGTTGACGACGACGTCGCCGTCGGCCTCGAAGCCGACGACAACCAGCAGGTGGCCGTTGCTCGCCGAGATCGGCGCACCGCTGAGCTGGTTGCGGCCGAACGCGATCGAGACGATGAGCGGCACCCCTGCGGCGATGAGGTCCTCGGCCTCGCGCAGGTCGCGCAGCCGGGTGACGTAGGAGTCGCCGGCGACGAGCGTCGCGGCGTACGCGGTGTTGAACGCCCAGTTGCCGGTGCCGCGGTAGCCGTGGTCGTAGACCATCTTGGCGGTGTGGTCGACCACGGCGTCGGCGTGGCCCGCCGTGATGCCGCGCGGGCTGGGGGAGATGCCGTAGTAGGCGAGCACCATGGCCGTCGAGGTCGGCGAGCACCACGCCTCACCGCCACCGCCCCACTTCGGGTAGTGGCCGCTGTGGACCATCTGGGAGTACGTCGGGACCGCGAGCACGGTGCCGGCGGCAGGCCCGGGCTTCGAGGGAGGCCGGGCGGCGTCGGCGTCTGCCGAGGCCACCGCGCCGACGCGCTCCAGGCTCACGGCGAGGCCGGACCCGCGCGGCCGCATCAGCGTCACCCGCGCCTGCCACGACGTCACCGAGCCTGCGGCGAGCCACGTGTCCGCGCTGACCTGGCCGAGGTCGTCGGTCTGGCCGGAGTAGGTCCGTCGGGAGACGGGGCGGTTCGTGAGGTTCCAGTCGGCGACGGTGTCCCACGTGCCGGTGCGCCCGCTCGCGTCGCGGGCCCGGACCTCGACCCTGACCAGGCTCTTGCCCGGCGTCGTCGCCTCCCAGCTCGGGACGAGCGCGGTCGCGCCGAAGCCCGGGGTGGCCCACGGAGAGGTCCAGGTGCCGGCCTCGTACGCCTTGCCCGCGACCGTGCGCGGCTTCGGCCTGCGCAGCGCCACCTGGCCGCGGCCCATCTTGAGGCCCTTGCGGGTGCCTGCCTTGAGCTCGGCGTAGCTGCTCCAGGAGGTCAGCTGCACCTGCGGGGTGGCCCGCTTGCGCGCCTCGGTCTGGGTCGCGGCGCCCGCTGGGGGCACCAGCGCCGTGGCGAGGAGCAGGGGAAGGACGAGGGTGGCGGCACGTCGGAGCACCGGTCGACGATAACCCGAGAAGTCCCACACGTCTCAGGAGTCACAGGCTCGGTCCCGCGGCCGCACCCGCGGAAGCCAGCCGATCGGCCCTCCACCCCTAGACTTGCCCGGTGACCCTGAGGCTCCACGACACCGCGACGCGCGAGACCCGCGACTTCGTCCCCCTGGTCCCCGGCCGGGCGGGGATCTACGTGTGTGGTCTCACCGTCCAGTCCGAGCCGCACGTCGGCCACGTGCGCTCGGCGGTCAACTTCGACGTGCTGCGGCGCTGGCTCTCCGCCACCGGCCACGAGGTCGACTTCATCCGCAACGTCACCGACATCGACGACAAGATCCTCGCGAAGTCGGCCGCGCAGGGCGTCCACTGGTACGCCCTCGCCGCCGCCATGAAGCGCGAGCTCGACGCGGCCCTCGCGGCCATCAACGTGCTGCCGCCGACCTACGAGCCGGGTGCGACCGGGCACGTGCCGGAGATCGTCGAGCTCATCGAGCAGCTCATCGCGCGCGGGCACGCCTACGCCGCCGAGGACGGCAGCGGCGACGTCTACTTCGACGTGCGCAGCTGGCCGGCGTACGGCGAGCTGACCCGTCAGAAGCTCGAGGACATGGAGCCCGCCGGCGACGCCGACCCGCGCGGCAAGCGCGACCCGCGCGACTTCGCCCTGTGGAAGGGGTGGAAGAAGGACTCCGAGCCGCAGACCGCGTCGTGGCCCTCCCCGTGGGGCCCCGGACGTCCGGGCTGGCACATCGAGTGCTCGGCGATGGCCGGCAAGTACCTCGGCCCCGCCTTCGACGTCCACGGCGGCGGCGTCGACCTGCGTTTCCCGCACCACGAGAACGAGCAGGCCCAGTCGCGCGCGGCCGGGCGGCCGTTCGCGTCCTACTGGCTGCACAACGCCTGGATCACCACCGCCGGCGAGAAGATGAGCAAGTCGCTCGGCAACTCGCTGCTCATCCCGTCCGTGCTCGAGCGGGTGCGCGGGATCGAGCTGCGCTACTACATGGTCGCGGCGCACTACCGCTCCCACGTCGAGTTCAGCTTCGAGGCGCTGGACGAGGCGGCCAAGGCGTTCCGCCGGGTCGAGGACTTCCTCGACCGGGCCGCGCCGGTCGTCGGCGCCTGGTTCGCGGCGATGCCGGACGCGTTCGTCGCGGCGATGGACGACGACCTCGGCACGCCGGCGGCGGTCGCGGTCATCCACGACTCGGTCCGTGAGGGCAACCGGCTGCTGGCCGAGGGGGCGTCCGACGCGCTGAGCCAGAAGTTCGGCGAGGTGATCGCGATGCTCGACGTCCTCGGCCTCAACCCCGCCGACCCGGCGTGGGCCGAGCGCGGCTCGGACGACCGGCTGACCGAGGTCGTCGACGCCCTGGTCAGGGGACTGCTCGAGGAGAGGACGGCGGCGCGCGAGGCGAAGGACTGGGCCCGCGCCGACGCCATCCGCGACCGGATCAAGGCGGCCGGTGTCGAGGTCGAGGACACCCCGACCGGCCCGAAGTGGAGCGTGTGAGGCAATGGCAGGCAATTCGAAGCGCAAGGGCGCCATCAAGAAGACCGGCAAGGGCAACCCCACCGCCGGCTCCGGCGGGCGCGTGCGTCGCGGCCTCGAGGGCAGGGGGCCGACGCCCAAGGCCAAGGACCGCCCCTACCACCAGGCCCACAAGGCCGCGAAGCGCGCCGAGAAGGCGAAGGAGACCCGCACCAAGCGGCGTACGACCTCCGACGCCGAGTGGGCCGCCGGCCGCAACTCGGTCGTCGAGCTGCTCCAGGCCGGGGTGCCGGTCGCGGGGATCTACGTCGCCGAGGGAGCCGAGCGCGACGGTCGGATGCGCGAGGCGTTCCGGCTGGCCGCCGAGCAGGGACTGAGCCTGCTCGAGGTCACCCGCAACGAGATGGACCGGATGACCGGCGGTGCGGTGCACCAGGGCCTCGCGGCGCGGCTGCCGGCCTACGAGTACGCCCACGCCGACGACCTGCTCGAGCGCGCCGACGAGGCCAAGGAGCCGGCGCTCGTCGTGGCGCTCGACTCCGTGACCGACCCGCGCAACCTGGGGGCGGTGATCCGTTCGGCCGCCGGCTTCGGCGCCCACGGCGTGCTGATCCCCGAGCGTCGGGCCGCGGGCATGACCGCGTCGGCGTGGAAGACCAGCGCCGGTGCCGCGGCGCGCCTGCCGGTCGCCCAGACCGTCAACCTGACCCGCCAGCTCAAGGCCTACCAGGAGGCGGGCTGCATGGTCGTCGGCCTCGCCGCCGACGGCGACCTCTCGCTTCCCGAGCTCGTCGCGCCCGGTGGCCTCGCCGAGGGCCCGCTGGTCGTCGTGGTCGGCTCCGAGGGCAAGGGCCTCGGTCGCCTCGTCGCCGAGACGTGCGACCAGATCGTGTCCATCCCGATGTCCGGGCAGCTGGAGTCGCTCAACGCCGGTGTGGCCGCCTCGGTCGCCCTCTACGCGATCTCGCAGGCCCGCACGACGTGAGGCCCACCCCCCGGCGGTTGCTGGTCGGCGCCGCCCTGGTGTCGCTCAGCGTCGCGCTGGGCCTGGGCGTGGCCGTCTCGCTCTTCCTCACCAGCTCGCGGACCGTGGTGCTCGTCGGCCACGACACCGTCGTACGGCCCACCCTGGCGAAGGACGCCGTGGTGGAGACGGGGCCCCTGCTGCCGGACTTCCGGTTCCGCGACGTCGGGCCCCTGGGCGTGACCCTGACCCTCGGCAAGACCGAGGTCGGCTCCATCGAGGAGCTCGTCGAGCGCTACGCCCTCATCGCCGGCGACCCGCGTGCGCCGATCGACAAGGTGCAGGACGTCGTGCTCGACATGGCGGTCTCCGCCGCGCTGCGCGGGCTCGGGGTCGGGCTCGTGCCGGTCGCGTTCTTCCTGCTGCTCGGCCGGCACCGTCGCGGCGAGCTGTTCCGCGGCGTACGGACCCGGCAGGGGCTGGTCGCACTGCCCCTCCTGATGGTGCTGCCGGTGCTGGTCTGGCAGCCGTGGGAGTCCGACGAGGAGACCCAGGAGGAGCAGGGCAGCTGGCAGACCCTCGCCGAGCTCGCCGGCCCCGACGTCGTGCTGCCGGCGGAGGTGCGCGACATCGAGGTCCGGACCGGGCCGGTGACCACGCAGAGCAGGCGGCTGGTGCTGAGCGCGATCGACACCTACGACCGGAGCCGGGAGTTCTACTCCGCGGCGGCCGAGAGCGCCGCGGACCTCGTCGACCTCGGCCTGCGCGAGCCGGAGGAGGGCGAGACCGTCGCGCTCCTCGTCAGCGACCGGCACGACAACATCGGCATGGACCGGGTGGCGCGGGCCATCGGCGACGCCGCCGGGGCCTCGGTCGTGCTCAACGCGGGGGACGACACCTCGACCGGCCAGCCGTGGGAGGCGTTCAGCCTCGACTCGGTCCAGTCGGCCTTCGCCGACTGGGAGCGTTTCGGCGTCGCCGGCAACCACGACCACGGCACGTTCGTCAGCACCTACCTCGCCGACCAGGGCTGGACGATGCTCGACGGCGAGGTCGTCGAGGCCCCGTGGGGCGGCACGGTCCTCGGGGTCGACGACCCCCGCAGCAGCGGTCTCGGCAACTGGCGCGACGAGACCGGGCTCAGCTTCGCCGAGGTGGGCGACCGGCTGGCCGACGACGCGTGCGCGGCAGCCGAGGACGGCGAGCGGGTCAGCACCGTCCTGGTCCACGACGCCAACCTCGGCGACGAGGCGCTCGCCCGGGGCTGCGTCGACCTGGTCGTCGGCGGCCACACGCACGTCCAGTCGGGACCCGAGGCCGTCGAGGGCGAGGACGGCGCGACCGGCTACTCCTGGACCAACGGCACGACCGGCGGGGCGGCGTACGCCATCGCGCTGGGCAGCAAGCCGCGGCGCGACGCCGAGGTGAGCCTGGTGACGTACGCCGACGGCCGGCCGGTGGGCCTGCAGTGGGTGCGGCTGCGCACCGACGGGTCGTGGCGGGTCGGCGAGTGGGAGCCCGTCACTCCTGCCCCGTTCACTCCTGACCTGTGATGGCCTCGTCGGGTCGCGTGGTGAGGAAGCGGTCGATGTAGTCGCGCGCGGTCGCGTGGATGTCGATCTCGTGGCCGGCCTGCTCGGAGAGGTACCACCGGTGCTCGAGGATCTCGTGGAAGATCTCGGCCGGCTCGAGCTTGCCGGTGGCGTCGGGCGGGATCATCGCCATGATCGGCTCGAAGATCTCGTGCATCCACCGGCTCGCCACCAGGTGCCGGTCCTCGCGCCCGAGGTCGTGGTGCGCGGTGAAGGACGCCAGGTCGTTGAGCATCCGGCGGGCCTGGTTGTCCTCGACGGTCATGCCGGTCAGGTCGCGGATCTCGCGGGTGTGGTGGCCCAGGTCGACGACCTTGGGCTGGATCCGGATGGTGTCGCCGCCGAGGTCGGTGACGATGTCGAGCTCGTCGACGTCGAAGCCGAGGTCGTTGAGCCGCTCGACGCGACGCTCGATGCGCCACATCTCGTCGCCCCCGAACTCCTCGAGGTCGGTCAGCTCGCGCCACAGCGCCTCGTAGCGCGAGCGGAGGTGCTCGATGATCGCGAACCCGTCGATGGGCTCCTTCACCGCGCCGCTCGCGCTGAGGTCCATCAGCTCGGCGAAGATGTTCTCGCAGCCGACGGTGATGTCGTACTCGCGCAGCCGGTCGCCCACCGCCTCGTGCAGCTCGCCGGTCTCGGCGTCGACGAGGTAGGCCGCGAGCGCGCCGGCGTTGCGCCGGAAGAGCACGTTGGACAGCGACACGTCGCCCCAGTAGAAGCCGGCGAGGTGGAGCCGCACGAGCAGCACGACGATGGCGTCGATGAGCGTCGGCACGTGCTCGGCGTCCATGCCGCGGCTGAAGAGGCTGCGGTAGGGCAGCGAGAACTGGAGGTGGCGGGTGATCAGCGCCGCCGGCAGGTCCTCGCCGTCCTTGCCCTCACGCCCCGTCACGACCCCTTGGGGCACCACCGCTGGCATGCCCATGCGCTGGAGGTCGCGCAGCATCCGGTACTCGCGGAACGCGATGTCGTCGTTGGTCTCCTTGACGGCGTAGACGTTGCTGCCCAGCCGCACGATCCGTACGACGTGCCGCGACAGGCCGCGGGGCAGCGGGACGACGACGTCGTCGGGCCACTCCTCGAGCGGGAGGTCCCACGGCAGGCCGAGGATCGCCGGGTCGGGCCGGCTGGCGACGATCCGCATGGCCATGTGAGGACACTAGCGGCTAGCGCGGGTCGAGCTCCCACACGTCGAGACGCGGACCGTCGGCGGCCGCGACCTCGACCCCGGTGTCGTCGCGGGCGGCCAGGTCCGCACCGCCCGGCTCGGACCCGAACAGGTGCCGGCCCGGGGGGAGCGGGAGGTCGAACGCCTCGCCGGCGCTGCGCCGCGCCACCACGAGGACGCTCCCGTCGGGGTGCTCGCGGAGGAACGCGATCGTGTCGGCGTCGACGTGCGCCCAGCGCAGCCCGCCGCGACGCAGCGCGACGTGCCCGCGGCGCAGCGCGGCGAGGTCGGCGTACGCCCCGAGGGTCCGTGCGTCCCACTCGTCGCGGCGGTGCCACGGCATGGTGCGCCGGGCGTCCTCGCCGGTGACGCCCTCGAGGCCGATCTCGTCGCCGGCGAAGACCATCGGGACGCCGGGCAGGGTGAACTGCAGCCCGGCGGCGACCCGGTGGACGGCCGCGTCGCCACCCACGACCGTGCGGATCCGGGCCGAGTCGTGCGAGCCCAGAATGTTCCAGCTCGACTCCGTCGCCCGCCAGCCGAGGGTGCCCTGCCAGGCGCGGAAGGTCTCGACCACGGCGGTGCCGTCGCGGCGGGCGACGGGCACCGGACGGCCGAACGCGCGCGCCGGCGAGGCCGGGTCGCGCAGCCACGACCACACCGGCCAGGAGAACCCGGAGTAGTTCATCGTCCCGTGCCAGCCGTCGCCGTCGACGTCGCCCGTCGCGTCGTGGTTGTGCTCGCCGATGACCCACGGGTCGGGGCGCAGCGCCTCGGCCGTGGCACGGACCGCGCGCGCGACCTCGTGGTTGACGTCGACGGCGCCGAGGCGCCCGGTCATGTTGGCGACGTCGATGCGCCAGCCGTCGACGTCGTACGGCGGTCGCAGCCAGCGCCCGACCACGGAGTCCGGACCCTCGACCATCGCGTGCCGCACGTCGCGGTCGGCGTGGTTGATCTTGGGCAGCGTGCCGTGGCCCATCCAGCAGGCGTAGGTGCCGTCGTCGTCGAAGTAGTAGAACGACCGGTGCGGGTCGGCGGGGTCGTCGACCGCCGAGAGGAACCACTCGTGGGTGTCGCCGGTGTGGTTGGTGGTGAGGTCGCCCAGGATCCGCCACCCGCGGGAGTGCACGGCGGCGCTGAGCCGGGCGTACGCCTCGTCGCCGCCGAGCAGCGGGTCGACCGCGGTGAAGGTGGTCGCGTTGTAGCGGTGGTTGCTCTCGCCGGGGAAGACGGGCGTGGTGTAGACGACGTCGGCCCCCACGTCGGCGACGTGGTCGAGGTGCTCGGTGATGCCGTCGAGGTCGCCGCCGAAGAACTGCATGGGGGTGCGGGGGTCGTCCGGCTCGAAGGCGACCTCGTCGTCCCACTCGGTCGCCAGCGCCCAGTCGGGGACCTCCCGAGCGTCGGCGGCTGCCGAGCGGGCGAACCGGTCGGGGAACACCTGGTAGACGACCGCGTCGCGGCCCCAGTCGGGCGCCGGGGGGTACGCCGTGAGCCGGAAGTCCGCGGCGTCGGGCACGTCGTGGCCCGCCAGCCCGGCCCCCGTCAGCCACTCCTGCGACCCGTCGGAGCGCTCGATGAGGAAGCGGTAGTGGGTCACCGGGTTGTGCACCAGCAGGCCCGCCTCCCACCACGTGGTGGCCCCTGCCGCGCTCGGGTGCATCTCGACGAAGACAGGCTCGGCGTCGTACGTCGTGCGCAGCCACATGCCCTCGACCGGGGCGTCCTCGGCGTGGGTGCGCACGAGGACCGTCACGGTCTCGCCCAGGGCTGGTGCCTCGTTGGACACGAACAACGGCGAGCCGTCGTGGTGGGGCTGGTGGAGGAGGCTCACGGGCCTCATCCTCTCAGCAGGAACGGCCTGACTAGGATTGCCGCCGCGTCCACGGACGCACGCCGCGTTAGCTCAGGGGTAGAGCACCAATCTTGTAAATTGGGTTGCGAGAGTTCGAATCTCTCACGCGGCTCCATTGTCGGTCGGCGCGCGTACCTTCTGCACATGAGCTGCCTCGGGTGCGGCGCGACCCTCACCAAGCGCCATCAGAAGGTCTTCTGCAGCAATCGCTGCCAGCGCGCCATGGAGCGCGAGCGCAACGTCGAGCGCTGGCTGGCGACCGGTCGTGCTCGACCACATCGACGGCGACTCGTCCAACAACCGCCGGGAGAACCTCCGTCTGGTGTGTCCCAACTGCGACTCGCAGCTGGAGACCTACAAGGCGCGCAACCGTGGCAAGGGGCGGGCCTGGCGACGACAGCGCTACGCCGAGGGCAAGTCCTACTGAACGTCCCGGCTGAGCAGCCATCGTTCGCCCGAGGGGTCCAAGCAGACCGCGGCGGCGTCACGCGCCAGCTCTCCGTCCGTCCGCTCGCTCAGGTGTGCCGTGTCTCGAGGAAGAAGCGCGTGTGGTCCCCGCGCTCCTCACTGCTGGGCCGGGCAGAGGCGTCACCCTCCCGGATCTGGGTGGCCCAGTTCGATCTCGGCGTCCGCGAGGCTGGCGGTCGGACGCTCGACAAGCTCGTCGTCGTCGCCGGGCAGCTGCCCCGGTGAGGCCGGGGACCTGTCCGGTGAGTCCTCAACGGGTGCATCCCGAGGTCGCCACGATGGCCATCGCGAGCGCCCGAAGCGCGCGGCGCCGCATCAGCGGACCTGCTCGACCTCGAACTCGCACGCAGGGGAGGCGATGGCCTCCTGCGCCGCGATCAGCCGCAGCTCGCGCTCGCCGGAGTCCAGGGTCTCCTTGAGCACCGCGAAGACGGACGAGGCCGTACGGGCCAGCGCGTCGGCGGGGGAGCCGGTCGCCTTGAGGTGCGCGGTGAACAGCGCGGCGGTGATGTCACCGGACCCGTTGGCCTTCATCGGCAGTCGCGGCGTGGTGACGAGCCAGGCGCCGTCAGCGGTGACGGCGAGCATCTCGATGGCGTCGTCGGGCGCACCCTCGCGGTCGACCGACGTGACCAGCACGGTCGTCGGGCCGAGGTCGCGCACCTCGTCGACCGCGGCCAGGACGTCGTCGAGGGACGAGGGCCCGCTCAGGGCGTCCCGGTCGGTGATGAAGCCGAGCTCGAACTGGTTGGGCGTCAGCACGTCGGCCACCGGGATGACGGTGGAGCGGTACTTGGGCGGGATCGCCGGGTTCACGAAGCACCCCGAGGTGGCGTTGCCCATGACCGGGTCGCAGGTGTACGTGGCGTCGGGGTTCGCCGCCTTGACCTGGGCGACCGCGTCGACGATGACGTCCGCGATCTCCGGCGAGCCCTGGTAGCCCGAGAGCACGGTGTCGCAGGTCTCGAACGCACCGCGCTCACCGATCCCGGTGATCACCGCGGCCACGTCGTCGGCCGCGATGAGCGGCCCGCGCCAGGCGCCGTACCCGGTGTGGTTGGAGAAGTTCACCGTCAGCACCGGCCACACCTCGTGGCCGAGGCGCTGGAGGGGGAAGACGGCTGCGGAGTTGCCGACGTGGCCGTAGGCGACGTGGGACTGGATGGAGAGGACGCGCACGGTCCGACCCTAGCCCCGGGGGTCAGGCGACCTGGAGCGACCTCTTGGAGAGTCCCATCCAGTAGCCGTCGATCACCTGGATGCCGGGGTCGTCGGCGGTCGTCGCGGCGCCGAGCGTCACGAACAGCGGCGTGTAGTGCTCGACGGTGGGGTGGGCGTACGGCATGCCGGGCGCCTTGGCCTTGTAGTCGGACAGGGTGTCGACGTCGCCGCGGGTCAGGGCGTCGGCGGCCCACAGGTCGAAGTCGCGTGACCAGCCGGGCACGGCGGCGTCGATCCTCCACTCGGTGAGGAACGGCAGGCCGTGGGTGAGGAAGCCGGAGCCGATGATCAGCACGCCCTCGTCGCGCAGCGGGCGCAGCCGCTCGCCGAGCTTCATCAGGCGCTGCGGGTCGTCGGTCGGCAGCGACATCTGGAGGACCGGGACGTCGGCCTCGGGGAACATGATCTTGAGCGGCACCCACGCACCGTGGTCGAGGCCGCGAGAGGAGTGCTGGTGCACCGGCTCGCTGCTCGGCATCATCGCCGCGACCCGCTGGGCCAGCGCCGAGGCGTCCGGGGTCTCGTAGGTCATCTGGTAGTACTTCGGCGCGAACCCGCCGAAGTCGTAGACCAGCGGGGCGCCGCTGGCGGACAGGCTCACCGGGGCGGACTCCCAGTGCGCGGACACGATGAGGATCGCCTTGGGTCGCGGCAGGTCGCCGGCCCAGGCGGCGAGCTGCCCCGACCAGACCGGGTCGTCGAGCAGTGGCGGGGCACCGTGGCCGATGTAGAGGGCAGGCATGCGTTCGTTCATGACATCCTCAATAGTACAAGTTTCAATTATATTCCGGAAGGGTCCAGTCGACCGGGTCACCATCCTGCTCCTCCAGCAGCCGGTTGACCGTGCTGAACGGCTTCGACCCGAAGAAGCCGCGCCGCGCGCTGAGCGGGGAGGGGTGCGCCGACTCCACGCACGGGACCGGCCCGAGCAGGGGCTTGAGCGACTGGGCGTGCCGGCCCCAGAGGATCGCGGCGCACGGGCCGCCGCGCTCCGCGAGGGCGACGATGGCCCGCTCGGTGACGGCCTCCCAGCCCTTGCCCTGGTGGGAGTTGGAGTCGTTGGGCCGGACGGTGAGCGACCGGTTGAGCAGCATCACTCCCTGGTCGGCCCACGCCGACAGGTCGCCGTGGCGGGGCGGCACGATGCCGAGGTCGTCGCGCAGCTCGACGTAGATGTTGACCAGGCTCGGCGGCAGCGGCCACACGTGCCGCTCGACGGCGAAGCTGAGCCCGATCGGGTGGGTCGGGTTGGGGTAGGGGTCCTGCCCGACGACGAGGACGCGTACGTCGGCCAGCGGGCGCTCGAACGCCCGGAAGATCCGGTCGGCGGAGGGCTGGTAGCCGCGGCCGGCAGCGTTCTCGTCGCGGAGGAACCGGCCCATCGCGGCGATCTGCTCGTCGACCGGCGCGAGCGCCTCGGCCCAGTCCGGGGCGACCCGGCCCTTCTCGACGAGGCCGGCGAGCGCGCTCATCGCGCACCTCCCCGGGCCTCGTGGCGGACGGGTCGCTGCAGCCGGTCGAGGAAGGCGACCAGCAGCGCCTCGCGCATCGCCGGCGAGGCGACGTCGAGCATCGCGTTGACCTCCGCCATCCTGCCGGGCAGCTCGAGGCCCCCGTCCGCAGAGGCTCCCACCAGGCCCGACGCGGCGAGGAGGCCGTCGAAGTCGTCGTCCCCGAGCGCGGTCGGGTCCAGCGCCTCGACGAACGCCACCACGCCCGGGTCCACCGCCACCGGGCCGGCCGCCTGCGCGGCCGCGACCGACTCCGACAGCGCCGTGGCGAACTCCTCGACGTGCGCGCGCGTGCCCGCGCTCACCGACAGGTGGACGGTCGGTCCGGCATCTCCGTAGGACAGCTGGGGCTGGACGTACCAGCCGCGCGAGACCAGCTCGTCGGTCAGCGTGAACGGGTCGCACGAGTCGTCCGTCGCCAGCGTCACGAGGGTCGAGTCCGGTGGCACGACCAGGCGGAGGGCCGGCTCGTCGTCGATGCAGGCCACGATCGCGTCGACGGCCGCGAACGCACGGTCGGCGAGGTCGAGGTAGCCCGCGTCGCCGATGTGCTCGACCACCGCCCACGTGCCGGCGATCGGCCCGCCCGAGCGCGTCGACTGCGTCGTGGCATTGAGCATCGTGTAGCCGGGCCAGGCCGCGGAGGCGAAGATCTGCGGCTTGCGGAGCGCCGCGTCGCGGTGCAGCAGCAGCGACGTCCCCTTGGGGGCGTACGCGTACTTGTGGGTGTCGACCGAGATCGAGGTGACGCCCTCGACGGCGAACGTCCACGGTGCCACCTCGCGACCGAGCCGCGCGGCGTAGGGGAGCACCCACCCGCCGATGCAGGCGTCCACGTGGCAGCGCACGCCGCGGGCGGCCGCGGCTGCCGCGATGTCGGCGACCGGGTCCACCACCCCGTGCGCGTACGACGGGGCGCTGGCGACGACCAGGACCGTGTCGTCGTCGATCGCCTCGGCCATCGCCCGCGCGTCGGCGCGGAAGTCGGGACCGACCGGCACGAGGACCGCCTCGACCCCGAAGTAGTGCGCCGCCTTGTGGAAGGCGGCGTGCGCCGTGGCGGGCAGCACCATCCGGGGCCGTACGACGTCGGGGCGGCTGTCGCGAGCCCCCTGGACCGCCAGCAGGATCGACTCCGTGCCTCCCGAGGTCACCGTCCCCACCGCGGACTCCGGGGCGTCGAGGAGGTCGCAGGCGAAGCCGACGAGCTCGTTCTCCATCTGGAGCAGCGACGGGAAGGCCGTGGGGTCGAGCGCGTTCGAGGCGGCATAGGCGGCGACGGCCTCGCGGGCGACGCGGTCGACCTCCGGGTCGCCGGAGTCGTAGACGTAGGCCAGCGTGCGCCCGCCGTGCACGGGCAGGTCGCCCCGCTGCATCACGGCCAGGCGCTCGATCGGATCAGGCACGGACGGCTCCTTCCGCTGCCGCCACCTCGGCGGCGTCGAGGGTGTACTGGCGCAGCCACCACAGGCTCAGCAGTGTCAGGACCGCGGGCAGCACCGAGAACCCGAGCGTGATCGCGGTGAGGGCCGAGTCCGGCTGGGTGATCTCGCGACCCTCGCTCGAGAGGTAGCCGCCGAGCGCGAGCACGACCGCGAACACCGCCGGTCCCAGGGCGAGGCCGAGCGTCTCCCCGGCCGTCCACACGCCGGTGTAGACGCCGGCCCGGTTCTCGCCCGTGCGCGCCGAGTCGACGGCCGCCGCGTCGGGCAGCATCGCCATCGGGAACACCTGGCACCCCGCGTAGCCCACCCCCACCAGCGCCGTCGCGGCGAACACGACGGCGGGCGGTGCGACCCGTGCGGCGCTCGCGAGCACCGCGCCCGCCGCCAGCACGAGCGAGGCGATGACGTAGCCGCGCTGCTTGCCGATGCGCGTGCCGAGCGAGGCCCACACCGGTGTCAGCAGCAGGGCGGGCCCGACGAAGCACACGAAGAGGATGGTGGCGGCCCCCGACCGCTCCAGCACGTCGCCGGCGAGGTAGTCCACGCCGGCCAGCATGCAGCCGGTGGCGAGGGCCTGCAGGACGAAGGTGGTCAGCAGCACGCGGAAGTCACGCGCCTGCCCCACGACCCGCAGCTGCTCGCGCAGCGAGCCCGCGCCGGCGGCGACCGCACCGATCGGAGCCCTCCGGGTGCCCCACCAGGCGCTGGCGACCCCGACCGCGATCAGCACGGCCATCACCACGCCCATCACCCGGTAGCCGTCGCGGCCGCCCACGGCGTCGCGGATCAGCGGTGCGGTCGCGCCCGCGAGCATGATCGTGAAGGCCAGGATCGCCACCCGCCACGTCATGAGGCGCGTCCGCTCGTCGTACGACGTGGTGATCTCGGCGGGCATCGCCACGTAGGGCACCTGGAAGAAGGCGTACGCCGAGGCGGCCAGCACGAAGAAGAGCAGCACCCAGCCCGCCTCGAGCACCGAGCTCCCGAGGTCGGGAGCGGCGAAGATCAGCGCGAACGCGCCGGCGAGCATGAGCCCGGCGCGGATCAGCCACGGCCGGCGCGGGCCGGCCGGGTCGACGGTCCGGTCGCTCACCCGCCCCGCGATCGGGTTGAGCACCACGTCCCACGCCTTCGGGACGAACACGATGACGCCCGCCCACAGGGCGGCGATCCCGAGCTCGTCGGTCAGGTACGGCAGCAGCATCAGGCCCGGCACGGTGCCGAACGCACCCGTCGCCACCGAGCCGCTGCCGTAGCCGATCCGGACCCCGCGCGGCAGGGTGGCGGGCTCACCCGCCGGAGGGGCAGAGGTCACCGCTGGCCCAGCGCCCGCGAGCCGGCCGACCCGTAGCGCCGGGAGGGGTTGGAGCCGATCGTGTCGGCGGATGCCTTCCTGGCTGCGCGCTTCCTGGCGGGGGCCTTCTCGGCGGGGGCCTTCGGAGCTGCCGTCCTCGTCGGCGCAGCCGCCTTCTTCGCAGCCGCCTTCTTCGCAGCCGCCTTCTTCGGAGCGGGCGCCTTCTTCGCGGGCGCCTTGCGGGCCGCGCGCTTCGTGGGGGCCGGTGCCGCCGGGACTGCGCCCGACCACTCGTCGACCCACTCGTCGATGACCGTCCACGTCGTCCCGCGTGCGGCCCGGCCGGTCAGCATGCCGAGGTGCCCGCCCGGCACGACCTCGAAGCGCACCTGCGGCGCGCCGGTCAGCAGCGGCACCACGGCGCGTACGGCGGGCAGGGGTGCGATGCCGTCGGTGTTGCCGGCGAAGACGAGCGTGGGGACCGAGATGGCCGCCAGGTCGATCGTCCTGTCGCCGACCTCCATGGTGCCGCGCGCGAGGGCGTTGCCCTTGACGAAGCGGTGGTAGAGCTGGCCGAACGTCCTGCCGGGGTAGGCGAACATGTTGGCCCGGAAGCGATCGACCGCCTCGAGCTGGGCGAGGTAGTCGGTGTCGTCGAGGTGGGTCAGCACCGCCAGCGGCTTGGTGACGACCTTCTGGGCGGACGCGGCGGTGAAGGCCCAGTTGACGAGCGGCTGGGGGATCCCGCCCAGGGCCCGGTAGGCGCGGGTGATCGCGCCGCGGCCCTGGGTCAGGTTGAGCAGCGGGCGGACCGGCGCGACCAGCGGCACCTTGGTGACGTCGACGGGTGACCCGACCACGGTGATCGAGGCGATGGGCAGGTCCTGCCGGTCGGCTGCGACGAGCAGCGTGAAGATGCCGCCGAGGCTCCACCCGACCAGGTGCACCCCGCGACCGCCGGAGTGCTCGTGCACGGCCCGGACCGCCTCGGGCAGCACCTCGTCGACCCAGTGCTCCACGCCGAGCGACCGGTTGCGGAACGAGACCTGCCCGTACTCCAGCAGGTAGGTCGGCCGGCCCCCTGCCACGAGGTGCTCGACCAGCGAGCACCCGCGGCGCAGGTCGAAGCACAGGGCCGGTGCGGCCAGCGGCGTGACCAGCAGGATGGGGTCGCCGGTCTCGGGCACGTCCTTCGCCGGCCGGTAGTGGTAGACCTCGCGCAGCTCCCCGTCGTCGATCAGCGTGCGGGGCATCGGCCGCAGGTCGGCCAGCCCTCCGTAGAGCAGGGTGTGAGCCACGTTCCCGGCCGCGGCGACGACCTGCTCGGGCTTGGGGATGAGGTCCATGGAAAGAAATCTACGGCCCGGGTGCATCCACCGTGGGGCCTCGGCCGGAGAAGGGGGTGACGGGCGCCACCGGGCGCCCCTGATGGAAGGACTTCCCATGGCTCGTCGCGTACCCGCCCTCCTGGCCGCCTCGGCTCTCGCCCTCGGCACCATGGCCACCGCCCCCGCCGCCAACGCCAAGGCGGTCGGCGAGGACAGCCTCGCCGCCCTGCTCACCTCGGACAAGAACAAGTTCGACGGCAACGCGAAGGACTTCGACATCGTGACCGAGGCCGCCCTCGCGATCGTCGCCGCGAAGCCCGGCTCCCCGGTGGGCGTCCTGGCCGACGGCACGAAGCGAGCCACCGTGTTCGCGCCCACCGACCAGGCGTTCCGCCTGCTCGCCAAGGACCTCACCGGCCAGACGATCAAGAGCGAGAAGAAGATCTTCGAGGCCCTCGTGGAGCTCGCCGGTGTGGACACCATCGAGACCGTCCTGCTCTACCACGTCGTGCCGGGCAAGACGCTGACGAGCAACAAGGTGCTCAAGGCCGACGGCGCCAAGCTCATGACGGCCGCCGGCGAGACCGTGAAGGTCAAGATCCGCAAGAAGCCGTCCCTGCGCATCACGCTGAAGGACAAGGACCGCGACGACCGCGACCCGCGCGTCGTGCTCAGCGCCCTCGACCTCAACAAGGGCAACAAGCAGGTCGCCCACGGGATCGACCGGGTGCTCCGCCCGATCAACCTCTGATCCACCGACGGCGACGCGAAGCCTGACGGGCGGGGAGCGGCGATGACCATCATCCCGTTCCCCGCCCGCTCGACCCGCCGGTACGGTGACCCCGTGGTCACCCAGGCGATGTCCTTCGAGGACGAGCAGGACGACGCCGTCCGTGCGCTCGCCGCGCGACTGGTCGCGGGCGACGAGACCGCCCTCGAGGAGATCTACGACCGGTGGTCCGCGCTGGTGCACACCTATGCGCTCCGCGCGCTGCGCGACCCGCACGACGCGGAGGACGTGACCCAGCAGGTCTTCGTCGCAGCGTGGCGCAGTCGTCACACCCTGACCCCGAGCCCCGCGGCCCTGCCCGCCTGGCTGCTGGGCATCGCCCGCCACAAGGTGGCGGACGCACGGGCGGCGCGGGCCCGCGACGCCGACCGGGTGGCCGCCGTCGTGTCCCTCCCGGGGGCCCACGACGGCTCCGACCAATCCGTCGACGACGACGTCGCCGAACGACTGGTCGTACGGCAGGCCGTCGACGAGCTGCCGGACCCGCGCCGCACCATCATGTTCCTCGCCTTCTGGGAGGAGCGCAGTCATGCCGAGATCGCCGAGACCGTCGGTCTGCCGCTCGGCACCGTCAAGAGCCATGTCCGCCGTGGCCTGATCAAGCTCCACCAGCAGCTCGAGGGGGTGCGCCATGAGTCACGCTGATCCCGACCAGCTGGCCGGGCTCGCCCTCGACCCGACCGACGGCCCCGAGGACGTCCGTGACCACGCGGCGACCTGCCCCGAGTGCGCCGCGCTGCTGGCTGCGTTCACCGGCGTACGCCGCCGCGCGGGTGCCGACGCGCTCGTCGCCCCGCCCGCGCGGGTCCGCGCGCAGGTGCTGGCCGAGGTCCGCGCCGGCGACCCGGCCGAACCGGCGGCGCCGCCCGTGCCCGACGAGTTGGCACGGCGCCGGGGCGTCCCGCTCTGGCTCGCCGCCGTGGCCGCGGCCCTGGCGTTGCTCGCCGGGGTGGGCCTGGGCCGCTGGGGCACCGGAGGCGAGGGGGCCCCCGAGGCGGTGGTCCCGCCGGCCGACACCGGCACCGTCGTGGCAGCCGCCACCCTGACGGCTCTCGACAGCGACGCCGACCGTGGCGAGGCCAGCGCCGTGCAGTCCGAGGACACCTTCACCATCCGGGTCAGCGCCACCGAGCTCGGCGACGCGCCGGGCGTGCGCGAGGTGTGGCTGATCCACGTCGACGGGGTGCGGATGGTCTCCATCGGCCTGCTCGCCGCGGGTGACGACGGCGAGTTCGCGGTCCCGATGGAGCTGATCGACGAGGGCTACCGGATCGTCGACATCTCGGTCGAGCCCGACGACGGCGACCCGACCCACTCCGGCGTCAGCGTGGCCCGCGGCGAGCTCGCCTGAGCCTGCGCACCGGGTCCGCAGGGGTGGGCTTCCTCGACATCGCGGCGCGGTGCGACTAGGAACGACTCCATGAGGTGGAGGTACGCGATCCTGGGCGGCACCGCGGCCGCGGCCGCCGCGACGACGGTCCACGACCTGGTTCAGCGCAAGCACGCGATCCTGCGCAACTTCCCCGTCGTGGGCCACGGCCGGTTCCTGGTGGAGAAGTTCGGGCCCGAGCTGCGCCAGTACATCGTCACCAGCAACGACGAGGAGCGTCCGTTCAGCCGCGACCAGCGGCGCTGGGTCTACGCCAGCTCCAAGCTCGAGAACAACTACTTCGGATTCGGTACCGACAACGACGTGGAGCGCGTCGAGGGCTACCCGATCATCAAGCACCGCACCTTCGCCGGCCCGGGAGCCGCCACCATGCCGCACGCGCAGGAGGAGATCGCCCTGCCGTGCGCCAAGGTGATGGGAGCGGCCCGGGGACGTACGCACGCGTTCCGCCCCGGGTCGGTCGTCAACATCTCCGGCATGAGCTTCGGCTCGCTGTCGGGCAAGGCGATCGAGGCGCTCAACAAGGGCGCCGCGATGACCGACTGCCTGCAGAACACCGGGGAGGGCGCGCTCTCACCGCACCACCGCCACGGCGGCGACATCGTCTTCCAGATCGGCACGTCCTACTTCGGCTGCCGCGACGAGCACGGTCGTTTCGACCTGGCCCGCCTGGTCGACCTCGTGGAGTCCGCACCCGTCCGGGCGATCGAGGTCAAGCTCAGCCAGGGCGCCAAGCCGGGGCTCGGCGGGATGCTGCCGGGGGAGAAGGTCAGCCGGGAGATCGCCGAGATCCGCGGCATCCCCGAGGGGAAGGACTGCGCCTCGCCCAGCCGGCACGCGGTCTTCTCGGACGTCGACTCGATGCTCGACTTCGTCGAGACGGTCGCGCAGGCGACCGGCCTGCCCGTCGGCATCAAGTCGGCCGTCGGCAACCTCACCATGTGGGACGAGCTGACCGAGGAGATGTCCCGCGGCGGGCGCGGCGTCGACTTCGTCAACATCGACGGCGGCGAGGGCGGCACCGGTGCCGCGCCGATGATCTTCGCCGACTCGGTCGCCTACCCCTTCCGCATCGGGTTCGCCGAGGTCTACCGCCGCTTCGCCGCGGCCGGGCTGACCGACGACGTGGTGTTCGTCGGCGCCGGCAAGCTCGGCATCCCGGAGAACGCGATCGTGGCGTTCGCGCTGGGCGCCGACATGGTCAACGTCGGCCGGGAGGCGATGATGGCCATCGGCTGCATCCAGGCGCAGAAGTGCCACACCGACCACTGCCCGGTCGGGGTGGCCACCCAGAACCCGCGCTACACCCGCGGGCTCGACGTCGGCCTGAAGAGCGTGCGGGCCGCCAACTACATCCGCTCCCTGCGCCGCGACCTGCTCAAGGTCTCGGAGGCGATCGGCGTCGTGCACCCCGGCCTCATCGCGCCGGGCGACATCGACCTCCTCGACGGCACGAGGTCCTCGGTGGGCCTCGCGCAGACCTACGGCTACGACCCGACCTGGCAGCGGCTCGGCCCGGCGCTGGTGAAGGAGATCGAGGCGATCATGGTCGCGCAGGACGCCACGCACGGCGCCGCCGCCGGCGCCAGCGACGGGGCGTGAGCCCGGCCCCGTCGCGTCAGCGCGCCCGCGACTGGCGCACGGTCTTGTCGTGGTGCTCGGGCAGGGCCTCGAGCTCGTCGAGGAAGTCGGCGGCCCACTTGGCCACGTCGTTGGCGACGACCGTCCGGCGCATCGCGCGCATCCGTCGCGAGGTCTCCTTGCCCTCGGCGGCGTACGCCTCGAGCAGCGCGGACTTCATGCCGTCGATGTCGTAGGGGTTGACCAACCAGGCCTGGCGCAGCTCCTGGGCGGCGCCGGCGAACTCCGAGAGCACCAGCGCGCCGTCGTCCTCGAAGCGGCAGGCGACGTACTCCTTGGCGACGAGGTTCATCCCGTCGCGGAACGGGGTCACGACCATCACGTCGGCCGCCCGGTAGAGGGCGGCCATCTCCTCGCGGGGGTAGGAGGAGTGCATGTAGGAGATGGCCGGGCGACCGATGCGGCCGTGGTCGCCGTTGATCCGGCCGACCAGGAGCTCGATCTCGTCGCGGAGGATGCGGTACTGCTCGACGCGCTCGCGCGAGGGCGTGGCGACCTGGACGAACACCGCGTCCTCGACGTCGAGCTGGCCGTCGCGGACCAGCTCGCCGAACGCGCGCAGGCGCGAGTGGATGCCCTTGGTGTAGTCGAGGCGGTCGACGCCGAGGAAGATCCGTCGCGGGTTGCCCAGCGCGTCGCGGATCTCGGCGGCACGCTTCTCCACGCCCTCCGACCGGGCGAGCTCCTCGAAGCCCGCGGTGTCGATCGAGATGGGGAACGCCGTCGCCTTCACGGGGCGACCGTCGGGGAGGTAGATGGTGTCGCGGTGGGTCTTGTGGCCCACCCGGCTGCGCACGAGGCGCACGAAGTTGGCCGCGGCACCGGGCAGCTGGAAGCCGATCAGGTCGGCGCCGAGCAGTCCCTCGAGGATCTGGCGGCGCCACGGCAGCTGGGAGAACAGCTCCGCAGGGGGGAACGGGATGTGGAGGTAGAAGCCGATGCGCAGGTCGGGCCGCTGGGTGCGCAGCATCTGCGGCACGAGCTGGAGCTGGTAGTCCTGGACCCACACCGTCGCGCCCTCGGCGGCCACCTCCGCGGCCTTGTCGGCGAAGCGCTGGTTGACCGCGACGTAGGAGTCCCACCACTCGCGGTGGAACTCCGGTTTGGCGATCACGTCGTGGTAGAGCGGCCAGAGCGTGCCGTTGGAGAAGCCCTCGTAGAACTCCTCGACCTCCTGCGCGCTCAGCGACACCGGGACCAGGGAGAGCCCGTCCTCCACGAACGGCTCGAAGGCCTCGTCGTCGGCCGACCCCGGCCAGCCGATCCACGCACCGTCGTTGGCGCGCAGCACCGGCTCGAGCGCGGTCACCAGCCCGCCGGGGGAGGTGCGCCACGACGCGGAGCCGTCAGGGGCGATCACGCGGTCCACGGGCAGTCGGTTGGCCACGATGACGAGGTCTGCCTGCGGGGTCGGGCTCACACCCGCCACCCTAACGACGACCGGTGACGCGCAGGTCACCCCGGAGTGTCCCCGTGAGCGTCACGGCGGACCGCAGCGACCTCGTGGGTTTGTCCAGACGACTCGCCGGAGGCGAATGACATCGTTGTGGTTCGTCACCTAGACTGAGCGCAGTCCACCCGGTCACGGGCGGACGTGGGGTCGAGGAGGAACACACGCATGGACGCAGCGAAGCACATTCCGACCGAGCAGGAGACTGCTGCCGGGCTGAGCCAGCGCGACCGCGACATCCTCGAGTTCGAGCGCCACTGGTGGAAGTACGCCGGCGCCAAGGAGCAGGCCGTCCGCGAGAAGTTCGACATGTCCTCGACCCGCTACTACCAGGTCCTCAACGCGCTCATCGACCGTCCGGAGGCCCTCGAGGCCGACCCGCTCCTCGTCCGCCGGCTGCGTCGCCTCCGCGCGTCCCGCCAGCGGCAGCGCTCCGCGCGCCGCCTCGGCTTCGAGATCTGACCCAGCGAGACCCGCCCACTCACGATTGGTCACCTTCCCCATGACCTTCCGCACGACCTCCTTCCCCAGTCCCGGTCGATCCCCGCAACCTCGTCGTCGCGACGAGCGGGGCGTGGCGTTCCCGTCCCCGCTCGTGATGCTGTCGGTCCTCGCCGTCGCGATGGCCTCGATCACCTTCATCGCCACCCGCGACCAGGCGCCGACCGAGCGACGCGTCGACACCGCCACGATCGCCAGCGCCGAGCAGTCGCCCTCCGTCGAGCCGGAGCCGGCCCCGACCGAGACAGAGGCTCCCAAGCCCAAGCCCCGGGTCAAGCGCGGCGAGGTCTACGTCGAGGTCTACAACAACTCCGGCATCAAGGGCCTCGCGGCCGCGACGGCAGCCCGCGCCACCGGCGTCGGCTGGTCCGTCGTGGGCGAGGACAACTGGCAGGGCCTGATCCCGACCAGCACCGTCTACTTCCCGCCGCGGCTCAAGGCCGCCGGCAAGCAGCTCGCGCTCGACCTCGGCATCAAGCGCACGGCGCCCGCCGTCGGCGTGATGAAGCGCGACCGGCTCACTGTCATCCTCACCGCGGACGCCCCGCGCTGACCCGTCCGCCGGCCCCCGGATTTCCGGGACGGTTCGGCGGCCGCGGGCGTCGCGTGGTTGGGTGAGTCCATGGAGTTCACCTCCGACGCCGCGCGCGCCCACTACGACGCCGTACGCGACGTCCTCGACGGTGTGGTCGTCGGGCTCGACTTCGACGGCACTCTCTCGCCGGTGGTGGACGACCCCGAGGCCGCCCGCCTGCACCCCGGGGCCCCCGGCGCGCTGCTCGAGCTCGCCGAGGCGGTCCGGGCCGTCGCGGTGATCACCGGGCGTCCGGCGCGCCAGGCGATCGCGATGGGTGACCTCGACGCGCTCGGCAACGCCATGCTCGACCGCGGGGCCGAGCTCTTCGTCTTCGGCCAGTACGGCAACGAGCGGTGGTCGGCCACCGAGCAGCGGATCCGCTCGCCCCGCCCGCCGGCCGGGCTCGCGAGCTTCGAGCGCGAGCTGCCCCAGGTGCTGCGCGGCGCCGGGGCGGCCGACGCCTACGTCGAGGAGAAGGGCCTGGCCGTCGCGGTCCACACCCGGCGGATGGACGACCCGGCGGGGGCCTTCGAGAGGCTCGTCAAGCCGATCGCCGCCCTCGCCGAGCGCCACCGCCTCACCATCGAGCCGGGCCGCAACGTCATCGAGATCCGCTCGGGTGACATGCACAAGGGCCAGGCCGTGCGCACCTTCGTCGCCGAGCAGGAGGCCACGGGCGTGGTCTTCGGCGGCGACGACCTCGGTGACGTCGAGGCCTTCGAGGCCGTCCGCGCGCTGCGCGCCGACGGCCTGCCCGGTCTCGTCGTCTGCTCGGCGTCGCACGAGCAGCCCGACCTCGTACGCCTGGCCGACGTGGTCGTCGACGGCCCTGCCGGGGTGGTGGACCTGCTCAGCAGCCTCGCTCGCCGGCGCTGACCGAGCCGGCGGGCGGACGCCCACCCGCACCGCGGCGCGACCACATCGTGGACTCGATGTGCGCATCGTGAGACGGCCCGCCTAGGCTGAGCCTGCTCATCACGAGGGACTGAGGGAACGGCCCGTTGAAGTCCCGGCAACCACCCGCGAGCCTCCTGTCCGGAATCATCCGGCCAGTCGCGGGAGCAGGTGCCAAATCCGGCCCACGCGAGAGTCGCGGGGACAGATGAGAAGGAGGACTTCATGAGCACCCTGCTGGACGAGACCACGAGCACGACGACCCCGCGCAAGGGCCTGCGGGAGGGTGCCTTCGGCAACGCCCGCGCCCTGACCTGCCGCGAGTGCGGCCACGAGGTCGAGCTCGGCCCGTCGTACGCCTGTCCGGAGTGTTTCGGGCCACTGGAGGTGGCCTACGACTTCCCGACGGTGACCCGCGAGGAGATCGCCGCCGGACCCCGCAACATCTGGCGCTACAAGGCGCTGCTGCCGGTGCCGACCGACATCGAGCAGAGCCCCAACACCGAGCCCGGCTTCACCAGGCTGCTCGAGGCGAAGAACCTCGCCCGCGAGCTCGGCATCGACAAGCTCTGGGTCAAGGACGACTCGACCAACCCCACCAACTCCTTCAAGGACCGCGTGGTCGCCTGCGCCCTGAGCGCCGCCCGCGAGCTCGACGCGAAGGTCTTCGCCTGCCCCTCCACCGGCAACCTCGCCAACGCTGTCGCCGCGGCCGGGGCCCGCGCCGGGATCCCCACGGTGGTGTTCATCCCGAGCAACCTCGAGACGCCGAAGAAGGTCAACTCGGCGGTCTTCACCGAGAAGCTCGTCGCGGTCGACGGCAACTACGACGACGTCAACAAGCTCGCCTCGGAGATCGCCGGCGAGGAGGAGGGCTGGGCGTTCGTCAACGTCAACGTGCGGCCCTTCTACGCCGAGGGCTCCAAGACCCTCGGCTACGAGATCGCCGAGCAGCTCGGCTGGCGCCTGCCCGACCAGATCGTCATCCCCGTCGCGTCGGGCTCCCAGCTGACGAAGGTCGACAAGGCGTTCCAGGAGCTCATCGCGCTCGGCCTCGTCGAGGACAAGCCCTACAGGGTCTTCGGCGCCCAGGCGACCGGCTGCTCGCCGGTGTCGGTGGCCTACAAGGCGGAGACCGACGCGATCCGCCCGGTCAAGCCCGACACCATCGCCAAGAGCCTCGCGATCGGCAACCCCGCGGACGGCATCTACGTCCTCGACATCTGCCGCCGCACCGGCGGTGCGGTCGAGGACATCTCCGACGACGAGGTCCGCGACGCGATCGTGCTGCTGGCCCGCACCGAGGGCATCTTCACCGAGACCGCCGGTGGCACCACGGTCGGCGTGCTCAGGAAGCTCGTCGAGACCGGCCAGCTCGACACCTCGCTCGAGACCGTGGTGATCAACACCGGCCACGGCCTCAAGACCCTCGACTCGGTCTCCGACCGCGTCGGCCCGGCCGCGACCATCGCACCGTCCTACGACGCCTTCGTGGCGTCCGGCATCCTCTGACAGGCAGGAACCCGACATGGCAGTCTCCGTACGGATCCCGACCATCCTGCGCACCTACACCGGGGGCGAGTCCGAGGTGAGCGCCGAGGGCGACACCCTCGCGGCCGTGCTCGACGACCTCGACGCCAGCTACGCCGGCATCAAGGGCCGGATCCTCGACGAGGCGGGCCAGCTGCGTCGGTTCGTCAACGTCTACGTCGGCAACGACGACGTGCGCTTCCTCGACGACCTCGCGACCCCCACGCCCGACGGCGTGCAGATCTCGGTGATCCCGGCGGTCGCCGGAGGCTGAGCGGCTCGGTCCGCGGCGGTCCGGACGGGGGTCACGGAGCCCGTACGTCGACGACGGCGGCGTTGCCCCGTCCGTCGATGCGCAGCTCGGCGACGGCGCCGTCGCGCAGCAGGTCCTCGGTCTCGCGCGCCTCGTCCTGGGGCAGGAACCAGCTCTCGATGCCGCACCGGATCTGCCACGACCGGTCGTCGCAGGCCAGGTAGGGGCCGTCCCCGGGCCGCTCGCGCGACCACTCGGAGGCCGTCCACACCCCGTCGCGCTCCACCAGCGTGATGTAGAGGTCGCCGGACTCGCCGTCGTCGAGCGCGCCGAGGCCGGGCTCGACGAAGGACTGCGAGTCGTCGTGGCGCAGGTCCGGGTAGTCCAGCGCGACGTACGCCCCGCGGAACGGGTCGATCGGGTCGACGGGCGCGACCCGCACGAGGTAGGAGTCGCCGGCCAGTCGGGCGGACAGCTGCGGGGCGACACCCAGCCCGACCAGGACGAGCTGGCTCACGGCGATGACGCCGGTGGTCACGGTGCGGTTCATCGGTCGGTTCCCTTCGGGGAGCTGGAGTCGGAGCCGGGAGCGGAGCCGGGGCCGGCGTTGGAGTCGGAGTCGAGTGCGGAGGCGAGCTCGCGACGTGCCCGGTCGAAGAGGAAGCCGGTGCCCAGGAAGACGGTGCCGAGGACCACGAACAGCCAGGCGCCGGTGACGATCGGGGCGAAGACGGCGAAGCTCTGGAACGTCGTGAAGACCACGAGCCCCACCATCGCCATCCACGTCAGCGGCGGGTGGTCGCGCACGGTGCCGAGCGCGACGAGCGCCACGGCCAGCACGACGTAGGCGAGGACCGACACCGCGGCGTGGGCCCAGTCGCCGGCGTCGACGTCGGAGGGGTCCGTCCCGGTCGTCCAGAGACCGAGGAGGGTGGCGGCCACCAGCACGACCACCGCACCGAGCGGCTCCAGGACGCGCAGGCCGGGTCGGGTGAGGGCCGCGGCGGTCGCGGCGAGACCGGCGACGACGAGCGCCACCACCAGCCAGGTGGACCAGTCGATCCCGTCGCCACCGATGTCGGGCACCGCGGCGACGAACATCGCGAGCAGCGCCATGCCGCCCGCGACGGTGCGCCAGGTCCAGGCGAAGGCGTCGATGCGCCGGTCGTGCAGCACGGCGAGCCCTGCGGCCAGGACCGATGCCGCGCCCATCAGCATCACCACGGTGAGGCCGTTCTGCGAGTCCCACATCGGCTGCATGAACCACCACGTGACGCCGGTGAGGACCCCGACCACGAACGGCATGTACGCCCGGGTCAGGTAGGCGTGGACGAAGGCGCCGGCCGACCACAGGCCCACGAGGCGCGGCTCGTACGCCGGCACCTGCAGCGACTGCGCGGCCTGGAAGACGACCGCGCCGGCACCGAGCGCGGCGAGGAGGCGTACGGCTCCGACGAGGGGCGCGGAGGCGCCGCGCGCGGCGAGCACCTCGCCGCCGACGAGGAACGCCAGCCACAGGGCCGCGATCGCGGCGAACCGGGTGACGGGGGACAGCTGGTCGAGGTTGGCGGCGACCAGCCAGATGAGTCCGACGCCGACGAAGCCGGCGCCGAGGTAGAGGAAGACGCGGCCGATGCTCGTGCGGGTGTGGCGCTCGGCGGGGTAGCGGGCCGAGACGCGCGACGAGATGCGCGCCGCCTGGTCCTCGCTGATGATCCCCTGCGAGGTCCAGTCGGTGAGCTCGGTGCGCAGCCAGTCGAGCTGGCGCGGCGGGACGGGGCGGGTGGCGAGGGACGTGGCCGAGGACGATCCCGGGGCGGAGGTGTTGCTCATGCGTCCAGCGTTCTCCTCGGGAGCCGGGTTGTCCTGAGTACATCGACCCATCTGTGGAGTGCCGTTGGGCCACGCGTCGTGCCCGGTTGCGCGGGCGTTCAGGTCGCTGTGGTTCACAGGTGTCGTGGCGAGCAAGCACCTGACCCGGGCCGGCGTCGCGCTGGCCGTCCTCGGCAGCGTCGCGGGAGGCACGGCGTACGGCGCGCGCGAGCTGCTGCACCGCCAGGCCGCGCAGGCACGGCGCAGGATCGGCAAACCGCTCGGCGAGCAGGCCCCGGCAGCGGACCGTCACTGGAAGAAGAGGTACGGCGCGCCGGTCGACCTGCTCCTGCTGGGCGACTCCGTGGCGGCGGGGCTGGGGGCGGAGAAGCCGAAGCACACCCTCGGCGGCCGGCTGGCCCGGGGGATCGCCGTCGGCGCCGAGCGCTCGGTGCGGCTGCGGACGGCGGCGGTCGTGGGCTCGGAGAGCAGCATGCTCGCCGCGCAGCTCGCCTCCCTTCCTCCGGCGTACCGCCCGGACGTGGCCGTCATCGTCGTCGGCGGCAACGACGTGACCCACCGGGTGCCGGTCGCGGAGTCCGTACGCCATCTCGCCGCCGCGATCGACGAGCTGCGGGCGCGCGGGGCCGAGGTGGTGGTCGGCACCTGCCCCGACCTGGGTGCCCTGCGACCCGTGCCCCAGCCGCTGCGCGCGCTGGGCTCGCGTGCGTCCCGCCAGCTCGCGGACGCCCAGCGCGTGGTCGCGCTGGACCGTGGGGCGCGCGTGGTGTCGCTCGCGCACGTCGTCGGGCCGTTCTTCATCACCAACCCGGACGAGATGTTCAGCCTGGACCGGTTCCACCCCAGCGCGCACGGCTACAAGCGCACCGCCAAGGCGATGCTGCCCTCGGTCCTCGCCGCCCTCGGCGTGGTCGGGGAGGTGCCGTTCGGGCACCACGCGCCGGGGGTCGGCGGGTCAGGCTAGGGTTCCCGGGTGCGCACCACTGCTCGACGAGCCGGCCAGGCCGTCAAGAAGGCGGCCCGCAAGGCCGGCCGGATGCAGGCATCCTCGGAGACCGAGGTCGTCGAGACTCCGTCCGACCCCAAGGCCGAGCGTCGTCGCCGCCTCCTGGCCAGCAACCTGACCGAGCTCGCCGTCGAGTTCCGCACCGACAAGTGGGGAGTCCACAAGTACACCCCCCACTACGAGCGCCACCTCGAGCACCTGCGCGGTGAGTCCTTCACCCTGCTCGAGCTCGGCATCGGCGGCTACAAGAAGCGCCGCAGGAGCGGCGCCTCGATGAAGATGTGGCGCTGGTTCTTCCCCAAGGCACGCATCGTCGGCCTCGACATCGAGGACAAGACGTGGCTCACCCGGGGGCACATCCACGCCTACCACGGTGACCAGACCGACCCCGAGATCCTCCGCCGGATCATCGACGAGCAGGGCGCCCCGCTGGTGGTCATCGACGACGGCAGCCACATCCCGGCCCACGTGCGCGAGTCGTTCCGGATCCTCTTCCCGCTGCTGCCCGACGGCGCGATCTACTGCATCGAGGACACCCAGACCTCCTACTGGCCGGCGTGGGGCGGCCAGCTCGACCCGCGCGCGCCGGGGACCTCGATGGACCTGGTCAAGGACCTCGTCGACGGCCTCAACCACGAGGAGTTCCTCGTCGAGGGCTACGAGCCGACCTACACCGACCAGTGGGTCAGAGCCGTGCACTGCTACCACAACCTCGTGATCATCGAGAAGGGCGACAACCGCGAGGGCAGCAACCGCGACGACGTCGCCCACGAGCTCTACGGCTCCTCGGAGCTCCCCGAGCAGTGACCGTCCTGCTCGCCACCAGCGGCGGCCTGCCCCGGGGCGAGCCCGGCGCCGCCGTGCTCGACGCGGCGCTGCGCGAGCGCGACATCGAGTTCGCCTGGGCCCGCTGGGACGACCCGGCCGTGGACTGGGCGGCGGCCGACCTCGTGGCGGTCCGCTCGACCTGGGACTACGTCACCCGGCACACCGAGTTCCTCGCGTGGGCCTCCTCGCTGGACCAGTCCCGCCTGCTCAACGGTGCCGACGTCTTCGCCTGGAACCACGACAAGCGCTACCTCACCGACCTGGGCGACCTGCCGGCCGTGCCGACCCTGCTGGCCGACGACCGCGCCGGGCTGGCCGACGCCGTACGCCGCTTCGGCACCGCGGTCGTCAAGCCGCGCGTCGGCGCCGGGGGAGCGGGCCTCCTGGTGGTCACCGACCCCGACGACCCCCGCCTGGGCCGGCCGGTCCGCAGCCACCCCGACCACCCCGAGCTCGACGGACCATGGGTCGTGCAGCCGCTCGTGGAGTCGATCCGGGAGCACGGGGAGGCATCGGTCTACGTCATCGACGGACGCCTCGGACAGCGCTTCGCCAAGCTGCCGGGCGAGGACGACGTACGCGTCAACGAGGAGTTCGGCGGCCGGGTGCGCGCCGTCGCGACGGGCGACGTCGGCGACCTGGCGATGCGGGCCCACGACGCCATGGTCGAGCGGTTCGGACGGCCGGTCGACTACCTCCGCGTCGACCTCCTGCGCTGGGAGGGCTCGTGGGTGGTCAGCGAGCTCGAGCTGATCGAGCCGGGGCTCTACCTCGACGTCTCGCCCGCCAACGCGGGCCCGTTCGCCGACCTGCTCGCCGCGCGCAGGCGTACGCACGCCTGGAACGGACCTGTCTAGACAGGTCGGCAAACAAATCGCCACATCGCCGGTAAGGCTGACCTCATCCCCCTAGGTTGCCCGTGTTCTGCCTGCGCTGGGGGGTGCGGGCAGGGCCGGTGATCCGACATCCGTGCCGGGTCACCGTCACAACCTTCGCGGTGCCTCGACGGTGCCGCACCTGCGGGAGGAAATAGTCATGCCCTTTTCACGCCCACGCGCGGAGCGCGGAGCGGCGGCTGTGGAGTTCGCACTCGTCGTGCCGCTCCTGCTGGCGGTCGTGTTCTCGATCATCGACCTCGGGTTCGCGATCAACCGCTACACCGTGCTCAACAACGCCACCCGCGAGGGGGTGCGCGCCGCCAGCCTCAGCGCCAGCAGCAGCGAGGTGGACGCGGTCGTCAACGACTCGCTGACCGACCTGGACGGGAAGGTGACGGTCCAGGTGACCTGCGAGACGCCGCTGGGCGGCGCGTGCGGGTCCTGGGACGGCGACCACACCGCCGGCGGGGTCGCCGTGGTGACGGCGACCTACGAGCACGCGTGGCTGACCCCGATGGGCAAGGCCCTGTCCTCGAGCCTCACGCTGTCCAAGACCAGCAAGATGAGGATCGAGTGAGGCGCGCGCTCGAGGCGCGGAGGAACGAAGGAACGGACGAGACGGGCGCGGTGGCCATCATGGTCGCCCTGCTCGCCCTGGTCATCTTCGCCTGCGCGGCCCTCGCCGTCGACATCTCCTCCCTCGCCATGGAGCGCCAGCGGCTCCACGACCACGTCGACTCCGCGGCGCACGCAGGCGCGTTCGAGCTGCCGGCGAGCGGTGCCGACGCCAAGGTCTGGGCAGTCACCATGGCCAAGACCCAGGACGCCGCGATGACGCCGGACACCGACCTCTTCTGCGTGGTCGCGTCGACGGGCGCCAGCAGGCAGGTGGCGTCGGGCCAGATCCCCGCGACGTGCGACCCCGGGACGTACTCCAGCTCGCAGGTGCGGTGCAACACGAAGATCTGCTCGATCCCGTGCCCGGTCACGGCCCGCTGCAACACCATCACGGTGAGCGACTCCAAGGACGTCGACTTCGACTTCGCCCCGGTCCTCGGGCACGACCAGGGGTCGACCGGCTCGGTGTCGTCCTCGGCCTGCCGCGGCTCGTGCGGGGAGACGCTGCCGAACCCGATGGACATCGTCTTCATGGCCGACCGCACCACGAGCATGGCCGACGACGACCGGGAGGACATGCAGTCCGCGATCGTCGACAGCCTGGGGGTGATGGACCCGGCGCTGCACTACGTCGCGTTCGGGGCGATGCACAAGAGCAAGGCCACCTCGACGTGCGCCACGGCGGCCACGACGGCGTCGGACGGGGCCAAGGGCGGCACGTGGATCGCGATCGACTTCACCAACGACTACCGGGCGAACCGTGACTCGCCGATCAGCTCCAGCAGCAAGCTCGTCAGGGGTGTGAAGTGCATGCCCAGCGGTGCGGTGCCCGGCCTGTCGACCGGCAGCTACGGCACCCACCTCGCCTCGGCCTTCAAGGGGGCGTCGCGCTACCTGCTCGGCCTCGACCCCAACAACCTGGCGTCGCTGCCCAAGCGCCCGGGGACGGCCAAGAAGGTGCTGGTCTTCGAGACGGACGGCCAGCCAGACGAGATCCTGGAGGAGGGCAGCACGTCGATCACGAGCGCCGGCGACATCGGCGCGGGCCGCAACTCCTACGGCAACGGCAAGGGCAAGAAGGGCTGCGACAACCTCACCGCCGTGGCCGAGCAGGCCAAGGCGCGCGGCGTCACGGTCCTGGTGATCGGCTTCGGGGACGCACGGTCGGCGTCGTGCGAGAAGCCCAACGGCCGTACGCCGCGCTCGCCGTGGGTGCGCGACTACCTGGCCGCGGCCGCGTCGCCGACCCCGTCCGGCACCCCGAGCAAGGCCGACAGCGACTGCTCGACGTCCGCCGAGCGCGTGGCCGAGAACAAGGACGGCGACTACTTCTACTGCGCCGCCAGCGGCACCGAGCTGGGGCCGATCTTCGCGACGGCCGTCAACGCCGTCACGGAGAGCATCAAGCTCATCCGGATGCCCTGATCCGGGGGGATCGGGGACGGATCGGGGAGGGGCGCGGGAGGGGGGCGGAGCAGCACCGGCACGGGGCGGTGGCTGCTCCGCCCCGGCGGTCGATCCGTTTGCACTCTCCTGGGGCGAGTGCTAAACATGACGTTGGCACTCTCGTCATGAGAGTGACAACGACCCAGGTGACGCTGAGGTCCGCAGAAGCCGGCGGGAATGGATCGCCGGCGGAGCGGATCGTCCGTCGCGGGCAGCCCGCCGGGAGTCGTACCCACAGAACTCACGTCGACAGGAATCGCGAAGAGTTATGCCGAAGCTGATTGCTTTCAACGAGGAGGCCCGCCGCGGCCTCGAGCGGGGTATGAACACCCTCGCCGACGCGGTCAAGGTCACCCTGGGCCCCAAGGGCCGCAACGTCGTCCTGGAGAAGAAGTGGGGCGCCCCCACGATCACCAACGACGGTGTCTCGATCGCCAAGGAGATCGAGCTGGAGGACCCCTACGAGAAGATCGGCGCCGAGCTGGTCAAGGAGGTCGCCAAGAAGACCGACGACGTCGCCGGTGACGGCACGACGACGGCCACCGTCCTCGCCCAGGCCATGGTGCGCGAGGGCCTGCGCAACGTCGCGGCCGGCGCCAACCCGATGGGTCTCAAGCGCGGCATCGAGGCCGCCGTCGCCGCCGTGTCCGAGCAGCTGCTCAGCATGGCCAAGGACGTCGAGACCAAGGAGCAGATCGCGTCCACCGCGTCGATCTCCGCCGCCGACACCACCGTCGGCGAGATCATCGCCGAGGCGATGGACAAGGTCGGCAAGGAAGGCGTCATCACCGTCGAGGAGTCCAACACCTTCGGGCTGGACCTCGAGCTGACCGAGGGCATGCGGTTCGACAAGGGCTACATCTCGGCCTACTTCGCCACCGACCTCGAGCGCATGGAGGCCGTGCTGGAGGACCCCTACGTCCTCATCGTCAACTCCAAGGTGTCGACGGTCAAGGACCTGCTTCCGCTGCTGGAGAAGGTCATGCAGTCCGGCAAGCCGCTGCTGATCATCGCCGAGGACGTCGACGGCGAGGCGCTGTCGACCCTGGTGGTCAACAAGATCAAGGGCACCTTCCGCTCCGTGGCCGTCAAGGCCCCGGGCTTCGGTGACCGTCGCAAGGCCATGCTCCAGGACATCGCGATCCTCACCGGCGGCCAGGTCATCTCCGAGGAGGTCGGCCTCAAGCTCGAGTCCGCCGGCCTGGAGCTGCTCGGCCAGGCGCGCAAGGTCGTCATCACCAAGGACGAGACCACCATCGTCGAGGGTGCCGGCGACCAGGGCCAGATCGAGGGCCGGGTCAACCAGATCCGCGCCGAGATCGAGAAGTCCGACTCCGACTACGACCGCGAGAAGCTCCAGGAGCGCCTCGCCAAGCTGGCCGGCGGCGTGGCCGTCATCAAGGTCGGCGCGGCCACCGAGGTCGAGCTCAAGGAGCGCAAGCACCGCATCGAGGACGCCGTCCGCAACGCCAAGGCTGCGGTCGAGGAGGGCATCGTCGCCGGCGGTGGCGTGGCGCTCGTCCAGGCCGCCGACGCCGCGTTCGCCAAGCTCGAGCTGACCGGCGACGAGGCCACCGGTGCCGAGATCGTCCGCAAGGCCACCGAGGCCCCGCTCAAGCAGATCGCGGTCAACGCCGGTCTCGAGGGTGGCGTCATCTCCGAGAAGGTGCGCAACCTCCCCGCGGGCCACGGCCTCAACGCCGCGACCGGTGAGTACGTCGACATGATCGCCGAGGGCATCATCGACCCGGCGAAGGTCACCCGCTCCGCGCTGCAGAACGCCGCGTCGATCGCCGCGCTGTTCCTCACCACCGAGGCCGTCGTGGCCGACAAGCCCGAGAAGGCGCCGGCCATGCCCGGCGGCGACATGGGCGGCATGGGCGGCATGGACTTCTGATCCGACGATCGGTCCACCGCTCCACCAGCACCACCAGCAGGGTCCCCGCTCCGGCGGGGGCCCTGCTGTCGTCTCCGGCCCTCCCTCCAGCCGGGGAGGTCTGGCCGGTGGTCGCCCCCGCACCCGCCGGCCATGACGTCGGCGCGTACGTCATGGAGCGGGGCTGCCCACGCGACCGGGAGTCATGACGTCGTCCCCGGGGGAGGCGCTGGTAGGAATGCCGCATGCGCCTTCCCGTCCCCGGTCCCCGCGACGTGCTCTCCGCCCTCGAGCGAGGCGGTGACCAGCTCGAGGCCCTGGTGGGCGCGGTCCCGCGGGTGCTCGTCCTGCTCGACGACGCGGAGCGTCTCCTCGTCCGCGCCTCGGCTGCGATCGAGCGGGTGCGGGAGGTCACCGAGTCGGCGAACGTCGTCGTCGCCCGGGCGAGCGGCGTCGTCGACGACGCGGGCACCCAGATCGGTCGGGTGACCCACCTCCTCGACGAGCTCGAGCCGTCCCTGCTCCGGCTGCAGCCGACGCTCGAGACCCTGGCCGAGACCACGCACGCCGACGAGGTGAAGGCGCTGGTCCGGCTCGTCGACCACCTGCCCGAGCTGACCGCGCGGGTGGAGGGTGACGTCCTGCCGGTGCTCACCACGCTGGGCACGGTGGCTCCCGACATGCACGACCTGCTGACGGTGGCGCGCGAGCTCAACGACATGCTCGCCAAGGTCCCGGGGATGGGGCGCATCAAGCGCCGCGTCGACGAGGAGGTGGGGGAGGACGACACCCAGGAGACCTTGAAGTGACACCGGCCGGTGGCGGAACCTCTCCGGTGCGCGATCCGTCCCAGTGATGGACGACCCGGGCGCCACCCGCCCGAGCACGCCGACCGACGAAGGGATGCCGCCATGAGCCGACACGAGAGCCGATTCCGCACCGCCCGCCTGCTCCCGGGCCTCGCAGCAGTCCTCGCCCTCACCGTCTCCGGGTGCGGGTCGAACGACGACACGGCGACGCCCGCCGACCCCGCCCCGAGCGACAGCTCGAGCCCCGCGGGCGAGGACACCCTCGCCCTGACCGCCGACGGGTCGACGACCGCCAAGTGCGCGATGCCGTCCGCGGAGATCCTCGCCACCTTCGACACCGCCTTCGAGGGCACGGTGACGTCGATCGACGACGGCACGGTCACCCTCGACGTCGACCGCTGGTACGCCGGCGACGAGGCGTCGACGGTCACCGTCGAGGCGCCGAGCAAGGTCCTCGAGGACCTCCTGCTGGCCGTCGACTTCCAGGAGGGCAGGACCTACCTCGTCAGCGCCGACGACGAGCGCGTGACCCTCTGCGGCTTCACCGCGGAGACGTCCCCCGAGCTCGAGGCGTTGTACGAGGAGGCGTACGCCGGCTGACCCCGGCGGGACCTCACCCGGGCTTGGGGGCTCCCTTGCGGGCGTAGCGGACCCAGGTGATGGCCACGCACATGGCGGCCCACGCGATCCCGATGGCGTAGAAGGTCGTCGGGCCGAGCGTCGTGACACCGATCCCGAAGAAGAACGGGCCGAACGCGGCGATCGCCGCGGTCCAGCCGATCACGCCACCGGCCTGCCGCTTCTCGAAGATCATCGGCATCTGCTTGAACGTCGAGGCGTTGCCGATGCCGGCGAAGAGGAAGATCGCGAGCATCCCCCACAGGAACTGGTCGAAGCCGGCGTCCAGGGACGCAGCCGACGTGGTGTCCGGGGTGAGGGCCGGGATGGTGAAGGCGATCGAGACGATCAGGCCGATGCCCGACACGAGGGTCCAGATCGCGCCGCCGGTCCGGTCGGTGAGCGGGGCGAACAGCACCCGGGCGCCGGCGCCGACCAGCGGGCCGAGGAACACGAACTTCACCACGTCGGGGACCTCGTAGCCCTCGATCAGGACCGTCGCAGCGGCCCCCGTGCCCTGGACGATGTCGGGGTTGCTGATGCCGTAGAGGTCCGCCATCAGCAGACCGAACTGGGCCGCGAGGCCGGAGAAGGTACCGAAGGTCATGATGTAGAGCAGGGTCATCAGCCACGTGTCGACGTTGCCGAAGATGTCGAACTGCTGACGGATGTTGGCCTTGATCGGCACCGACCGGAGCATCGTCCACGCGAGCACCGCCGCCAGGACCATGAGCGGGATCCAGATGAACGCGGCGTTCTGGTACCAGACGTCCTGCGGCGGCTTGCCGGGCATCGAGATGGTCTGGTTGGACCCGAAGAACGCCAGCCACGAGAAGCCGATCAGGTACGGGGTGAGCAGCTGGACGGCCGAGACGCCGAAGTTGCCGATGCCGGCCTGGAGGCCGAGCGCCGTCCCCTGCTTGCGCTTGGGGAAGAAGTAGGACGTGCTCGGCATGAAGCCCGAGAACGCACCTCCGCCGATGCCGGCGAGGAAGGCGAGCACCATCAGCTCCCAGTAGGGCGCGGTCGGCTCCTGGACGCGGACGCCCCAGCCCAGGGTCGAGAAGACCAGCAGCAGAGAGGTCAGGGCCACCATCTTGCGGGTGCCCATGACCGGCGGCAGGACCATCCAGAGCAGCCGGAAGAGGCCCGCCGAGAGGCCGGGCATGGCCGCCATCCAGTAGAGCTGGGTGGTGCTGAAGCTGTAGCCCAGGGGATTGAGCTTGGGGATCAGGGCGCTCGGGAGGAACCACGCCACGAAGGCGAGGAACAGGGCGAACGTGGTGAGCCAGAGGGTCTTCCACGCCAGTCGCTCGTCCCAGGTCTCCTCGTTCTCGGGGTCCCAGGACTCGAGCCACTCCCCACTCCTGCGCGGTGCTTGGGTGCTCATGGCGGGTGCCTCCTCAGGCGGTCGGGACGGATGCCAGCCCGGGCGCGGGCAGGCGGTCGTCGGACAGGCTCTCCAGGCGGTGGGCGAGCTCCGGGGACTCGGTGTGCAGCATGTGGACGACCGTCCAGTGCATCCACACGGCGCACACGAGGGTCAGGACGAACAGGACGAAGAACGTGCTCGAGGGGAACCCGGACCACGCCTTGGTGTAGGCGAACAGGGGCGGGAGGAAGAACCCACCGAGGCCGCCGAGCATCCCCACCAGGCCGCCGACGGCGCCGACGTTGTCGGGGAAGTACTCCGGGATGTGCTTGAAGACGGCCGCCTTGCCGACGCCCATCGCGCACCCGAGCAGGAAGACGAGCACGGCGAACGGCACCAGGCCGATGCTGTAGGCGAGGTGCTCGCTCTGCGTCCCGTCGGGGTGGCTGATGACGATGTGCCCGTTGGGCATCATCAGGATCCCCGTCACGACGAGCATCGCACCGAACGTCCAGTACATCACCCGCCGGGCGCCGAAGCGGTCGGACAGGTGGCCGCCGTACGGGCGCAGCAGGGAGGCGGGGAAGATGTAGGTCGCCGTCAGCAGCGCCGCGGTCTGGAGCGAGACGGCGAAGTTGTCCATGTAGTAGGTCGGCAACCACGCCGCGAGGGCGACGTACGCCCCGAACACGGCCACGTAGTAGAGGCTGAAGCGCCAGACGCGCATGCTCCGCAGCGGTCGCACCTGCTGACGCAGCGGCTGGCCCGTGCCCGGCGCCCGGTCCTGGCTGGGTGTCCCGAACCAGATCAGCGCCGCCATGACCAGCAGCAGGACGGCGTACACGACGGGGACGAGGCGCCAGCCGCCGTCGATGAAGCCGAAGTAGGAGGCGCCGGCGGTGCCGGCGATCAGCGGGGGTCCGATGAACTTCGTGACGGACGCGCCCACGTTGCCGGCCCCGAAGAGGCCCAGCGCGAAGCCCTGGCGCTCGCGCGGCTGCCACGCGGAGTTCCATGCGATGCCGGCCGAGAAGGAGTTGCCGCCGAAGCCCACGAAGAAGGCCAGCACCAGGAGCATGGCGTAGGAGTCGGCGCGCGAGACGAGGAACGCGGGCACGGCCGTCGCGGCGAGGAGGAACGTCATCACCTTCCGGCCGCCGATGCGGTCGGTGATCATGCCGGTGGGCAGGCGCCAGAGCGAGCCGTTGAGCGCCGCCGCGGCGACGATCCAGGACAGCTCGACCTCGGTGAGGCCGAACTCCTGCTGGATGGGCTTGCCGAGGATGCCGAACATCAGCCACACCGCGAACATCAGCGTGAAACCGATGGTGGACAGCCACAGCACCCGGTTCGGGCCGGTCGTCGACTCGCTCATCTGCACTCCGTTCTCGGCGCGGCGGGCTCGGACCCACCTTGTCGGAAGATAGGCCGGTTCGGAACAGGGTCGAGAACAGACGGGACCTAGGTCCCGCCGGTGGGGGGACCATCGCCTCCAACCGGGCCGGAGGGGTGGCCGCGGACACGGCCGTCGCCCTAGGGTCGATCGCATGCTCGGGGCCCACAGTCACCCGGGTGCCGCTCGCACGGAGGTCTGATGAGTCTGGAAAGCCCGCTGTCGTCCGCCCTGATCGGCAGCCGCCGGTTCTTCACGAAGGCCGAGGTGAGCGACGACCTCCGCACGGTGCACAAGAGCGGCGGCAGGGAGGGCGACGTCTTCTACCGGGAGCGCTGGAGCCACGACAAGGTCGTCCGCAGCACCCACGGCGTGAACTGCACGGGCTCGTGCTCGTGGAAGGTCTACGTCAAGGACGGGATCATCACGTGGGAGGCCCAGCAGACCGACTACCCCAGCGCCGGCGCCGACCGTCCCGAGTACGAGCCCCGCGGCTGCCCGCGCGGCGCGGCGTTCAGCTGGTACACCTACAGCCCCACCCGCGTCCGCTACCCCTACGTCCGCGGCGTGCTCCTCGAGATGTTCCGCGCGGCCAAGCGGCAGTACGGCGACCCCGTGGTCGCCTGGGGCTCGATCGTGCAGGACCCGGAGAAGGCGCGCGCCTACAAGTCCGCCCGCGGCAAGGGCGGGCTCGTCCGGGCGAGCTGGGACGAGGTGGCCGAGATCGTGGCGGCCGCGCACGTCTACACCGTCAAGCGGTGGGGGCCGGACCGGATCGCCGGCTTCAGCCCGATCCCGGCCATGTCGCCGGTCTCGTACGCCTCCGGGTCGCGGTTCCTCGAGCTCATCGGGGCCCCGATGCTCTCCTTCTACGACTGGTACGCCGACCTGCCGAACGCCTCGCCCCAGATGTTCGGCGACCAGACCGACGTCCCGGAGTCGGGCGACTGGTGGGACGCCGGCTACCTGATGATGTGGGGCTCCAACGTCCCGATGACCCGTACGCCCGACGCGCACTGGATGACCGAGGCGCGCTACCGCGGCCAGAAGGTCATCGCGGTCGCGCCCGACTACGCCGAGAACGTGAAGTTCGCCGACGAGTGGGTCACCCCGGCGCCGGGCACCGACGGCGCGCTCGCGATGGCGATGGGGCACGTCGTGCTCAAGGAGTTCTTCGTCGACACCACGACACCGTTCTTCGCCGACTACACCAAGCAGTACACCGACCTGCCCCACCTCGTCTGCCTCGAGGCCTCGGCGGACGGCACCTACCGTCCCGGCAAGTTCCTGGTGGAGGGAGACCTCGGCGGCAGCAGCGAGAACGCGATGTGGAAGCCGGCGGTCATCGACGCCACCACCGGCGAGGTCCGCATCCCCCACGGCTCCATCGGCGACCGCTACGGCGACGAGGGCCTGGGCAAGTGGAACCTCGAGCTCGGGGACATCGACCCCGCGCTGACCATGTACCTCGACCACGAGGGCGGCACCCGCGAGTCGGTCGAGGTCGAGCTGCCGCGCTTCGACGCGGCCGACGGCAAGGTCGCGTTCGAGCGGCGCGGCGTGCCGGTCGCGCGCGTGGGCGACCGCCTGGTCACCACGGTCCTCGACCTGCTCCTGGCGCAGTACGGCGTGGCCCGTCCGGGGCTCCCGGGCGCGTGGCCGCGCGTCGACGAGGCGGACCCGCACGGCTACGACGACCCCGCGATCCCCGCCACGCCGGCGTGGCAGGAGCAGCACACCGGAGTCCCGGCCCGGCAGGTGACCCGGCTGGCCCGGGAGTGGGCGCAGAACGCCATCGACACCGAGGGCCGCGGAATGATCCTGCTCGGCGCGGGGGTCAACCACTGGTTCCACTCCGACCAGATCTACCGCGCGATCCTGCTGCTCACCACGATCACCGGCACCCAGGGTCGCAACGGCGGCGGCTGGGCCCACTACGTCGGGCAGGAGAAGATCCGCCCGATCATGGGCTTCCAGCACATGGCCTTCGCCCTGGACTGGCACCGCCCGCCGCGGCACATGAACCAGACGGCGTACTGGTACGTGAACACCTCCCAGTACCGCTACGACACGTTCAGCGCGGACGACCTCGACGCCGGGACGGGCGTCTTCGCCGGGAAGTCGGTCATGGACCTGCTGGCGCAGTCCGTACGCCTCGGGTGGTCGCCGTCGTACCCGACCTTCGACCGCAGCAGCCTCCAGCTCGCCGACGACGCCGACGCCGCCGGCATGGACGCGCCGGCGTACGTCGCCCAGCAGCTCAAGGAGGGCGCGCTCCGCTTCGCGGTGGAGGACCCCGAGCACGAGGACAACCACCCGCGCATCCTGTCGCTGTGGCGCTCCAACCTGCTGGGCTCCTCGGCCAAGGGCAACGAGTACTTCCTGCGCCACCTGCTCGGGACCGACTCGGCCGCGACCGCCGTGGAGGCGCCCCCGGACAAGCGGCCGCGCGACGTCGAGTGGCCGGACAAGGCGGCCGAGGGCCGGCTCGACCTGCTGACCACGATCGACTTCCGGATGACCTCGTCGACGATCTTCAGCGACGTGGTGCTGCCGGCGGCGACCTGGTACGAGAAGCACGACCTCTCCACGACCGACATGCACCCCTTCGTGCACTCCTTCAACCCCGCCATCTCACCGCCGTGGGAGACCAAGTCGGACTGGGACACGTGGAAGGTCATCGCGCGACGGTTCTCCGAGCTCGCGGTCGACCACCTCGGCACCCGCAAGGACGTGGTGGCCAAGCCGTTGTGGCACGACACCCCCGAGGCGATGGCCACCGAGCACGGCGTCGTCAAGGACTGGAAGACCGGCGAGGTCGATCCGATCCCGGGCAAGACCATGCCGGTGATCGCCGTGGCCGAGCGCGACTACACCGCGATCTACGAGAAGATGACGTCGATCGGTCCGCTGATGGAACGCGTCGGGATGCTCACCAAGGGCGTCTCCTACGACGTGAAGCGCGAGATCGACATCCTCCGCACCCGCAACGGCGTCGCGCGCGGCGGGGCCGGTGACGGCCAGCCCAAGGTCGAGACCGACGTGCAGATGGCCGACGCGATCCTGCACCTGGCCGGGGTCTCCAACGGCCACCTCGCCACCCAGGGCTTCCGGTTCCTGGAGAAGCGCACCGGCACCGAGCTGGCCGACCTCGCCGCCGAGCACGAGGGCAAGCAGATCACCTTCGCGGACACCCAGGTGTCGCCGGTGCCCGTGATCACCTCGCCCGAATGGTCGGGCTCGGAGTCCGGCGGGCGCCGCTACAGCCCGTTCACCATCAACATCGAGCGGAAGAAGCCCTTCCACACCCTCACCGGCCGGCAGCAGTTCTACGTCGACCACGACTGGTTCATCGGGATGGGCGAGATGCTCCCGGTCTACCGCCCGCCCCTCAACATGACCGAGCTGTTCGGTGAGGCGCCGATCGGGGAGCAGAACGAGCTCGGTGTCTCGGTGCGCTACCTCACCCCGCACAACAAGTGGTCCATCCACTCCGAGTACCAGGACAACCTCTTCATGCTCTCCCTCTCACGAGGGGGCCAGTCGGTGTGGGTCTCGGACCGCGACGCGGCCAAGATCGGCATCTTGGACAACGACTGGATCGAGATGGTCAACCGCAACGGCGTCGTCGCGGCGCGGGCGATCGTGAGCCACCGGATGCCCGAGGGCACGGTCTACATGCACCACGCGCAGGACCGGCTCATCGACGTCCCGCTGACCGAGCGCGACGGCAAGCGCGGCGGCATCCACAACAGCCTGACCCGCATCCTGCTCAAGCCCAACCACATCGTCGGCGGCTACGCCCAGCTGGCCTACTTCTTCAACTACATCGGCCCGATCGGCAACAACCGGGACGAAGTCACGATGATCCGCAAGCGGACCGCGAAGGTGGAGTACTGAGATGCGCGTGATGGCACAGATGGCGATGGTCATGAACCTCGACAAGTGCATCGGGTGCCACACCTGCTCGGTGACCTGCAAGCAGGCGTGGACCAACCGCGCCGGCACGGAGTACGTCTGGTTCAACAACGTCGAGACCCGGCCCGGCCTCGGCTACCCCCGGACGTACGAGGACCAGGACGAGTGGCAGGGCGGGTGGATCCGCAAGCCCAACGGCCGCCTGGAGCTCCGCGCCGGGGGACGGTGGAAGAAGCTGCTCACGATCTTCTCCAACCCCAAGCTGCCGTCGATCAACGACTACTACGAGCCGTGGACCTACGACTACGAGACCCTGCTCAACTCGCCGCAGACCGACACCTTCCCGGTGGCGCGGCCCAAGAGCCTGATCTCGGGCAAGGACATGAACGTCGAGTGGTCGGCCAACTGGGACGACGACCTCGGCGGATCCCAGGAGCACGCGGCGCGTGACGTGATGCTGAAGGGCATCGAGGACAAGGTGAAGCTCGAGTTCGAGCAGACCTTCATGTTCTACCTGCCCCGCATCTGCGAGCACTGCCTCAACCCGTCGTGCGCCGCGTCGTGCCCCAGCGGCGCGATCTACAAGCGCGAGGAGGACGGCATCGTCCTGGTCGACCAGGACCGGTGCCGGGGCTGGCGCATGTGCGTGTCCGGGTGCCCCTACAAGAAGATCTACTTCAACCACAAGACCGGCAAGGCCGAGAAGTGCACCTTCTGCTACCCCCGCATCGAGGTCGGCATCCCGACCGTCTGCTCGGAGACGTGCGTGGGCCGGCTGCGCTACATCGGCCTGGTGCTCTACGACGCCGACAAGGTCCTGGAGGCGGCCTCGATCGAGGACGAGCACGCGCTGTACGACGCCCAGCGGGCGTGCTTCCTCGACCCCGACGACCCCGAGGTCCAGCGGGCCGCCGAGCAGGCCGGGATCCCGGGCGACTGGATCGAGGCGGCGAAGAAGTCGCCCGTCTGGGCGCTGATCAACCGCTACGAGGTCGCCCTGCCGCTGCACCCGGAGTACCGCACGATGCCGATGGTCTGGTACATCCCGCCGCTCTCGCCGGTGGTCGACGTGGTGCGCGACACGGGGGAGGACGCCGAGGACCGGGTGAACCTGTTCGCCGCCATCGACACCCTCCGGATCCCGGTCGAGTACCTCGCGAACCTGTTCACCGCCGGTCACACCGAGCCCGTCGACAAGGTGCTCAAGAAGCTCGCGGCCATGCGCTCCTACATGCGCGACATCAACCTCGGTCGCGACCCCGACGAGTCCATCCCGGCTGCCGTCGGGATGACGGGGGAGGAGATGTACGAGATGTTCCGGCTGCTCGCGATCGCGAAGTACTCCGAGCGCTACGTCATCCCCACCGCCCACGCGGAGCAGGCGCACGCGCTCGAGGAGCTCGCCACCGAGTGCGCCGTCTCCGACTACGGCGGCGGCCAGCAGGACCTCTTCGGCGAGGGGTCGGGATATCCGACCCCGGTCGCGGTCGAGAACTTCCGGATGCTCCAGGACCGGCAGACCTCCGACACGCTCGCCTCGCCGAGCGACAAGTCCTCGCGGGTGAACCTGCTCAACTGGGACGGCAAGGGCACCCCCGAGGGACTCTTCCCGCCCCGCGACGAGGGGGGTTCCTGATGTTCGGCCGCAGGTCCCGCACCGTCCCGGCCGACGCCCCGCGCACCTGGGCGGTCTGCTCGGCGGTCCTGGACTACCCCACCGAGGAGCTGATGGCGTCGCTCGACGACCTCGAGGCGCTGGTCCCCGGCAACGCCGAGCTGCTCGGGCTCGTCGCGCACATGCGGGGCGTCGGGCTGACCGAGCTCCAGCAGGAGTACGTCGCCACGTTCGACCTCACGCGCAAGTGCGCCCTCTACCTCACCTACTTCGCCTACGGGGACACCCGGCGGCGCGGGGCGGCCCTGGTGGAGTTCAAGGAGGCCTACCGCCGGGCCGGGGTCGAGTGGGCCGAGGAGCTCGGTGAGCTGCCCGACCACCTGTGCGCCGTGCTCCAGCTCGGGGCGACGGTCGACGCCGACGTCGCCTGGCGCCTGCTCAACGACTACCGCGCCGGCGTGGAGATGCTGCGCCTGGCCCTCACAGGCTGGCGCAACGACGACGGCTCCACCGGGTCCCCGTGGGCTGCCGCGCTGGTCGCGCTCTGCCGCACCCTGCCCGAGCTGAAGGGGGAGGAGGCGGATGCCGTACGCCGCCTGGTCGAGCAGGGCCCGCCGGCTGAGGAGGTCGGCCTGTCCGGCTACGGAGCCGACCCGGCCCTGGCCACCGGGCCCGCCCTCATCTCGTCCGCCACCATCCCCGTAGGAGCTCCGCGGTGAACGTCTTCCTCTGGGTCATCGTCCCCTACCTGTGCCTGGCGGTGTTCGTCGTCGGGCACGTGTGGCGCTACCGCTACGACAAGTTCGGCTGGACCACGAGGTCCTCCCAGCTCTACGAGGACCGCCTGCTCCGGCTGGGCTCGCCGCTGTTCCACTTCGGCATGCTGGGAGTCGTCGGCGGCCACGTCATCGGGCTGCTGGTGCCGCGGTCGTGGACCGAGGCGGTCGGGATCGACGACCACCTCTACCACTACGCAGCCGTGGGCGGCGGGCTCGTCGCGGGCTTCATGGCGCTGGTGGGCATGAGCATCCTCATCTACCGCCGGCGCACCGTCGGGCCGGTCTTCTCGGCCACGACGGTGATGGACAAGGTGATGTACGCCTTCCTGGCCGCCGCCATCGTGCTGGGCATGTGGAACACCATCGCGGGCTCGATCTTCAGCCTCGGCGGTGAGTACAACTACCGCGAGGGAGTGTCGGTCTGGTACCGCTCGTTCCTCGCCTTCCAGCCCGACGCGGACCTGATGGCCGAGGCCCCGATCGGCTTCCAGCTCCACGCGCTCGTCGCCTTCGCGCTCTTCGCGCTGTGGCCGTTCACCCGGCTGGTGCACGTGTTCTCCGCGCCCCTGGGCTACCTCACCCGCCCCTACGTCGTCTACCGCTCCCGCGACGACCGTCCGCTCGGCAACGCCGCGCCGCGCCGGGGCTGGGACCAGGTCCCACGGTGAGGCACCCCTGTCCCGGGGACGACGCCGTGCTCGACATCGAAGGTGGTGCACGGGCGCGAGCACGGCACCACCTGGTCCGCGACGTGATGGCCACGCGCCCGAAGACGCTGGCGGCGTCGGCATCGATCGACGACGCGCGGTCCGTGCTGGCCGACGACCACGTCCACATGGTGCTCCTGACCCGCGGCGCGACGCTCCTGGGGACCCTGGTCCGGGCAGACCTGCCGCCGGGCGTGCCCGGCGACGGGCCGGCGCTCCCGTGGTCGACGCTGTCCGGCCGGACGGCGGCCCCCGACGCGCCGGCCGCACCGGTGCGGGAGCTCCTCGTCCGGACGGGACTGCGTCGCCTGGCGGTCGTGGACGAGGACGGCACCCTCCTCGGCCTGCTGTGCCTCAAGAGCTCGGGCGCGGGCTTCTGCTCCGACGCCGACATCACGTCCCGCGCCATGGCCGCCACGACAGATCACGGAGCACCACGATGAGCACCTCGATGAACAGCACGTCCCTCTTCGCGCTGGTGGACGAGCACCTGGCGGAGGCGCGCACGATCAGTTCCGGCCGCAGCGCCCGGACGCTCCACGGCGGGCAGGGTCACGTGCTCCGCCAGACGCTCATCGCCCTCGCCGCGCACCGCCGGCTGGGCGAGCACGAGAGCCCCGGCGAGGCGACGCTGCAGGTGCTGCGCGGCAGGGTGAGGCTCCATGCCGGTGACGAGACCTGGAACGGCGACGTCGGGGACCTCGTGGTGATCCCGCCGGCCCGGCACGTCCTCGAGGCCCTCGAGGACGCGGCCGTCCTGCTGACCGTCGCCCTGCACGGCGTGCCGGGAGCCTGACCCGGTCGTACGGACGTCGCTAGCGGGCCGTTCAGCCGAACAGCGCGCTGCCGTACCGCGTGACGAGGAGCAGGAGGATCCCGCACAGCCACACCGCGGTGGCCAGCAGGTCGAGCCGGTGGTGGATGACCTCCTCGAGGAACCGCCGCGCCGCCCGCGGCAGGGGCAGGTTGCCCTCCAGGACGTTGATGCGGGTCATCTCGACGAACACGAAGGTGGTGGCCACGGTCACCAGCAGGCACCACGGGCACACGGCGCCGATGTGGAAGATCGCCTGGTGGAGGAGCCAGTACGCCAGCGCGAGCCCCAGCGTGTAGCCGGCCTGGGCCGTGAGCATCATCCAGCGCGGGAGGCGTACGCCGGCGAGCCCGGCGGCCGCGAGGGTCAGCACGACGGGCTCGCTGACCAGGCCGAGGAACGCGTTCGGGAAGCCGAAGACCGACGCCTGCCAGGAGCTGCCCACCGTGCCGCAGCTGACGACGGCGTTGATGTCGCAGCCGAAGACCGCGTCCTGGTTGCCGGCGAGGGTGACCGCCTCCGCAGCCAGCACGAAGGACGCAACGAGGCTGGCCGCCGACCAGAGGAGCATCGCGAGCCACGCGCCGCGGACCCTCGACCTGGCCCGCCCCGGTCCCTGCCTCGCGCCGTCGGCGCCCCTCCGGGCCGCCTGGAGGGTCACGGTGCCGGCTGCCCGACGACGGACGCCAGAGACCCGGCCTCGTAGGGGTCACCGGCGAACGGCTTCCCGTCGACCAGGATCGTGGGCGTCCCCTCGACGCCGCTGGCGAAGGCGCGAGTGGTCTGCTGCGCCACCCACCCCTCGTGACGGCCCTCCGCGAAGAGCGCCGTCACCTCCGACGGCACTCCGACGTCGTGGGCGATGCCGGCGAGCTGGTCGTCCGTCAACCCCTCGACGCCCTCGGGAGGCTGGTGGGCGTACAGCGCGCGGTGGAACGACCAGGCATGGTCCGGGTCGGCGTCCACCACGGTCGCCAGGGCGTTGGCGGAGCGGGTCGAGTACTCGGTGCCCTCCGACAGGTGGTCCAGGAAGGCGATGGGCCGGAGGTCCACCGTGACGTCCTCGGCCAGGAGCAGCTGCTGGAGCGTCTCGCCGTTCGCCTGCTCGAACGCACCGCAGGCCGGGCACAGGTAGTCGAAGTAGATCGTGACGGTCACCGGACCGTCCCCGACGGCGATCGAGCCCTCGGGGCCCACCCCGCTGGGCGCGACGACCTCGCCGTCCGCCGCGCGCGGGGCGCGGTCCGTCGCGGCCGGGTCCCGGACCACGACCGCGATGACGGCGACCACGAGGGCGACGAGGACGCCGATGCCCACCCACCGGGCCACCCGGTAGCGAGTGGCGTTGGTGCGCGAGGAACCGCGTCCGGTGCGCGGGGCCGGGGGGCGCGTGGACTGCGTGCGTGTGCTCATGCGGGTTCCTTGCGTGCGGGATGGCGATCGTGCGTCGCCAGCCTCCAAGGTCCGCACGGCGGGCGCCGCGGCCCAACGGCCCCAAGGTCACGGGCCCAAGGTCCCGTTCGCAGGTCGCCGGGCCGTGGGATGCTGCCCGGGTGACCTCCGTCGTCGGCCTCCTCCTCGCCGCGGGCGCCGGGGAGAGGTACGGCGGGCCCAAGGCGCTGGCTCGCGACGACGACGGCACCTCGTGGCTGCTGCGGTCGGTCCAGGCGCTGCGCCCGTGTGCGGAGATCGTGGTGGTGCTCGGGGCGGAGGCCGGGCGGGCGGCGGCGCTGCTGCCGATGTCGGTCTCGCGGATCCGTTGCGACGACTGGGCCGAGGGGATGGGCGCATCGCTGCGCACGGGGCTCGAGGCGCTCTCGTACACCGACCACGACGCCGTGCTGGTCTCCCTCGTCGACCTCCCCGACGTCGACGCGGCCGTCGTGGACCGGGTGCTCGACGCCGCGCACGGACGCGCGACCCTCGCGCGGGCGGCGTACGACGGGGTGCCGGGGCACCCGGTGCTCCTCGGGCGCGACCACTGGGCGGGCGTCGTCGACGCCGCGACGGGTGATCGCGGGGCCCGCGACTACCTCGCGACCCACGCCGTCGAGCTCGTCGAGTGCGGGGACCTCGCGACCGGGACCGACGTCGACCACCGCTGAAGCTCCTGTCCACCGCCCGGTCCGACGTCCGGTCCAACGTGCGACCAACGTGCCGGGTCGTAGCCTGACGACATGCAAGGCATGGACTCCGCCGCAGACGTGGCCGCCCGGCTGGGCGCGACCGGCTACCTCGCCGACGAGGAGCTGGCGACCGTCGTGTTCCTGGCGTCGCGGATGCAGCGCCCGCTGCTGCTCGAGGGCGAGCCGGGCACGGGCAAGACCGCGCTGGCCGAGGCACTGGCGCAGAGCCTCGACCTGCCGCTCGTACGCCTCCAGTGCTACGAGGGGATCGACGCCAGCCAGGCGCTCTACGACTGGGACTTCCCCCGCCAGATCCTGCACCTGAGGGCGCTCGAGGCGGCCGGGGAGGTCGACTCCGACGAGGCCGAGAAGAGCCTGTACGACGAGCGCTTCCTGCTCTCGCGACCGGTGCTCGCCGCGCTGCGGCAGGCGCCGGCCGTGCTCCTGGTGGACGAGGTGGACCGCGCCGACGACGAGTTCGAGGCGTTCCTGCTGGAGGTGCTGTCGACCTGGCAGGTGACGATCCCGGAGTTCGGCACGGTGACCGCGCCGGAGCCGCCGCTGGTGGTGCTGACGTCCAACCGCACCCGCGAGCTGCACGACGCGCTCAAGCGCCGCTGCCTCTACCACTGGATCGACCACCCGGGCCTCGAGCGCGAGGTGGAGATCGTCCGCTCCCGGGTCCCCGAGGTCAGCGAGGCGCTGGCCCGGCAGGTGGTCGGGCTCGTCCAGCAGCTGCGTGGGCGCGACGACCTGCTCAAGCCGCCCGGGGTCGCCGAGACCCTCGACTGGGCGCGCGCGCTCACCCACCTCGGGACCGTCGAGCTCGACCTGTCCTCCGCCGCGGCCACCCTCGGCGCCCTGCTGAAGTACCGCGAGGACGCCGACCGGGTGAAGGCCGCCCTGGACCGGATGCTGTCGCGATGAACGCCGTGCTCCACGAGGCCGACGAGGTGCTGCTGGGCTTCACCCGCGCGCTGCGCGCGGCCGGCGTACCGGTCACCCAGGACCGCGCGCACGGGTTCCTGGCCGCGGTGGCGGCCGTCGGCGCCGACGACCGCCAGGCCACCTACTGGGCCGGCCGCGCGACCCTGTGCGGCTCGCCGGACGACCTGGCCCGCCACGACCAGGTCTTCGCCGCGTGGTTCGACCCGCGCGACGGCCTCCCGCGGGCGCAGCCGCGCGAGGCCTCCCGCCCCTCCACCGCCCACCTGCTGCCCGACGCCGAGGGCGCCGGCGGCGGCGAGGAGGCGGGGGAGGAGGACCTCGTCCGGGCGAAGGCGTCGGAGGCGGAGGTGCTGAAGCACCGCGACGTGGCGACGCTCGACGCCGCGGAGAAGCGGCGCCTGGCCTCGATGTTCGTCCGTCTGTCGCTGCGCCCGCCGGAGCGGCGTACGGCCCGGCACCGGCGCTGGCACCGCGGCGAGCTCGACGCCTCGCGGACCCTGCGCAACTCCCTGCGCCACCTCGGCGAGCCCGGCGAGATCGCCTGGCGCCGGCGCGGCACCCGCCCGCGCCGGGTGGTGCTGCTCCTCGACGTCAGCGGGTCGATGAGCCCGTACGCCGACGCGCTGCTGCGGCTCGCCCACCGCCTCACCCAGTCGGCGCGCTCGGTCGGCGGCACCGTCGAGACCTTCACGGTCGGCACCCGGCTGACCCACGTGACCCGCGCCCTGCGCTCGCCCGACGCGGACCGCGCCATCGTCGCCGCCGGCGAGGTGGTGCCGGACTGGTCCGGTGGCACCCGGCTGGGGGAGACGCTGCGGGTCTTCCTCGACCGGTGGGGCCAGCGCGGGATGGCCCGCGGCGCGGTCGTGGTGGTCTTCAGCGACGGCTGGGAGCGCGGCGACGCCGAGCTCCTCGGCGAGCAGATGGCCCGGTTGAAGCGGGTCGCGCACCGCGTGGTGTGGGTCAACCCGCACCGCGGGAAGGCCGGCTACGAGCCGCTCCAGGGCGGGGTGGTGGCTGCCCTGCCGCACTGCGACGACTTCCTCGCCGGGCACTCGCTGGCGACGTTCGCCGACCTGACCGAGGTGATCTCCCGTGCGTGACGTGCTGCCCGAGCTGATGCAGTGGTGGGAGGCCGGCGAGACGATCGGCGTCGGGACGGTGGTCGCGACCTTCAGGTCCGCACCCCGCCCGGCGGGCGCCTCGATGCTGGTCGGCCCCGACGAGACCGCGGTGGGCTCGGTCTCGGGCGGCTGCGTGGAGGGTGCGGTCTACGAGCTCGCGCAGTCGGTCGTGGCGTCCGGGGAGCCGGTGCTCGAGCGCTACGGGGTCTCCGACGACGACGCCTTCGCGGTCGGCCTCACCTGCGGCGGCATCCTCGACGTCTTCGTCGAGCAGGTCTCGCGGGAGACCTTCCCGCAGCTGGGCGAGGTGGCCGCCGACATCGAGGCCGGACGACCGGTCGCGCTGGCCACCGTCATCGAGCACCCGGACCCCGCGTGGGTCGGCCGCCGCATGGTGGTCCGCCCGGACGTCCCCGCCGACGGCAGCCTCGGCTCGCCGCGTGCCGACGCCGCCGTCCACGACGACGCGCTCGGCCTGCTGGCCGCCGGCACCAACGCCACCCTCACCTACGGCCCGGACGGGGAGCGTCGCGGCGAGGGCATGCGGGTCTTCGTGTGGGGCTTCGCCCCCAAGCCGCGGATGCTGGTCTTCGGCGCGATCGACTTCGCCGCCGCCGTGGCGAAGGTCGGCTCCTTCCTCGGCTACCACGTCACGGTGTGCGACGCGCGCCCCGTCTTCGCGACCACCTCCCGCTTCCCCGGGGCCGACGAGGTGGTCGTCGACTGGCCGCACCGCTACCTGCAGGCCGAGCTCGACGCCGGTCGCATCGACCGGCGCACGGTCCTCGCGGTGCTCACGCACGACCCGAAGTTCGACGTCCCGCTGCTCGAGGTCGCGCTGCGCCTCGACGAGGACGTACGCCCGGGCTACATCGGCGCGATGGGCTCCCGGCGCACCCACGACGAGCGGTTGGCGCGGCTGGTCGAGGCGGGTCTCACGGAGGACGAGCTGTCGCTGCTGTCGTCGCCGATCGGGCTCGACCTCGGCGCCCGTACGCCCGAGGAGACGGCCGTGTCGATCGCGGCCGAGATCGTGGCCCGGCACTGGGGCGGCTCGGGGGAGCGGCTGGCCGTGACGCAGGGTCGCATCCACCACGACGACTGAGCGGATGCCGGCGTCCTGCGGGCAGGGCGGAATTTGCCGGGGGTGGATGCCCCGCCTATGGTCTCCGGGATGTTTTTTCCCGCCGCGCTGCCCCGTGACCGTGCCCGAGCGACCGTTCTCCTGGTCGCGACCGTCCTGCTGCTCGCCGTCCTGACGCCGGGCACGTCGGCCGCGCAGACCCGCGAGGACGGCCGGTCCCAGGCCGGGGCCGCCGGACCCGCCGGTCGCTTCAGCGTGGCGACGCTCAACCTGCGCAAGGGGATGAGGGTCGCGGGCATGCGGCACGACATCGGGCGGGTCCTCGACGGGGGTGCCTCCGTCATCGGGTTCCAGGAGCGCCTGTTCAGCCGGCCCGCACTGCGCGCGTCCCTGCCGAAGTCGTGGACCCTGCTGATGCCGAGCGGCCCGACCGGCACGGACGACAACCCCATCGCCTTCGACAAGGACGTCTGGGGGCTCGAGAAGACCTGGCCCGCCCTCCTGACCGGCCGGACGTGGCGGCGCCAGGCCACCGGTCGGGTCGCCCACGACCAGTACGGCGTTGTCGCGGTGCTGCGGCACCGCGCGAGCGGTCACGTGATCCGTGCGGTGAGCTTCCACCTCCCCAACCACCTCCACAACCGCCGCACCGGCGGGCCCAACTACGCCAACCGCCAGGGGGTCGAGGCGATGTGGCGGATGGCGAGCCGGGTGCGGGCCCTCAAGGAGAACGCGCCCGTGGGGCACCAGTTCGTCGCGATGTGCGACTGCAACGTCACCGAGAACCGGGACACGACCGACCACCTCGTGAAGGGCCGGATCACCAGGCCGCTGCGCCTGGAGACCAACTACAGCGGTCGCAAGGGTGGCTCGGGGATCGACTACGTGATGGGCGAGCGCGACTCGGACTTCCGCATCCGCTCCTTCCGCTCCTACCGCCACCTGGTCACCGACCACCCCGGCATCGTCGCCACCTTCGCGCGCAAGCGCTGAGCGCGGCCGGGGGAACGACCCCCCGAGCGTGCGCGGGTCGCCACAGGCGGGTTCAACGCCCTGGGAACGCCGACGAGCGTCCTGACCTCGCCCGCAGCTCGGCAGTGCGAGCACCGTCGGCGGCACTGATGCGGCAGATGAGCGCGAGCGGGGGCGACGAGTCCGACCACGAACCGAGGGCCGTGGAGGTCGTGGAACGAGCGCTGGCCTACCGTCCGGTCGCGCTGACAGGGCAGATCAGGGTGGAGCCGGTCCGCTGACAGTGCTGGATTGCCAACCATCGGGTCGCGCAGGAACGCCGCCACGGCTGAGCGACCCTCCTCCCACGTCCGCTCATCGACATGAGCGGACGTACGTGTCTGCCCGCTCTCATGGTCAGGACGTGCCTGTGGCCCCGCCACCTGTGGGTGGCGGGGTGTGGGGTGGGGTCATCTTCGGCGGGGTCGTGGGATGCCCGGCGGTTCGGGTGGCCCGGACGGCTCGAGCGCGGTGGTGCCGGTCCGGTCGCGGCGGTAGCGGTGTCGGTGGGGTGAGGTCCACTCGAACACCCCTGGCTCGACCATCTCGTAGCGCCCAGCCGAGTGGGTCTTCAACCGGTGGTGGAACCGGCACAGGCAGGCGAGGTTGTCCGTCCGAGTGGGTCCGGGCTGGGGTCTGCCCTCGGCCTCGGCGTCGTGGTCGTAGGCGGTGATGTGGTCGATGTCGCAGCCGCGGGCCGGTCTCGTGCACGACGGGAACACGCAGGTGCGGTCGCGGAGAATGATTTGCTCGCGGATCCGGTCCGGGATCTCGTAGCCCTGGGCGGTGAGCTGGGCGTTGAGGTCGATCACGGGCTTGATCGTCACCTTCGTACGGCTGTCGGCGCACCAGGACCGGACCTGGTCGAGAAGGACGAGTCGCTGCCCGTTCTCCATACGTCCAGTCGGACCGAACACGGTCTGCTCGCCGACCACGGAGGCGTCGAAGTGGGCGTGGATGACGACCTCCCGCGCAGCCGGCAGGTCCGGCCCGCTCTCATTGGTGGTCGAGGTGCTGGCTTTGTCGGTGGTTGAGGAGCGAGCCTCGAAACCACGGCAGCTGTCCTGGGCTGAATCGTCCTGGGCGGAGTCGTCCTGGGCGTGGAGGTCGAGCGCTGTCTGCGTGCGGGCGAGGTCACCCAGCGCCTTGGCGCGTCGCACGTCCAGCGACTCGGTCGAGCCGAGGGCCTTCTGGACCGCCGCGTGGTGGGCCACGGCTCGGTCGAGGTCGAGGGCGTCGGCGATGTCGAGGTCGGCCTCGAGGTGCAGGGTGCCGGCGTAGTGCACGTCGTCCTTGTCCACGGTGACGTGGCGCGGGTCGACGTGCTGCCACCCGTCCTCGGGATCAGCGGACGGGTCGGCGGTGGCGAGGTCGTAGCGCTTGATCGTCTCCGCGACGAGCCGGTCGAGCTGCGCCTGCCCGATCCGCCCGGCCACGGCGGCGACCTGGGAGTCGACGAACCCTGCCGCCTCGGCCGTCAGTGGGGGCGAGGAGTGGATGGTGGTCTCGGCGACGGCTCGGGCCCGCCAGGCTGGGACCCGGCCGGTGTGTACCTGCTCCCACAACCGCGGCAGGCGGTGGCGCAGCTCGAGGGCGTGGCCGATGAGCTTCTTCGCCGCCGTGCTGGTGATGCCGAGGACGGTGCCGAGCTCGGCGACACAGAACTCCGCCACCAGGGGTGCGCCCTCGCCGGCGATGGGCTCCTCGTGCTCACACCCCGGAACCGTGAACGACGCGGCGTCGTGGATCGACTCCGGCGGGTGCAGGTCGGCCCACCGGGTGGCGAGGACGAGCTGGTCGGCAGCGGCCCGGTCCTCGGCGGCTTTGCGGTCGCGGATCGCGGACAGCACGTCGGCGGGCGAGAGGTCGTCTGCGACCCCTCGCACCTCCGCTTCCAACCTCTCGATCATGTGTTCGATCCTACGGAAGCCCACCGACAGTCACCTTGGACCTGGACGGCTCTCGACCAGTGAACTCGGGAGCGGTTTCGAGGCTCGCTTCGCTCGCACCTCAACCACCGAACGGCGGCCATGAGACGGGTCTCGATACGCCCGCTCGTGCCTCGCGGGCTACTCGACCACCGACAGGGGCGGGCTACTCGACCGTCGAGAGCGGAGCGGGTGGTCGACCATCGATCCTTGGCCGGGGCGGAATCCCTGTTGCGGTCATCACACTCGGGCTAGGTTTGCGATGACCCACCAGGAGCCGCCATGACCAGCGAGGACCTGCACGCCCGCCGTGTGCGAGCGGTGCGCGCCTGGACGCGCTTCGTCGAGGAGGGGGACGGCGGGGCCACCGCGGTGCGGCCCGAGATCCTGCGCAGCTGGGAGCTGTCGGGCGTCGTGTCGCCGACGGTGACCCACGCCCCGCTCGCCGACGAGGGGGACACCGCCGACTTCTGGAAGCAGTCACCGCTCCAGACGGCGGTCGAGCGCGTGCAGGACGAGCTGCGGCGCACGGCCGAGGACGGCGACCTGGTCATCGCGGTGACCGACGATCAGACCCGGATCCTGTGGACCTACGGCGGCCGGGTGATGCGGCGCAAGGCCGAGACGGTCAACTTCGTGCCCGGCGGCCGCTGGGACGAGCAGAGCGTCGGCACCAACGCGCTGGCGATCGCGGGGCGGACCGCCCGGCCGTCGATGGTCTTCAGCGCCGAGCACTATGCCGAGGTCGTGCACAACTGGGTCTGCTGGGCCGCCCCGGTGTTCGACCCGGTCACCGGGCGCTCGCTCGGGGTGATCGACCTGTCGACGACGTGGGACCGGACCCACCCGATCGGGCTCGCCACCGCACGCGTGATGGCCCGGCTGATCGAGGGGGCCCTGCCGGCCGACCGGCGTACGACCCTCGCCGGCGACGCCGGCCCCACCGAGCCCGGGCTCACCCTCACCCTGCTCGGCACCGCCGAGGTGTGGCTGGACGGGCAGCGGCTCCTGCTCAACCGTCGCCAGACCGAGATCCTCGCCCTGCTCGCGATGCACCCCGCGGGCCTGTCGGTCGAGCACCTGCACTCGTTGCTCTACGGCGACTCGTCGGTGACGACCTCGACCCTCAAGGCGGAGGTCTCGCACCTGCGCGCCGCCCTGGCGGGACAGCTGTCCTCGCGCCCCTACCGCCTCACGATGCCGGTCGCCACCGACGTCGAGGAGGTCCAGCGGCTGCTGCGCCGCGGCGACGTACGGGCGGCCGTGCGGGCGTACGGCGGGGACCTGCTCCCCGGCACCGACTCGCCCGCGCTGGTGCAGATGGGCGACTACCTCGCGGTGAGCGTCCGTGAGGCGCTGCTCGCCAACCCCGACGCCGACGCCGTCCTGCGCTACAGCGAGCTCGCGCCCTACGACACCGCCGTGGTCGAGGCGTGCCTCGCGGCCCTGCCGGTCCACCACCCGGTCGCCCCGCTGCTCAAGGGCAAGCTGGCCGCCTCCGGCGGATGACCGACCTGCGGAGCGCGCTCGCGTCCGTCGTCGCGCTCGCGGTGCTGACGGCGTGCGGCGGTGGTCGCGAGGAACCGGCTCCCGAACCCGTGACCCGGACCAGCGAGGCCCCGGACGCCGGGCCCTGGGAGACGGTCGTTGACGAGGGGACGGGGATCAGGTTCGACTTCCCCGTGGCCGCGACCCCGGTCGAGGGGGAGCAGGTCGTGGCCGGACGGCGGTTCCCGACCTACACCTACGCGCACCGGACAGGCGGCACCGAGCTGGTGGTGGTGCTCGAGGACGTCGGCCTCCGGCTCCGCCTGGTCCCCAAGGACATGGTCCGCATGATCACGGGCACGCTCGAGGGGGCAGGCGACGGGCAGATCCGGTGCGGGCGGGTGCGCGGCGACGCGCGGCGGCTGCGTACGACGTGCCGGTCGGTGGACGAGACGGGCCGCGAGCGGATCTCCATGGGCATCGCACTCGCCTTCCGCGAGGTGGTGTCCACCTCGATCGTCGCCCACACCGCCGACCCCGACGAGGGGCTGCACGCCTACCAGGTGAGCGGCGCCGCCAAGAAGATCGCCGACAGCATGCGGGCCGGCGGTCGGGTGGTCTGAACCAGTTCGCTGCTGGTCTCGACGCGCTGCCGCGGGTTCGCGAGCTCACCCGCGGCGCTTGCTCGACCGGGACAGCCGAGACCGGGAGCTCGTTCCTCGCTCGTGATCTGCCTGCCCCCAACCATCTCCCAACCACGGCGACCTAGGTTCGGCACCAGGAGTGACCCACCTCACACTGGAGCGGCCAGATGACGAAGATCGAACTCACCGTCGACGGGGCTGCGGTCTCCGACGACGTCGAGCCCCGGATGCTGCTGGTGCAGTACCTGCGGGAGAAGCTCGGCAAGACCGGAACCGTGGTCGGCTGCGACACCTCCAACTGCGGAGCGTGCACCGTCCACCTCGACGGCACGAGCGTGAAGTCGTGCAACGTGCTCGCGGTGCAGGCCAACGGGCGCACCGTGACCACGATCGAGGGTCTCGCCGACGCCGCCGAGGGTGAGCTCCACCCGGTCCAGGAGGCGTTCCGCGAGTGCCACGGCCTGCAGTGCGGCTTCTGCACCCCGGGGATGATCATGCAGGCCGTCGACCTGCTCGCCGAGAACCCGGACCCGACCGAGGAGGAGGTGCGGCTGGGCATGGAGGGCAACCTCTGCCGCTGCACCGGCTACCACAACATCGTCAAGAGCGTGCTCCACGCAGCCGAAGGAGCCAAGTCATGACCGCCACCCAGGACCGCCCCGCAGCGGAGATCGGCAAGGACCGGCGCCGCAAGGAGGACCAGCGGCTGATCACCGGCCGCACCCGCTGGACCGACAACATCACCCTGCCCGGCATGCTGCACCTGGCCATGGTGCGCAGCCCCTTCGCCCACGCCACCATCACCTCGATCGACGTCGAGGCCGCCAAGGCCTCGCCCAACGTGGTCGCCGTGCTGAGCGGCAAGGACTTCGGCGACGAGCTCGGGGTGTGCATCAACGCCTGGCCGATCACCCCGGACCAGAAGACCCCGGCCCACTCGCCGATGCCCGCGGACCGCGTGGCGTTCGCCGGTGAGGTCGTCGCGGTGGTCGTGGCGCGCAGCGCCGCCGAGGCGCGCGACGCGGCCGAGCTCGTCGACGTCGAGTACGAGGAGCTGCCCGCCGTCGTCGGGATCAAGAAGGCCCTCGAGGACCAGGTCCTGGCGCACCCCGACCTCGGCACCAACAAGTCGGCGCTGTGGGTCTTCGACTCCAGCGAGGCCGGCACGGGCGGCGACGTCGAGGCCGCGATCGCGGAGGCGCGCACCAACGGCATCGTCATCGAGCGCGAGTACCGCCAGCAGCGACTGATCCCCGCCTTCATGGAGCCGCGCAGCGTCGTGGTCGACCCCACGGGGGAGCAGATCACCATGTGGTCCGCCACCCAGATCCCGCACATCCTGAGGTTCGCCCTGGCGGCTACCACCGGCGTGCCCGAGTCGAAGATCCGGGTCATCGCCCCCGACGTCGGTGGTGGGTTCGGCGGCAAGCTCCAGACGACCCCCGAGGAGTGGATCGCCTGGGCCGTCGCGCGACGGCTCTCCAAGCCGGTGAAGTACACCGAGACCCGCAGCGAGAGCCTGCTGGCGGCCCACCACGGCCGCGACCAGGTGCAGATGCTGACGTTGGCGGCCGACAAGGACGGCAAGGTCACCGGCTTCAAGGTCCACCTCGACGCCGACCTGGGCGCCTACATCGCGATCGTCGGCGGCGGCGTCCCCGTCCTCGGCGCCTTCATGTTCAACGCGATCTACAAGTTCCCCTCCTACCGCTTCGAGTGCCAGACCGTGCTCACCAACACGACGTTCACCGACGCCTACCGCGGCGCGGGGCGTCCCGAGGCGACGTACGCCGTCGAGCGGCTGATGGACGAGCTGGCCGCGGAGGTGGGGGTCGACCCGCTCGAGATCCGCGAGCGCAACTGGATCACGCACGAGGAGTTCCCCTTCACCACCGTCGCCGGGCTCGAGTACGACTCCGGCAACTACGAGGCCGCCACGGCGAAGGCCAAGGAGTCCTTCGGCTACGACGCGCTGCGCGCCGAGCAGAAGGAGCGCCGCGAGCGCGGCGACCGCGTCCAGCTGGGCATCGGCGTCTCGACCTTCACCGAGATGTGCGGCCTCGCGCCGAGCCGGGTGCTCGGCAGCCTCGACTACGGCGCCGGCGGCTGGGAGCACGCGAGCGTGCGGATGCTGGCCACCGGCAAGGTCGAGATCGTCACCGGCGCCAGCGCGCACGGCCAGGGCCACGAGACGGCGTTCAGCCAGATCGTCGCCGACCGGCTCGGTGTGCCGTTCGAGGACGTGGAGGTGCTGCACGGCGACACCCAGATCGCGCACAAGGGCCTCGACACGTACGGCTCCCGGTCACTGGTGGTCGGCGGCGAGGCGCTCGTCCGCGCGGTCGACAAGGTCATCGAGAAGGCCAAGCACCTCGCCGCGCACCTGCTCGAGGCCAACGCCGACGACCTCGACTACACCGCCGGGCGGTTCAGCGTCCGCGGCACCGACCAGGGCGTGACCATCCAGGAGCTCTCCACCGCGGCGTTCGCGGCGCACAACTACCCCGAGGACATGGAGCCCAGCCTCGACGCCGACGCGACGTACGACCCCGTGAACTTCAACTACCCCCACGGCACGCACCTGTGCGCGATGGAGGTCGACACCGAGACCGGTGCGGTGAAGATGCGGAAGTACACCTGCTGCGACGACATCGGCGTCATCATCAACCCGCTGATCGTGGCCGGCCAGGTCCACGGCGGCCTGGTGCAGGGCATCGCGCAGGCGCTGTGGGAGGAGGCCGTGCACGACGAGGCCGGCACGCTCGTGAGCGGGTCATTCGTCGACTACCTGCTCCCGACGTCGGCCGACACGATCTCCTTCGACGTCGTGCACACCGACGAGCCGAGCGTGTGCACGACCAACACGCTGGGCACCAAGGGCGTCGGCGAGGCCGGCACCATCGCCTCGACCCCGGCGGTCGTCAACGCCGTCGTCGACGCCGTACGCCACCTCGGTGTCCACGACATCCAGATGCCCTGCACGCCCGAGCGCGTGTGGCGGGCGATCCACGCCAACGACGGTGACGCACCGACCCCGGAAGCGGCGATGCCGCACTTCGAGGAAGGCGCCCTCAACCAGGACGAAGGAGCAGGCCAGTGATCCCGGTGAAGTTCGACTACCTCGCACCCACGTCGGTCGAGGAGGCCATCTCCGCCCTCGGGCAGCACGGCGACGACGCGAAGATCCTCGCCGGCGGGCAGAGCCTGCTGCCGGTGCTGCGGATGCGCCTCAACGCCCCCGAGGTCGTCATCGACCTCGGCGGCATCTCCTCGCTGCGGGGCATCCGCGACGACGGCGACGCCATCGTGATCGGTGCGATGACCACCCACCACGACGTCCGCGACGACCACCTCGTCAAGGAGCACGCGCTGCTGCTCTCCAAGGCGGCGGCCGAGGTGGCCGACTCGCAGATCCGGCACCGCGGCACGTTCGGCGGGGCGCTCGCCCACGCCGACCCGGCCGGCGACCTCGGCGCACCCGCGCTCGCGCTCGGCGCGCAGTTCGTGATCGCCGGGCCCGGCGGGACGCGCACGGTCGAGGCGTCCGACTTCTTCGTCGACCTCTTCGAGACCGCCATCGGCGACGACGAGATCCTCACCGAGGTGCGCATCCCCAAGCACACCGGCTGGGGCGCCCACTACGAGAAGTTCGTCCGTGTCGCGCACCAGTGGCCGATCGTGGCCGTCGCCGCCACCGTCAAGGGCTCGATCGACGAGGCCCGCATCGGCCTGACCAACATGGGCTCGACGCCCCTGCGGGCCACCGCCAGCGAGCAGGCGCTGGCCGGCGCCAGCGCGACCGAGGACGGCGTACGCGCCGCCGCGGACCTCGCCGCGGAGGGCACCAACCCGCCCTCGGACCTCAACGGCGCGGCCGACTACCGCCAGCACCTCGCCCGGGTCCTCACCGGTCGAGCCGTCCTCAAGGCTGCGGGGGTGTAGGGGTGGAGCTGAACCACCGGTTCACCGTCCCGATCGGCGTCGAGGAGACCTGGGCGCACTTCAACGACATCGCCTCGGTGGCCGAGTGCTTCCCGGGCGCGCAGGTCACCGAGGCCGACGAGAGCTCCTTCTCGGGGTCGGTCAAGGTCAAGCTCGGGCCGATCGCGCTGCAGTACAACGGCAGCGGCACCTTCGTGGAGAAGGACGCCGAGGCCCACCGCTTCGTCGTCGACGCCAAGGGCAAGGACAAGCGCGGCAACGGTACGGCCGGGGCGAAGGTCACCGTGGTGATGACCGACGCCGCCGGCGGGTCGACCGACGTCTCGGTCGACACCGACCTCGCGATCACCGGCAAGCCCGCGCAGTTCGGCCGCGGGGTGATGCAGGACGTCTCGGACAAGCTGCTCGGTCAGTTCGTGGCGTGCCTCGAGCAGCGGCTCGCCGCCCCCGAGCCCGCACCCGAGCCGCAGGGGGAGCCGGCAGCCCAGCCGCCGAGCGAACCGACTGCGGAGGCGACCGCCCCGTCGGTGGCGGCGGCCGCGCCTCCGCCGCCGGCACCACCCCCGCCCCGGCCCGTACGGGAGCCCGAGGCGCTCGACCTCGGCAGCGCCGTGCTGCCGGTGATCCTCAAGTCGTACTGGAAGCAGGCCCTGGCCGCGCTCGTGGTGCTCGCCGTCCTGAGGAGGCTGCTCAGAAGACGTTGAGCGGGCGGAACTGGACGGAGATGCGCGGCCCTGCGTGGGCCACCTTGGGCACGGCGTGCTCCCAGGTGCGCTGGCAGGAGCCGCCCATCACGACCAGGTCGCCGTGCCCCATCGTCAGCGCGATCGACGACCCGCCGCCCCGGGGCCGCAGCAGCAGCCGGCGCGGGTCGCCGACGCTGACGATCGCGACCATCGTGTCGGCGGTGCGGCCCCGGCCGATCGTGTCGCCGTGCCAGGCGACCGAGTCGCGACCGTCGCGGTAGAAGCAGCAGCCGGCCGTCACGAACGGCTCGCCCAGCTCGGGCAGGTAGTGACGGCTCAGTGCCGTACGTGCCTCGACCAGTGCGGGATGGGGGAGCGGGGCACCCGCGAGGTAGGTGTGGACCAGGCGGGGGACGTCGACCACCGAGTCGTACATCTCGCGTCGCTCGGCGCGCCACGGCACCTCCTCGACGAGTGCGGAAAACACGGCGTCGGGGTCCGCCAGCCAGCTGCGCTGGACGTCGACCCACGCTCCGCGGGTCAGCCGGCGACGCTCAGGTGCCAGCGCCACGGAATCCGTGGTGTCGTCGGCGAAGAGGGACGTCTGGTAGTCCACGACGGCACCCTACCACCAGAGTCGAACAGGCGTTCGATCCATCCGAAGACTTCGAGGGTTTATCGAAGGAACCGTCAAATCGGAGACACCCGTCCAGACCAGTCCTAGCCTGAATGCATGGATCCGGTCGACGTCGTCGTCCCGCGACAGCGGGCGCTGAAGCACGTCCAGGTCCGCGAGCACGTCCGCAGCCTCATCGAGGCGCAGCCGCCGGGCTCCGCGGCACCGTCCGAGCGCGAGCTCGTGGCCCGTTTCGGCGTGGCGAGGATGACCGTGCGACAGGCGCTCGACGCGCTGGTCGCGGAGGGTCTCCTCGAGCGCATCCCCGGCCGCGGCACCTTCGTCGCGCAGCCCCCCAAGACCGTCGGCCGCCTGACCTCCTTCACCGAGGAGATGCGCCGGCGCGGGATGCTGCCGGAGTCGCAGACGCTGCTCGCCCGCGTCGAGCAGGCCGGCCCGGGCGTGGCCCGTGCGCTCGACATCTCGCCGGGCGACCCGGTCCTGCACTGGCGACGGCTGCGCCGCGCCGACGCGGCCATCGTCTGCGTCGAGGACGCCTACCTCAACGAGGTGCTGCTGCCGGGCTTCCTGCAGCACGGCACGCCCACCAGCCTCTACGAGGCCCTCGGTGCCCGCGGCCTGCGCCCCACCGAGGTCGAGGACTCCATCAGCGCAGACCGTGCCAGCGCGGACGAGGCGGCGATCCTCGAGATCGCCGAGGGCGACCCGGTCCTGCGCCACGCCCGCCGTGCCGTGTCGGAGGGTCGCATCGTCGAGGTGTCACGCACCTGCTACCGCCACGACCGCTTCACCGTCTACCTCCAGCTCAACGACCGCTGACGCGTCACCCGCGGCCCAGGTCCGCGAGCTCGCGCTCGAGGTTGGCCCGCGCCGCCGCCTCCCACAGGTCGCGAGCCTGCGCGGTGTGGAACAGGTGCGGCTTCGCCGCGAGGTCGGCGAGCACCGCCGCCCGGCCGGCGCGGAAGTCCGCGTCGCCCACGTGCGCGAAGTCGGCCCGCACGCCCCCGACGTAGGCGTCGTACCGCTCGCGCGGCGCAGCGAGGATCGCGAGGTCGGCGTCGCTGAGCGCGCAACCCGCCGGGTCGTCGTCGTCCGGCCGGTGGTGGACGGTCATCCGCACCAGCCGCGCGACCTCCCCTGCGTACGACGCGGGCAGGGCCCGCTCGGCCCAGCGGGCCGAGCGCTCCTCGTCGTCCTCGGCCCCCTCGTAGACCGCGTCGTGGAACCAGGCGGCGAGCGCGACGGCGGTCCGGTCGAACCCGGCGCCCGCGGCGGCCAGCCGGTCGAGCCGGTCGAGGACCTCCTCGAGGTGCAGCAGGTCGTGGTAGCCGGGGCGGTCCCAGGCTGCGAGCAGCTCGTCGCGCAGGTCGTGGTGGTCGGGGAGCGGCCACCTCCCGGCGAGCGTCATCGGGGCGGTGCTCACCCGCGGGCGTCCTGCAGCTCGCGCGCCTGCGCGTGCCCGGACGCCATCGCCCACCGGATGGCGCCGGTGGACACCTTCCCGAGTGCGCGGCCGACGACCCGGTCCAGCGCCTCGTCGAGCACGGGCGGGTGGGGCAGGCCCAGCTCGCGGCGTTGCCACTCGGGCGTCAGCGACACAGCGGCCCCGACGAGGGCGAGGTACGCCGGGCGCGCGGCGACCGGCAGGTCGGGGTGCCACACGAGGAACGAGATGGCGTCGCGCGCGGCGGGGGTCCCGGCGAGCTCGGGCCGGTAGGCGTCGAGGCGCGCGCGGAGGCCGGCCTCGGTCGTGGGCGGCTCGGTCACGCCGAGCAGGGCCGCGACGTGCGCGGTCTGGGCGACGTACTCGTCGCGCTCCGCCCCCACGAGCGGTTCGTGCCCGAACCGGTCGTGCGCGAGCAGGAAGCTGTCGATCTCGGCCACGTGCACCCAGCCGAGGAGGTGCGGGTCCGAGGCGGCGTACGGGGTGCCGTCGGGCATCGTGCCGGTCACCGACTCGTGGGCGCGCTGCACGGCACGGATCACCTGGAGGGCGTCGCGCTCGGCCCCGAACGTGGTCATCGCTATGTAGGTGGAGACCTGCGCCAGGCGTCCCCACATGTCGCCGCGGTAGCCGGAGTGGTCGGCCACGCCCTGCATCGCCGCCGGGTGCAGCGACTGCAGCATGATCGCGCGGATGCCGCCGACGAACATCGACGCGTCGCCGTGCACGCGCGTGATCGGCGAGTCGGGCGCGAACCACCGCGGGCCCGGGGTGCCGTGCACGCGCTCGCGGTTGCGCGGGCCGTCGGGGCCGGCGACCTTGCGGAACAGCTCGGCGCCGAGGCGTTCGCGGAGGGTCACGACGTCGAGACTAGCGACGGCCCCCAACGCCCGGGTCGGCCTTTGACTTCGAGTACTCGAAGTTCCTAGCGTCGTCGACGTGACCACCCACGCCGAGCCCCGCAGCTACACCATCCGGGAGACCGCGGCCCTCACCGGGCTGCCGGCCAGCACGCTGCGCTACTACGAGCAGGTCGGGGTCATCCCCCCGATCAGCCGTGGCGCGAGCAGCGGCCACCGCGTCTACGGCGAGGACGACCTCGACCAGCTGACGGCGGTCTCCTGCCTGGCCGCGACCGGGATGGGGCTCGACGACATGCGCCACTACATGGCCAACGCCACGCGCGGTGCCGCGGCCGCGGCCGAGCAGCGCGAGCTGCTCGAGCAGCAGCAGCGGCACCTCACGGTCGAGGCGGAGCGGCTGGTCCTGCGCCAGCGCTACGTCGACCTGAAGATCGCCTACTGGCAGGCCGTGGAGGACGGCGACGCCACCCGGAGCGAGGACATCGCGTCCCGGGCGCGCGAGCTCGCCGAGGAGCTGCGCGCGGTCACCGACCACTAGTCGGCACCCGCCGACGTACACCCCGGGGCAGCCCCGGGGCATCCCCACAGAGCAAGGAGACCCCCATGCGCGTGAACGCCTACGCCGCACCCGCCGCCGGTGAGCCGCTGGCCCCGACGACCATCGAGCGCCGCGAGGTCGGCGCCGACGACGTGCTCATCGCCATCGAGTACGCCGGCATCTGCCACTCCGACATCCACACCGTCAACGGCGACTGGGGCCCGCAGCCCTACCCGCTCGTCCCCGGCCACGAGATCGTCGGCACCGTCACCGAGGTCGGCGCCGACGTCACCCGCCACCGGGTCGGCGACCGCGTCGGCGTCGGTTGCATGGTCGGCTCGTGCGGCGAGTGCGACAACTGCCGCAACGGCGACGAGCAGTACTGCCGCAAGGGCATGATCGGCACGTATGCCGCCACCGACCGCGACGGCACCACCACCCAGGGCGGCTACTCCACCCACGTCGTGGTCGACGCCGACTACGTCCTCTCGATCCCCGAGGGCCTCGACCCCGCGGCCGCCACGCCGCTGCTGTGCGCGGGCATCACGACGTACTCGCCCCTCAAGCACTGGCAGGCCGGTCCCGGCAGGAAGGTCGCGGTCGTCGGCCTCGGCGGCCTGGGCCACATGGCCGTCAAGATCGCCCACGCCATGGGCGCCGAGGTCACGGTGCTGTCGCAGTCGCTGAAGAAGCAGGAGGACGGCCTCCGCCTGGGCGCCGACCACTACTTCGCCACCAGCGACCCCGACACCTTCGAGGCGCTCGCCAGCTCCTTCGACCTGGTCGTCAACACCGTCAGCGCGAAGATCGACGTCAGCGCCTACCTCGGCCTGCTCGCCGTCAACGGCGCGATGGTCAACGTCGGTGCCCCTGCCGAGCCGCTGAGCCTCAACGTGTTCTCGCTGCTCAGCAACCGCCGCACCTTCGCCGGCTCGATGATCGGCGGCATCGCCGAGACCCAGGAGATGCTCGACTTCTGCGCCGAGCACGGCATCGTCTCCGAGGTCGAGGTCATCGCGGCCGACCAGGTCAACGAGGCGTACGAGCGGGTGCTCGCCTCCGACGTGCGCTACCGGTTCGTGATCGACACCAGCACGCTCGCCTGACCCGACGCGGTCGTCACGCCGGGGCCCGGTCGGGATGTTGTACGCCGCCGGTCCCGGCGGACCTCGGCGTCACGCCTCGGCGGCGAGGTCCCCGGCGTCGACGATCCGGTAGGCGTACCCCTGCTCGGCGAGGAACCGCTGGCGGTTCTGCGCGAAGTCGGCGTCCACGGTGTCGCGCGAGACGATCGTGTAGAAGTGCGCGGTGCGGCCCTCGGTCTTGGGCCGCAGCAGCCGGCCGAGGCGCTGCGCCTCCTCCTGGCGCGAGCCGAACGACCCGCTGACCTGGATCGCCACCTCGGCCGACGGCAGGTCGATGGAGAAGTTGGCGACCTTGCTCACCACGAGCAGGTCGATCTCGCCGGTGCGGAAGGCCTGGAAGAGGCGCTGCCGCTCCTTGACCGTCGTCTCGCCCTTGATCACCGGTGCGTCGAGCATCTCGCTGATCTCGTCGAGCTGGTCGATGTACTGCCCGATGACCAGCGTCGGCTGACCGGCGTGCTGGCGCACGAGGTCGCGCACGACGTCGATCTTGGCGTGGGTGCAGGAGGCGAGGCGGTAGCGGGTGTCGGGGTCGCTCGTGGCGTACGCCAGGCGCTCACCATCGGGCAGGGTGACCCGCACCTCGACGCAGTCCGCCGGCGCGATCCAGCCCTGGGCCTCGATGTCCTTCCAGGGGGCGTCGTAGCGCTTGGGGCCGATGAGGGAGAAGACCTCGCCCTCGCGGCCGTCCTCGCGCACCAGCGTCGCGGTGAGGCCGAGGCGGCGGCGGGCCTGGAGGTCGGCGGTCATCCGGAAGATCGGCGCCGGCAGCAGGTGGACCTCGTCGTAGACGATGAGGCCCCAGTCGCGGGCGTCGAGGAGCTCGAGGTGCGGGTAGACGCCCTTCCGCTTCGTCGTCAGCACCTGGTAGGTCGCGATGGTGACCGGCCGGACCTCCTTGACGGCGCCGGAGTACTCGCCGATCTCGTCGGCGGTCAGCGACGTGCGGGCGACCAGCTCGTCCTTCCACTGCCGCGCGCTGACCGTGTTGGTGACGAGGATGAGGGTGGTCGCCTGCGCCTGCGCCATGGAGGCCGCACCGACGATGGTCTTGCCCGCCCCGCAGGGCAGCACGACCACGCCCGACCCGCCGTCCCAGAAGGACTCGGCGGCCTCGCGCTGGTAGGGACGCAGCGTCCAGCCGTCCTCGGCGAGGTCGATCGCGTGCGCCTCGCCGTCGACGTAGCCGGCGAAGTCCTCCGCCGGCCAGCCCAGCTTGAGCAGCGCCTGCTTGAGGTTGCCGCGCTCGCTCGGGTGCACCGCGACGCTGTCGTCGTCGAGGCGCGCGCCGACCATGCCGGCGATCTTCTTGGCGCGCAGCACCTCCTCGAGCACCGGCCGGTCGGTCGAGGAGAGCACGAGGCCGTGGACCGGGTGCTTCTCCAGGCGGAGCCGGCCGTAGCGGCCCATCGTCTCGGCGACGTCGACGAGCAGGGCGTGCGGGACGGCGTACCGGCTCCAGGTGAGCAGCGCGTCGACCACCTGCTCGGCGTCGTGGCCGGCGGCGCGGGCGTTCCAGAGGCCGAGCGGCGTGAGGCGGTAGGTGTGGATGTGCTCGGGCGAGCGCTCGAGCTCGGCGAACGGCGCGATCGCCTTCCGGGCCTCGGCGGCCGAGGGGTGGTCGACCTCGAGCAGGAGCGTCTTGTCCGACTGGACGATGAGGGGACCGTCATTCACCCGACGATCCTACGGACGCAGGCCAGCACGGCCGTGCCGGCGTGCGTGCGATCAGCTGGCGGACGCGGCCTTCTGGCGGGCGCGGAAGGCGGCCACGTTGGCTCGCGAGGAGCACCGGTCCGAGCAGTAGCGCCGCGACTGGTTGGGCGAGGTGTCCACGAAGACGTGGTCGCAGCGGGCCTCGGAGCAGATCCCGAGGCGGGTGGCGCCGAGGTCGCACACCAGGTTGGCCAGGCCCATCAGTGCCTCCCCGATGAGCAGCTCGGCGACCGACGCGGCGCGGTTGGCGACGTGCATGTGCAGGTCGTCGGGGTCGTGGTCGGAGATCATCGGCGTGACCGGGTGCCGCGCGAGCAGGTCGTTGAGCGTGCTCACGACGAGGCTCACGTCGTCGACGTCGGAGGCCTCGAACACCGCCCGCAGCTCGGAGCGGAAGACCTGCAGGGACTCCACGTCGCCCTCGACGACGGACCGGTGCAGCCACGACCGGTCCGCGAGGTGCGCGCGCAGCGCCTCCTCGTCGGGCAGCTCGGCGTTGACGAGCGCCGCCGAGCGCTCGGCGTACCGGATGAAGTCCATCCGTCCAGTCTACGGAGGGGCGGGGCGGCCCTACGCCCGGCGGACGCCCGTGATGCGGTGCACCGCGAACTCGCGCACGTCGTCGGCGCGGTGGTCGTACGCCGACAGCCGGCCGCCGTCGAGGCGGCGCGGGTCGACGACCCGCTCACCGGTCGCCCCGTGGTTGTCGACGTAGCCGATCACCACGGTGCTGCCGGCCTCGATGGCCTCGCGCAACGCCGCGAGCGCGCCCGACGGCGTGGTCGTCTCGGCGGTCGCGGGCCGCGACGACCGGGCCCGGTCGCCGGCGCGGATCGCGGTGGCCACCGCCTGCAGCTCAGCCGCCCGGCGTGCCTCGACGGCGCCGGCTGGCCGGCGACCGCGACGCGTGCGCGCGCGCCGGAGGTCGGGACGGCTGACGCGTACGGTGCCGTCGGCGGCCTCGACGACGGGTGCGGCGCCGAGCTCGCGCAGACGGGGGAGGAGCACGTCGAGGGGCGAGGTGGCGATCGCCACCGTCGGTGCGAGCAGGCGCAGGCCGAGGCTCCGGGCGCGCGGGTCGTGCACCAGCGCGGCGAGGGCGGCCTCGTCGTCGGAGCGCAGGAAGGCCTCGGCGTGGCCGACGCGGACGCTGCCGAACGTGCGGGACACGTCGTCGACCAGGAACTCCAGCGGCTGCGGCACGGGGGTCTGCGACACCGCTGCCAGGAAGTCGCGCACCTCGGCCGCCGACCAGCCCGCGTCGAGGCCGCGGCGCACCGACCCGGCCGTGAACCGGTAGACGGTCGCCCCGCCGCGGGACTCCACGTCGGCGAGAAGGTGCAGCCGTCGGGCCACCTCGGTCTCGAGGGGGCCGGGAGCGACGGCCGTCAGGTCGGCCTGCAGCAGCACGTGGTCCACCGGCCGGGGCAGGTGGGGGTCGATCGCCTCGGCGGCGGCCGTCAGGTCGTCCGTGGCGACGAGCCGGCCGCTCGGGGGGAGACCGCCGGCGCCGCTGACGCCGAGCACCGCCGCCTCGGACAGCGCGGCCGCGACCAGGTCGGCGAAGACCGTGGGCCGCCGCGGGCGCAGCCAGCGCACGCGCTGCACGAGCGAGGCGATGCCGGTGCCGGCGGCGAGGACCTCGCCGTCCGGCAGCTCGGCCAGGACGCGTAGGGCCAGCCGGCGCGCCTCCTCGGCCAGCCCGCTGGAGAGCTCGGGCGCGAGGGCGTTCCAGGCCTTGCCGGCGGGGTCGCGCGAGCCCACGAGCGACGGCACCCGGCTGCTGGCGAGCCACCCGCCGACCAGCCGGGCCCACCGCTCGGCGATCGGCCGGCCGGACCACACGTCGAACTCGTCGGTCGGCAGCCACGCGGGGGATCCGTCGGCGTCGGCGGCCTCGGCGATCAGCCCCGCCGCGAGCGCGACCTCGACCACCAGCGCCGCTCCCGGCTCGTCGACGTGCAGGTCGCGCGCGACGGCCTTGAGGTCGCGGACCGCCAGTCCGCCGCTGCGCAGCACGCTCGGGGGCTGCACGCCCCAGTGGTCGAGCAACAGCTCCACCCGGCGTACGACGTCGAAGGCGGCGCCCGCGGCGCTGCGGGCCACGAGGGCGGCGTCGCGCGCCGACGTGGCGAGCGCGGGCACGTCGTCGACCGGCTCGGTGGTCGTACGACCTCCGCGCAGCGCCAGGCCGACCTCGCCCGGCAGCACGACCGAGTCGCCGTCACGCGGCACCAGCAGGCGGCGGCTGAGCAGCTCCTCGGCGGGCGAGCGGGCCTCGGCCGGCGACACGGTGCGCCGCGCCGAACCGGTCGTCCCCTCCCCGCCGTGCTCGTCGACGTGGCGAAGCAGGGCGGCCGCAGCGGGGGAGAGCTCCGCGATCCGGGCCGCGACCTCGGCGGGAGGCGCCGGGTCGGGGCTGGAGGGCCGCAGCCCGCTCACCAGGCCGGGCATCCCGCGCATCGCGTCGGCCACGCCGGTCAGCGGGCGTACGCCTCCGGGCGCCTCCCACGCCAGCGCCAGGTCGAGCAGGTGCTGGAGCGCGGCCGCGGTGCGCGCCTCGTCGGCCCGCACGATCGAGATCAGCTGATCGGAGGTGGTTTGACCTGCCACCAGCAGGGCATCAAGCACCGAGAGCTCCAGATGGTCCAGGCCGTCGAGGGCGCGGTGGATCGACGAACGCGTGGCGGCCCGCGAGGCCAGCTGCGACGAATCCTGAGGGGCGGGTGTGGCGAGATCTGGACGGGCCCGGAGCAGCGCCACGAGCCGCTCGTCGGGCCAGCCGCGCAGCTGGTCGGCGAGGGTGCGTGCGGGTGTCGTCCGCCCTGAACTGGACATCCCTCTTACGCTACTCGCCGGGTCGAGACCGCGGCCCCACATCTCGACACGGGGCGAAGAGGGCTGGGCATGAAGGACGTCGATCTGCACCACGGGGCGTCGACCGACGTCGGACTGGTGCGCAAGGTCAACGAGGACTCCTACCTCGTCGCGCCCCCGGTCTTCGTGGTCGCCGACGGCATGGGCGGCCACTCCGGCGGCGACGTCGCCAGCCGGATGGTCGTCGAGGAGTTCCAGCGGCTCGCCGAGGCCTACGACCCGCGTCGCGGGGCCGAGCTGGTCTCGGACGCCCTCGCCCGCGCCCAGGCGCGGATCATCGACTACGGCGAGGCGCACCGCGCGCTCCAGCCGGGCTGGCACGCGGGCACGACCGCGGTGGCCGCCGTCCTCGTCGACGACGACGGCGTGACCAAGTGGCTGCTCGTCAACCTCGGCGACTCGCGGATCTACCGCATCGTCGACGGCCGGCTCGAGCAGGTCAGCGTCGACCACTCCGTCGTGCAGGAGCTCGTCGACTCCGGCCAGATCACGCCCGAGGAGGCCTCGGTCCACCCGGAGCGGCACGTGATCACGCGCGCGCTCGGCAGCCCCGGAGGCATCCAGCCCGACTTCTTCCTGCTGCCCCTCGGCTCGGTCGAGCGCCTGCTGCTGTGCAGCGACGGCGTCACCGGGATGATCGAGGACGAGGAGATCGAGGAGATCCTCGAGTCCGTCGCCGACCCCCGTGACGCCGCCGATCGGCTCGTCCGGGCGGCGGTCGCCGCCGGCGGTCGCGACAACGCGACGGCGATCGTCGTCGATGTGGTGGGATTGGTGAAGGACGCGACCTACGACTCGCAGCGCCAGCTGGAGAGTCTCGAATCGAAGCTGGGGGGACGACTGTGAGCACAGAGGCCAGGTTCGCCGCGGGGGACTGGTACGCCGTGGTGGGTGACCGGGCCACGGTCCTGCTCCCGGGCAGCCAGCGCGGCCGGGTCGCCACGCTCTGGGACCTCGCCGACTCCGGGGCGAGCGCCGACGCGCTCCTCGACGCGCTGCTCGCCGACGGACTGTCCTCACTGGACCACTTCGCCCTCGTCGCCCACGGCGACGACCGCACCCGGCTCCTCGTCCGCGGTGCCCCGACCGCAGCCGTCTCCTCCGCCGGTGGCGACGAGCTCGTCAGTGCCGACCCGGGCACCGCCTGGGCCGAGCGGCTGGTGGCCGGCGTCTCCAGCATCCGGGTCACCCTCACCGGCGACGCCGCCGCCGAGCACCTCCTCGCGCCCGGCCTGGCGCGCGTGTCGGTGGTCGAGTTCGGTACGCCGGCCCCCGCCGCGGAGCAGGCGACCGAGGACGTCGCCCCGGCCCTGGTGGCCGAGGCGGAGGCCGAGCCCGAGCCCGCCGTCACGCCCGAGCCCGAGCCGGAGCCGCAGCCCGAGCCGGAGCCCGAGCCGGTCGCCGCCGCGGACCCGGTCCCCGAGGCGCCGGCGGCCGCGCCGATGCAGTTCGGCGAGCCCGCGGACGACCCGACGCCCACCGGTGAGACGCCCGCGGTCGCCGACGACTGGTCCGACCGCGACGGCCAGACCCAGGTCGGCGCGCCGGCGCCCGACTTCGACCGCCCGCCGGTCCCCGGCCAGGAGATGGCACCCGAAGTGGTCTCGCAACCCGTGGCCGCCCTCGTCTTCTCGACCGGCGACGTCGTCGCCGTCGACCGGACCGTCCTCGTGGGTCGCGCACCGGAGGCGCGGCGCTTCGCCTCCCACGACCAGCCCCACGTCGTGACGGTGCCGAGCCCGCACCAGGAGATCTCCTCCACGCACCTCGAGATCCGGCCCGGAGCGGGGGCCGACCACGGCTCCGCGATCGCCACCGACCTCGGCTCGACCAACGGCACCGTGCTCGCCCTGCCCGGCCTCGACGTCGAGGAGCTCAAGCCGGGCATCGCGGTCAGCCTCGTCCCCGGCGCCGTGCTCGACCTGGGCGACGGCGTCACCATCCAGGTCACCAACCCCTGAACCGCACCGTCGTGACCCAGCACCCCCAGCCCCTGACCTACCCGATCGCCCAGCTCGAGCGGCGGTTCGTCGCGTTCGCGGTCGACCGCCTGCTCGCGTGGGGCCTGCTGGCGGCCGTCGGCGTCGGCACGGCACTGTTCGTCTCCGACGACGTCTGGACCGTGGTCGGGGCCGTGGCCGTGGCGATGGTCCTGGTCTGGCTGGTGCTCGCGATCGTGCTCGGGGTCAGCGGCACCTCGCCCGGCAAGGCGATGACCGGCCTGCGCGTGGTGCACCACGGCACGGGCACCCCGATCGGCGTGGGGCCGGCCCTGCTCCGCTCGTTCGTGCTCGGTGCCTCGGGCCTGCCCACCTTCGGCATCGGGGTCGCCACCCTGGCGTGGACGGCCGTCGAGGACAGGGGCCGGCAGCGCCGGGGGTGGCACGACCACCTGACCGACACCGTCGTGGTCGACGTACGCCCCGTGGCCGAGGTCGCCGACGACGGCGCCGACGACGGCCCGCGGCACATCGTCAACCTCACCGCGATGCGGCTGGTCCCGGCTCCGCCGGTCGAGGTGGTGAAGACGCCGGAACGCTCGGAGCACTCCGTACGCCGCCAGCCGCTGCCGGCCGAGCTCGTGCAGCCTCCCGCCGCCGTCCCCGCTCCGCCCCACGCCCCGCCTCACCAGGCCCCTCACCAGGCCCCTCACCACGCCCCGCGGCAGGCCCCGCAGCAGCCCCCGCAGCAGGCCGCACAGCAGTCGATGCAGCCCTGGCCGCAGCAGCCGTCCCCGGCAGCGCCCCCGCCGCAGTGGCAGCAGCCGCCCCAGCGCCAGCAGCCGGCGCCGACCCGCACCCCTGCGACATCCGCAGCGCGCTGGCGGGTGCACTTCGACAACGGCGAGAGCTTCGTCATCGCCGGCCTCGCGCTCGTCGGCCGTCGGCCCGAGGCCCGGTCGGGGGAGAGCGTCGCCCACCTGATCCCGCTCGCCTCCGCCGACATGTCGGTCTCCAAGACCCACGCCCAGTTCGGCCCGGCGTCCGACGGGACCATCGTCGTGATGGACCGCGGCTCGACCAACGGCACCGTCCTGGTCCGCCAGGGCGTCTCGCGCCAGCTCGCGCCGGGCAAGCCCGCGGCCCTCGTCGACGGCGACAAGGTCGTCTACGGCGACCGCGAGATGACCATCTCCCGCGAGCACTGAGCTGTCGGGGCGCCGCGGTCGCTGCGCACGGGGCAGGATGTGCGGCGTGCCGACCTTCCTGGACCTGCTCTACGACGAGGCGCCGCTGGCCGCCTTCGACGAGCACCTCGCGCGCGCCGAGGCGGGGCTCAGCGAGGCCGAGGCCGCGGTGCTGCGCTCGGAGTACGACGTCGCGCTGCGCCTGCGCGACCTCATGGGACGGATGCGTTCCCGGGAGGCCGAGCTCTCCGCGCTCTACGAGACCGCCTCCGACCTCACCGCCATCCGTGACGTCGACACGATCCTCGCCGCCATCGTGCGGCGTGCCCGACAGCTGCTGCACTGCGACATGACCTACCTCTCCCTCAACGACGAGGAGGACGGCGCGTCCTACATGAAGGTCACCGACGGCGCGCTCACCCGGGAGTTCCAGAACCTCCGCCTGCCGTTGGGGACCGGCCTGCTCGGACTGGTCGCGCAGACCGGCGCCGCCTACTTCACCGAGGACTACTCCACCGACCAGCGGTTCGTGCACCAGGGCTACATCGACGAGGCCGTCGCCGGCGAGCAGATCCGGGCGATCCTCGGCGTGCCGCTGGTCCTCGACGGGGTGGTGATCGGCGCCCTGCTCGCGGTCCACCGGTCCGTACGCCGCTTCCCCCAGTCGGAGGTGAGCCTGCTGACCTCGTTCGCGGCCCACGCGGTCGTGGCGCTCGAGAACGCCCGGCTCTTCGCCGAGCTCGACGAGGCGAACCGCTCGCTCACCCGCCACACCGAGGCCGTGGACGCCGCCGCGCTGGCCCACGACCGGCTCACCGACGTGCTCATCGGCGGTGGCGGTGTCGCCGAGGTCGCAGGGGTGCTCTCCGGCGTGCTCGACGGCGACGCCTCGGTCTGGACCCCGTCGGGCGAGCTGCTGGCGGGGGAGGACCCCGGCCTGGACTGGCAGGAGGAGGTGTCCCGCGCCGTCGCCTCGGGACGGTCGGTGGCCGTCCCCTCGGGGATGGTCGCTGCCGCGCTCGCCGGCACCGAGCACGTCGCGACCCTCGTCCTGCGGCGGGAGGAGCCGCTGGACCTCGCGGGCCGGCGGACCCTCGAGCGCGGTGCCCTCGTCACCGCGCTGGTGCTGCTCTTCGCCCGCTCCGTCACCGACGCCGAGGAGCGGCTCGGCGGCCAGCTGCTCGCCGACCTGCTCGAGGCCGACGCCGGCTCCCGCGAGCGGCTGCGCGACCGCGTGCGCCGCCACGGCGCCAGCCTCGACGGCCCCCTGGTCGTCGCGACCGCGACGGTGGACGGCGTCGACCGCCACCGCGCCAGCCGCGCGGTCGTCGCCCTGGCCCGGCGCACCTCCGGTCTGGCCGGCGAGCACCGCGGCGCGATCGTGCTCGTCGTGCCCGGCGACGAGCCGCTGCGGGTGGGCGCGGACCTCCGGTCGGCCGTCGCCGACCTGGGCGGGGTCGGCACGGTCGGCGTCGCCGCGACGAGCGACGCGCTGCGCGGTGACCGGCTCGTCGAGGCCCACCACGAGGCCCGGCGCTGCCTCGACACGCTCGTACGCCTCGGGCGCCGGGGGGACGTGAGCGACCCCGCCGGGCTCGGGGTGGCCCGGCTGCTCCTCGGCGACAACGACCCCGAGCACGTCGCGGCCTTCGTGGAGACGATGGTGGGGCCCGTGCGGGCCTGGGACGAGCGCCGCGGGACCGGGCTCGTGGCGACGCTCGAGGCGTGGTTCGCCACCGGCGGCCACCTCAGGGAGACCGCGGGCGTCCTGCACGTGCACCCCAACACCGTGACGCAGCGCCTGGAGCGGATCGGGGAGCTCCTCGGCAGTGGCTGGCGGGAGCCGGAGCGGGCGCTCGACCTGCAGCTCGCCCTGCGCCTGGCGCGGCTGCAGGGTGACTGACCACGCCTGAGGGTGTGGATCGCCCACACTGCTGAGCCGGAAGTGTGGCCGCGCGACCTATGTGCCGTGCGTCACGGCGCTCCCTACGGTGTCGGGCATGAGCACCGTCACAGACCCCGCCCGGGGCGTCCTGGCCGGTCGGCGCGCCCTGGTCACCGGGGCCGCCAGCGGCATCGGCGCCGCCGTCGCCGCCCGGCTCGCCGAGGCGGGTGCGGAGGTCCACCTGCTCGACCGCGACGAGGAAGGCGTGGCCAAGGTGGCCGCGCAGGTCCACGGTGTCCCGCACGTCGTCGACCTCACCGACGAGGCCGCGATCGGGCGGCTCGACCTCGACGTCGACGTCCTCGTCAACAACGCCGGGATCCAGCACGTCGCGCCGATCGAGGACTTCGAGCCCGTGCGCTTCCGCACGATCCACGCGCTGATGCTGCACGCCCCGTTCCTGCTGGCCCGCCGTGTCCTGCCCGGCATGTACGCGCGGGGGTGGGGTCGGATCGTCCACGTCTCCAGCGTCCACGGCCACCGCGCGTCGGCGTACAAGTCGGCCTACGTCAGCGCCAAGCACGGCCTCGAGGGGCTCTCCAAGGTGATCGCGCTCGAGGGGGCCGACAAGGGCGTCACCAGCAACACCGTCTGCCCCGGCTACGTCCGCACCCCCCTCGTCGAGGGCCAGCTGGCCGACCAGGCCCGCTCCCACGGCATCGCCGAGGACGAGGTCCTCGACACCGTCCTGCTCGCCCGCACCCCGCTCAAGCGGCTGGTCGAGCCCGAGGAGGTCGCCGAGGCGGTCGCCTTCCTCTGCGGCCCGGCCGCCACCTCCATCACCGGCACCTCCCTCTCCCTCGACGGCGGCTGGACCGCCGCCTGAGGCACCCGGCACCGTCACCAGCACCCCCACGAAAGGCACGTCATGACCACCGACACCTCCACCGCGACCGGTCGCGAACCGACGGGCGCCGAGCCCGAGCGCACCAGCATCGTCAAGGTCGTCTTCGCCTCCCTGGTCGGCACCGCCGTCGAGTGGTACGACTTCTTCCTCTACGGCTCGGCGGCCGCGCTCGTGTTCGGCACGCTGTTCTTCCCCGAGAGCGAGCCGGCCACCGCGACCCTGCTGGCCTTCGGCACCTACGCGCTCGGCTTCGTCGCGCGCCCCCTCGGCGGCATCGTCTTCGGCCACTACGGCGACAAGGTCGGCCGCAAGAAGATGCTGGTCTTCTCGCTGTTCCTCATGGGCCTGGCGACCTTCGCGATCGGCCTGCTGCCGACGTACGCCTCGATCGGCGTCGCGGCCCCGTTGCTCCTGCTGACCTGCCGCCTGCTCCAGGGGTTCGCGGTCGGCGGCGAGTGGGGTGGCGCGGTCCTGATGGCGGCCGAGCACGGTGACGACTCGAAGCGCGGCTTCTGGTCGTCGTGGCCCCAGGCCGGCGTGGCCCTGGGCAACCTGTTCGCCACCGGCGTCCTGTGGGTGCTGGCGGCCGTCCAGTCCGACGCGGCCTTCGAGTCGTGGGGCTGGCGCATCCCGTTCCTGCTGAGCGCCGTGCTCGTCGGCGTGGGCCTGTGGGTCCGCCTCTCCATCGAGGAGTCGCCCGTCTTCGCCGAGGCGAAGGCCGAGCTCGAGACCAAGCAGACCGCCCACCTGCCGCTCGTCGAGGTCTTCCGCAAGTACCCCAAGGAGGTCTTCGTGGCCATGGGGATGCGCATGGCCGAGAACATCTCCTACTACCTCTTCACGATCATCTCGATCTCGTTCCTCACGATCTACGCCGGCACCGCCGCCGACAAGTCGCTCATCCTCAAGGCCCTGCTGATCGGCTCGGTCGTGCACTTCGTGACCATCCCGCTCATCGGTGCGCTCAGCGACCGCGTCGGCCGGCGCCCGCTCTACCTCGCCGGTGCCGTCGGGGTCGCCGCCTGGTCGTGGGTGTTCTTCGACCTCATCGCCTCGCGGTCGGAGGGCAAGATCATCCTCGCGATCGTGGTCGGCCTGGTCCTGCACGCCCTGATGTACTCCCCGCAGGCGGCGTTCTTCTCCGAGCTGTTCGGCACCTCGGTGCGCTACACGGGCGCCTCGGTGGGCTACCAGCTCGCCTCGATCTTCGCCGGCGCCCTCGCCCCGATCATCGCGATCGAGCTGCTCGGCGACGCCAGCGCCGGGGTGAGCAACGTCCCCAAGGTCGCGATCTACATGACCGTCGCCTCGGTGATCACCGTCGTGGCCGTGCTCTTCGCCCACGAGACGAAGGCCAGCTCCCTGCGCCACGACCGCGTGCTCGACTGACGCAGCACCGGTCCGTACGGGCCGTCGTCCCTCCCCGGCGGCGGCCCGTCGTGCGTGGCGAAGGGGGCAGCGGCGTCAGCGGGTCAGCGCGACCGGCACCCGGGTGACGCCGCCGCGCGCGCCGAGCCAGACGAGCACGCCGTCGTCGAGGACGCCCGGGCTGGTGGGGCCGGAGACCGTGACGGTGAAGTCGGTCGACTCGCCCGGCGCGAGGCGTACGGCGAGCGGCTGCACGCGGACCCGGTGCGAGGTGAAGCCGCGGGCGGTGACGGAGAAGTACTCGGGGCGGGTGCCCACGTTGGTCACGGTGCGCACGGCCCGCGACTGCCGCGCCGACAGCAGCAGCGCGCTGGTGTTGAGGCGGTCGAGGGAGCGGGTGCGCAGCGCTCGCCGCCACGCGCGGGGGGAGACGTCGAACGCCAGGTGCGCGGTCGGAGCGCGTCCGGGGAGGGCGCCGGAGCCCTGCTCGAGGACGGACGAGCCGGGGATCGGTCGGGCCGACGTCGCGATCAGCGAGCGCACCCTGGCCGCCGACCAGTCGTCGTGGCGACCGAGGAGCAGCGCGGCGAGGCCACTGGCGTGGGCGGTGGCGGCCGAGCTCCCGCTGAACACGCCCCAGCTCCGCCCGGTCGACTCCGGCAGCGCGCCGAGGACCGCGTCGCCGTCGGCCACCGCGTCGGGCTTGAGGGACGCCCCGCGCGGGTCGCCCGCGGCGCTCCACGGAGCCGTACGCCGGGTGCCGGGGTCGCCGAGCACCCGCGACATCCGCAGCGGCACGTCGGGGTGGCGGGCCACCCAGCGGCTGAAGGTCCGGCCGTCCGCGGCGGACAGGTGGATGGTGGGCACGGAGTGGAAGTCGGCGCTGACGGCACCCGGGCCGCGGTTGACGAGCACCATGGCCCGTCCGCCTGCCCGGGAGACCGACTCGGACTTGTCGATGCGAGCGATGCCGCCGCGGCGGCAGACCACGATCCGGTCGGCGACGGCTCGCGCGTCGAGGGCGTCGGACCGGCACTGACCGGCCGCGCGGCGCGAGACCCCGGGAGCGGCGGCGTCCTGGGCCAGGACGGCCGTGCCGCGCACGTCGTTCGGCCGTCCGCCGCCGGTCCACGACCGGCCGCCGGGCAGCGTGACGCGCCCGCGCGACATCCGGCCCACTGCGGCACCGACGGTCGTGACCCACGGACCGGCGTGCGAGGCGTACGACGAGGCGCCGGAGTTGCCCGCCGCGCCCACCACGACGACGTCGGCCTCCGCCGCGCCGAGCAGGGCGACCTGGAGGGTGTCCAGGCCCTCGCCGCCGGCCAGCGCGAGGGTCAGCACGTCGACCCCGTCGGCGACGGCGGCGTCCACCGCGGACACCACGTCGGCGGTCGAGCAGCCGTCGTCGGTCGGGTCGGGCGCTCCCCAGCACGCCTTGTAGGCGGCGATGCGCGCCTGCGGCGCGACGCCACCGAACCTGCCGGCCGGGCGGCCCTCGACCCGGACGCTGACCGCGGCGTTGCCGGCCGCGACCGAGGCGACCTGGGTGCCGTGCCCGAGCACGTCGAGCGGGGAGAGCGATTCCGAGGAACGGATCCGGTCGGCGCCGAAGCCCTCGACGTACCACCGCGCCCCGACGAGCTTCCGGGTGCAGTCCTCGGCGGCCCACCCGTCGCCCTCGGCGCACGCTCCGGCGAAGTCCTCCGGGTCGGCGCCGAGACCGGGGACGTCGGCGAACGCCGGGGACTGCGGTGCGATGCCCGAGTCGACGACGCCGATGACCACGCCCGCCCCTCCGCGCAACCGTGGGCTGGCGGCGGCGCCGCGCACGGCGGCCAGGGACGTCCGCCCGGCCAGCGGGCGTACGGTGTCGGTCTCGATCGAGGCGACCCACGGCTGGTCGTCGAGGGCGGCGAGCTGGGCGTCGCTGAGGCGGGCGGCGAATCCGTTGAGCGCGGTGGTCCACCGGTAGACGGGCTGCTCGGCGCCGACGGCGGCGAGCACGGCGTCCTGGCGCGCGAGGAGCTCCTCGGCGTCGGCGCGGCCCGCGGCGGTGCCGGCCCCGGCCAGGGTGACGAGGGTCAGCGGCGGGGGAGCACCCGTCGTCGGGGAGTCGTCGGCGGTGGCGACGCCGGCCAGGGGCAGGCCGAGGGCGAGCGCGAGCAGGCCGCACCCGAGGGCCATGCCCGCTCGTCGTGCACGCACGTCGTCCTCCCGCTGTCGGTCGTCTGGTCGCCGCGCCCCCGCGCGGTGGGACCTCACAGTCTCCCATGGTCCCACCAGTCACGTGGAGGATCCCGGGTGGGTGCCCGGCCCGGAGCGCGCAACCCGTTGGTCGGGGGGCCGGCCGGCCGCCTATCCTGTGCCGGGCCGCGATCCGCGCGGCGTCGGGCGCAGAGTCGCGCGCAGAGCTGAGTGGGGTGGACCGTGCCGAGTGGCAAGGTGAAGTGGTACGACGCGGAGAAGGGCTTCGGCTTCCTGTCGCAGGAGGACGGCCCGGACGTCTACGTCCACTCCGATGCGCTCCCCGAGGGGACCGCCACCCTCAAGGCCGGCACCAAGGTCGAGTTCGGCATCGCCCAGGGGCGCCGCGGCGACCAGGCGCTGCAGGTGCGCGTCATCGACGCGCCGGCCTCGGTGACCCGCAACCAGCGCAACGCCCAGCGCAAGCAGCCCGAGGCGATGGTCACCATCGTCGAGGACCTGATCAAGATGCTCGAGGGTGTCGAGGAGACCTACCGTCGCGGCCGGCACCCCGAGCGCGCGGCCGCACGCGGCACCGCCAAGGTGCTGCGTGCGCTCGCCGACGAGCTGGAGACCTGAGACCCGTCCCGGGGTCGTACGCCGTCAGGTGCGGGCGGGTGCCGTCGAGCCGGGACGACTGACCAGCACGAAGGCCGCCCACGCACCGAGCACGCCGGCGGCGATGCCGAGTCCGAGCTGCGGCATGAGCGGCATCGCGATGCCGGCGAAGCCGCCGATCACCCACGCCAGCTGCAGCGTGGTGTCGGAGCGGGCGAAGGCGCTCGCCTGGATCCGGCTGGGGACGTCGCGCTGGATGGTCGAGTCGAGCGACAGCTTGGCCAGCGACTGCGCCAGGCCGGCCGTGAGCCCGAGCAGCACCAACGTCACCAGCCCGTAGAACAGCGCCGCGAGCGCCGCGACCGCGACGTCGGCGAGGAGGGCGAGCACCACCGTGACCGCGGGGTTGAGGCGCTTGAGCACCGAACCGATCGCGATGCCGAGGGTGTTGCCGAGCCCCGCCGCCCCGATCACCAGGCCGAGCAGCACCTCTGGTCGCCAGTCCCCGATGGGGTTGTCGCGCAGCAGGAACGCCATGAACATCGTGAGGAACCCCGACAGCCAGCGGGGCCCGCAGTTGGCCCGGAGCGCGAACGCGACCGCGCCCGGGATCCGGGTGCGCGGCCGGCGGGTGGTGCCCGCCTGGTCGGTCGAGCCGGTCAGCACCAGCTCGCCCTCGCCCTGGCTGGCGTCGACCTTCTCCGGGAGCCGGATCGCCCAGATCGTGGCCAGCACGAACACGACGAAGCCGTAGCGCAGCGACCACTCCGGCCCGAACGTCGAGGCCAGGATCGCCAGGGGTGCCGACACACCGGCGCCCACCACGCCGGCCAGCGAGACACGCGCGTTGGCCTTGACCAGGGTCAGGTCGGGCGGCAGCAGCCGCGGCACGGCCGCGGCCCGCGTCACGCCGTAGGCCTTGGAGGCCACCAGGCAGCCGAGGGCGGCCGGGAAGAGCCAGCCGGACTCCGTCACCACGGCGGTGGCGAGGACCCAGCACAGGAAGCAGCGGATCGCCATGGTCGCGCCCACCGCCCAGCGCCGCCCGTGGCTGAAGCGGTCGAGGAACGGCCCGATCAGCGGCGCCACGATCGCGAACGGGAGCATCGTGAGCCCGAGGAACAGCGCGACCTGGCCGCGCGCCTCGCCGGTCGGGACCTGGAAGAAGAGCGTGCCGGCGAGCGAGATCGCGACGGCGGCGTCACCGGCGGCGTTGAAGGCGTGGAGCTCGATCAGGCGTGAGAGCCCGGAGTCGCCGGCGCCCTCGGCGCGCGCCGCCCGCCTGGCCTGGGAGACGGCGTAGTGACCGGCGCTGCCGGCGCCGCGGCCGGCGACACGCGCCCCGCGCCCGGCGGCCCGGACCCCGCGAGCGGCACCGGACAGGGAGCGGCGTACGGCTCCGTTGCGCGGCGGCTGCGGAGCGCCTCCCGACCGCCCGCCGGCCGTGTCGCGCGGGGGCCCGTGCTCCTGTCCCGCGGCGGTGTCGGGGCGCTCGGAGGTCACGGGCACCATCTTGACCTACGTGCCCGACAGCGGCGTACGCCGTCCCGGCAGGCGTCCCGACGGGACAGGACCACCGACCATTTGCCATGATGCGCAGGTGATTGCTCTCCCCACCCGTGCCGGCAAGCCGGACGCGACCCTCGCCAAGGCCGTGGACCTCGCCCGCACCGTCGCCCTCGAGGTCGCCGATCCCGGCGACGTCGGCGACCACCTGGGGGTGCGCGCCGAGGGCGAGCGCGTCGTCACCCACCACTTCGCGTGCCTCCGCGCGGGCTACCCCGGCTGGTACTGGTCGGTGACGATGACCCGCGCCAAGCGCGGCAAGGACCTGACCGTCAACGAGGTCGTCCTGCTCCCGGGCGACGAGGCGATCGTGGCCCCCGCGTGGGTGCCCTACAAGGAGCGGCTCCAGCCCGGCGACCTCTCGCCGGGCGACCTGCTCCCCGTCGAGGACGAGGACGTCCGGCTGGTCCCGACCTACCTCGTCGGCGACGACCCGCTCGACGCCGACGACCGGGCGCAGGTGCGCCGCGTGGCCGAGGACCTCGGCCTGGGCCGCGTACGGACCCTGAGCCGCGAGGGCATCGACATGGCCGCCGAGCGCTGGCACGCCGGCCCCGGCGGCCCTGACGCACCGCTGGCCAAGAGCGCCCCCGACCACTGCTGGTCCTGCGGGTTCCTGGTCCGTCTCAACGGCTCGCTGGCCGACCGGTTCGGCGTCTGTGCCAACGGCAACGCCAACGACGACGGCAGGGTGGTCACCCTCGACCACGGGTGTGGCGCCCACTCCGAGGTCAAGCTCGCCCGCAAGCAGCAGCCGCTGCCGCTGCCGGACCACGTGTTCGACACGCTGACCGACGACGAGGTCGAGACGCTTTAACCCTCGGCCGTGCCGATCGGGTTCGGGTGCCCGACGGTCGTGCTGACGTGCGGGGCGTCGTCCCGCGACAGCACCCAGACGCCGTAGCCGTCGTCGGGCGGGTGCAGCTCGTAGGAGCCCGCCCGCAGGCGGACCCGCAAGCCGCTCGCCTCGACGTCCGCGACGAACTCGTCCGCGGGATAGCGGCGCGCCGTCGGCGGCCCGCCGTGCAGGTGGAAGCCGACCAGCACCCGGCCACCAGGCGCCAGGAGGTCCCGGACGCGTCGGAGCACCTCGCGCTCGGTCCGCTCGGCCAGGAAGACCATGACGTTGCCGACGAGGACGGCCAGGTCGAACGACGTGGGCCTTCCGTGGTGGGCCAGCGCATCGGCGGCCAGCGTCCGGGCGTCGAGCGGGAGCACCTCGAGGTCGGGATACGTACGCCGCGACTGCTCGGCCAGCACCGGGTCGGGCTCGACCGCGACGACGTCGTGCCCGCGCGCGGACAGGGCCGCCGCGACGCGCCCCATCCCAGACCCGACGTCGAGGACCCGGCCGCGGCGCGGGAGGAGGGTGTCGGCCAGCCGGGCCTCGCCGTCGACGTCCTCACCCGATGCCACGAGCTCGCCGAACTTCCTGCCGTAGCCCTCGTTGGCCGGTCCGCCGAGCTCCCAGCGGGTCGGGGGCAGGCTCACCGGTCGGCCTGCAGGGCCGCGCGCTCCTTGCGCCGCCGGCGGCAGTACTCCAACCCGCACAGGCCGAGCCCGAAGCCGGCCAGGCAGGTCCACAGCCACCACGTTCGACCGCTCTCCTGGAGCGCGCCCCAGAACGGCAGCAGTCCGAGGAAGCCCAGCAGCCAGAGCGCGGTGCCGACCTCGGTGGTGCGTACGCCGTCGACGTCGAGCGGCTCGACCTGCGCGACGATGTAGGTGCGCCGGCCGATCTCGTGCTGCGTCGGCTGCTCGTCACCCAGGTCCACGCCCGTCACGCTACACGCGCGCGCGGAGGCGAAACACGGACGTAGCACGGTTCTGCCAGACTGCGGTCCCGTGAGCGACCAGACGCAGACTGCACCCCAGCCGCCCAGGGCCACCGGCCTCGACGGGTTCTTCGAGATCAGCAGACGAGGCTCGACCGTCGGCCGCGAGGTGCGCGGCGGCGTCGTGACCTTCCTGACGATGGCCTACATCATCGTGCTGAACCCCCTCATCCTCGGCTTCGTGCCCGACTCCACCGGCGCCTTCCTCGGCGGCGGGGCCGAGCCGGGCAGCGGCATCCCGGCGATCGCGGCCGGCACGGCGCTGTTGGCCGGAGTGCTCACCATCGCCATGGGCGGCTTCGCCAACTTCCCGCTGGCGCTCGCGACGGGGCTCGGGCTCAACGCGTTCGTCGCCAACTCGATCGCGCGCCAGTCCACGTGGGAGGCCGCGATGGGCCTCGTGGTGCTCGAGGGCATCGTGATCCTCCTGCTGGTCCTCACGGGCTTCCGCAAGGCGGTCTTCCACGCCGTGCCGCAGCAGCTCAAGGTGGCGATCTCGGTCGGCATCGGGTTGTTCATCGCGCTGATCGGCTTCGTCGACGCCCGCGTCGTGACGCGCATCCCGGACGCCTTCCAGACCACCGTCCCGGTCCAGCTGGGATCCGACGGCCACCTCGGCGGCTGGCCGGTGCTCGTGTTCTGCCTGGGCCTGGCCCTGGTGATCGCGCTGTGGGTACGCCGGGTGCGGGGCGCGATCCTGATCTCGATCGTCGTCACCACGGTCGTCGCGGTCGTGGTCGAGGCCGTCGGCGACCTCGGCGCCGCGTCGGCGGAGAACCCGAAGGGCTGGTCGCTCAGCGTCCCGACCCTGAGCGGCGACGTCGTCGGTCTGCCGTCGTTCGACACCCTCGGCGACGTCGACCTGTTCGGCGCCTTCGGCAGCGCCGGCACCGGCGTGCTCGCCGCGCTGCTGCTGGTCTTCTCCCTCCTGCTCGCCGACTTCTTCGACACGATGGGCACGATGACGGCCATCGGCGCCGAGGCCGGCCTCAACGACGAGGAGGGCACCCCGCCCAACGCGCAGCGGATCCTCGTCGTCGACTCCGTCGCCGCCATGGCGGGCGGCGCGGCCGGAGTCTCGTCGAACACGTCCTACATCGAGAGCGCCTCCGGCGTCGGCGAGGGCGCCCGTACGGGTCTCGCGTCGATCGTCACCGGCGTGCTGTTCCTGCTGGCGACCTTCTTCACCCCGCTGGTCTCGGCCATCCCGTCGGAGGCGGCCGTCCCGGCCCTCGTGCTCGTCGGGTTCCTGATGATGCAGCAGGTCGCCGACATCGACTGGCGCGACCTCGAGGTGGCCATCCCCGCCTTCCTCACGATCGTGCTCATGCCCTTCACCTACTCGATCTCGGTGGGCATCGGCGCCGGCTTCGTGGCCTACGTGCTCATCAAGATCGTCGTCGGCAAGGTGCGCGACGTGCACCCGCTGATGTGGGTCGTCGCCGCGCTGTTCGTCGTCTACTTCGCCTACACGCCGATCAGCGGCTGGCTCTCCTGACCGCTGCCCCGCTGGGGCGACCGCCCGGCGACGCGCCACGTGCCGGCTGCCGGCGCGCGCGGCGTACGACCGACTTGTCGGGGAACTCCGACTCCTGGAGGCCGTTGCAACCCCCTCCAGGAGTCGGACTCCCCGCTCGAGCGGGGACTCCACGCCGACCCTGACCCCCGGCGGAATAGTTAGCACGGGTAATGACTTATGCTAACGACATGCCGAACGCCGACCTCCGCACCGACACCGGGCTCGCCTCCGAGCTCCGGGCCGGCGTCATGCGGCTGCGCCGCCGCCTGATCTCCGAGCGCCACCCCGACAACGACCTGAGCATCAGCCAGATGGTCGTCCTCGGCCTGCTCGTGCGCACGGGCGAGCAGACCGTCGGCGACCTGGCCCGCGCCGAGCGGGTGCAGCCGCCGTCGATGACCCGCACGGTCAACTGCCTGGAGGCGGACGGCTACGTCGTACGCCGCCCGCACGAGACCGACGGCCGCCAGGTCGTGGTCTCGCTCACCGACGCCGGTCGCGCCGCGGTCCTCGCCGACCGCCAGCGGCGCGACGCGTGGCTCGCCCGGCAGCTCGGCAGCCTCACGCCCGCCGAGCGCGCCACGCTGCGCGACGCGGCCCCGATCCTGGCCCGCCTCGCGCAGGCCGACTGACGACCCACCCGACTGAACCACCCGCCTGACCACCCGACTGACCGCCTGACGACCGAGGAGTCACCACGAGTCCCACGTTCCGCTCCCTCGCGAACCCCAACTACCGCCGCTACGCCGCCGGCGGCGTCGTGTCCAACACCGGTACCTGGATGCAGCGCGTCGCCCAGGACTGGCTGGTGCTCCAGCTGGCCGTCGGTTCCGGCGCGACCGCGCTCGGCATCACGACCGGTCTGCAGTTCCTCCCCTTCCTGCTGCTCACACCCTTCGCGGGCCTCGTCGCCGACCGGATGCCCAAGCAGCGCCTGCTCCAGCTGACCAACATCGGCATGGCGGTGCCGGCCGCCGTGCTCGGCCTCCTCGCCGTGACCGGCGTGGCCGAGGTGTGGCACGTCTACGTCCTCGCCTTCCTCCTCGGCTCGGCCTCCGCCTTCGACGCCCCCGCGCGCCAGTCGTTCGTCTCCGAGCTCGTCGAGCCCGGCGACCTCACCAACGCCGTGGGCCTCAACTCCGCCAGCTTCAACGCCGCGCGCCTCGTCGGGCCCGGCCTCGCCGGCGTGCTGATCGCCGCCTTCGGCGGGGGAGCGGTGGCCACCGGGTGGGTGATCCTGCTCAACGCCGTCTCGTACGCCGCCCCGATCTGGTCGCTGCGCCACCTCGACGCCAGCCGGATCGACGCCGCGGCACCCGCCGACCGCGGGCCGGGAGCGATCCGCGAGGGCGTCGCCTACGTCCGCGCCCGCCCCGACCTGCTGCTGGTGCTGAGCCTGGTCTTCTTCGCGGGCACCTTCGGCCTCAACTTCCAGATCACCTCGGCACTGATGGCCACCGAGGTCTTCGGCAAGGGACCGGAGGAGTTCGGGCTGCTCGGCACCTTCCTCGCGGTGGGCTCGCTCACCGGTGCGCTGCTCGCGGCCCGGCGCCCGCTGGTGCGACAGCGCCTCGTGGTCGGCGCCGCCCTGGCCTTCGGCGCCACCGTCGTGCTGGCCGGGCTGATGCCGTCCTACCTCACCTTCGCGCTGCTGGCGCCGGTCACCGGGCTCACCGCACTGACCTTCATCACCAGCGCCAACACCTACATGCAGCTGCACACCGACGCCGGCGTGCGCGGCCGGGTGATGGCGCTCTACCTGATGATCTTCATGGGCGGCACGCCCATCGGCGCGCCCATCATCGGGTGGATCGGCGAGACGTACGGCGCCCGCTGGACGCTGCTCGGGGGCGGGATGCTCACCATCGCCGGGGTGGGGCTCTCGGCGCTGGTCCACCTCCGGCTCCAGCGGGCCCGTTCGGCGAGAGCCGCTACGCTGGGGAAGACGCCCGCGGAGCAGGCTCCGGCGGCATTTTGACCCTGCCGTAGCGCCCGAGTAGCCTCAATCCTTGTGTCTGGCACGTCCAGACCCATGCGCATGCTCGGACCGTGCTGGTCCGAGAGGTCGGCCCGTCGAGGCGCCGCCCGCCCGCAGTCGCACAGGCACACCGCAACAACGCACGACACCCGAGTCCGGCACCGCGTCGGACCGTGATGAGCAGACAGAGAGAGGGAACCACCCGGTGCCCACCATCAACCAGCTGGTCCGCAAGGGCCGCCAGGACAAGGTGTCCAAGAACAAGACGCCTGCCCTGAAGGGATCCCCGCAGCGCCGTGGCGTCTGCACCCGCGTCTACACGACCACCCCGAAGAAGCCGAACTCCGCCCTCCGCAAGGTCGCCCGCGTGCGCCTGAGCAGTGGCGTCGAGGTCACCGCCTACATCCCGGGTGTCGGTCACAACCTGCAGGAGCACTCGATCGTGCTCGTCCGCGGCGGCCGTGTGAAGGACCTCCCCGGTGTCCGCTACAAGATCATCCGCGGCTCGCTCGACACCCAGGGTGTCAAGAACCGCAAGCAGGCCCGCAGCCGCTACGGCGCGAAGAAGGAGAAGTAATGCCTCGCAAGGGTCCCGCTCCCAAGCGCCCCCTCGTCGTCGACCCGGTCTACGGCTCGCAGCTGGTCACCCAGCTCGTCAGCAAGGTCCTCCAGGACGGCAAGAAGGCCGTGGCGCAGCGCATCGTCTACACCGCCCTCGAGGGCTGCCGCGAGAAGACCGGCACCGACCCCGTCGTCACGCTCAAGCGGGCGATGGACAACGTCAAGCCGGCCATCGAGGTCAAGTCCCGCCGCGTCGGCGGCGCGACCTACCAGGTCCCCGTCGAGGTCAAGGCCAACCGCTCCACCACGCTGGCCCTGCGCTGGCTCGTGGGCTACGCCCAGGACCGCCGTGAGAAGACCATGGCCGAGCGCCTGATGAACGAGATCCTCGACGCGAGCAACGGCCTCGGTGCCGCTGTGAAGAAGCGCGAGGACACCCACAAGATGGCCGAGTCCAACAAGGCCTTCGCCCACTACCGCTGGTGACGCCGGGAGGTCGTACGCCCCGCGACCCGCGGCGTGCGACCTCTCGCCCCAACCCCAACCGACTTCCGAGGGACTGAGACACAACAGTGGCTGTCGACATCACCACCGACCTCAAGCAGGTCCGCAACATCGGCATCATGGCGCACATCGACGCCGGCAAGACCACCACCACCGAGCGCATCCTCTTCTACACCGGCATCACCTACAAGATCGGTGAGGTCCACGAGGGCGCGGCCACGATGGACTGGATGGAGCAGGAGCAGGAGCGCGGCATCACCATCACGTCGGCCGCGACGACCTGCTGGTGGAAGAAGCACCAGATCAACATCATCGACACGCCCGGCCACGTGGACTTCACCGTCGAGGTGGAGCGCTCGCTGCGCGTCCTCGACGGCGCCGTGGCCGTCTTCGACGGTGTCGCCGGCGTGGAGCCGCAGTCCCAGACCGTGTGGCGCCAGGCCAACAAGTACGCCGTCCCGCGGATGTGCTTCATCAACAAGCTCGACCGCACCGGCGCCGACTTCTACAAGTGCGTCGACTCCATCGTCGAGCGCCTGCACGCCACCCCGCTGGTCCTGCAGCTCCCGATCGGTGCCGAGTCCGACTTCATCGGCGTCGTCGACCTGGTCGAGATGCACGCCAAGGTCTGGCGCGGCGAGACCGAGATGGGCGAGGACTACGCGGTCGAGGAGATCCCGGCCGACCTGGTCGAGAAGGCCGCCGAGTACCGCGAGAAGCTCGTGGAGACCGTGGCCGAGGCGGACGACGAGATCATGGAGACCTACCTCGAGGACGGCGACGTCTTCGACGTCCCCACCCTCAAGGCCGCCATCCGTCGCGCCACGCTGGCCGACAAGCTCAACCCGATCCTCACCGGCACCGCGTTCAAGAACAAGGGCGTCCAGCCCCTGCTCGACGCGGTCGTCGACTACCTCCCCTCGCCCCTCGACGTGGACGCGATCGTGGGCCACAAGCCCAACGACGAGGACACCGAGATCCTGCGCAAGCCCAACGACGACGAGCCGTTCTCCGGCCTGGCGTTCAAGATCGCCTCCGACCCGCACCTCGGCAAGCTGATCTACGTCCGCGTCTACTCCGGCAAGCTGGAGGCCGGCTCGACCGTGGTCAACTCGGTCAACGGCCGCAAGGAGCGGATCGGCAAGGTCTACCAGATGCACGCTAACAAGCGTGAGGAGATCGCGTCGGTCGGCGCCGGCCAGATCGTGGCCGTCATGGGCCTCAAGGACACCAAGACCGGCCACACCCTGTCCGACCCGCAGAACCAGGTCGTCCTCGAGTCGATGACGTTCCCGGCCCCGGTGATCGAGGTCGCGATCGAGCCCAAGACCAAGGGCGACCAGGAGAAGCTCGGCACCGCGATCCAGCGGCTCACCGAGGAGGACCCCACCTTCACCGTCAAGACGGACGAGGAGACCGGCCAGACCATCATCGCCGGCATGGGCGAGCTCCACCTCGAGGTCTTCGTCGACCGGATGAAGCGCGAGTTCAAGGTCGAGGCCACCGTCGGCAAGCCGCAGGTCGCCTACCGCGAGACCATCCGCCGCAAGGTGGCGAACCACTCCTACACCCACAAGAAGCAGACCGGTGGGTCCGGCCAGTTCGCCAAGGTGGTCATCTCCATCGAGCCGAACATCGACCCCGAGACCGGCACCGGTGCGGGCTACGAGTTCGTCAACGCCGTGTCCGGTGGTCGCGTGCCGAAGGAGTACATCCCCTCGGTCGACCAGGGCGCGCAGGAGGCCCTGCAGTTCGGTGTCAAGGCCGGCTTCCCGATGGTCGACGTCAAGGTCACCCTCGAGGACGGCGCCTACCACGACGTCGACTCCTCCGAGCTCGCGTTCAAGATCGCCGGCATCCAGGCGTTCAAGGAGGCGGCGCAGAAGGCCCAGGCCGTGCTGCTCGAGCCGATGTTCGCCGTCGAGGTGACCACCCCGGAGAGCTTCCTCGGCACGGTCATCGGCGACATCAACTCCCGCCGCGGCCAGATCCAGGCCCAGGAGGAGCGTCACGGCGACCTGGTCGTCAGTGCCCTCGTGCCGCTCTCAGAGATGTTCGGGTACGTTGGCGACCTGAGGTCGAAGACCTCTGGTCAGGCGTCGTACTCGATGGAGTTCGACTCGTACGCCGAGGTTCCGACGAACATCGCCGACGAGATCGTGAAGAAGGTCCGCGGCGAGTAACCGCGTCCGGATCCTCGGCACCAGCACCACCCCACACCCACGAGTCCCAAACTCTCACACGCAGAGAACAACAATCAGGAGGAGCCCCAGTGGCTAAGGCGAAGTTCGAGCGGACCAAGCCGCACGTCAACATCGGCACCATCGGTCACATCGACCACGGCAAGACGACGCTGACCGCGGCGATCACCAAGGTGCTGCACGACAAGTACCCGAATCTGAACGAGGCCTCGGCCTTCGACCAGATCGACAAGGCTCCCGAGGAGCGTCAGCGCGGCATCACGATCTCGATCGCGCACGTCGAGTACCAGACCGAGTCGCGCCACTACGCGCACGTCGACTGCCCCGGTCACGCCGACTACATCAAGAACATGATCACCGGCGCGGCGCAGATGGACGGCGCGATCCTCGTGGTCGCGGCCACCGACGGCCCGATGCCGCAGACCCGTGAGCACGTGCTGCTCGCCCGCCAGGTCGGCGTGCCCGCCCTGGTCGTCGCGCTCAACAAGTGCGACATGGTCGACGACGAGGAGCTCATCGAGCTCGTCGAGATGGAGGTGCGCGAGCTCCTCTCCGAGTACGAGTTCCCGGGCGACGACATCCCCGTGGTCCGCGTTGCCGCCTTCCCGGCGCTGCAGGGCGACGCCAAGTGGGGCGACTCGGTGGCCGAGCTCATGCAGGCCGTGGACGACTACATCCCGACCCCCGAGCGTGACACCGACAAGCCCTTCCTCATGCCCGTCGAGGACGTCTTCACGATCACCGGTCGTGGCACCGTCATCACCGGTCGCATCGAGCGCGGCATCGTCAAGGTCAACGAGGAGGTCGAGATCATCGGCATCCGCGAGGGCTCGCAGAAGAGCACCGTCACCGGTGTCGAGATGTTCCGCAAGCTCCTCGACGAGGGCCAGGCGGGCGAGAACGTCGGTCTGCTCCTCCGTGGCACCAAGCGCGAGGACGTCGAGCGCGGCATGGTCGTGATCAAGCCGGGCACGACCACCCCGCACACCAACTTCGAGGCCTCGGTCTACATCCTCTCGAAGGACGAGGGCGGCCGTCACACGCCGTTCTTCAACAACTACCGTCCGCAGTTCTACTTCCGGACCACGGACGTGACCGGTGTCGTGACCCTTCCCGAGGGCACCGAGATGGTCATGCCGGGTGACAACACCGAGATGTCGGTCGAGCTCATCCAGCCGATCGCCATGGACGAGGGCCTGCGCTTCGCCATCCGCGAGGGTGGCCGCACGGTCGGTGCCGGCCGCGTCACCAAGATCACCAAGTGATCACGGCCGGTCGCTGACCGGCACCCCGTAGCACCCGAGACCCCGTCTCCCGCAAGGGAGGCGGGGTCTCGTGCATGTCCGCCCGGGGACATCTAGGGTGTCGCCGGTGACGGGGGACGACGCAACGCGCCAGCAGGGGATCGAGACGCTCGTCGCGCAGCGTCTCGAGTGGTACGCGAGCCCCGGCGGACAGGACCACGTGCCCAACCCGCGCCGACCACTCGCCGTCGACGGTGCAGTCCCGCGCCGGACCGGGGCGGCCGTGGGATGGGTCGGGCACGGAGCGGCGCTGCTCTACCTCGCCTTCCTGTCCGAGGCCGGCGACGACGGCCTGTCCGGCCTCGCCGCGCTCGCCTTCGTGCTCGGCCTGCTCGCCGCTGCGCTGCTCGTCTGGCGGGCCAGGCGCCGCAGCGGCCAGGTCGCCCTGTGGACCGAGCAGCCCGTCCTCGCTGCCGAGCTCGACGACCGACCGTGGACGGACCGCGGCTGACACCACGGCATGATGGCGCGCATGGGGTTCACCAGGGCCGAGCTGGAGTCGTACCGCGACGTCGAGGTCCCCGACCTCCTCCCGGCAGCCGACCAGTCGCTGCGGCTGCTCTTCGTCGGCATCAACCCCGGGCTGTGGACGGCCGCCACGCAGACCCACTTCGCCCGCCCGGGCAACCGGTTCTACCCCGCACTGCTGGCCGCCGGCATCATCGAGCAGCCGGTCGACCCGTCGGCCGGCATGACGGACGCCGACCGTGCCGTGCTGCGCCGGCGCGGGATCGGCATCACCAACGTCGTCGCGCGGGCCACTGCCCGGGCCGACGAGCTCACGGCCGAGGAGCTCAGGGTCGGCGGCGTACGACTGCGGGAGCTCGTCGCCGAGCGCGAACCGGTCGTGGTGGCCGTCGCCGGCGTCACGGCCTACCGCACGGCGTTCGGCGAGCGGACGGCGCGGGTCGGCGAGCAGCCGTCCACCTGGGGGCGGACGCGGGTCTTCGTGGTGCCCAACCCGTCGGGCCTCAACGCGCACGAGACCGTCGGCTCGCTCGCCCGGGCGTACGCCGAGGCGGCCCTGGCCGCAGGGGTCGCCGACCGGCTCCCCGACCCCTGAGCCGCGTCGCCCGGCGCGGCGTCCGTCAGGCGGCGTACGGCGGGAGCAGCCCGTGGTGGCGGAGCAGCAGCTCGACCCGCGCGCGCTCGTGGTCGAGCTCGGAGCCGGGGGTGAGGACGCCGAGCAGGTGGGCGACCCCGGCCATGTCGGCCGCCTCCGCGAGGACCCGGTCGTAGGCCTGGCGGCACCCCTCGTACTTGGCGAACCGCATCCCGCCGCGGTGGAACGCCGCGTGGAGCCTGTTGAGGTCGGCGCCCACCTGCTCGATCGGTCGGTGGAGGGGCACGACCTGCGCGCCCGGCCGACGGCGGCCGATGCCTCGCACGAGGGCGGCGCCGAGCCGGTAGCTCCGCCACTCGACGATGTCGCCGAAGCAGCACGCGATCGCGACCCGGGTGGTCGCACCGGTGAGCAGTACCAGGCCGACGACCTGGAGCCAGAGCCGCATCGCTCCACGGTACGCCGGTGCGGGCGCGCGCAGCAGGGCCTCAGCCCATGTCGACGCCCTTGAAGTCCTCGGGCGCGTAGTCCCGCTTCTCGACCAGGACCATCCAGTTGCCCGAGTTGTCGCGCATCAACGCCTCGACGCCGTACGGCCGCTCCTCGGGCTCCTGGAGGAACTCGACCCCCTTGGCCCGGAGGTCCTCGTAGGTGGCGCGGCAGTCGTCGACGTTCATCCCGACACCGGGAAGGCCGCCCTCGTCCTGGGCGCGCTCCATCGCCTCGATCAGGTAGTCGGGGAGCGGGCCGCTCGGGGTCGTCAGGTGGAGGTGGATCTCGGGCTGCCTCGGGTGGAAGACCGTGCACCAGCGGAAGTCGGGCCCGAGCCGCAGGTCGTCACCGACCTCGAAGCCGAGGACGTCGGTGTAGAAGGCGAGGGACTCGTCGATGTCCTTCACCCAGACGGACAGGAGGGAGATGTTGGTGATCATGCGACGAGCCTAGGAAGGCTCGGCGCCGCCCGGCTTCTCCTGGGTTGCTGTCCTCTCGACCAGGCCCGCCATGAAGACGTAGCACCCGGGGATGCGCGGGTTGCCGGCCGCGGCGTACCTCCTCTGGAAGTCGCTGGGACTCTCGCCCACGATCTCCCGGAACCTCGAGCTGAACGAGCCCAGGCTGCTGTAGCCGACGGCGTGGCAGACCTCGGTCACCGTGAGGTTGGCCGCGCGCAGGAGGTCCTGGGCCCGCTCGACGCGGCGCTCGGCCAGGTAGGCGGCGGGGGTGACGCGGTACGTCGTCGCGAAGGAGCGGAGGAAGTGGTAGCGGCTCATCCCTGCGAGCGCCGCGAGCTGGTCGAGGTCGAAGGGCTCGGCGAAGTGCCGGTCGAGGTGGTCGCGCGCGCGACGCAGGTGGACCAGCACGTCGCCGGGGACGCGCCGCGGGTGGCTCATCCGAGCAGCGCCTCCACGGCACCCCGGAACGCCGAGGTGTGGGCGTCGACGTCGCTCTGGTCGTGGAACGGCGAGAACAGCGACATGTTGTGGAAGGGCGCCAGCAGCACGCCCCGGTTGACCGTCCACAGGTGGAAGAAGGCGTCGAGCTCCTCGTCGACCGCGGCGGCCGCCTCGGCCCCGGTGCGCGGCGGCGGGCAGAACCAGTACTCCGCGCGGCAGCCGAGCCGCTGCACGTGCCAGGGCAGGTCGTGCTCGTCGATCACGCCCTGGATCCCGGTGGTGAACGACTCCGCCAGCGGGATCGAGACGTCGAAGTCCTCCTGCCGCAGCGCCGTCGACAGCGTCGCGCGCACGGCGGCCATCGCCAGGGCGGACCCCGACAGGGTGCCGCCGACGCCGGCCACGTCGATGTCGTGGCCCAGCATCGGGCCCTGGAGCCGGGCAGCGACGTCCTCGGTCATGCCGTACGCCGCGACGGGGATGCCGCCGCCGATGGGCTTGCCGATCACGACCAGGTCGGGCTCGAGGTCCCACGCGGCCGTGGCCCCGCCCGGGCCGGCGCAGATCGTGTGCGTCTCGTCGTTGACCAGCAGGACACCGTGCCGGCGGGTGATCTCCCGGACCCCGGCGAGGTAGCCGTCGTCGGGCAGCACGATGCCGATGTTGGTGAGGGCCGGCTCCATCAGCAGGCAGGCGACGTCGCCCTCGGCGAGCCGCGCGTCGAGCGCCTCGAGGTCGTTGAAGGGCACGACGGCCGTGGTGGTCGCGACGTCGACCTGCGGCCCGAGGGCGCCCGGACGCGCCACGACCCGGTCGCCGGCCCGACCGTGCTCGAGCACGGCGAGCGTCTCGTCGACGGTGCCGTGGTAGCACCAGTCCATGACGGCGATCCGCGGTCGTCCGGTGAGGTGCCGGGCGAAGCGGAGCACGAACCGGTTGGCGTCGGTCGCGGTCATCGCCATCTGCCAGCGGGGCAGCCCGAAGCGCCGGCTGAGCTCCGCGGCGACCCGGGCGGCATCGGTGGAGGGCAGCATCGTGGTGATGCCGCGCTCGGTGCGCTCGCGCACGGCCTCGGCGACAGCCGGCAGGCAGTGGCCGGTCATCGAGCCGGTGTCGCCCAGGCAGAGGTCGACGTAGGAGATGCCGTCGACGTCGGTGAACCGCCCTCCGCCCGCCGACTCCACGAACAGCGGGAAGGAGCCCGGCCACCGCGTCATCCACGGCATCGGCACTCCCGCCAGCAGGTGCTCGCCGGCCTCGGCGGCCAGCCGCGCGGAGGTGGGGTGCAGGTCGACGAACCGCTGCTCCTCCGCGGCGTGCAGCGCCGCGAGGCGTCCGCGGTCGACGGGGGAGGGTGCCGTCACAGCGCGCTGCCGACGTACTTGGTCTCGAGGTACTCCTCGATCCCCTCGAACCCGCCCTCGCGTCCGAACCCGGAGTGCTTCACGCCGCCGAAGGGTGCCGCCGGGTTGGACACGATGCCGGTGTTGACCCCGACCATGCCGAACTCGAGGGCCTCGCTCACCCGGAGCACGCGGGCGTGGTCGCGGGTGAAGACGTAGGCGACCAGGCCGTACTCGGTGTCGTTGGCACGCTCGACGACCTCGTCCTCGTCGGCGAACGTCGCGATCGGTGCGACGGGACCGAAGATCTCCTCGCGGAACACCCGGGCCGACGGGGGTACGTCGACCAGCACGGTCGGCGGGTAGAAGTGGCCCGGGCCGTCGGGGACCTCACCGCCGGTGAGGGCGCGAGCGCCCCCGGAGACGGCGTCGGAGACCAGCTCGTGCACGCCGGTGCGGGCCTTCTCCGTGATCAGCGGGCCGACGTCCACGCCGTCGTGCGTGCCGTCGCCGACCGTGAGGGAGCCCATCCGCTCGGCCATCCGGGTCGAGAACTCCCCGGCCACCGACTCGTGCACCAGGAACCGGTTGGCCGACGTGCAGGCCTCCCCGATGTTGCGCATCTTGGCGAGCATGGCGCCGTCGACGGCCGCGTCGAGGTCGGCGTCGTCGAAGACGATGAACGGCGCGTTGCCACCCAGCTCCATCGAGACGCGGAGCAGCTGGTCGGCGGCCTGCCCGACGAGCACCTTGCCGACCGCCGTGGAGCCGGTGAACGTGAGCTTGCGCAGCCGGGGGTCACGGATGAGCGGCTCGCACACACCACCGGAGTCGGTGGTGGTGACGACGTTGAGCACGCCGCGCGGCAGGCCGACCTCCTCGAGCAGGGCCGCCAGCGCGAGCATCGTCAGCGGCGTCTCGTGGGCGGGCTTGACCACCATCGTGCAGCCGGCCGCGATGGCCGGGCCGATCTTGCGGGTGCCCATCGCGAGCGGGAAGTTCCACGGCGTGATCATCAGCGTCGGCCCGACGGGGCCCTTCATGGTGATCAGCCGGGTGTTGCCGGCCGGTGCGGCGGAGTAGCGCCCGTGGATGCGTACGGCCTCCTCGGAGAACCACCGGAAGAACTCGGCGCCGTAGGCCACCTCGCCCTTCGCCTCGGGCAGTGCCTTGCCCATCTCCAGCGTCATGAGGCGTGCGAAGTCGTCGGCACGCTCGGTGAGCAGCTCGAACGCCGAGCGCAGGACCTCGCCGCGCACGCGCGGCTCGGTGCGCGCCCAGTCGCGTTGTGCCTCGGCCGCAGCCGCCAGCGCGCGCTCGCCGTCGGCCGGCGTCGCGTCGGCGATCCGCGCCAGGACGTCGCCCGTGGCGGGGTTGGTCACCTCGAAGGTGCCGCCGCCGGTGGCGTCGACCCACGCGCCGTCGACGAGCAGCTGGGTGGGAACGGTCTCGATCACGGTCTCGGTCGCCATCACTCCACCTTGCCACTGACGGCGTCGTCGAAGGCGGCCTCGAACACGTCGAGCCCCTCCGCGAGCAGGTCGTCGCCGATCGCCAGCGGCGGCAGGAAGCGGAACACGTTGCCGAAGGTGCCGCACGTGAGCGTCACCAGCCCACGGGCGGAGCACGCCCGGTGCACGGCGCCGGCCAGCGCGGCGTCGGGCGTACGACCGGGACCGTCGCTGACGAGCTCGACGGCCAGCATCGCCCCGCGGCCGCGGACGTCGCCGACCCGGTCGGGGTGGCGCTCGGCCAGCGCGCGCAGGCGCGGCACGAAGCGCGCCTCGATCTCGCGGGCCCGGGCGCGCAGGTCCTCGGCCTCCATCGTCTCGATGGCCGCCAGCGCGGAGGCGCAGGCGACCGGGTTGCCGCCGTAGGTGCCGCCGAGGCCGCCGACGTGGACGGAGTCCATCAGCTCGGCACGCCCGGTGACCGCCGCGAGCGGCAGCCCACCCGCCATGCCCTTGGCCGTGGTCAGCAGGTCGGGCACGACGCCCTCGTGGTCGCAGGCGAACCAGTCGCCGGTCCGGGCGAACCCGGTCTGGATCTCGTCGGCGATGAGCAGGATGCCCTGCTCGCGGCACCACTCGGCGACGCGGGCCAGCCACCCGGGCGGAGGCACGATGAAGCCGCCCTCGCCCTGGATCGGCTCGATGAGCACGGCGGCGCAGCTGTCCTCGCCGACCTGGGTGCGGACCGTCGTGACGAACGCGTCGAACGCCTCCTCGGCGCACGCCTCGGCGCCGCCGGGCCAGCGGTAGGGGTAGGCCATCGGGGCGCGGTAGACCTCCCCGGCGAACGGCCCGAACCGGTGCTTGTAGGGCATGTTCTTCGCGGTCAGCGCCATCGTGAGGTTCGTCCGCCCGTGGTAGGCGTGGTCGAAGACGACGACCGCGTCCCGGCCGGTGTGGTGCCGGGCGACCTTGACCGCGTTCTCCACCGCCTCGGCGCCGGAGTTGAACAGCGCGGAGCGCTTCTCGTGGCTGCCCGGCGTCAGCTCGGCGAGCTTCTCGCAGACCGCGACGTACTCCTCGTAGGGCGTCACCATGAAGCACGTGTGGGTGAAGTCGGCGACCTGGCGCTGCACCGCCTCCACCACGCGGGGCGCGGCGTTGCCGACCGTGGTCACCGCGATGCCGGAGCCGAAGTCGATGAGCTGGTTGCCGTCGACGTCGCGCAGGATGCCGCCGCCCGCGCGCTCGACGTAGACCGGCAGCGTCGTGCCGACACCGGCCGAGACGCTGGCGACCTTGCGGGCCTGGAGCTCGCGCGAGCGCGGCCCCGGGATCTCGGTGGCCAGGATGCGTTGCTGGGAGAGCGTCATCTTTCCTCCATGCCCCACGGGGATCCGTACCCCACGGGCTTCGGTGCGGCGAGCAGGTCGAGGAACGGCTTCGGCGGCAGCGCCTCGGGTCCCAGGACGCCGGAGCCCTTCCAGGTGCCGTCGGCGAGCAGCTCCAGGGCCACCACCGGGTTGATGGCGGTCTGCCACACCACGCACTGCGCGCCGTAGTCGCGCATCGAGTCGGCGTTGTCGACGACGTGGTAGAGGTACGTCGAGCGCGGCGCCCCGTCCTTGCCGGTGCCGGTCACCCACAGGCCGGCGCAGGTCTTGCCCTCCATCCGCGGCCCGATCGTCGCCGGGTCGGGCAGGCAGGCGGCGACGACGTCGCGCGGCGAGACCTCCACACCCTTGACGGTCACCGGGTCGGTCGAGTCGAGGCCGAGGGTGTGCAGGGTGCGGAGGATCGTGATCATCTCCTCGCCGAGGCCGTACTTGAAGGTCACCCGGTCCGCCTCGACCCAGCGCGGCATCAGGAGCACCTCCTCGTGCTCGACGTGCACGCACTCCACCGGGCCGATGCCCTCGGGGAACTCGAAGACCTCGGGCTCGGAGAACGGCGGCAGCGTGAAGAAGCCACCCTCGAGGTCGCCGCCGCCGCGCCCGCGCTCCCACACCACGGGCGGGTTGAGGCACTCCTCGATGATCGTCCACATCGAGAACCCGGGCGCGAAGACCTCGTTGCCGTCGTCGTCGCGGATGACCAGGTTGGCGCCGTCGCGGGTGCCGAGCTCGTCGATGTGGTCGAAGAGCTCGTCGGCGGCGTACCGCGCGAAGACGTCGGACAGCCCCGGCTCGACGCCGATGCCGAGCAGGGCGAGCCTGCCGGCCGACTCCCACTCGTCGGCCATCGCGAACTGCTCGTCGCCGAGCTTGACGCCGACCTGCTCGTACGGCGCCTCGGGATGGCGGACCGACAGGCTCATCGCCATGTCGAGGTAGTCGGCGTCGGCGGCCAGCGCGCCGGTGAAGATCGGCATCACGAAGCGTGGGTCGACCGCGTTGAACACGTGGGTGGCCCGGACCTCGCGGGCGAGCGCGGCCACGGCGTCGGCGTCGGAGGCGTCGACCCGGGCGGCGGAGAAGCGCTCCTCGCCCGTACGCCGCCCGCGCGCCGCCGCGACGGTGCGCTCGGCCCGGTCGAGGTCGTAGTCGGCCACCACCCACGCCTCGAAGAAGTCGCGCTCGACGGCGATCCTGGCGGCGGCGTCGCCGACGCCACCCGCCCCGACCATCAGGACGCGCATGGGTGAGGACACTCGTTCTCTCCTTGGACTGAAGGACTGAAGGACTGAAGGTCAGCTCTTGTACTTCGAGGCCCGCATCGAGCTCACGACCTGCGCGCCGACGACGAGCAGGACGGCGATCACGAACATCGAGAAGCCGATGACGTTGGCCTCGGCGGGGATGCCGCGGCGCGAGGCGACGTAGACGAACTTGGGGAACGTGTTCTCGTTGCCGGAGACGAAGTTGGTGATGATGAAGTCGTCGAACGACAGCGAGAACGCGAGCATCGCCGCGCCCAGGATGCCGGGCAGGATCAGCGGGAACGTGACCTTCCAGAAGGTCTGCACCGGGCTGGCGTAGAGGTCCTGCGCGGCCTCCTCGATGCGCGGGTCGAGCGACTGGATGCGCGCCCTGACCGTCACGACGACGAAGCTCAGGCAGAACATGATGTGGGCGAAGACGATCGTGCCGAAGCCCAGGTTGATGCCGATGTTGGAGAAGCCCTGCACGAAGATCGTCAGCAGCGCGGCGCCCATCACGATCTCGGGCGTGGCCATCGGCACGAAGATCAGGACGTTGCTGGCCTGCTTGCCGCGGAACCGGTAGCGCACCATCGCCAGTGCCATCATCGTGCCGAGGACGGTGGCCACCACGGTGGAGATCGCCCCGACCTGGAGCGAGGTCACCAGCGACTCGCAGGCGCCGGTGACGCCGCACGGGTCCTGCCAGTGCTCCCAGGTGAAGCCCTGCCACACGATGTTGGTCTTGCCGTGGTCGTTGAACGAGAAGGCGAACGTGTAGGCGACCGGGAGGAACAGGTAGAGCAGCACCAGGATCGCGGACAGCATGGCGAAGTGCTTGGCCAGCCACAGCTGCGCCCGCTTGGCGGTCGAGGGCCGGTAGGCCGGGCCGGAGGGCGGGGTCGACTGCGGGGCCGACGGGGACGCGGGGGTCATCGTGGCCATGTCACACCAGCTCCTCGGTGCCGAAGCGGCGTACGTAGAGGAAGACCATCGCCAGGATCGCGGCCATCAGGGTGAAGGACAGCGCCGCGGCGACGGGGTAGCCGCCGGGGATCGCGAGGAACTGGTCGTTGATGACGTTGCCGACCATCTTCCCGCGCTGGGGGCCGAGCAGCTCCATGTTGACGAAGTCACCGGCCGCGGGGATGAAGGTCAGCAGCGTCCCCGCGAGCACGCCCGGCATCGACATCGGCAGCGTCACCGTGCGGAACGTCGTGAACCCGTTGGCGTACAGGTCGCCGCCCGCCTCGATCACACGCGGGTCGGCGCGCTCGAGCGAGGCGTAGATCGGCAGCACCATGAAGGGCAGGAAGTTGTAGGTCAGGCCGGCGACGACCGCGACCGGGGTGTTGATGATGCTCCCGCCGGGCAGCAGGTTGAGGAAGCTGAGCACCCCGACCACCCAGCCCTCGTCGGCGAGGATCTGCGACCACGCGAACGTGCGCAGGATGAAGGAGGTGAAGAACGGCGCGATGACGCAGATCATCATCAGGTTGCGCCACCTGCCCGCCTTGAACGCCATCGCGTAGGCCAGCGGGTAGGCGATGACGAACGCCAGGAACGTCGCGAGCCCCGCATAGAGGAACGAGCGCGCGAAGTGGGGCGCGTAGTCGGTCAGCGCGGCGACGTAGTTGTCGAAGTTGACGTCGCGGTAGTAGTAGCCGGGGAAGCCGGGGTAGCGGCTCTGCAGGCTCACCGACGCCAGCTGCACCAGCGGCAGGATGAAGAACACGCCGAGCCACAGCACCCCGGGGAGGAGCAGGAGGTACGCCGTCCAGCTCCGCTTCTGCGTCTCGGGGGCCGGCGGCGCGGGGTGGACCGCGGGGTCGCCCGCCACCTGGGAGACCGGCGCGAGGGCGCTCATCCCGCGTCCACCGGGACGCCGAAGGCGTGGCCGGGGTTCCAGGTCAGCCAGACCTCGTCGCCGGGCCGGAGGTCGAGCGGCTCGACGTCGAGGTTCTGCTCGTAGCAGCTCCAGGTCGTCCCGCTCGGCATGTCGACGAGGTAGCTCGTCGCGACCCCGAGGAAGGAGACGTCGCGCACCGTGCCCTTCACGTCGTTGCCGACGCCCTCGGGCTGCTTGCGCGACACGGTCACCTTCTCGGGACGTACGCCGAACAGCACCTCGCCCTCGTGCACCTGGGAGCGTGACTTCAGGATCTTGACCGGCGTGCCGAGCACGTCGGCGACCAGGTGGTCCCCGTCGACGTCCTTGATGGTGCCGACCCCCGTGTTGGCCTGGCCGAGGAAGTTGGCCACGAAGCGGGTGCGGGGCAGGTCGTAGAGCTCCTCGGGTGCACCCAGCTGCTCGATGTGGCCCCTGTTCATCACCGCGACGGTGTCGGCCATCGTCATGGCCTCCTCCTGGTCGTGGGTCACGTGGATGAAGGTCAGCCCGACCTCGGTCTGGATCCGCTTCAGCTCGACCTGCATCTCCCGGCGCAGCTTGAGGTCGAGGGCGCCGAGCGGCTCGTCGAGCAGCAGCACCTCCGGGTGGTTGACGAGCGCCCGGGCCAGGGCCACCCGCTGCTGCTGCCCGCCCGAGAGCTGGGCGGGCTTGCGCCCGGCGAACTGGGTCATCTGGACCAGCTCGAGGGCGTCGGCTGCGCTCTTCACCGCGTCCTTGTCCTTGCGGCGCTTGGGGCCGAAGGCGACGTTGTCCCGGATCGTCAGGTGCGGGAACAGCGCGTAGGACTGGAAGACGGTGTTGACCGGTCGCTCGTAGGGCCGGGACCCGGTGAGGTCGGTGTCGCCGATCAGCACCCGCCCGGCCGTGGGCTGCTCGAGCCCCGCCACCATGCGCAGCGTCGTGGTCTTCCCGCAGCCCGACGGGCCGAGCAGGGCGAAGAACGAGCCGCGCGGGACGTGCAGGTCGATGTCGTCGACGGCGGTGAAGTCGCCGAAGGTCTTGGTCACGCTCTCGAGCTGGAGGTCGCCGCGCGCCTCGCGGAATCCGGCCATGTCAGTTCCCCATCACCTTCGTGGACCACAGGTCGGCGTACTCGATGTCCTCGTCGGCATCGAGCGCGCGGAACTGCTGGATGTTGCGCTCCGCGATGAAGTCGGCGGTCGGGAAGATCCACGGGCTCTCGGCGAGCTCGGGGTCGATCTTCTCCATCTCCGCCTGCGCGCCGTCCACGGGACAGACGTAGTTGACCCACGCGGCGACCTGGGCGGCGACGGCGGGGTCGTAGTAGTAGTCCATCAGCTTCTGGGCGTTGCTGCGGTGCGTGGACGTGATCGGCACCATCAGGTTGTCCGACCACAGGGTGCCGCCGGACTCGGGGATCGTGAAGGTCCAGCTGGGGTCCTCGGTGTCGTAGGCCAGCACGAAGATGTCGCCGCTCCACGTGATGCCGGCGACGGCGTTGCCGCTGGTGAGGTCCTCCATGTAGGAGTTGCCCTTCACCTTGCGGATGTAGCCCTCGTCGATCTTCTCCTCGATGAAGTCCAGTGCCGCCTCGAACTCCGCGCGCCCCCAGTCGCTGTCGATGTCGACGCCCTGCGACTGCATCACCAGCCCGGCGGTGTCGCGGAACTCCGAGAGGACGACGATCCGGCCCTTCAGGTCGTCGGCCCAGAGGTCGTCGAGCGTCTTGAGCTCACGGCCGACCTTGTCCCGGTTGTAGCCGATGCCGGCGAAGCCGCTCTGCCAGGTGACCGAGAAGTTGCGGCCGGGGTCGAAGGACACGTCCTTCAGGGGCTGGAGCAGGTTGCCCACCACGTTGGGCATCTGGATCAGCTCCAGCGGCTGGCACAGCTGGTCGCGGATCACGCGGCCGGTCATCCAGTCGGTGAGGGTGAAGATGTCGCGGTCGATGCTCTGACCGGCGCGCAGCTGGGGCGCCACCTTGGCGTAGTAGGAGTCGTTGTCGTCGACGTCCTCGCTGTAGGTGACCTCGATCCCGGTCTGCTCCATGAACGCCTCGAGCGTCGGCGACTTCGTCTCCTTGCCGTTCATGTCGAGGTAGGCCGTCCAGTTGGCCCACTTGAGGATCTTCTCGGTGTCCGAGACGTCCGTCGGCAGCTCCAGGCTGGTGAGCCCGCCCCCCGACGGGGGCGGGGGCGGGGCGCACCCGGTGAGCGCCACACCCGCACCGGCGGCGAGCCCGGTGCCCAGCAGTGCGCGGCGGCTCAGTCCGCCGGAGGCGGCCTGGGTCAGCGCCGCGGCCGGGGCCGACAGGTGGCGCCGAGATCGGCGCGGGATCGGTGTCATCAGTTCAGGTCCTCCGCTCAGCCCCCGAGTCGCTCTGGATGTGGGTGCTGTCAGCTCTCGATGTTGGCCATGACGTGCTTGATGCGGGTGTAGTCCTCGAAGCCGTACATCGACAGGTCCTTGCCGTAGCCGGACTTCTTGTAGCCGCCGTGCGGCATCTCGGCCACCAGCGGGATGTGGGTGTTGATCCACACGCAGCCGAAGTCGAGCGCCCGCGACATCCGCATCGCGCGCCCGAAGTCCTTGGTCCACACCGAGGACGCGAGGCCGTAGTCGACGCCGTTGGCCCAGCGCACGGCCTCGTCCTCGTCGGTGAACCGCTGCACGGTGATCACCGGGCCGAAGATCTCGTTCTGGATCGCCTCGTCGTCCTGCCGCAGCCCCGACAGCACGGTGGGCTCGAGGAAGTAGCCGTCGCCGAGGTCCGTGCGCCGGTTGCCGCCCGCGGACACGGTCGCGTGCGAGGGGAGGCGCTCGATGAAGCCGCTCACGCGGGCGAGCTGCGTCGCGTTGTTGACCGGCCCGAAAAGCGCGTCCGCGTCGTCGGGCAGCCCGACCGGCGCCGAGCTGCGGGCGTAGTCGGCGAGCGCGGCGACGAAGTCGTCGTGGATGCCGGGCGCCACGAGCACCCGCGTCGCGGCGGTGCAGTCCTGGCCGGCGTTGAAGTAGCCGGCGATGGCGATGCCCTCGACGGCCGCCTCGATGTCGGCGTCGTCGAAGACCACCACGGGCGCCTTGCCGCCCAGCTCGAGGTGCACGCGCTTGATGCGGGGGGCGGCGCTCGCCGCGACCTCGGCACCGGCGCGCACGGATCCGGTGATGGCGACCAGGGCGGGCGTCTCGTGCTCCACCAGGCGGCGACCGGTCTCCCGGTCACCGGTCACGACGTTGAGGGTGCCGGCCGGCAGGAACTCCGAGGCCAGCTCGGCCAGCCGCAGCGTGCTCTCCGGGGTGGTGTCGCTCGGCTTGAGGACGACCGTGTTGCCGGCGGCGAGCGCCGGTCCGATCTTCCACACGGCCATCAGCAGCGGGTAGTTCCACGGGGTCACCTGGCCGACCACTCCGATCGGCTCGCGCCGGACCCAGGAGGTGTGGCCGGCCATGTACTCGCCGGCCGCCTTGCCCTCGAGGACTCGCGCCGCGCCGGCGAAGAACCGGAGCTGGTCGACCATCGGGGGGATCTCCTCGCTCGCGGTGAGCGCCTTGATCTTCCCGGTGTTCGCCGACTCGAGCGCGATCAGCTCCTCGGCGTTCGCCTCGATGGCGTCGGCGATCCTGAGCAGCGCCTGCTGGCGCTCGCTCGGCGTCGTACGCCCCCACTCGCCGAACGCCGTGGCGGCGGCCGCGTAGGCGGCGTCGACCTCCTCGGTGCCACTGATCGGCGCCCGGGCGACGACCTGGCCAGTGGCGGGGTCGACGACGTCGCTCATCGCGCCGGCATCGCTGTCGACGAAGGTGCCGCCGATGAAGTTGCGCAACGTGCGTGGGCTGGTCACGGATGTCCTCCCGGTCGGGTGCGGTGAAGGGAGAGTAGGACGGGACCGGGACCAATCTCCATAGCCTTCGCCAAAATAATGTGCGGGAATCGCAGAATTAACTGGCTTGAAATGCGGATTCCGCGTCAGGCGACTTGCAAACCCACACCTCGCCCGTCCACCATGTGTGCCATGAGCGAGGGACCCGTGAAGCTCGATGCGACCGCCAAGCGCATCATCGAGCTCCTGCAGGAGGACGGTCGGATCTCGTACGCCGCGATCGCCAAGGCGGTCGGGCTGTCCGAGGCCGCGGCCCGGGCGAGGGTCCAGAAGCTGCTCGACTCCGAGGTCATGCAGGTCGTCGCCGTGACCGACCCGACCCAGGTCGGCTTCACCCGGCAGGCGATGATCGGCGTCCGCACCGAGGGCGACCCGATGAAGGTGGGCGACCGGCTCGCGCAGGTGCCCGAGGTGGACTACGTCGTCACCACCGCCGGCAGCTTCGACCTCCTCGTCGAGGTGGTGTGCGAGGACGACCCGCACCTGCTCGACGTCATCCGTCAGGTCCGCGAGCTCGAGGGCGTCGTCTCCTCGGAGACGTTCGTCTACCTCAAGCTCAACAAGCAGCACTACAACTGGGGAACACGATGAGCCTCCACTCCACCGAGGGCAAGCCCTACGACGAGTCCTTCGACTACCAGGCCGCCGGTCGCGACCACCTGTGGCTGCACTTCACCCGGCACTCCACCTACGAGAAGGGCGGCGAGATGCCGCTCATCGTCCGGGGGGAGGGGCACAAGATCTGGGACAGCCACGGCCGCGAGTACATCGACGGCCTGGCCGGGCTCTTCGTCGTCCAGGTCGGCCACGGCCGTGAGGAGCTGGCCGAGGCTGCGGCGAAGCAGGCGAAGGAGCTCGCCTTCTTCCCGCTGTGGTCGTTCGCCCACCCCCGTGCGGTCGAGCTCGCCGACCGCGTCGCGGCGATGGCACCCGGCGACCTCAACCGGGTCTTCTTCACCACCGGCGGCGGCGAGGCCGTCGAGTCTGCCTGGAAGCTCGCCAAGCAGTACTTCAAGCTGACCGGCAAGCCCAACAAGCACAAGGTCATCTCCCGTGCCGTGGCCTACCACGGCACGCCGCAGGGAGCCCTGTCCATCACGGGCATCCCCCCGCTGAAGGAGATGTTCGAGCCGCTGGTCCCGGGCGCGCACAAGGTCCCCAACACCAACTTCTACCGCCGTCCCGCGTTCGTCGGCGACGACGAGAAGGCGTTCGGCCGGTGGGCCGCGGACCGGATCGCCGAGGCCATCGAGTTCGAGGGCCCCGACACGGTGGCCGCGGTCTTCCTCGAGCCGGTGCAGAACGCAGGCGGCTGCTTCCCGCCGCCTCCGGGCTACTTCGAGCGGGTCCGGGAGATCTGCGACGAGTACGACGTGCTGCTCGTCTCCGACGAGGTCATCTGCGCGTTCGGCAGGGTGGGGGAGATGTTCGGTGCCACCGAGTTCGGCTACCAGCCCGACATCATCACCTGCGCCAAGGGCATGACCTCCGGCTACTCGCCGATCGGCGCGATGATCGCCAGCGACCGTCTCTTCGAGCCCTTCAGGAGCGGCACGACGGCGTACGCCCACGGCTACACGTTCGGCGGCCACCCCGTGTCGTCGGCCGTGGCGCTGGCCAACCTCGACATCTTCGAGCGCGAGGGCCTCACCGACCACGTCCAGCAGAACGCACCGGCCTTCCGGGCGACCCTCGAGAAGCTGCTCGACATCCCGATCGTCGGCGACGTGCGCGGCCACGGCTACTTCTACGGCATCGAGCTCGTCAAGGACCGCGAGACCAAGGAGACGTTCGACGACGCCGAGTCCGAGCGGCTGCTGCGCGGCTACCTCTCCGGCGCGCTGTGGGAGGCCGGCCTCTACTGCCGCGCCGACGACCGCGGCGACCCGGTGATCCAGCTCGCCCCGCCGCTGATCATCGGCCAGCCCGAGTTCGACGACATCGAGCAGCGCCTCCGCTCGGTGCTCACCGGGGCTCTCGAGCACCTCTGACGATGTGACCGCCCCCGGCCGCCCGGGGGAGGATGGTGGCGTGAACGACGTACGTCCCGCGCGCCCCCACCTCAAGCTGACCGAGGACGGACGCCGCATGCGCGAGGTCCTGACCTACTCCCGGCGCGGCAGCCGGTTCACGCCCCGGCAGGCCGAGTCCTGGGCCGCGCACCACGCCGACTGGGTGATCCCCGACGAGGCGGTCGACCGGCCGGACTTCTCGCTGGCCGAGTGGTTCGGGCGCGAGGCCCCGCTGATCCTGGAGATCGGTCCGGGCATCGGCGAGGCGACCGCCGTCCTCGCGGCGGCCCGCCCGGACCACGACGTCCTCGCGCTCGAGGTGTGGCGCCCGGGGGTCGCGGACTCCCTGTGGCGGGTGGCCGAGGCGGGGGCCGACAACGTCCGGTTCTGCTCCGTCGACGCGGTCTGGTCGCTCGAGCACCTCATCGCGCCCGGGAGCCTGGCCGAGATCTGGACGTTCTTCCCCGACCCCTGGCGCAAGACCAAGCACCGCAAGCGCCGCCTGGTCAACCCGGCCAACGCCGCGCTCGCCTCCTCACGCCTGGTGCCGGGCGGGGCGTGGCGCCTGGCCACCGACTGGGCCGACTACGCCGACCAGATGCGGGAGGTCCTCGACGCCGAGCCGACGCTCGAGGGCGGCCGCGTCGAGCGGTGGGCCGAGCGTCCCCTCACCCGCTTCGAGCGCAAGGGCCTCGACGTGGGTCGCGACATCGCCGACTTCTGCTACCGCAGGCGCGACTGACCTCGCGCCTTCCCTGGTGGGCGGCCCGGGCCCGGCGCGGCGTCACTCCAGCGCCAGTCCCGCCTCGCGCAGCAGGTGCTCGAGGCGCAGTCGCTCGGCCTCGCGGTCGGTGCCCTCGCGCAGGTCGGTGAGCAGGTCCGGCACCCCGAGCGCGCGTGCCGCCTGCGCGAGCAGGTCGTCGTACGCCGCGACGGTCCCGCGGCGGCGCGCCATGGGTGTGCCCGGCGCGGTGGCGAGCACGTCGCGCCGCACCCGTCGCACGGCCGCGGCCAGGTCCTCGATGGCCGGTGCCGTCGGTGCGGGTGGGGGAGGGGAGTGGCGCGCGCGGACCCGGCGCACCGCCCGGCCGGCCTCGTCCAGGCGCAGGACCACGCCCAGCGCGGCGCCCAGCACCAGCGTGCAGGCGACGAGCGCGACCAGACCGGCCATCCTTCGACGGTAGGTCTGCCCCCCGAGGGGAGACAAGGGGCCTACCCGAGCAGCTCAAGCTCCTCGTCGACGTAGGGGTCGTTCTCGCCGGCGGACTCCAGCTCGGCCTTGAGCGCCAGCTGCAGCTCGCGAGCCTCGTCGGTGCGCCCGAGGTGCCGCAGCGACCATCCGACCATCCACCGCGCCACCCGCGTGCGCGACGCGTCGCCGATGCGCTCCCGAGCCGCGAGGGCGTCCTCGAAGGCGACCAGCGCCGCCGCATGGTCGCCGGCATCCGCGTGGACCATGCCGATGTTGTTCAGGAGGGAGGCGTCCCAGTCGCGGGCGGCCGGGTCGCTCACGGCCCGCGCGCGGGCCAGCGCCGCCTCGTGCGCGGCCAGCCGGTCGGCGGGAGCGGCCACCAGCGCCACCATGTGGAGCGCGTCGACCTCCAGCTCCTCCAGTCCGACGCCGCGGGCCGCGGTCGCCGCGTCCTCGAAGTGCGCCCGAGCCGTCGCCTCGTCACCGGACGAGCGCAGGAGCCTGCCTCGCTCGAGATCCCGCCGCACCCGCGCCTCCGGGTCGACGGCGTCCAGCGCGTCGAGCACGGCGTGTCCGTCGTCGTACCTCTCCTGCAGCCCGAGCGCCCGGGCGACCTGTGTCAGCGCGTGGGTCCGCACCGGTTCCGGGGCCCGCCCGGCGAGGTCGCGGAAGCGCTGCTCGCTGCCGGCGGGGTCGGCGAAGTCCCAGAGGTCGCGGAGCTGCTCGGCCATGTGCGGAGCGTAGGCGCATGGGTAGGCTGGGGGCTCCTCCGGGACATGGGCCACCGGCCACCGGCACCCCCGTCGCTGCGATTTGGCGTGGGCGTACGGAGTCTGCCAAGATGTTCCGGTTGCTCCGGCGGGTCGCCGGGGAGCGGCACACCTTGACTTCTGAATCGCGTCTCCTTGATCGAACCAGTCGTCCTGCGTGCACCGCACCGGATCACACGGTGATCGGAGACCCGACCAGATCCGACAACCGTCGGGTGCCACCCAGAGCATCACCACCTCCCTCATCGGGTCGTGTCACGAAGCAAGACGCGCGACACGCCCGACCGCGGGGGTCGGAGGGTGGAGGAGAGACAGGCGGCGCTCGCCCACCAGGGGCCGAGAGCCGAAACCAGACCAGGCGTACGAGATCGAAGAGGACACGGACCTATGGCGGGACAGAAGATCCGCATCAGGCTCAAGGCCTATGACCACGAGGTGATCGACACCTCGGCGCGGAAGATCGTGGACACCGTCACCCGTACGGGTGCGAAGGTCGCCGGCCCTGTGCCGTTGCCGACCGAGAAGAACGTGTACTGCGTCATCCGTTCGCCCCACAAGTACAAGGACTCCCGCGAGCACTTCGAGATGCGCACCCACAAGCGCCTGATCGACATCATCGACCCGACGCCGAAGACCGTCGACTCGCTGATGCGTCTCGACCTGCCTGCCGGTGTCGACATCGAGATCAAGCTCTGAGGCGACGACATGGCTAAGACTTTCGAACGCAACGTGAAGGGGCTGCTGGGCACCAAGCTCGGCATGACCCAGCTCTGGGACGAGAACAACAAGGTCGTCCCTGTCACCGTGATCGCGGCCGCGACCAACGTCGTGACCCAGGTCCGCCAGCCCGAGGTGGACGGCTACAACGCCATCCAGGTCGGCTTCGGCGAGATCGAGGCCCGCAAGGTCAACTCGCCCGAGGCCGGTCACTTCACCAAGGCCGGCGTGACGCCGCGCCGCCACGTGGCCGAGATCCGCACGGCTGACGCCGCCTCCTACACCGTGGGCCAGGAGATCGGTGTCGACACCTTCGCCGCCGGCGAGGAGATCGACGTCACCGGCACCAGCAAGGGCAAGGGCTTCGCCGGTGTGATGAAGCGTCACGGCTTCCACGGCGTCTCCGCCTCGCACGGTGCCCACCGCAACCACCGCAAGCCGGGCTCCATCGGCGCCTGCGCCACCCCGGGTCGCGTGTTCAAGGGCACCCGCATGGCGGGCCGCATGGGCAACGACACGGTCACCACCCAGAACCTGACGGTGCACGCCGTCGACGCCGAGAAGGGCCTGATCCTGGTCAAGGGTGCCGTCCCCGGCCCCAAGAACGGGCTCGTGGTCCTCCGCTCGGCCGCCAAGAAGACGCAGGAGGCCTGAGCATGGCTGTCAAGACCGTCAAGGTCGACCTCCCCGCCGAGATCTTCGACGTCGAGGTCAACATTCCCCTGATCCACCAGGTCGTCGTGGCCCAGCAGGCTGCTGCGCGCCAGGGCACGCACGCCACCAAGACCCGCGGCGAGGTCCGCGGCGGTGGCCGCAAGCCCTACAAGCAGAAGGGCACCGGCCGCGCCCGTCAGGGCTCGACCCGCGCCCCGCAGTTCGCCGGCGGTGGCACCGTCCACGGCCCGCAGCCGCGCAGCTACGACCAGCGCACGCCCAAGAAGATGAAGGCCGCCGCCCTCCGCGGTGCCCTCTCCGACCGGGCCCGCAACGGCCGCGTCCACGTGGTCGACGGCCTGGTGTCGGGCGACAAGCCCTCCACCAAGGCTGCGCTGTCCTCGCTGACCTCGCTGACCGACCGCGTGGGCTACCTCGTGGTGCTCGAGCGTTCCGACGCGATCACCTGGCTCTCGCTGCGCAACGCGCCCGAGGTCCACATCGTCGCTGTCGACCAGCTCAACACCTACGACGTGCTGGCCGCTGACGACGTGGTCTTCACCAAGGGTGCCTACGACGTGTTCGTCGGTGGCGCCTCCGCCCCGGCCACCAGGGTCGAGACGGACGAGGTGCCCGCTGCCACCGAGCAGGTCGCTGACGAGCCCGCCCTCCCGGCCGGCGCGAAGGCCCCGCTCAAGAGCGGCAAGAACCCCAAGGGCTACGAGGTCCAGGGCCTGCAGTCCGGCACCTACCTCGTCGAGGGCGACGCCGGCTACGACGTCTCCGGCGGCGACTTCTGGTTCAAGTCCGCCGAGGACGCCGAGGCGGCCGGCCTGACCCGCGCCGACGCGAAGGAGAGCGACAAGTGAGCACCCTGCACAAGGACCACCGCGACGTGCTGATCGCGCCGGTCGTGTCGGAGAAGAGCTACGGCCTGCTCGACGCCAACAAGTACACCTTCATCGTCCACCCGGACGCCAACAAGACCGAGATCAAGATCGCGGTCGAGAAGGTCTTCGGCGTCAAGGTCACCTCGGTCAACACGATCAACCGCCAGGGCAAGACGCGTCGCACCCGCTACGGCATGGGCAAGCGTCCCAACACCAAGCGCGCGATCGTCAGCCTCGCCGAGGGCCACCGCATCGACATCTTCGGAGGTCCGGTCTCCTGACCGGGCTCCTGACTAGGAACTGATATGGCTATCCGCAAGTACAAGCCGACCACCCCGGGCCGTCGTGGCTCGTCGGTGGCCGACTTCGTCGAGATCACCCGGTCCACGCCCGAGAAGTCGCTGACGCGCCCGCTGCCGAAGAACGGCGGCCGCAACAACCAGGGCCGCATCACCACCCGGCACAAGGGTGGCGGCCACAAGCGCGCCTACCGCATCATCGACTTCCGTCGCTACGACAAGGACGGCGTCCCGGCCAAGGTCGCTCACATCGAGTACGACCCCAACCGCACCGCGCGCATCGCGCTGCTGCACTACGCCGACGGCGAGAAGCGCTACATCGTGGCGCCCAAGGGCCTGACGCAGGGCACCGCGGTCGAGTCCGGCCCCAACGCCGACATCAAGCCCGGCAACAACCTGCCGCTGCGCAACATCCCGGTCGGTACGACCATCCACTGCGTGGAGCTGCGTCCGGGCGGCGGCGCGAAGATCGCCCGCTCGGCCGGCAACTCCGCCCAGCTGGTCGCCCGCGAGGGTAGCCGCGCCACGCTGCGCATGCCCTCGGGCGAGATGCGCTTCGTCGACGTGCGCTGCCGCGCCACGATCGGTGAGGTCGGCAACGCCGAGCAGTCCAACATCAACTGGGGCAAGGCCGGCCGCATGCGGTGGAAGGGCGTCCGCCCGACCGTCCGCGGTGTCGTCATGAACCCGGTGGACCACCCGCACGGTGGTGGTGAGGGCAAGACGTCCGGTGGTCGCCACCCCGTCTCCCCCTGGGGCAAGCCCGAGGGCCGTACGCGCAAGCGCAAGGCCAGCGACTCCCAGATCATCCGTCGTCGCAAGTCCGGCAAGGGTAGGAAGTAACCGACATGCCTCGCAGCCTGAAGAAGGGCCCCTTCATCGACGACCACCTTCAGAAGAAGGTGGACGCCGAGAACGAGAAGGGCACCCACAACGTCATCAAGACCTGGTCGCGCCGGTCGATGATCGTGCCCGACATGATCGGTCACACCATCGCCGTGCACGACGGTCGCAAGCACGTCCCCGTCTTCGTGACCGACTCCATGGTCGGCCACAAGCTCGGGGAGTTCGCCCCGACCCGCACCTACCGCGGGCACGTCAAGGAAGACCGGAAGGGACGCCGTCGATGAGCACCACCGAGCGCAGCCGCACCAGTGCGCGCCGCGAGTCGCTGCTCGGCGACCAGCCGGGCGCGTTCGCCAGCGCACGCTACGTGCGGATCACCCCGATGAAGGCCCGCCGTGTCGTCGACATGGTCCGCGGCCTCCAGGTCGACGAGGCCCTGACCCTGCTGCAGTTCGCGCCGCAGGCCGCCTCCGAGACCGTCTACAAGGTGCTGGAGAGTGCCGTCGCCAACGCCGAGACCACCGAGGGCCTCAACCGGGCCGACCTGGTGCTCTCCGTCGCGATGGTCGACGAGGGCCCGACGATGAAGCGTTGGCGTCCGCGTGCCCAGGGCCGTGCGACCCGCATCAACAAGCGCACCAGCCACATCACCCTCGCGGTGCAGCCGGCCGACGCGCTGACCAACCCCAAGCGTAAGAACGGAAAGGGTGCCTGATGGGCCAGAAGATCAACCCGAACGGCTTCCGCCTGGGCATCTCCACCGACCACAAGAGCCGTTGGTACGCCGACAAGCTCTACAAGTCGTACGTCGGTGAGGACGTCGCCATCCGCAAGCTGCTCTCCAAGGGCATGGAGCGGGCCGGCATCTCCAAGGTCGAGATCGAGCGCACCCGTGACCGCGTGCGGGTGGACATCCACACCGCGCGTCCCGGCATCGTCATCGGTCGCCGTGGCGCCGAGGCCGACCGCATCCGCGGCGAGCTCGAGAAGCTCACCGGCAAGCAGGTGCAGCTCAACATCCTCGAGGTCAAGCAGCCCGAGATCGACGCGCAGCTGGTCGCCCAGGGTGTCGCCGAGCAGCTCGCGGGTCGTGTGCAGTTCCGCCGCGCCATGCGCAAGGCGATGCAGACCTCGATGCGCTCCGGCGCCAAGGGCATCCGGATCCAGTGCTCGGGTCGTCTCAACGGCGCCGAGATGTCGCGCACGGAGTTCTACCGCGAGGGTCGCGTGCCCCTGCACACCCTCCGCGCCGACATCGACTACGGCTTCTACGAGGCCAAGACCACCTTCGGCCGCATCGGTGTGAAGGTCTGGATCTACAAGGGCGAGGTCGCCGGCACCCGTGCCGAGCGCCAGGCCCAGCAGGCCGCCCGCGCCGGTGCCCCCGGCCGCAGCGGCCGTCCCAACACCCGTGGCGGCGACCGTCCGAGCCGTGGCTCGCGCGGCGACCGCGCTCCTCGCGCCGAGGCGACTGCTGAGACCTCAGCGGCCCCGGCCGAGGCTGCACCGAGCACCGGACAGGAGGCCTGACCTCATGTTGATGCCCCGTCGCGTCAAGCACCGCAAGCAGCACCACCCCAAGCGCCGTGGCGTCGCCAAGGGCGGCACCACGCTGGCCTTCGGTGACTTCGGCATCCAGGCGGTCGAGGGTCACTACGTGACCAACCGACAGATCGAGTCGGCCCGTATCGCCATGACCCGTCACATCAAGCGTGGTGGAAAGGTCTGGATCAACATCTACCCGGACCGCCCGCTGACCAAGAAGCCGGCCGAGACCCGCATGGGTTCCGGCAAGGGCTCCCCCGAGTGGTGGGTGGCCAACGTCAAGCCCGGCCGCGTCATGTTCGAACTCTCCGGCGTCGACGAGACCACTGCCCGCGAGGCCATGCGCCGCGCGATGCACAAGCTCCCGATGAAGTGCCGGTTCATCTCCCGTGAGGCCGGTGAATTCTGATGGCTACCAAGCTGAACGCCCACGAGCTCGACGAGCTCAACGCCACCGAGCTGGAGGCGAAGCTGCGCGAGGCCAAGGAGGAGCTGTTCAACCTCCGCTTCCAGGCGGCCACCGGCCAGCTGGAGAGCAACGGCCGGCTCCGCGTGGTCAAGAAGGACATCGCCCGCATCTACACCGTGGTCCGCGAGCGCGAGCTCGGCATCCGCACCACCCCGGGCACCAACGAAGAGGCGAAGGCATGAGCGAGAACACTGCGACCCAGACGTCCGGCGAGCGCAACCAGCGCAAGGTCCGCGAGGGCCTCGTCGTGAGCGACAAGATGGACAAGACCATCGTCGTCGCCGTCGAGGACCGCGTGAAGCACGCCCTCTACGGCAAGGTCATGCGCAAGACGTCGCGCCTCAAGGCCCACGACGAGACCAACCAGTGCGGCATCGGCGACCGGGTCCTGATCATGGAGACCCGCCCGCTGTCCGCCACCAAGCGCTGGCGCCTCGTCGAGGTCCTCGAAAAGGCGAAGTGAGCGAGCGGCAGCCGAGCTTGCTCGTGTTGCCCGAGCGATCGAGTCTTTCACCGAGCGCAGCGAGGTTGAAGGCCAAGTGACCTGAGGCCCCGGCCTCGAGCTCCACATTTCCACACATCAGTTCGGCCAGGCTCGCCCCCCGCTGAGGGAGCGAGAACCAGCTCGACAACCAGGAGAAATCAATGATCCAGCAGGAGTCGCGACTCAAGGTCGCCGACAACACCGGTGCGAAGGAGATCCTCTGCATCCGTGTTCTCGGTGGCTCTGGGCGTCGCTACGCCGGCATCGGTGACGTCATCGTCGCCACCGTCAAGGACGCGATCCCCGGTGGCAACGTCAAGAAGGGCGACGTCGTCAAGGCCGTGGTCGTACGCACCGTCAAGGAGCGTCGCCGCGCCGACGGTTCCTACATCCGCTTCGACGAGAACGCCGCCGTCATCCTCAAGAACGACGGCGAGCCGCGCGGCACGCGCATCTTCGGCCCCGTCGGCCGCGAGCTGCGCGAGAAGCGCTTCATGAAGATCATCTCGCTCGCCCCGGAGGTGTTGTGAGAGATGGGTAAGCACATGAACATCAAGAAGGGCGACACCGTCAAGGTGATCGCCGGCAAGGACAAGGGTGCCCAGGGCAAGGTCATCTCGGTCCTCCGCGAGGAGGAGCGGGTGATCGTCGAGGGTGTCAACCTCGTCAAGCGCCACACCAAGTCCGTGCAGCAGACCAACACCACCGGCGGCATCATCACCCGCGAGGCGCCCATCCACGTCTCCAACGTGATGCTCGTCGAGGACGACGGCGTCACGCGCGTCGGCTTCCGCCGCGACGAGGTCACCAAGCGCCGTCCCGACGGCTCGACCTACACCGCCACCCGGTCGGTCCGCGTGTCCCGCAAGACCGGCAAGGAGATCTGAGATGGCCGAGACCCAGACCACTGAGATTCCGCGGCTCAAGGCGCGTTACCGCGAGGAGATCGTCCCCGCGCTGCGCTCGGAGTTCGACATCGCCAACATCATGCAGGTCCCCGGCCTGACCAAGATCGTGGTCAACATGGGCGTCGGCGAGGCTGCTCGCGACTCCAAGCTGATCGAGGGCGCGATCCGCGACCTCACCGCGATCACCGGCCAGAAGCCGGCCGTGACCAAGGCCCGCAAGTCGATCGCGCAGTTCAAGCTGCGCGAGGGCATGCCGATCGGTGCGCACGTCACGCTGCGCGGCGACCGCATGTGGGAGTTCCTGGACCGCCTGCTGTCCCTGGCCCTGCCCCGCATCCGCGACTTCCGCGGCCTGTCGCCCAAGCAGTTCGACGGTCGTGGCAACTACACCTTCGGTCTCACCGAGCAGGTCATGTTCCACGAGATCAACCAGGACAAGATCGACCGGTCGCGCGGCATGGACATCACCATCGTGACCACCGCCACCAACGACGACGAGGGCCGCGCGCTGCTCAAGCAGCTCGGCTTCCCGTTCAAGGAGAACTGACATGGCGAAGACTGCTCTCAAGGTCAAGGCCGCTCGCAAGCCGAAGTTCGCTGTCCGCGGCTACACCCGCTGCCAGCGCTGCGGTCGCCCGAAGGCCGTCTACCGCAAGTTCGGCCTGTGCCGCATCTGCCTGCGGGAGATGGCCCACCGCGGCGAGCTCCCCGGCGTCACCAAGTCCTCCTGGTAATTCCCTCACACACGTTGAAGGTCCCCAGGCCGCGAGCCTGAGGAAACCACGACGAGAAAGAACCACATCATGACGATGACTGACCCGATCGCAGACATGCTCACGCGTCTGCGCAACGCCAACCAGGCGTACCACGACGTGGTGTCGATGCCCTACAGCAAGATGAAGGCCGGCCTCGCGGAGATCCTCAAGCAGGAGGGCTACATCACCTCCTACGACGTCGCCGACAACGTCAACGCCGAGGGCGAGCCCGCCGTCGGCAAGACGCTGACCGTGACGCTCAAGTACGGCCGCAACCGGGAGCGCTCGATCGCGGGCGTGCGCCGCATCAGCAAGCCCGGCCTGCGTGTCTACGCCAAGAGCACCAACCTGCCCAAGGTCCTCGGTGGCCTCGGTGTCGCGATCATCTCGACGTCGCAGGGCCTGCTGACCGACCGCCAGGCGAACCAGAAGGGCGTGGGCGGCGAAGTCCTCGCCTACGTCTGGTGACCCGGACCAACTGAGACCAGGAAGAGAGAGAAGCATGTCGCGCATTGGCAAGCTCCCCATCGCGGTCCCGTCCGGTGTCGACGTCGCGATCGACGACTCGCTGGTGACCGTCAAGGGCCCCAAGGGCACCCTGTCGCACACCATCGCGTCGCCGATCACGGTCGCCAAGGGCGAGGACGGCATCCTCGAGGTCAAGCGCCCCGACGACGAGCGCAACAGCCGCTCGCTCCACGGCCTGACCCGCACGCTCATCAACAACATGGTGGTGGGCGTCACCGAGGGCTACGAGAAGAAGCTCGAGATCGTGGGCGTGGGTTACCGCGTCCTGCCGAAGGGCCCCACGCAGCTCGAGTTCCAGCTCGGCTACTCGCACCCGATCATCTTCGACGCCCCCGAGGGCATCACCTTCACCGTCGAGGGCCCGACCAAGCTCGGTGTCGTCGGCATCGACAAGCAGCTCGTCGGAGAGGTTGCGGCCAACATCCGCAAGCTCCGCAAGCCTGAGCCCTACAAGGGCAAGGGCGTGCGCTACGCCGGCGAGCACATCCGCCGCAAGGTCGGAAAGGCCGGTAAGTGACATGGCGATCTCCCTGAGCAACAACAAGCACACGGCGAATCGTGTCCGTGCCCGCCTGCGCCGTCAGGCGCGTGGTCGCAAGCGCATCAACGGCACCGCCGAGCGTCCGCGCCTGGTCGTCACGAAGTCGGCCAAGCACCTCTCGGTGCAGGTCGTCGACGACCTGAAGGGCGCCACCCTGGCGTACGCCTCCACGATGGAGGCGGACGTGCGCGGCACCGACGGCGACAAGACCGCCAAGGCCAAGAAGGTCGGCGAGCTGGTGGCCACGCGCGCCAAGGCCGCCGGGATCGAGGACGTCGTCTTCGACCGTGCCGGCAACAAGTACCACGGTCGCATCGCGGCCCTGGCTGACGCCGCCCGTGAGGGCGGCCTCCAGTTCTGATCGCACGACACACGCAAGAATTCATGATTAAGGAGCAAGTCTCATGAGCGGAGCCCAGCGCGGACAGCGCGGTGGCGAGCGCCAGTCTGGTGACCGTCGCGGACGCGACAACGGTCGCAACCAGGCTGACAAGACCGCCTACATCGAGCGCGTCGTGGCGATCAACCGAGTCGCCAAGGTCGTGAAGGGTGGTCGTCGCTTCAGCTTCACCGCCCTCGTGATCGTCGGCGACGGTGAAGGTCTGGTCGGCGTCGGCTACGGCAAGGCGAAGGAAGTTCCCGCGGCGATCGCCAAGGGTGTCGAGGAGGCCAAGAAGCACTTCTTCAAGGTCCCCCGCATCCAGGGCACGATCCCGCACCCGGTGCAGGGCGAGAAGGCCGCGGGCGTCGTCCTGCTGCGTCCCGCCGCTCCCGGTACCGGTGTGATCGCCGGTGGCCCGGTGCGCGCGGTCCTCGAGTGCGCCGGCATCCACGACGTGCTGAGCAAGTCGCTCGGCTCGTCGAACCAGATCAACATCGTGCACGCGACCGTCGAGGCGCTCCGCATGCTCGAGGAGCCCGAGGCCGTGGCTGCTCGCCGCGGCATGCGCGTCGAGGACGTGACCCCGGCCGCGCTGCTCAAGGCGCGCGCCGAGGGCCAGAACGAGACCGCGGGGGTGCAGTCCTGATGGCACAGCTCAAGGTCCAGCAGAAGCGCGGACTGGTCGGCCTCAAGGCCAACCAGCGCGAGACGCTGCGCTCGCTCGGTCTCAAGCGGATCGGCGACGTCGTCGTGAAGGAAGACCGCCCGGAGATCCGGGGCATGATCAACACCGTCCGTCACCTGGTGACGTTCGAGGAGGTGGAGTGACATGACGCTCAAGCTGCACCACTTGCGTCCCGCTCCGGGTGCCAAGACCGCCAAGACCCGCGTGGGTCGCGGTGAGGGCTCCAAGGGCAAGACGGCCGGCCGCGGTACCAAGGGCACCAAGGCGCGCTACCAGGTTCCGGTCGCCTTCGAGGGTGGCCAGATGCCGATCCACATGCGCCTGCCCAAGCTGAAGGGCTTCAAGAACCCCTTCCGCGTGGAGTTCCAGGTCGTCAACCTCGACCGCCTCGGCGAGCTGTTCCCCGAGGGTGGCACCGTGACGGTCGCCGACCTCGTGGACAAGGGCGCCGTTCGCAAGAACCAGCCCGTCAAGGTCCTGGGGCAGGGTGACATCTCGGTCGCCGTCCAGGTCACCGCCAACGCGTTCTCGTCCTCCGCCAAGGAGAAGATCGAGGCCGCAGGTGGCTCGGCGACCGTGGCCTGAGGCCACGATCTCGCACATCCGGTGAAGGCCTGGCCGCACAGTGGGAACTGTCGGCCGGGCCTTCGTCGTTCTCCCCCTGATCGTCAGGGGTGAAGCGGGTCGAAACCCGACTGTTAGGCTTCCCCGGGCCCTCCGCCGTACGACGGTGAGGGATTCTCGTCAGCCCGCCGATCCTGGCAGGGCACCCATACGAAAGAGGAACCAGTGCTAGGCGCGTTCGCCAACGCTTTCCGGACTCCGGACCTGCGGCGCAAGCTGCTCTTCGTCCTGCTGATCATCACGATCTTCCGGCTCGGCTCGCAGGTGCCCACCCCCGGTGTGCACGTCGCCAACGTCCAGGCCTGCATCGATCAGCTGGAGGAGGGCGGGCTCTACAGCCTGATCAACCTCTTCTCGGGTGGTGCGCTGCTGCAGCTCACCATCTTCGCGCTGGGGATCATGCCGTACATCACGGCCTCGATCATCCTGCAGCTGCTCGTCGTGGTGATCCCGCGGCTCGAGGCGCTGAAGAAGGAGGGCCAGGCCGGGCAGACGAAGATCACCCAGTACACCCGCTACCTCACCCTCGGTCTCGCGGTCCTCCAGGCCACCGGCATCGTCGCGCTCGCGCGCAACGGCGCCCTGCTCCAGGGCTGCACCCGCGACCTGCTGCACGACGACGGCACCGCGACGTTCCTCGTCATGGTCGTCACCATGACGGCCGGCACCGCGGTGATCATGTGGCTCGGTGAGCTCATCACCGACCGCGGCATCGGCAACGGCATGTCGATCCTCATCTTCACGCAGGTCGTCGCGACCTTCCCGGCGTCGCTGTGGAGCGTCCAGACCTCGCAGGGCTGGCTCACCTTCTCCATCGTCATGGTCGTCGGCCTGATCCTGGTCGCGGGCGTCATCTTCATCGAGCAGGCCCAGCGCCGCATCCCGGTGCAGTACGCCCGGCGCATGGTCGGACGCAAGATGTTCGGCGGCAACTCGACCTACATCCCGCTGAAGGTCAACCAGGCCGGCATCATCCCGGTCATCTTCGCCTCGTCGCTGCTCTACCTGCCGGCGATGGCGGTGCAGTTCAACCCGGAGAGCCAGAACCCGGTGCTGGACTTCATCGGCACCTACCTCGTCGGCGGCGACCACCCGCTCTACATGGCGACCTACTTCGCCCTCATCATCTTCTTCACGTACTTCTACGTCTCGATCACCTTCAACCCTGTCGAGGTGGCGGACAACATGAAGAAGTACGGCGGCTTCATCCCCGGGATCCGGGCGGGCAAGCCGACCGAGGACTACCTGTCCTACGTCCTGTCCCGCATCACGTTCCCTGGAGCGCTCTACCTCGGCCTGATCTCGTTGGTCCCGCTCGTCGCCTTCGCGATGATCCAGGCCAACCAGAACTTCCCGTTCGGCGGCACGTCCATCCTCATCATGGTCGGCGTGGCACTCGACACCGTGAAGCAGATCGAGAGCCAGCTCCAGCAGCGCAACTACGAAGGATTCCTGAAGTAGATGAGACTCATCCTCATGGGCCCGCCCGGTGCGGGCAAGGGCACGCAGGCGCGCTTCGTGGCCGACCACTTCGGCGTCCCTGCGATCTCCACCGGCGACATCTTCCGCGCCAACGTCTCGCAGGGGACCCCGCTCGGCATCGAGGCCAAGCGCTACATGGACGCCGGTGAGTACGTCCCCGACGAGGTCACCAACCACATGGTGCGCAACCGCATCGACGAGGCCGACGCCGCACCGGGCTTCCTGCTCGACGGCTACCCCCGCACCCTCGCCCAGGTCACCGAGCTCGACGGGATGATCGAGTTCACCGGCCACCGCCTCGACGCCGTGGTCGTGCTGACCGTCGACTCCGAGGAGCTCGTCCAGCGCCTGCTGCAGCGCGCGGTGACGGACGGCCGAGCCGACGACACCGAGGACGTCATCCGGCGTCGTCAGGAGGTCTACCTCGAGCAGACCGCGCCGCTGATCGAGGTCTACCGCGAGCGCGGCATCCTCGTCGAGGTCGACGGGATGGGCGAGGTCGACGACGTGACGGCCCGCATCTTCGCCGCGCTCGACGAGATCCCGCAGAGCTGAGCGGTCCCGTGGGCTTCCGCGACCGGGGCATCGAGATCAAGACCCCCGAGCAGATCGACCTCATGCGGGTCGCAGGTCGGCTCGTGGGGGAGACCCTCGAGCTCCTGCGGGAGGCAGTGCGCCCCGGTGCCACCACGCTCGAGCTCGACACCCTCGCCGAGACCAACATCCGCGACCACGGCGGCATCCCGTCGTTCAAGGGCTACAGCCACCCGCCGTTCCCCGCGACGATCTGCGCGTCGGTCAACGACGAGGTGGTCCACGGCATCCCCGGTCCGCGCGTGCTGGCCGAGGGTGACGTCATCTCGATCGACTGCGGCGCGATCGTCGAGGGCTGGCACGGCGACGCTGCGATCACGGTCCCGGTCGGCGAGGTCGCCGACGAGGTGACCGAGCTGCTGCGCGTCACCGAGGAGTCGCTCTGGCGCGGCATGGCCGCGGCACGCCTCGGCGGCCGGGTGACCGACATCAGCCACGCCGTCGAGACGTATGTCCGCGGACAGGGCCGCTACGGCATCCTCGAGGACTACACCGGGCACGGCATCGGCACCGAGATGCACATGCCCCCCAACGTGCCCAACGTCGGGCGACGCGGCCGGGGCCCCACGCTCGTGGAGGGCCTCGCGCTCGCGGTGGAGCCGATGGTCACGCTCGGCAGCAAGCACACCGACCTGCTGGAGGACGAGTGGACCGTCGCGACGGTCGACGGCTCGTTCGCCGCCCACTTCGAGCACACCTTCACCCTGACCGACCGGGGCGCGTGGGTGCTGACCGCCGTCGACGGCGGTGCGGCCCGGCTCGCGGAGCTCGGCGTCCCATTCGGCGGACGCTGACGCCCGTTTCGCCCCCGCCCGCGGGTGCGTGACAGACTGGCGCGGTTGGAGGGGAGTATTCCCCGGTAGTGGTGTCGTCAGTACGGCGGCCGCGCGAGCGGTGCCCGGTGCCACTGGTTCGCCGTAGCGGCGAGCGGAAGAGACCTCCGGCGTCCGTGCGCTGCGCGCGGGCACCGAACTCGCCTCACTGCTAGGAGCAACAGAGTGGACGTCCCCACCTGGGTCTGGATCGCCACCGCCGTGGTGACCATCGCGATCTTCACCTTCGACCTCGCCATCGTCGGCCGCCGGCCGCACGAGCCGAGCATGAAGGAGTGCGCGACCTACCTCTCGATCTACGTCGGACTCGCCGTGCTCTTCGGCCTCGGCGTGTGGTTCACCTCCGGCGGCACGCCGGCACTGGAGTTCTTCTCGGGCTGGCTGGTCGAGTACTCGCTGTCGATCGACAACCTCTTCATCTTCATCATCATCATGGCGAAGTTCGCCGTCCCGCGTGAGCTCCAGCAGTACGCGCTGATGATCGGCATCGTGATGGCGCTGGTCATGCGCGCGATCTTCATCGCGGTGGGTGCCGCGGCGATCAGCAACTTCAGCTGGATCTTCTACCTGTTCGGCCTCTTCCTGGTCTACACGGCGTTCAAGCTGGCCAAGGAGGGCGCGGAGGACGAGGACGAGGACGAGTTCGAGGAGAACAAGCTCGTCGCCTTCGTCGAGCGCCGCTTCCCGGCGACCTCGGAGTGGCACGGCAAGCAGCTGTTCATCACCGGCGACAACGCCAAGCGGATGATCACCCCGATGTTCATCGTGATCCTCACGCTGGGCACCACGGACCTGCTGTTCGCGCTCGACTCGATCCCCGCGATCTTCGGCATCACCAAGGAGCCCTACCTGGTGCTCACGGCCAACATCTTCGCGCTGATGGGCCTGCGCCAGCTCTACTTCCTCATCGGCGGCCTGCTCCAGCGCCTGGTCTACCTGTCCTACGGCCTGGCGTTCCTGCTGGCCTTCATCGGCGTCAAGCTCTTCTTCCACGCGCTGCACGAGAACGAGCTGCCGTTCATCAACGGCGGCGAGCACCTCGACTACGCGTGGCTCGAGATCCCGATCTGGCTCTCGCTCGTGGTCATCGTCGCCACGCTGGCGATCACCGCGGTGCTGTCCCTGTGGGCCTCGAGCCGGATGTCCGCCGAGGAGCAGGACGCGAAGTCGGGCCCGCGCCGAGACTGGGACGACGGCTGACGACGGTGTCCTGACCTCCCCGACAGGGCGAGGTCAGGACACGCACCGGCTCGCCCGGGGCGAGCTGTCGGACCCACGGGTCATCTTGACGTCGAGGCAGACGGGCGCGTCGGTGCGTACGAGCAGGCGCCGCCGGTCGGTGTTGCCGTACTCGCCGGTGTCGTCGCGGTGCCAGCTGAACGAGTCGCCCGGCTCGACCGGCACGGGCGGGCGCCACTCGAACAGCACCCCCCGCGGGGTGCGGCTGCCGGTGAGGGCCACCGCCTCGGTCAGCACGTCGGGGACCACCGGGTCCGGCGTCCGCGACTCGGTGGGGACGACGACCCCGGGGTCCTCCCCGCGGCTGTCACCGCCGAGGACCAGGAAGCCGACGAGCAGCGCGAGGACGGCCGCTCCGACTCCGGCCCACACGAGGCCGGCCCTGGCGGCAGGCTCCTCCGCGTCGGGGTCGACCACCGGCACGACGTCCTGGGCGGCGATGCGGCGCGGACCACTGGCCGAGATCACCGTCACCGGCTTCATCGCGGTGGCGTCCTCGGGTGCCTCGGGGACCTCCGGCGCCGTCACGGACGCGTCGGGGCGGTCGCCCTCGACCGCGACGGCGGTGCGGGCCCATCCGGCCGCGGACTCGATCCGCTGGAGCGCCCGGGCCAGCTCGAGCGCGCTCTCCGGTCGGTGCTCTGGCCGCTTGGCCAGGCACTGCTGGAGCAGCCGGTCGAGTGCCGGCGGGACGTCGGGTCGCTGGGTGGCGGGGGGAGTGGCGTGCAGGATCCGCGCACTCAGGGCCCGCGTCGAGTTGTCGCCCGACGGGATGGAGAACGGCGAACGCCCCACCAGCAGGTGCCAGATCGTCGCACCCAGGGAGTAGACGTCGGAGGCCACGGAACCGTTGGAGCGTCCGTCGAGGAGCTCCGGCGGGGACCACGGGTAGGAGATGCGGACGTCGTTGTCCCCGTCGACGTCGGCCATGTGCCCCGCGATGCCGAAGTCGGTCAGCGCGGGCTCGTGGTAGGTCGTGACCAGGACGTTGCTCGGCTTGATGTCGCGGTGCAGGATGCCGGAGCGGTGGGCCGTCTCGATCGCACTCGCGAGCTTGATGCCGGTGGACACCGCGTCGACGGGCGCCATCGGGTTGGACCGCACGCGCACGCCGAGGTCCGGCGGCGGGCAGTAGCGCATGACGAGGAAGGGGCGCCCGCCCTCGGCGGTCACGCCGGCGGTGATCACCGAGACGATGTAGGGGTGGTCGGCCAGCCTGGCCATCGCGTTGGCCTCGGCGGTGAAGAGGTACTTCTCGCGGTCGGTCAGCGGTACGTCGGGGCGCACGACCTTGACCGCCACCCGCTGGCGGGGCCACTGCTGCTCGTAGAGGAAGACGTCGGCGAAGCCGCCGCTGCCGAGGTGCTCGACGAACGCGAACCCGGGGATGATCGGGGCGCTCACCGGGCGACCGCCCCCGTCTCGAAGCGGACCGCGTAGACGTGGGCCATGTCGAGGACGGTGCCCGGCTCGAGGACGTACGCGTCACCGGGCCGCATGCGCTCGGCCTCGCGCCCCGGCGGAGCGATGGTCGTGCCGCCCCGGCTGTCGAGGTCCCGGGCGACGACGTCCCAGCCGTCGAGCTCGATCTGCAGGTGCCGCCGCGAGACGAAGGAGTGGTCCGACGGCAGGTGCACGAGGTGGGGCCAGTCGCTGCTGCCGGTGGGCGGGGCGGGCTTGCGGCCGAGCACGACCCCGCGGTCCAGCGGCACCACCTCGCCGGTGGGCAGGCGCAGGCCGCCGAGGGCCGGTCGGTCGACGCGGCGCGGCTCCTGCGGCGCGACCCGCTGGTGGCAGACCCGGCACTGCGGCGAGACCGGCGGCGTCAGGTGGCCGAGCGGGCAGCTGACCGCCAGCACCGTCGGGAGCGTGCCGTGCGCGAGGTGGGCCGGGCGCATCGTGGTGGCGCCGTCGTGGTCGTCGGGCTCGGGGGCGGCGTGCGGGTCCGACGCGGGCCGGATGGTGGTGTGGGCGCCCTCCTCGATCCGCTGCACCACGAGGGGGTCGGGCTCGGAGGTGTCCATCAGCGAGCCGGTGTCCTCGACCGGCCGACGCACGCGGGTGCGCGGGGGAGGACCCTCGGGACCCTTGGCGGCCAGGATCGCCTCCGGGATGCCGTCGATGAGCGCGCCGGACGCCGGCGGCGCCGCCACCTCCCGCGCTCGGGGCGTGGGGGCGGGAGCGGTGCGGGCGGACATCGGGGTCAGGTCCACGCGGTCGGCCGCCACCACCCCGCCGACGAGGCGACGGGTCGCCGCCAGCTCCGCGGGGTCGGCCCCGCCGTCGAGGCTCAGCACCCGCGACGGGCCGGCGAGGCGTACGTGCCCGGAGCCGCGCGACAGCGTCGAGGACGCCCCCGAGGTGAAGTCGACGGCCGCGAGGGCGGGCGGATCACCCTCGAACGCCTTCTCGACGATCGCCGTCACCCGCTCGAGCACACCGGCGCCGGACGTCGCCGGCATCGCCAGCACGTCCCAGATCTCCTGCACGACCTGCTCGTCGCCGGGGTCGGTGAGCAGCACCCAGTGGGCGCCACTGCCGACGAGCACGCCAGACCCCCTGGCGTACCGCGCTTCCACGATCAACGTCGGCTCCCCTCGTACACGCCCACCGTTCCATCATCACCCATCGGACCTGTCCCGCGCACATGATCAGGATTGGTCGGAAACTTGTCGGAACCTCCGGGACATACTTACCCTCCTCTGGGTGACTGCGGCGGGCGCACGTCATCCGTGGGCCAAGGGGGACTGGCGTGGCACGTGTGACGGCTCTGCGTCGGCACAGGGTGGGCATCGCCTCCGGCGTCGCCCTGGCGGTCGCGTCGGCCGCGGTCGTGGCGTACGCACTGTCCGCCGAGGGCTACAAGAAGCACGAGGCCGAGCTCAACGACGGCGGCGTCTGGGTGGTCAACGGCAAGCTGGGCTGGTCGGGGCGCCTCAACAAGCCGATCAACCAGCTCGACGGCGTCGTGCCCGGCCAGGACGGCAAGGCGCGGCTCGACGTGGTGCAGGACGGGGCCGCGGTCGTCACCCTCAACCGCAACGCGGCCCGCGGGCAGTCCATCGAGACCAGCCGGCTCGAGGCCCAGGACGGCGGCTCGGCCGCGGTCCCGGTCAACGGCGACGTGCGGATGGCCGGCGGGACGCTCGCCACGGCCGACGCGGAGACCGGCGAGGTCTGGGCCGTGCGCTACGACAGCCAGGTCGGCAAGCCCCTGATGAGCGTGGTCGACCGGCAGGCCGATCCCCTCGCCGAGGCCGGCGAGGGAGCGGCCCTCGCCGTCGGCCTCGACGGCACGGTGGTGGTCACCTCGACCGAGGAGCGGACCGTCACCACGCTCGCACCCCGGGACACGGCGTTCGGCAAGCCCGTCGTCGCGGACCTCCCGGGAGATGCGGGAGGTGTCTCGGAGGTCACCACGGTCGGCGACCGGATCGTCACCCTCGACGCCGACGCGGGCGTCGTCAGCGTCGTCGGCGGTGCGACCGCGTCCGTCCCGCCCGGCAGCGTGCTGCAGCAGTCCGGACCCGCCTACGACGCGGTCCTGGTCGGCACCCCCGAAGGACTGCTGAGCATCGACCTCGAGTCCGGCGGGAGCACCACGGTCTCCGGCATGACGGGCAAGCCGGCCGCGCCCGTACGCCTCGGTGCCTGCGTCTACGGCGCATGGTCGGGCGGACTGGGCGCCGTGGCCGTCCAGTGCGGGTCGCAGGACGTCAACGAGATGGACCTCACCGGCAACGCCACCACCCTCGCGTTCCGGGTCAACCGCGGCGAGATCGTGCTCAACGACGCCAACAGCGGCACTGTCTGGGACGTCCAGGAGGACAAGCCGGTCCGGATCGACAACTGGGACGCCTTCACGTCGAAGAAGAAGAAGGACGACGACGACGAGGAGAACGAGAACCAGAGCGACGCCGACCGGCGCCCGCCCCGCGCCAAGCCCGACTCCTACGGCGTACGTGCCGGGCGCACCACCGTGCTGCACCCGCTCGACAACGACTCCGCGCCCGAGGGGCGCCTGCTGAGCATCGTCGACGTCGACCAGCCCTCGGGCGGCGCCCGCGTGGAGATCAGCCCGGACGGGCAGACCCTGGTGCTGCAGATGCCCGAGGACGCCCGCCCGGCGACCTTCGACTACTACATCGACGACGGTCGCAACGGTGTCTCGGCCCAGGCGGCGGTCGACATCGAGGTGCGCGCAGACGGCCAGAACGAGTCGCCCGCGCTGCGCGAGGGCTACGAGAAGCCCACCTACAAGGTGCCGCACGGCGGCGCGCTCTCCGTCCCGGTGCTGTCCGACTGGCGCGACGACCGCGACGGCGACACGCTGCTGCTCGACTCGGCGCAGGCGGTCGGCGGCGAGGAGTCCGGTGCGCGGGCGCGCACCACCGCCGACGGCCGGATCCGCTTCACCGCCCCGACCGGCGACGCCGAGGGACAGCAGCAGCTCGTCCGGGTCGAGTTCGGGGTCACCGACGGCCGCTCGGCGCCGGTGCGGAAGTCGATCAGCTTCCAGGTCCAGGCGCGCTCGGACCAGAAGGCGTTCGCGCCGAGCGCCGAGCCCGACGTCGTCCGCGGCGAGGTCGGCAAGCCGATCAAGATCCGTCCGCTGCTCAACGACCTCCCGGGCTCGGACCCCAACGACACCGACGCCGAGCTCGTGCTGGGGGGCAAGGTCCCCCAGCAGCCCGGCGCGAAGGTCGTCTCCGACCTCGAGTCCGGTCAGCTGACCTTCACCGGTGAGCGCGCGGGCACCTACTTCCTCAGCTACGACGCGGGCTACGGCAACGCGCCGCTCGACCAGGGCACCGTCCGCGTCGACGTCAGGCCCGCGCCCAAGCGCGCCGCCCCTCCGGTCGCGATGCCCGACACGCTCACGCTCTACGGCCAGGCCCCCGGCATCGTGGACGTCCTGGCCAACGACCTCGACCCGGCCGGCGGCCTGCTGACCGTCCAGCGGGCGTCGGGGGACCGGGCCGGCCAGCTCGACGTCGCCATCGTCGATGGTCGCTGGCTGCGGATCTCCGCGGTCCAGCCCGACCTGCTGCCGAGGACGCAGACGGTGTCCTACACGATCACCAACGGACCCAGCTCCGGCGTACGTGGCGAGGTCGTGGTGACCCAGCGTCCCGAGCCGGAGGACAACACCCCGATCACGGTCGCCGACAAGGTCGTCGTCCGCGCGGGCGCCGCGGTCTCGGCCCCGGTCCTGGACAACGACGTGTCGCCCGCCGGCGACCGCCTGACGCTGCTGGCCGACCTGGTCGACACCGACACCCCGGGGCGGCTCGACGTGGTGGCCCCGATCGACGTCACCGGTGACGTGGGCAAGGCGTTCGTGTCGGGCCGGGTGGTGCGTTACGTCGCCCCGGACACGATCAAGGAACGCGACACCTACTCCATCACCTACGTCGCCCAGAACCTCGAGGGCAAGCGGGCCACCGGTCTGCTCGAGGTCACGGTCGTCCCGGCCGACGACCCCAACGACCCGCCGGAGCCCCCGACCCTGGAGGGACGGGTGGTCTCGGGCGACACCATCAAGGTCCGTGTCCCCGGCGTCGGTGTCGACCGCAACGGTGACCCGGTCACCGTCACCGGCGTCACCTCCGCTCCCCGCCTGGGCCGGATCGTGTCCTACGGCGGCAACTTCCTCGAGTACCAGGCCTACCCGCGCACGGTCGGCACCGACGAGTTCACCTACTCGGTCGTCGACGCCCGAGGCGCGTTCGCGACCGGCACCGCGCGCGTGGCGGTCGTCAAGCCCGGCCAGCCGCAGCCTCCCCTCGCCGTCGAGGACCGGCTGACCGTCGAGCCGGGCCGCACCGCCACCTTCGACCCGCTCGCCAACGACTTCATCGCCCCCGGCGACGCCGCCGAGGTCGAGCTGCTCGACGCGCCGGACGGCGTCACCCACGACGAGGAGACCAACCTCGTCAGCGTCCCCGCCCCGGACTCGCTCGAGGCGCCGCCCGTTGTCATCGTCTACAGCGTGTCCAACGGGCTGAGCGAGTCCCGAGCGACGATGACGCTGCAGACGACGAGCTCGTTCAACAACCCGCCGGTCGTCTACGACGCGTTCGGGCGCGCCGACGACAGCGGCAGCGTCCTGGTCGACGTGCTGGAGGGGGCGTACGACCCCGACGGACCGGCCGAGGCGCTCGAGGTCACCGAGGTCGGCGCGGGTGCGACCGTGGTGGACGGGGTGGAGGTGCGTGCCGACCGCGGTGCCGCGCCCAAGGTCCTGCCGTTCGTGGTCGAGGACTCCGAGGGTGCCTCGAGCGCGGCAGCGGTCTACATCCCGCCCACCGGCAACGGCCTGCCCTACGTCCCCGACGGCACGCTCATCGAGCTCGACGCCGGGGAGACGACGACCGGCAAGCTCGCCGACTACGTCGAGGCGCCCGGTGACGCCGAGGTGCGCCTCGCCTCGGGTCGCCGCTCCTGGTCGGCGTCGCCGTCCGCGCTGCAGGCCGGTCCCGACGGCGAGCGGGGCTTCACCCTGAGCGCGGCGCCGGACTTCCGTGGCCCCGGCGCGGTCCTGGTCGAGGTCACCTCGGCCGAGGACGCGAGCGGCAACGAGGACACGTCGACGACCGCCGACGGCGCGACCGTGCTGCTGTCGATCCCGGTGCAGGTCGGCGACGACAAGCCGACCCTCGAGTGCCCCGACTCGGTCGTGCCGATCGCGGCCGGTCAGCGCTACGACCTCGACATCGCCACCTTCTGCAAGGTCTTCACCGTCGACCCGCGCGACGCGGCCGGACTCACCTACGACGCCGGGTGGAGCCAGGACCTGGCCGGGGTCGACGTCGGCGACGCGGCCGGGTCCGTCGTCGCGATCACCGCCTCGGACTCCGCGACGCAGGGCGGGGAGGCCGTCCTCGCCGTACGCGCCGGCGACAGCAACACCGAGGAGGTGCGCTTCCGCCTCGCCCAGGCGCCGCCGCCGACCATGCTGCCGATCAAGGTCGAGACGATGGAGGCCGGGCAGACCCGCACCTTCGACGTGGGGGCCTACCTGCAGGCCGGCGTGGCGGACCCGTCCCCGAACATCGTGTCGGTCGAGAACATCGGCAACCCCGGCGTGCGGGCGAGCGCCGACGGCAGCCGGCTCACCCTCACCGCCGCCAAGGACACGCGAGGCGTGCAGGCGGACTTCCGCCTCGTCGTCAGCGACGTCTCGTCCGCGGACCCGCCGCCCGAGCGCCGCGCCGACGCGCGGATCCAGTTCCAGGTGATCGGCACGCCGTCGCAGCCCGGCGAGCCGCGCCCCTACCCGGTCTCCGACGAGGTCGGCACGATCAAGATGTCGTGGAAGCCGCCGGACGACGACGGGGGTGCGCCCATCACCCACTACGTCGTGCGCGAGGAGCGCAAGGGAGCCACCCAGCGCTGCGCCACCAACGAGTGCGTCTTCCGCAAGCTCGACGCCGCGGGCAACTACAGCTTCCGGGTGCAGGCCGTGAACCGCGTCGGCGCGAGCGAGTGGAGCGAGCTGTCGCGCTCCGCCCGGGCCGACACCGCGCCCGGCCGCGTCCAGAACATCCGGATGAAGAGCCGTGGCGACGGCACGATCACCGTCGCGTGGGACAAGCCGGCCACCAACACCTCGCGGATCCTCAGCTACTCCGTCACGTGGGTCGGAGGGGGCGCCACCGAGGTCCCCGGCGACGAGACCGAGTTCACCGCCACGGGCCTCAACAACAACGAGAAGTACGTCTTCACCATCCGGGCCCGCAACCGCATCGAGTACTCCCTGCCCCGCTCGTCGACGGAGTTCCAGCCGCTCGGCACCCCGCCGGCGCCTGCCGCGCCGACGGTGACCGACCTGCAGTCGGGCGCGAACCAGACCGACGTACGCATCGGCTGGCAGGCGGTGCAGGCCGAGGGGCCCGGGCCCGCCGTCTACACCGTGACCTACACCAACGGCCAGACCTCGGGCACCGTGCCGGGCTGCCAGCGGCTCGCGTCACTGACGTGCACCCACTCGGGGCTGCCCTACGACGGACTCACCTACACCTACCGCGTGGTCGCGACCAACCAGCCGGAGGGCGAGCCGGGCAACCGGTCGGCGCCGAGCGAGGGCGGCTCCGTGGCACTGGTCGGCCGACCGGCGGGCTGGTCCGACTGGTCGGTGGCCCCCACCGGCGTCAGCCAGGAGGTGCAGCTCACCTTCACGGTGCCCGACTCGCGCGGCAGCGTGAGCAACGTCGACGTCCTGGTGGGCGGCGTGGTCGCCAGGCCGCTGCCGAACACGACCGGCACCGTGACCACCAAGGTCAGCATGCCGAGCAACGAACAGGCCTACAACGTCGAGCTGCGGGTGTGCAACGAGAAGGCGCCCGCCGGCTGCACCCTCAGCGGGGCGAAGCAGGCGCAGAGCTACGGCCCGCTCGGGAACGCCCTCACCGAGATCCGCCCGGTGGTGAACGGCAAGAACATCTACTGGGTGATCACCGGCACGGCCAACGGCGCGCCCGTGTCCGTCCGCTACGACCTCGACAGTGACGCCGAGCAGCCGGTCACCACGCAGCCCGGCGTGACCGGCCAGTTCAGCGTGCAGACCAAGACCTACACGACCGCGAGCTTCAACCAGGACGTCCGGCTCAGCGTGGTCGTCTTCGACCCGGTCAGGTCGGGGCGGGGGGAGGACGAGGGCGAGAACCGGACGAAGTCGGGGCTCCCGCCCGCCCCGACGGTCAGCATCGCCCGAGGCCAGGCCTGCGGTGACGGGCTCAACACGACGCGTGCCTGCAAGACCAGCCCCAGCCAGCCCGCCTGCCTGGTCAACAGCTGCAGCACGATCCGGCTCGCGACCGAGGGCTTCCTCGAGAACTACAACTGCTCCGTCGACGGTGCCGTGCTCAACCCGACGAGCGGCAACCCCGGCCTCCAGAACTCGAACCACCCCGGCAGCGGCATCGAGACCGAGTGGTACGCCCCGGGTGGCACGGTGACCGTCACGTGCACCGACACCACCGGACTGCAGACGAACACGTCCACGGTCTCGTGGGAAGTCAGCAACAACTGATGCCCCCGAACCCAGCCCACCTGACAGGAACAACGAGATGACGATCAGCCACGAACAGGCCGAGTGGTTCAAGTCGACCTTCGACCAGCTCACCGACAACATGGAGAAGGCCGTCCTCGGCAAGCGCCACGTCGTACGGCTGGCGCTGACCTGCCTGCTCTCCGAGGGGCACGTCCTGCTCGAGGACTTCCCGGGCACCGGCAAGACGATGCTGGCGCGGGCGCTCGCCAACACCGTCCAGGGCAGCCACGCGCGCATCCAGTTCACGCCCGACCTGCTGCCGTCCGACGTCACGGGCGTGACCGTCTACGACCAGCACAAGGGCACCTTCGAGTTCCACCCCGGGCCGATCTTCCACACCATCGTGCTCGCCGACGAGATCAACCGTGCCTCGCCCAAGACGCAGTCGGCGCTGCTCGAGGTGATGGAGGAGGGGCGCGTCACCGTCGACGGCGTCGCGCACCCCGTCGGCAAGCCGTTCCTGGTGATCGCCACCCAGAACCCCATCGAGCAGGCCGGGACCTACCGCCTGCCCGAGGCCCAGCTGGACCGCTTCCTGATGAAGACGTCCGTCGGCTACCCCGACAGGCAGGCCACGGTGGAGCTGCTCAACAACGCGGCGATCCGCGACCGCGCGGCCCTGGTCACGCCCGTCATCACGGCCGCGACGATCGCGCAGATGAGCGGCCTCGCCGACGAGGTCTACGTCGACCCCGCCGTCGTCGGCTACGTCGCCGAGCTCGCCGAGGAGTCGCGCCGCCAGCCGCACGTCAAGCTCGGCCTCTCCCCGCGCGGGTGCCTGGCGTTCGTCCGGGTCGCGAAGACGTGGGCGGCCGCGGACGGCCGCGACCACGTCGTCCCCGACGACATCAAGGACCTCGCGGAGCCGGTGCTCTCGCACCGGCTGCTGCTCGACGCCGAGGCGCAGTTCAGCGGTGTGGACGTCCAGACCGTCATCTCGCGGCTGCTCGACTCCGTGGCCCCGCCGACCGATCGCGTGGGGGCCTGACGACCCCCATGAGGCAGCGGTTGAACGACGCGCTGGAGGTCATCAAGCCGATCGGCTGGCTGGTCCTCGCCCTGGGCCTGGGTGCGCTCCTGGTCGCCACGGTCACGCACTGGCGTGAGCTGGCGGTCCTCGGCACCGCGTGCCTGGCGCTGATCGTGCTGGCGCTGCCCTTCCTGCTGGGTCGCACCTCGGTGTCGGTCGACCTGCGCCTCCAGCCCGAGCGGGTCGCGGCGGGGGAGTCCGTGGCGGCCGGCGTCCTCGTCGTCAACCGGGCGAGCTCCCGGCTGGTGCCCACCACGCTCGAGGTGCCGGTCGGGTCGGCCGTGCACCGCTACGGCATCAGCTCGCTGGCACCCGGCGCCGCGCACGAGGAGTCGTTCACCATCCGCACCGAGCGGCGCGGGGTGATCGCGGTCGGACCGGCGATGACCCGTCGCGGCGACCCGATCGGTGTCTTCTCCCGCGACGTGGTGTGGACCCCGGTGCGCGAGGTGCTGGTGCGCCCGCACCTCGTGCCGATGGAGTCGCTCGGTGCGGGTCTGCTCCGCGACCTCGAGGGTGTCTCCACCGACGCCGTCAGCCAGAGCGACCTGGCCTTCCACGCGCTGCGCGAGTACGTCCCCGGCGACGACCTGCGCCACATCCACTGGCGGTCGTCGGCCAAGGTGATGGCGTCCACCGGTGAGTCGGCGCTGCTGGTCCGCCAGTACCTCGACACCCGGCGCAGCCACGCCACGATCGTGGTCGACGACCGGCTCGGCTCGTGGGCCGACCCCGAGGACTTCGAGACCGCGATGGCGGTCGCCGCCTCGATCGCGGTCCGCGCGGTGCTCGACGAGTTCGACGTGTCGTTCGTCTGTGGCGCGCACGCCTCCTCCGGCTCCGACGGCCACCTCGCGCTCGACGCGGTCTGCCGGGCCGACTTCGGCGACCGCGGGCTCGTGGAGTCCGGCCGGCAGGCCACCACGCTCGCGCCCGACACGAGCCTGGCCTTCCTCGTCGGTGGCAGCGAGTCGGCGTTCACCGACCTGCTCCGCGCCGCGGCCGCGTTCCCGCCCGAGGTGCGTCGCTTCGGCATCGTCGTGGACCCCGCCGGGACCAGCCGGGTCACCGAGACCGGTGGCCTGCCGGTCCTGCACCTCGCCGCCAAGGAGGACCTCGGCGGCCTCCTCCGCTGGAGCGTGCGATGAGACTCGCCTCCGGCGCGACCGGCACCCGCACCCGCGTACGCCCGCACGCCCTCGTCCCCGACCGCCACTCGTGGGTCGACATCGCCTTCACCCTGGCGCTCGCGGGGGTGGCCCTGAGCGCCTTCGGGACCTCGTTCACGGGCACCGCCTACCTGGTGGTGGGCCTGGTCGGTGCCGTCGTCGCGGTGGCCGTCACCCACCTCACGCGAGCAGCCGGGTGGCCGATCATCTCGGCCGTCGTGATCTGCCTGGTGCTGTTCTTCCTGCTCGGCGGACCGCTGGCCCTGCGCTCGCTGGGCGACACGTACGCACTGCCGGGTGCCGCGACGATGGCCAAGGTGGCCGACCAGGCGATCTTCGGCTGGAAGGACCTGCTCACCACCTTGCCGCCCATCGACGGCGACGGACCGCTGCTGGTCCTGCCGTGGCTCTCCGGCATGCTGGCCGGCCTGGTGGGGCTCGCGCTGGCGCACCTCCCCGTACGCCGGGCGTGGCTGGCTGCGATGCTGCCCGTCGTCGGCATGACGGTCCTGCTCTCGGGCGTGATCCTGCTGGGCGTGCGGCACCCGCAGTCCCTGCTGCTGCAGGGGTCGGTCTTCGCCGCACTGGCCCTCGCGTGGCTGGCCGTCAGGGCCCGCCGGGCCAGTGCCGCCGTGCAGGGGGGCAGCACGTCGTACGTCCGAGGGGTGGGCGCCGTCGCGATGCTCGCGCTCGCGGCCGCGGTCGCCCACCCGGCCAGCGCGCTGTTCACCGACGGCGACGACGCCCGCACGGTCGCGCGCAACTGGGTCGAGCCGCCCTTCGACATCGGTCGCTACCCCTCGCCGCTCGCCGGCTTCCGCAAGTACGTCGACCTCAAGGGCAAGTCCGACCCCGCCAACGTCTACGACAAGACGCTGCTCGACATCGAGGGCGTCCCGGCCGACACCCGGATCCGGTTCGCCACGATGGACCGCTACGACGGGATGGTCTGGGGTGCGACCGACGACGCGCTCCCCGGGCCGGCCGACGACTCGTTCCAGCGGGTGTCCTCCACGATCGACAACCCCGTCGAGGGCACCGAGGTGGAGGCCACCGTCACGCTCGGTGAGGGCTGGACCGGCGTGTGGCTGCCGACGGTCGGGGCGCTCCGGTCGATGGCGTTCGAGACCGGGGACCCGCGTGCCACGGCCGAGGTCTTCCGCTACAACCTCGCCACCTCGACCGCGGTCGTGCCGACCGGCCTCCAGCCGGGCGACCGCTACTCCTTCACCGCCGTCCAGCCGGACGACGAGCTGACCGCGGAGACCGTGGGCTCCTCCGAGCCGACCCCGCTTCCGACGGGTGCCGGGTTCATCCAGGGGCCCACCGACAAGTGGACCGAGGACGCCGGCCCCGACCCGATGGACCGGGTGCTGGCCGCGGCCGAGCACCTGCGGTCGGAGGGCAAGTACTCCGACGGCATCGGGCGCACCGAGCGCATCTACGTCGCCGGCCACAGCGTGTGGCGCCTGGCAGACGAGTTCGTCAACGCCCCGCAGATCGTCGGCAACGACGAGCAGTACGCCGCCACGATGGCGTTGATCGCCAACGACATCGGCGTCCCGGCGCGCGTCGTGCTCGGCGCGGTCGTGCCCGAGGGCGGCCGGGTCACCGGCAGGGACGTGTCGGCCTGGGTGGAGCTGCGGGCCGCGGACGGCTCGTGGAAGACGCTGCCGACCGAGGCGTTCATGTCGACCACCCCGCCCGCCGACCAGGTGCCCGAGACCAACACGCCGATGTCCGGCACGGTCATCCCGCCGCCGAACCCGATCCCGCCGCCCTCCGACGCGGGGGAGCAGAGCGAACCCGACCTCAAGGAGCGCAAGGCCAAGCGCAAGGAGGCCGCCGAGGAGGACGAGGGCCTGATCCCGGGGGTGCCCGGCTGGATCGGGGTCGTGCTGACCTACGTCGGCGGCCCGCTGCTGCTGGTCGCGCTGCTGCTCGGTGCCGTCGTCGGCCTGAAGGCGTGGCGTCGGCACCGGCGCCGCACCGCCGAGTCGCCGTCGGCTCGTTTCGTCGGCGCCTGGCGTGAGCTCGTCGACCACGCCCGCGACCTCGGGCAGGTCGTCCCACTCGGCCCGACCGTCACCCGGCGCGAGCAGTCCGTCGGCATCGTGTCGGGACAGGCCGGCGCCCTGGCCCGTCGCGCGGACGGCTTCGTCTTCGGGCCCAGCGCGCCCGAGGTGACCGCGGCGACGACCTACTGGGAGTCCATCGACGCCGAGCGCCGTGCGATGTCGCACGAGGTCGGCCGGTGGCAGCGCTTCCGGGCTGCGACCAGCCTGCGGTCGCTGCGGCGTACGTCCCCGGGCGGGGGAGCGGGGCCCGGCACCGGGACCAAGACCGGGTCCGGCACCGCCTCCCGCACCGCCGGCGACGCGCCGACCCCCGCAACCGGGCGTGTCGCGACCGCCGCGGGTCGGCTGCGCGGCCTCGCTGATTGGCGTTCTCGACGTACGCCTGACTAAACTGGTGCGTCGGCCCAACGTGGGCTGTGTTTCGTGGCGCCTCGCGGCTGCCCGGACCTCGTGCGAACGTCGTCAGACGGTCGCGCGCGTGCCCCGGGAAGAGGTTCCCGGATCCGCCCACGAGGTCCACCGGCCACCTTCGCGGGTGCCGGGCGGTTCCCGGGCCACGGTAGACAACGAGACGACAGATTGTGGAGGACATGCCGAAGAAAGAAGGCGTGATCGAGATCGAGGGCACCGTCGTGGAGGCCCTTCCCAACGCCATGTTCCGCGTGGAGCTGGCCAACGGGCACAAGGTGCTCGCGCACATCAGCGGCAAGATGCGACAGCACTACATCCGGATCCTCCCCGAGGACCGGGTCGTGGTGGAGCTCTCGCCGTACGACCTCACCCGGGGTCGGATCGTCTACCGCTACAAGTAAGTGATCGAGCTTGCGAGATCACCATCTGCGCAAGCGCCAGCCGAGCAGCAAGGATTTGTTGGCATGAAGGTCAACCCGAGCGTCAAGCCCATCTGTGACAAGTGCAAGGTCATCCGCCGTCACGGTCGGGTCATGGTCATCTGCGAGAACCCCCGCCACAAGCAGCGGCAGGGCTGAACATGAGCGTTCAGATACGGCGCAGCCGGAGCTGAACGCTCATCGCGAGCCGCGCAGCCGCTTGCGGCAAGCGGGCCTGAACCCCAGCAGGACCACAGCAACACAACTACACACAACGTGATCGCTAGGTCTGGCACCGCCTGACCGAAGTCACCTCCGGAGCACTGGCCGGAGCCCACCCGAGGCGGGATGGGACGCGACACGACCAGAAACCAGCGCGAGAACAGACAAGGAAACCGCCACATGGCACGCCTCGTTGGTGTTGACCTCCCGCGCGACAAGCGCATCGAGATCGCACTCACCTACATCTACGGCATCGGCCGTACCCGCGCCCAGCAGCTCCTGGCCGCCACCGGCGTCGACCCGAACGCCCGGGTCCACACGCTCGGTGACGAGGAGCTGGTCAAGCTTCGCGACGAGATCGAAGCCAACTTCAAGATCGAGGGTGACCTCCGCCGTGAGGTCCAGGCGGACATCCGCCGCAAGATCGAGATCGGCAGCTACCAGGGTCGCCGCCACCGCATGGGCCTCCCGGTCCGCGGCCAGCGCACCAAGACCAACGCGCGCACCCGCAAGGGCCCCAAGCGCACCGTCGCCGGCAAGAAGAAGGCCAAGTGATCGCACGCCTCACGGCGTCTCACTGACCTCTTCCCACGAAGCTTCCAGACCAGAACCTCACAGGAGTTACTGAATGCCTCCCAAGAGCCGCGCGACCAAGGTCCGCCGCAAGGAGAAGAAGAACGTCGCCCAGGGCGAAGCCCACATCAAGAGCACGTTCAACAACACCATCGTCACCATCACCGACCCGACCGGCGCGGTGATCTCGTGGGCCTCTGCCGGCACCGTCGGCTTCAAGGGCTCGCGCAAGTCCACCCCGTTCGCCGCTCAGATGGCCGCCGAGGCCGCCGGGCGTCGCGCCATGGACCACGGCATGAAGAAGATCGACGTCTTCGTCAAGGGTCCGGGGTCGGGCCGTGAGACCGCGATCCGTTCGCTGGGTGCCATCGGCCTCGAGGTCGGCACCATCCAGGACGTCACGCCCACCCCCCACAACGGATGCCGGCCGCCCAAGCGCCGTCGCGTCTGACCGACCCGAGACTGAGAAAGAGAGACTGACATGGCCCGTTACACCGGCCCCATGACCCGCAAGTCGCGCCGTCTCGGTGTCGACCTCGTCGGCGGCGACGCCGCCTTCGAGAAGCGCCCCTACGCCCCCGGCCAGCACGGCCGCGGCCGTATCAAGGAGTCCGAGTACCTGCTGCAGCTCCGTGAGAAGCAGAAGGCCCGCTTCACCTACGGCGTGATGGAGAAGCAGTTCGTCCGCTACTACAAGGAAGCCAGCCGCCGCCAGGGCAAGACCGGCGACAACCTGCTGCAGCTCCTCGAGTGCCGCCTCGACAACGTGGTCTACCGCGCCGGCTTCGCCCGGACGCGCCGCCAGGCCCGCCAGCTCGTCGTGCACGGCCACTTCCTGGTCAACGGCAAGAAGGTCGACATCCCGTCCTTCCAGGTCACCGACCACGACATCATCGACGTGCGCGAGAAGTCCCTCGAGCTCACGCCGCTCATCGTGGCTCGCGAGACCCACGGCGAGCGTGTCGTCCCCGCCTGGATGGAGGTCATCCCGTCGCGGATGCGCATCCTCGTGCACCAGGTCCCGGTCCGCGCACAGATCGACGTGCCGGTCCAGGAGCAGCTCATCGTCGAGTACTACTCCAAGAAGTGAGTCACCGTCGGTGGTCGTCCGAGCCCTCGGACGGCCACCGACGCCCCTCTTCCCACTCCTCTTCTCCGCCCTCCTCACCATGTTCGGATCCGTCATATAGCGGGTGGATCCGGAAAGGAAAAACTCCGTGCTTATCGCTCAGCGCCCGACCCTCACGGAAGAGACCGTCGACGAGTTCCGCTCGCGGTTCGTCATCGAGCCCCTCGAGCCCGGCTTCGGCTACACGCTCGGCAACTCGCTGCGTCGTACGCTCCTCAGCTCGATCCCGGGTGCCTCGGTCACCAGCATCAAGGTCGACTCCGTCCTCCACGAGTTCTCGACCATCGAGGGCGTCACCGAGGACATGACCGAGATCATCCTCAACCTCAAGGGCATCGTCGTGTCCTCCGAGCACGACGAGCCGGTCGTGATGTACCTGCGCAAGTCCGGTGCCGGTGACGTCACCGCCGCCGACATCACCCCGCCCGCCGGTGTCGAGGTGCACAACCCCGAGCTCAAGATCGCCACGCTGTCCGACAAGGGCAAGCTGGAGATGGAGCTCGTGGTCGAGCGTGGCCGCGGCTACGTCTCGTCCGTGCAGAACAAGGGTGCCGACAACGAGATCGGCCGCATGCCGGTCGACTCGATCTACAGCCCCGTGCTGAAGGTGACCTACAAGGTCGAGGCCACCCGAGTCGAGCAGCGCACCGACTTCGACAAGCTCGTCATCGACGTCGAGACCAAGCCGTCGATCCGTCCCCGCGACGCGATCGCCTCGGCCGGCAAGACGCTCGTCGAGCTGTTCGGCCTGGCCCGCGAGCTCAACGTCGAGGCCGAGGGCATCGACATCGGCCCGTCGCCGGTCGACGAGCAGCTCGCCGCCGACCTGGCCCTGCCGGTCGAGGACCTGCAGCTCACGGTCCGCAGCTACAACTGCCTCAAGCGCGAGGGCATCCACACCGTGGGTGAGCTCATCTCGCGCTCCGAGCAGGACCTGCTCGACATCCGCAACTTCGGCGCGAAGTCCATCGACGAGGTGAAGGCCAAGCTCGTCGAGATGGGCCTCTCGCTCAAGGACAGCGCGCCCGGCTTCGACCCGCACGCCGCCCTCGCCGCCTACGGCGACGACGACGACGACGCGTTCATCGAGGACGAGCAGCTCTGACCTCCCGGCCCCGACCACGGGGCCGTCCCACCAAACCGACCGGGCCCAGCCCATGACCGGGCCGGTCGTCTACCCGGGTACCTGACACGGCCCGAGAGGAAGAAGGCACCCCATGCCCAAGCCCAAGAAGGGTCCCCGCCTCGGCGGTAGCCCCGCCCACCAGCGCCTGATGCTGTCGAACCTGGCGACCGCCCTGTTCGAGCACGGCCGGATCACCACCACCGAGACCCGCGCGCGCCTGCTGCGCCCGGTCGCGGAGAAGCTGATCACCAAGGCCAAGCGTGGCGACCTGCACAACCGTCGCGAGGTCCTCAAGACCATCCGCGACAAGTCGGTCGTGCACACGCTGTTCACCGAGATCGCGCCGACCTTCGCCGAGCGTCCCGGTGGCTACACCCGCATCACCAAGATCGGCCCCCGCAAGGGCGACAACGCCCCCATGGCGGTCATCGAGCTGGTGACCGAGGCCTACAGCCCCAAGGCTCCGTCGACCCGCAAGACCGAGGCCGCTGCCGCTCCGGCGCCCGCCGCCGAGGAGACCGAGGTCGTCGAGACCGAGGCCGCTGACACCGAGGGCACCGAGACCGAGGGCCAGGACGCCGTCGTCGCCGCCGACGAGGGCGTCACCGACGGCAACGTGAGCGGCAAGTACGCCGGCTCGCACGCGCCGATGGAGAACGTCGACGAGGCCCCCGACGGCTTCCCGATCAAGGGCAACGAGAACTCGATGAAGTTCCACGAGCCCGACAGCCAGTGGTACGCCCAGACCGAGGCGGAGGTGTGGTTCGACTCCGTCGAGTCCGCCGAGGCCGCCGGTTTCACGCGCGCCGGCGAGTGATCGCCTAGCAACGCACACGACGAGGCCCGTCGTCCCCACCGGGACGGCGGGCCTCGTCGTCCGTCCGTGGCGTCACAGCCGGGCGAGGACCTCGGCGGCGTCGAGGCTGCGGGCGGGACCCCCGGCGTACGCCAGGGCTCGGGTCGCGGTGACGACGGCCTCGTTGACCGGGGTGGGGATGCCGAGGAGCCGGCCCTGTAGCACGACCTCGCCGGCGAGGTAGTCGATCTCGGAGTCACCGGTCCCGCGCTCCAGGCTCTGCCACGTCGACCCGCCGGAGCGCTCGAGGTCGGGCCGCCTGCGGAGGACGGAGCCGCGCCGCTGCCGGTCCTGCTCAGCGGTGACGACGGTGAGCCCTGCGGCGGCGAGCACGTCCTCGCCCTCGGCCTGCGCCCGCGCAGCGAGCTCGTCGGCGGCGTCGCCCTGCGCGAAGGATGCGTCGACACCGTTGCCGAGGTTCATGATGAGCTTGCGGCGCTTCATCGCCATGATGTCCTCGCGCTCCTCGGACGCGATCCCCGCTGCGCGGAAGTCGGCGGACACGGCCGCCGTGACGGCGTCGGTCCCGCCCGGGAACCGTCCGATGTCGAGGATCGCCGGGGTCGGGTGGCACGCGGCCACCACCACACCCGGCTCGAGGTGGGTGGCGGGCAACATCACGCACACGGCGTACGTCCGCGCGAAGAGCCGCAGCGTCGCGGTCTCGGTGGCGATGCCGTTGGTGGCGCACACGACAGGTACGTCGGCCGGGGCGTGGGCGCGCAGGTCCGCGAGCGCGGCGCCCACCTGGTGCGACTTCACGGCCAGCAGCACGACGGTGTCGTCGGTCCACCCGACCTCGGCGGCCGAGTCGGTGGCCGGGGCGTCGATGCGGTGGCGGCCGTCGCCGGCGTCGAGGACCAGCCCACCCGCCCGGATCGCGTCGAGGTGCGCCCCGCGGGCCACGAGGGTGACCGCGTGGCCGGTCAGGGCCAGTCGGCCCCCGACGACTCCGCCGACCGCGCCGGCGCCGTACACGACATGGCGCATCTGCCCACCCTAGGCGGGAGCTCCGGGCCGCAGCCGCGACGTCCGGTTCAGCGGCGTACGCGGAACCGCAGGTGGAGCACCCGGTCGCCCCGGACGACGACGTGGGGGTCGTCGAGCAGGTGCTGGGTGTCGACCGAGCCGAAGTACCGCTTGCCGGTGCCGAGCACGACCGGCACGAGGTCCATCGCCACTTCGTCGACGAGACCGAGCGCGAAGGCCTGGCCTCCCACGTCGCCGGCCGCGACCGAGACGGTCGTGTCCCCGGCCAGCTCCCGGGCGGTCGCGACGGCGCGTGCCACGTCGTCGACGAAGTGGTACGACGCCTCCGGGTGCCAGCCCTCCGGCCTGGGGCGGTGGGACACCACGACCACGTGCTCACCCGTCGGGGGTCGCCCCTCCCACCCGTTCGTGATGTCGAACAGGTGCCGACCGATCACCATGCAGCCGATGCCGTCCCACACCGGACGGACGTGGTCGTAGGAGGCCTGCGACACCCGCAGGCCGCCCGGGGACGGGTCGTCCATCTCCTGCGCGGTGAGGTGCTGGTCCCCGTTGAAGTACCAGTCGAACAGTGGGCCGGGGTCGTCGTGCAGGTCCGCGACGAACCCGTCCAGCGACACCACGTTGTGCATCACGACGGTGCTCACGGTGCGTCTCCGCTGCTCGGGCGCCACGAGGGATCGCGGCCGATGAAGCCCATCAGCCGCTCGACGGCCGGAGCGTCGTCGGGCACGGGGACCGCGGGCCCGTACTGCCCGGAGTCGCGCAGGAGCTGCTCGATGGGTCGCATCCCCTCCAGCAACCGGGCGGCGAAGTCCTCGTCGAGCCCGGCGTCCTGACCGCCGGCGCGGGCGAGGTCCCAGGAGTGCATGAAGACGTCCGCGGTGTAGAACCGGTCGACCGCGTCGGCGAGCCGGTGGCTGCCGGCGCGGGGATGCGTGAACGGCTCGTCTCCGCGCTGCTCGACCAGGGCCTGCACGGCGTCCGCCTGGTGCCGCCACGCGGCGACCGGGTCGTCGACCACCGGGGGACCGGCAGGCAGGTCGACCCCGCCGCCGGCCAGGAAGCCGGGGAACCACTCGACGAGGTGTGCCACCACGTCACGCGCCGTCCACCCGTCGACGGGTGCGGCTGCGGACCAGTCGGGAGTCTGCTCGACCAGCCGGCCGAACCCCCCGGCGACCGCTGCGTGGCGGTCGGCGGGGTCGTCCGGGAGGGCCATCAGATCGAGCCGTCGGCGAGCATCCGGTCGATCGCGGCGTAGCCGTCGTTGACCCCGACCTCCATCCCGCTGCGCAGCCACGCGTCGCGGTCCTCGAAGGAGTCGCACAGGCTCACCGCGTGCAGGCGGGTGCGCCCGTCGCCGAGGTCCTCGAAGGTCATCGTCTCCAGGGAGACGCCGTCGGGCATGCCGTCCCACGTGAAGGTCTGCACGATGCGGTCCTCGCGCACGGTGTGGAAGCAGCCGTGGAACGACGTCTCGAAGTCCTCGCGGCCGTCGCTGCCGCGCGCGGTGTAGCTCCAGCTGCCGCCGTCGCGGGCGTCCCAGTGGGTGATGTCGGCCCCCACCCCGTCGGGTCCGATCCACTGCGCGTACAGCTCGGGGTCGGTGTGGGCGCGGAACAGCTGGGCGGGAGTGGCGGCGAAGTCGCGCCAGACGTGGAGCGCGGGGACGTGCTCGTCGGCCAAGATCGCGGCCTCGGGGAAGCGGGTGTTCGTGTCGGGGCTGTGCGTGGTGGTCATGATGCGGTTCCTTCCGTGCGGGTGTCGCTGGTGTGGGTGGGGTCTTCCTCGTCCTGCATCCGCGCGAGCACGGCGTCGAGCGCGGTGTAGCGCGCCTCGGCCTGCCGGCGGTATCGCTCGATCCACTTCGTCATGAGGTCGAACACCTCGGCTTCCAGGTGCACGGGCCGGCGCTGGGCCTCCCGGCTGCGCGTCACCAGGCCGGCCTCCTCGAGCACCTTGAGGTGCTTGGAGACCGCCTGCAGGCTCACGTCGTAGGGCGCCGCCAGGTCGTTGACCGTGTGGTCGGCCTCGGTGAGGCGCGCCACCATGTCGCGGCGGGTCGGATCGGCGAGGGCCGCGAAGACCCGGGAGAGCTGGTCGGTCACGAGGCACCTTCTTCAACTGATTGGTTGAATAAAAGGTAGGCCCGCTTTGATCGCGTTGTCAACCATGTGGTTGAACAAGGTTCAGCGGCGGGGCACCCGCACCTTCCGCGACACCGCCCCGAGGCACTCGGCGCGGCCCGAGCTGTAGGACGCCGACACCGTCACGTAGTAGGTCGCGCGTCGCACGGCGCGGAAGCGCTGGCGGCCGACGTACGACGCGTTCGCGCCCTCCACCTTCACGTCCCCGCCGCGCCGGACACGCCACAGGCTGACCCGGGCGCGCGAGGCGCAGGTCTGCTCGGGGGAGAGGACCCTGGCCTCGAGCCGGTCGCGGCCCTCGAGCCAGCGCAGGCGGGCCGTACGCGTCGCGCTGGGGCAGCCGGTCGGGTTCGGCGACGCCACCGTGGGGCAGCCGTCGACGAGGTCGTCGAGCCCGTCGCCGTCGCTGTCGCCCGCGGACGCCACGGCGGTGCTGGGAACCGCAGCCGAGGCCAGCGAGACGCCGAGGGCTGCCGGCGAGGACGTCGCGACCAGGACGAGCGCGACGGCTCGGCTGACGAGTCGGGACCGGGACATCTCATCGCCAGCCTAGGTGCTGCCGGGCGGGCGGTCACCACCCCGTGGGTCCGCCTCGCGCAGCGCCTAGGATCGCTGGCGTGCGCCTGCGGATCGACTGTGCCTACGACGGCGCCGACTTCTCCGGCTGGGCCGCTCAGCCGGGGCGGCGCACGGTGCAGGGCACCCTCGAGTCCGCGCTGGCCACTGCGCTGCGGGTGCCGGAGGTGCGGGTGACCGTCGCCGGGCGTACGGACGCCGGGGTGCACGCGCGCGGGCAGGTGGCCCACGTCGACGTCGAGCCCGACGTCGTGGCGGCGTCCGCGGGCCGGTCCACCGACCCGCCGCTGGACGCCCTCGCCCGTCGCGTCGACGGCATCCTGCCGGCCGACCTGCGCGTACGCCGCGTGGTCGAGGCGCCCGACGGGTTCGACGCACGCTTCTCCGCGACCTGGCGGCGCTACGCCTACCGGATCGCCGACGCCCGGGAGCTCGCCGACCCGCTGGTGCGCGGCCACGTCCTGACGTGGGGCCGGCGCCTCGACCTCGACGCGATGAACGAGGCCTCCGCGCCGCTGGTCGGCCTCCAGGACTTCGCGTCCTTCTGCAAGCAGCGGGAGGGCGCGACCACGGTCCGTACGCTGCTCGACCTCGCCTGGCACCGCGACGACGCCAGCCTCGCGGTTGGCACGGTGCGCGCCGACGCGTTCTGCCACAACATGGTGCGCTCGCTCGTCGGCTGCCTGATCGCGGTCGGGGAGGGGCGACGACCGACGACCTGGCCGGCCGAGGTGATGGCCGGACGGCGACGCGACCAGGGCGTACGGGTCGTGCATCCCCACGGCCTCACGCTGGAGGAGGTCGGCTACCCCGACGACGACGAGCTCGCGGCGCAGGCCGGGCGCGCCCGAGCCAGAAGAGAGGCGATCGATGCCTGAGCACTACTTCTCCGCCGACCCCGGCGTCCCCTTCGAGCGCGAGGCGTTCACGGCCGAGCTGTGGGGCCACGAGCTGCGGTTCGACACGGGCTCGGGCGTCTTCAGCCGGGGCCACCTCGACCACGCCACGGCGGTCCTGTTCAAGGAGCTCGAGCCGCCGGTGCAGGGGCAGTTCCTCGACCTCGGCTGCGGCTACGGCGTCATCGGGCTCGCCATCGCGAAGGCCGTGCCGCTGGCCAACGTGACCGCCGTCGACGTCAACGAGCGCGCGCTGCTGCTCGCCAACGACAACGCCCGCGCGGCGGGCCTGGCCTCGCGCTTCGTCGCGTGCCTGCCCGAGCAGGTGCCCAGCGACCAGGTCTTCGACGAGATCTGGTCCAACCCGCCGATCCGGATCGGCAAGGACGCGCTCCACGAGCTGCTGCTGACCTGGCTGCCCCGGCTGGCGCCCGGCGGGCGGATGGTCATGGTCGTCGGCAAGAACCTGGGTGCCGACTCGCTCCAGCGGTGGCTGGGCGAGCAGGGCTGGCCCACGCAGCGGCTCGCGAGCAGCAAGGGGTTCCGGGTGCTGGAGACGCGGCGCGCGTGACCGCCTAGGGCTTGCCGTCGAGGAACATCCTCAGGCGGGTGTGGGTCTGGCCCGGGTCCTGGGGCAGCGCACCGTTGATCGCGCGGCACACCCAGCCGAGACGCATCGCGATCCGCGCCGCCTCGCGCAGGTCCGTGTCCGTGAGCGGGTAGGTCTTCGCGAAGGGCCGGAGGTACGCCGCGAGGTGGGGGTCGAGGTCCTCGGAGCCCTCCTCGTCGTCGATGCCCCACGCGATGACGCCCTCGAGGGTGACCGCCAGGGTGAAGAAGGGATGCGAGACGCACGCGTCGCCCCAGTCGAGCACCTGGTGCACGCCGTCGCCGAGGAAGACCTGTCCGTCGTGGAGGTCGTCGTGCTGGACGGTCTCGCGGATGCCGAAGGCGACGAGCCGGTCGCACAGGTCGGTGATCGCGTCGGGGCCCGGCAGGCGCGGGTCGACGTCGTCGAGTCCGGCTAGCAGCGCGGCGTACGCCCCTGGCAGCGTGTGCAGCCGGCGGTCGGGGAGTCCGGCGGCCAGCAGGGCGTCGACCCGGTCCTCGCAGGCGAGCTGGAGCCGGGCGTACGCCTCCAGCACGTCGTGCCACCGCACGAGGCTGCGCTCCTCGGGGATGACGTCACGCAGCCGCCGGCCGGCGTCCGCGAGGAGCATCCAGCCCGTCCGCGGGTCGCTGGCCAGCGGCACCGGCACCCGCCCGCCCGACAGCGGAGCGACGATCGCGGTGGCGGCCGCCTCGTGCCGCATGGAGTCGTCGTTGGCCTTGAACCACACCGGTCCGTCGTCGGTCGGCACCCGCATGACGGTCGACCAGTCGGTGACGTGCGGCTGCTCGATCGCGGCGACGACCGAGCGTCCCCGCTCGGCGAGCCGTGCCACGATCCACGCGTGCGCGGAGTCGACGAAGCCGGAGGCGCGCCACCGGTCGCTCATCGCGGTCAGCTCGGGCATGGCGTGCATTCCACCGCGCCGAGCCGAGCGCGGGCAACGGGTTTCACGCGGATCGGGTCGCCACGAGCACGCCGATCTTGTCGATGCGGTGCTCGGGGTTGTCGAACTCGTCGGACCAGTAGTTGCCGTTGGCGTGGTCCTCGAGGGTCGCGCAGGTCGAGAGCGTGATCATCGGCCGGGTGGCGTCCGCACCGGGGCGCCCCGGCACCTCCGCGCGCTGGGCGCGCAGCGAGGCCGGCCGCCGGAAGGACGTCCACCGGGTGCGGCGCACCTCGTAGACGTACACGGTGTCGCCGGTGCGGACCAGGATCCGGTCACCGCGGCGCAGCGAGGGGGAGTCGCGCAGCGGGGCGGTCCCGGTCAGCCGGTGCCCGGTGACGATGTAGTTGCCGACCTCGCCGGGTCCGGTGCCGCCGCCCGGTCCCCGCGGGGACGCCATGTCCCCGGCGTTCTGCAGCGCGGTCCCCGGGGCGTCGTCGGGCGACCCGCGGTAGCGCACGACGGGGAAGCCCCTCAGCCCGATGGCCGGGATGGTGACGTACGAGCGACGCGGCTCGGGGACCACCGGCTCGGGCTCGGTGGTGGGTTCGGTGGTGGGTTCGGTGGTGGGTTCGGTGGTGGGCTCGCTCGCGGCCGCCGGGCTCTCGGGGGTCGCCGGCGGTTCGCTCGTCGTCCGTCGCTCCACGGGCGCAGCCCCCTGGTTCGCGCCGCGCGGGTCCTCGGCGGCGCAGGACGACGTCAGCGCGACGACCGCCGCGGCCAGGAGGAGGACGACTCTGCCTGCCACCCGCTCCACGGTACGCAGCAGGCGGGCGTCACCCCAGCCGGACGGGCAGCCGCTCGACCCCGTGGACGATGGCGAGCTCGGTGAACCGCAGGTCGTGCGGGTCGCAGGCGAGCGCGAGGTCGGGGAAGCGGCGCGCCAGTGCGACGAGCGCCGTACGGAGCTCCATGCGGGCCAGCTCCGCACCGACGCACCGGTGCAGGCCGTGGCCGAAGGCGAGGGTCCCGGCCGAGGCAGCCGTCGGGTCGAAGCGTCCCGGGTCGGCGTGGCGGGCCGGGTCGCGTCCGGCTCCGGTGAGCGAGACGACGACGATGTCGCCCGTGCGCACCCGCTGGTCGCCGACCCGGACCTCGCGGCGGGCGATGCGCGGGAAGGCGACCTGCACCGGGCAGACGAACCGCAGCAGCTCCTCGACCACGCGGTCGACCTCGGCGCGCTCGCCCCGCTGGAGCGTCGCCCACGCGCCCGGGTGCTGGAGCAGGACCCAGGTGCCCAACGACAGCATGCTGGCGCTCGTCTCGTAGCCGCCGAGGAAGACCCCGTCGGCGAGGCCGCCGAGCTCGACGTCGTCGAAGGCGGCTCCGTGCTCGGAGACCATCCGGGCGAGCAGGCCGTCCGGCAGGTGCGGCGACCGGCGCTCGGCGGCCACGAGATCGATGAGGAACCGCCGGGTGCCCGCCGCGGTGTCGAAGATCCGTGCGCTGCCGTCGCGCAGGTCGAAGCGCGCCGCACCGCGGCGGCGGAACGCGTCGCGGTCCACGACCGGCATCCCGAGCAGGTCGCAGATGACACCGAAGGGCACCGCGAAGCCGAAGCGGTCGACCAGGTCGACCTCGGGTCCGTGGGCGGCCAGGTCGTCGAGGGCCGCCTCGACGACGCGGTCGACGTCCTGCTGGAGGTCGACCAGCCGGCGCCGCGTGAAGCAGGGCGTCAGCACCCGCCGCAGGCGCTCGTGGTCGGGGGAGTCGGTCATCCCGAGACCCCCGATCCGCTCGGCGGGCGCCCGGCCCTGGCGGCCGATCAGGCCGCGCACGTCGTTGGCGAAGGCGTCGGAGTCGGCGAGCACGGCCCGGGCGGCGTCGTACCCCGTGACGAGCCAGACCCGGGTCCCGAGCAGCCGCGCGAGGCGCACCACGTCGCCGCGCGCGCGACTCGCCTCGAGTCGCGGCACCGGGTCGAGGCCGTCGCGCTGCAGCGGGAACCGCACGGCCGCCGGGACCCGACCGGCGGTCGACACGGCGAGCCGGAGGGCGGTGCCGCGCAACGAGGGAGCCATGGATCCAGTGCACGTCGCGCTGCGGCCGGCGGCCATCGGGCATCACCCCGGTCCGTCCCGGACGCGCCCCCGGCACCCGACCGGGCAGGATGGGGCCATGGCCTACGACGCAGCCGACGACAGGTACGACGACTCCACCGGGATGCACTACCGGCGGACCGGGCGGAGCGGGCTCAGGCTGCCCGCGCTGTCGTTGGGCCTCTGGCAGAACTTCGGCACCGACCGGCCCGAGGAGACGCAGCGGGCGATCCTGCGGCGCGCCTTCGACCGGGGGGTCACGCACATCGACCTCGCCAACAACTACGGCCCGCCCTACGGCCGCGCCGAGGAGAACTTCGGCCGCTACCTCAAGGACGACTTCAAGCCCTACCGCGACGAGCTGGTCATCTCGACCAAGGCCGGCTACGACATGTGGCCGGGCCCCTACGGGCAGGGTGGCGGCTCGCGGAAGTACGTCCTGGCCTCGCTCGACCAGTCGCTCGACCGGCTCGGTCTCGACTACGTGGACATCTTCTACAGCCACCGCTTCGACCCGGAGACGCCGCTCGAGGAGACCATGACGGCGCTCGACGCGGCGGTCCGGTCGGGGCGCGCGCTCTACGTCGGCATCTCGTCCTACTCGCCGGCGAAGACCAGGGAGGCGGCCGGGATCGCGCGCGACCTCGGCACGCCGCTCCTGATCCACCAGCCGTCCTACTCGATGCTCAACCGCTGGATCGAGGGCGGGCTGCTCGACGAGCTCGAGCAGCAGGGGATGGGCTGCATCGTCTTCACCGCCCTCGCCCAGGGCCTGCTCACCGACCGCTACCTCGACGGCGTGCCGGCCGACTCGCGCGCCGCTCGCGACGACTCCACGATCACCGGCCTCGACGAGGAGACGCTCGAGCGGGTGCGGGCGCTGAACCGGGTCGCCGAGGCCCGCGGCCAGAAGCTCGCGCAGCTCGCCCTCCAGTGGGTCCTGCGCGACGAGCGGGTGACGAGCGCGGTGATCGGCGCCTCCAGCGTGGAGCAGCTCGACACCAACCTCGACGCCCTCTCCGGGCCGCCCCTGACCGACGACGAGCTCGCCGAGATCGACCGTCACGCCGTGGATTCGGGGGTCAACCTGTGGGCAGAGCAGACCGAGGAGTGACCGAGCGCATCGTCGTCGTCGGTGCCGACGCCGCCGGGATGTCCGCGGCGCACCAGGCGCTGCGGACCGCGCGGCGTACGGGGCGCGAGCTGGCGATCACCGTGCTCGACCGCGGCACGCACACCTCCTACAGCGCCTGCGGCATCCCCTACTGGATGGCCGGCGACGTCGACGGCGGTGACGACCTCGTCGCCCGCAGCGCCGAGCAGCACCGGGACGCCGGGATCGACCTGCGGCTCGGGGTCGAGGTGGTCGCGGCCGACCTGTCCGGGCGTACGGTCACGACCGCCGACGGCGAGGCGATCGGCTTCGACGAACTGGTCGTCGCCACGGGCGCCCCCGCGGTGGTGCCCGACTGGGCGCTGCGGCCCGACGGCACGGCGTACGCCGGGGTCGGGGTGGTGAAGACGCTCGACGACGGCACGGCCTGGGTCGACCGGTTCGCCGAGGCCGGCGACGGTGCGCACGTGGTGGTCGTGGGCGCGGGCTACGTCGGCGTCGAGGTCGCCGAGGCCGCCCTGCGGCAAGGCTTCGGCGTCACCGTCCTCACCCGCACGCGCGGCATGGGGATGCTCGAGGACGAGATGTCCGACCTGGTCAACAAGGCCCTGGTCGACGCCGGCGTCGAGCTGGTGCTGGGCGCCGAGGTCACCGGCCTCGACCTCGACGGCGACCGGGTGTCCGGCGTGCACTGGGACGGTGGCAGTCGCGAGGCGGACCTCGTGGCCGTGGCGATCGGCGTGCGCCCCGCGACGGACTTCCTGCGCGGGACCGGGCTGCCGCTCACCGAGGACGGTGCGCTGCGGCCGGACCCGCACGGCCGCGTGGCCGACCACGTCTGGGCCGCCGGTGACTGCTGCGAGGTGCGGCGGCGGATCGACGACGCGTGGGTCTTCCGGCCGCTCGGCACCCATGCCAACAAGCACGGGCGTGCGCTCGGCGACAGCCTCGCCGGCGGCTCGCTCGCGTTCGAGGGGATGACCGACACCTCGATCACGCGCTTCGCAGCCTGCGGGCAGTACGTCGAGATCGCCCGCACCGGGCTGTCCCGCGCGGACGCGACGGCGGCCGGCCTCGACCCGGTCGCGCTCGTCACCGAGGGCTCGACGGCGAGCGGCTACATGCCGGAGGCCGACCCGGTCGCCATCTGGGTGATGGCCGACCGCGCCAGCCGCAGGCTGCTGGGCGTGCAGGTCGTGGGCGGGCGCGGCGCCGGCAAGCGGATCGACGCCGCGGCCGCGGTGCTGTGGCACGAGGGGACGGTCGACGACCTCGCGTGGATGGACCTGGCCTACGCACCGCCCTTCGCCACCGCGTGGGACGTGCTGCAGGTGGCTGCCCGTCGGGTGGCCGAGCGGCTCTGAAACCTGTTGCGGCCACGAGCAGACTGGTCCGTGTGCACCTCGAGTTCGTCACGCTGGCAGAGCGACCGGAGCTGATGGACGTCTTCTGGGACATGGAGACGTCGTGGCCGGAGTTCATGAAGCACGACCCGATCGGCAACGGCTACTACGCCTCGCTCGAGGAGTTCGCCGAGTTCGTCCTGGTCTGCCTCGACGAGTCGGGGCGGATGGTCGCGAAGGCCCACTCGGTGCCGTTCCGGCTGCCCGAGGGTGAGCTGCCCGACGCGGGGTGGGACTTCGCCATCCGCAGCGGGCTGCTGACGAAGCTGTGGGGTGAGGACCCCGACGCGGTGTCGGCGGTCGAGATCGCGATCGAGCCGGGCCTCCAGGGCAGCGGGCTGTCGGGCCGGATCGTCGCGGCGCTGCGTGACAACGCGGGCCGGCTCGGGTTCGGCGAGCTGCTCGCACCGGTGCGCCCCAACGGCAAGGCCGACGTCCACGAGCCGATGGCGGCGTACGCCCTCCGCACCCGTGACGACGGGCTCCCCGTGGACCCGTGGCTGCGGGTGCACGTACGCGCCGGGGGCCGGATCGACCGCGTGTGCCCACGCTCGATGGTCATCCCCGGCACGGTCGAGGAGTGGCGCGAGTGGACCGGGCTGCCCTTCGACACGACGGGCCCCGTCGTCGTGCCCGGTGCCCTCGCGCCGGTGATGTGCGACGCCGAGCACGGGACGGCGACCTACGTCGAGCCCAACGTGTGGGTCAGGCACCCGACGGGCGCGTGAGCGGCTTGCGCGTGGTCACGCCCCGCTGACGGCCTTGCGGACCTCGTTGACGCAGAGCGCGACGAATGCGAGCGCGATGATCGCCATCAGCACGTTGGAGTGGATCTTGTTGCGCCACTCGGCCGGAGTGCGGTCGGTGTTGAGCAGCCAGAGCAGGGTGATCGCGAGGAACGGCATGAAGAACGCGCCGAGGACGCCGTAGGCGAGGATCAGCCAGACCGGCTTGCCGAGGAACATCATCACCATCGGCGGGAACGTCAGCCAGAGGATGTAGGCCTTGTACCACTTGCCCCCGGCGCGGGCGTCGGCCTCGTCGCCGCCGGTCACGTTGGTCATGAAGTCGGCGAACATCAGGCTGACGCCGTTCCACACGCCGACCAGCGAGGACATCGCGGCGGCCCAGAAGCCCAGCAGGAAGAGCTTGCCCGCCCACTGGCCGTAGCGGTCCTGCAGCACCGCGCCGAGGTCGAGGAGTCCCGCGTCGCCGGTCTCGATCGCGACGCTGGTCGAGTAGAGCAGCTCGGCGCCGACCACGAGGGTCGCGAGGACGAAGATGCCGGTGACGACGTAGGCCACGGTGTTGTCGATGCGCATGACCCGCATGTAGGCCGGGGTGCTCCAGCCCTTCTCGCGCAGCCAGTAGCCGTAGGCGGCGAGGGTGATGGTGCCACCGACGCCGCCGGCGAGGGCGAGGGTGTTGACCAGGCCGTCCTCGGGGATCCGCGGGACCAGGCCGGTGAGGAGCTCGCCGAGGTTGGGCAGGGTCAGCAGGGCGGCGCCGACCATCGTGACGAACATGATGCCGACGAGCGCGGCGAGCACCTTCTCGAAGACGCTGTAGCGCCCGGACCACACCAGCGCCAGGCCGAGGAGGCCCGACAGGATGCCCCACCACGTCGTCGAGAGGACTCCGGTCAGGCCGGCGAGTGCGAGGCCGGTGCCGGCCATGGCGGCGGCCCCGTAGACGAAGCCCCAGATGACGATGTACGGCGCGAAGTACCAGGTCGTCCAGGCTCCGAGCGAGCGCCAGCCCTCGAAGATCGTCCGCCCGGTCGAGAGGCAGTAGCGGCCCGCGCCCTCGACGAGCACGATCTTCATCAGGCAGCCGACGACCACGCACCACAGCAGCGTGTAGCCGAACTTCTGCCCTGCGATGAGGGTCGCCACGAGGTCGGCCGCGCCGACGCCGGTCGCCGCGACGACGAGCCCGGGGCCGATGATGCGCCAGCGGGGGACGGTGGTCTGCTCTTCCGAGGTGGAGGTCGCCATGAGCAGCACCCTAACCGTGGTCTAGACCATGATCGAGGGTCTCGAGGTGCGCGCTCGTCCCCTGCGTGCCGCTCGACCAGCGCAGCATCCGGCCGACCGGGCGAACGGATATCCACGCGACGAGCGGGCCCGACGCTTGCGACAATCCCTCCGTGGGACACGTCGACGTCGCTGGAGTGCGCTACGAGCTGCCGGACGGCCGGGTGCTGCTCGACGACGTCAGCTTCCGGGTGGGGGACGGCCAGAAGGTCGCCCTGGTGGGGGCCAACGGTGCCGGCAAGACGACCCTCCTGCGGATCGTGACCGGTGACCTCAAGCCGCACGCGGGCGTGGTCACGCGGTCCGGCGGCCTCGGGGTGATGCGACAGTTCGTCGGCCACGGGGGTGCCGACGAGACGGTCGCAGACCTGCTGCTGTCGGTGGCGCCGGCCGACGTACGCCGGTGGGCGCACGAGGTCGCTGCACAGGAGCTGCGGCTCATGGACGATGACAGCGAGTCGGTGCAGATGGCCTACGCCGAGGCGCTCGGCCACTACGGCGACGTCGGCGGCTACGACCTCGAGGTCGTCTGGGACAAGGTCACGACCGCGGCGATGGGCATGCCCTACGACCGTGCGAAGTACCGGGCGCTCACCACGCTCTCCGGAGGTGAGCAGAAGCGGCTGGTGCTGGAGTACCTGCTCCAGGGCCCGGACCAGGTCCTGCTGCTCGACGAGCCGGACAACTACCTCGACGTGCCGGGCAAGATCTGGCTGGAGGAACGCATCCGCGAGTCGGCCAAGACGATCCTGTTCATCAGCCACGACCGCGAGCTGCTCAACAACACCGCGACCCGCATCGTGACCGTCGAGCTCGGCAGCGCCGGCAACCTCGTGTGGACCCACCCCGGCGGCTTCGCGAGCTACCACCAGGCGCGCGCCGAGCGGTTCGAGCGCTTCGAGGAGCTGCGCCGGCGCTGGGACGAGGAGTACGCCAAGCTGCGCGCGCAGATGCTGATGTACAAGCAGAAGGCGGCGTACAACTCCGACATGGCCAGCCGCTACCAGGCGGCGCAGACCCGGTTGAAGAAGTTCGAGGACGCCGGTCCGCCGACCGAGCAGCCGCGCGAGCAGCAGGTGAAGATGCGGCTCAAGGGCGGGCGTACGGGCAAGCGGGCCGTGGTGTGCACCGACCTGGAGCTCACCAACCTCATGAAGCCGTTCGACCTCGAGGTCTGGTACGGCGAGCGGGTGGCGGTGCTGGGCTCCAACGGCTCCGGCAAGTCGCACTTCCTGCGCCTGCTGGCCGCCGGCGGCAGCGACCCGGACATCGAGCACCAGCCCGTCGGCGTGCCTCCCGCGCCGGTCGCGCACACCGGCAGCGCCAAGCTCGGCGCCCGGGTGCGGCCGGGCTGGTTCGTGCAGACGCACGAGCACCCCGAGCTGGTGGGGCGCACGCTGCTGGAGATCCTCCACCGCGGCGACGACCACCGCGACGGCATGGGCCGCGAGGCGGCGAGCCGGGTGCTCGACCGCTACGAGCTGGCGCACGCCGGCGAGCAGCGGTTCGAGTCGCTGAGCGGCGGGCAGCAGGCACGCTTCCAGATCCTGCTGCTCGAGCTGTCCGGCGCGACGCTGCTGCTGCTCGACGAGCCCACCGACAACCTCGACGTGCAGTCGGCCGAGGCGCTGGAGGCCGGGCTCGAGGCCTTCGAGGGGACCGTGCTGGCGGTGACGCACGACCGCTGGTTCGCCCGCGGGTTCGACCGGTTCCTGGTCTACGGCGCCGACGGCGAGGTCTACGAGTCGCCCGGTCCGGTGTGGGACGAGGGACGGGTGGCGAGGTCCCGGTGAGTCGTCCCGACGGCCTCGGGATCCACGCGCTCGACCCCGCCGACGACGCAGGGTTCGCCGCCTGGCACCACGTCTACGAGACGTCCGCCCGCCACGAGCTGGGCGACGTGGCGTCGGTGTGGCAGCTCGAGGAGCTGCGCGCGCTGATGCAGGACCCCGCCCGGCACAGTCGCACCGCCGGGTGGTCGGCCGTGCTCGACGGGGAGACGGTCGGTGCGGGGTGGATGCGGACCCCGATGCTCGACAACCTGGAGCTGGCCGAGATCGACGTCCACGTCCTGCCGGCGCACCGACGGCGGGGCGTCGGCTCGGCGCTGCTCGCCGGGCTCGAGGACGAGGCCCGCGCCCGCGGCCGACGGGTGCTCACCGGGTTGGCGTCCTGGCCGTACGCCGCCGGCTCGGCCGGTGCCGGCGCGTCGGGGCCCGAGTTCGCGAGCGCCACCGGTTTCGGCCTCGCGCTGTCGGAGGTGCAGCGCGAGCTGCCGCTCCCGGTCGCCGACGAGGTCCTCGCCGGACTGGCCGACGACGCGGCGCCCGCCCACGCGGCGTACACGCTGCGGTCGTGGAGCGGACCGGTGCCCGACGAGCTGCTGCACGGGTGGGCGGAGATCACCTCGACCCTCGCGACCGAGGCCCCCACGGGTGACCTCGAGCTCGAGCCCGAGGCGGTCAGCACGGAGGCGGTGCGCGAGCGGGAGGCGACCATCGCCCGGCAGGGGCGCACGAAGTACAACACCGTCGCGCTCTCGGCCTCCGGCGAGGTCGTGGCCTACTCCGACCTCGCGACGACGGTCCACGAGCCGGGACGGGCCTACCAGTGGGGGACGCTCGTCCACCGGGCACACCGCGGCCACCGGCTCGGGCTCGCGGTCAAGGTCGCCAACCTGCGGCTGCTCCAGCGCGAACGGCCCGACGTCACCCGACTGACCACCTACAACGCCGAGGTCAACGCGCACATGATCGGCGTCAACGAGGCGCTGGGCTTCCGTCCGGTCGCCCGGCTCGGGGACTTCCAGAAGAAGCTCGGCTGACCAGGTTGCGTCTGGTCCCGGGTGGGGGCCACGATCTCGCTGTTCGGGAGTCACCGGATATCCGGTGACTCCAGCGAGAGCGTGGAGGATCCGAGCCACCAGGTGACCCGGATCCTCCACGATCTCGAGTACGGCCCCTCCTAGGACCGACGTCGGCGCAGCGCGTATGCGACCAGCCGGGCTGCGAGCCAGGCGGTGAGCCCGGCGAGCACGGCGGCGCCGATGCGCCAGCCCCACGGCCACGGGCCGCGGTCGACGTCGCCGGGCGCCACCGTCCGCAGGTCGCCGACGGCGGCCGAGGCCATCTGGAAGCGGCCCACGCCGTAGCCCTGCAGGTCCGGGATCGTCGTCAGCGTGGTCGGCGACGCCCCGTCGACCGGGACGCGGGACAGGGTGTAGGCCTCCGGGCCGCAGCACGGGTCGTAGCCCTCGACGTCGAGCAGCGTCACCACCTCGCCCGCGCCGGTCCAGCCGAGGACCCGCCCAGGTCCGGCCAGCGGCAGGTCGAGTCGCGGGGGCACCTCGCTTCCCTCGCCTGACGGGTCCACGAACGAGAGGCCGGTCGGCCGGCCGGGGTCGGGCACGCCCACCGGTGCACCGGAGGGCTCCAGGGTGGTGGTGGCGACCAGGCGTCCGTCCGGTGACCAGGCGGCCGGACCCGCGAGCACGCCGACGGACTCGAGGTCCCGGGCGGCGCCGCCGGCGAGGTCGACGACGGAGAGCCTCGCGCCGCTCGTGAAGTAGGCGCCGGCCCGCTCGAGCACCACCTCGGTGCCGTCGGGCGAGAAGGCGACGGCGGTGACGTCGTCGTCGGACAACACGTCGGTGGTGTCGTCCTCCAGGTCCAGGACGCCCACCGCTCCGGCGATGCGCTCTCCGGTGTAGGGATCGGTCGGCGCGGGGGACAGCAGGTGAGCCAGCGACCTGCCGTCGCGCGACCAGGCGACGGGCAGGACGCTGCGACCCGTCGGGAGAGGATGGGTGGTCGTGTCGCCGGTGAGGAGGTCGACGACCACCACGTCGGGGTCCTGGGTGTCGTGGTCACCGACGGCCACCTGGGTGCCGTCGGGCGAGAGCAGCATGGGCGCCGGGTCGCCCTGCGTCTCGGCGCCCGCCCGGTCCTCCGCCACGTCGACGCGGCGGTAGACGTCACCTCCCGCGCCCAGCACCACGGCCTGGGGGAAGTCGAGGAGCTCCACGCCCCAGCCGTGCTGGAACAGCGCCACGGCGGCGCCGGGTGGCGAGGTCGAGACGTTGCCGGTCAGGTGGGAGTACGCCGCGAGCTGGCGCGGCACCGCAGCGGCACCCGACTCCGCGGGAGCGCCGTCGTCGGACCCGGTGAGGACGACCGCGAGCGCGGCCGCGCCGAGGCCGACCACGACCGGCAGCCCCCCGACCGTACGCATGCGCCGACTCTAGGGCGGATCGGCGGGAGCGACGCGGAAGACGGGCCAGCCGATCCGCGCGCCGTTTCACGACGGCTGTGTCACCTGTCTCGGCAGTGCCTCCCAGATCGTCTCGGCAAGGACGGCGTGCCCGGCGACCGAGAGGTGGTTGTAGTCCGCGCCCAGCAGGTCCGGGGTGACGGGCATCGTCCCCGCGGCGCCTCGATCGGTCCAGCACCTGGGGGTCCGGCGACAGGTCTCGGTCATCGCGTCGTAGTAGAGACGCGAGATGCGACGGATGCCCTCGACGCCCTCTGCTCGCACGCGCCCCTTGCCGTCGAAGAGGTCGCACGGTCCGCTCCCGGTGTTGCCCAGGACGAGGCCGTCCACGTCGGACACCGCCCGCGCCCACGCGTCGGGAGTGCCCCACTGGTCGACCACGAAGATCGCGACGGAGTCGTTGCCGCGCCTGATGGTGCGGACCAGCTGCTCGAACTTCCGTGCGAACCGGCGGGCGTTGGCCGGGTCGGTCCCGTCGCAGCGCATGTCGTTGTCGACGCCCTGCACCAACACCAGGTCCGGCAGCGGGCCCTCCACGGTCGACAACGCCGCGGCCTGATCGAGCATCTGGTCGATGTCGGCACCGTTGGCGGACAGGTTGTAGTTGTGCCCTTCGATGGCGGGGTGGTCCTCCAGCAGGCGGAGGTAGATGCTGTCGACCTCGGGGTTGTCCCCGGTGGCCCAGGAGTTGGCGTTGACGCTCTCGATCGGTGAGTCGGGGTCGGACGCCACTCCGGTGGCGCCGGAGTGACCGACCACCGCGATGGCGTCGAACCGAGCAGTGGCTCGGGCCACCTGCTCCTCTTCCTCGTCGGCGGACGGGGAGGCGCTGGTCTCGTCTCCCGCCGCCGGAGCGACCGAGGTGGGCTCGCTCGTGCGACCGGACTCGGTGCCGTCGCTCGAGCACCCCACCAGCGCCATCAGGAACAGGGCGACCGCCCATCGTCCGGACACCGTTCCACCGTAGGTGGCGCCGGTCGCGGCGGTCTTCGCTCGAAGTGGGGAGATCGCCACGCGCGTGCGCCCGTCACGTGAACGCGCTGATCCCCGTCTCCGCCCGCCCGATGATGAGCTTCTGGATCTGCGAGGTGCCCTCGTAGAGCGTCATCACGCGTGCGTCGCGGAGGTACTTCGCGACCGGGAAGTCGTCGACGTAGCCGGCGCCGCCGTGCACCTGGATCGCGTTGTTGGCGGCGCGTACGGCGGCCTCCGAGGCGAAGAGCTTGGCCTTGGACGCGGCGGTCCCGAACGGCTCGCCGCGGTCGACCAGGTCGGCGCACCGCCACGCCAGCAGCCGCGCGGCGTCGGCGTCGAGGGAGATGTCGGCGATGAGGTCCTGCACGAGCTGGAACGACGCGATCGGCCGGCCGAACTGCGTGCGCTCCGTGGCGTACGCGACCGAGGCCTCCAGGCAGCCCTGCACGATGCCGACGCAGCCCGAGGCGACCGCGAGCCGGCCCTTGTCGAGGGTGCCCATCGCGATCTTGAACCCGTGCCCGACCTCCCCGAGGCGGGCGGAGTCCGGGACGCGTACGTCGTGCAGGAACAGCTCGGCCGTCGCCTGGCCGCGCAGCCCGAGCTTGCCCTTGATCTCGCGCGCCTCGAAGCCGGGGGAGTCGGTCGGCACCAGGAAGGCAGTGATGCCGCGCGGCCCGTCGTCGCTGGTGCGGGCGAACACCAGGGCCACGTCGGCCCAGGTGCCGTTGGTGATGAAGAGCTTCTGGCCGGTGACGAGCCAGTCAGCGCCGTCCCGGGTCGCTCGTGAGGTGAGGTTGCCGGCGTCGGACCCGGTGCCGGGCTCGGTGAGCCCGAAGCAGCCGAGCCTCGTCCCCGCGGCGAGCTGCGGCAGCCACTCCTGCTTCTGCTCCTCGGTGCCGTGGAAGAGGATCGACTTGCCCACCAGCCCGCTGCTGACCGAGACGATCCCGCGCAGCGCCGAGTCGGCGCGGCCGAGCTCCTCCATGGCCAGCGAGTACGTGACGTAGTCGCCGCCGACGCCGCCGTACTCCTCCGGGATGGTGAGGCCGAAGAACCCGAGCTCGGCCATCTTGGGCACGATCGCGAGGTCGACCGACTCGTCGTGGTCCCACTGCATGCGGTGGGGGACGGCCTCGCGTTCGAGGAAGTCGCGGGCGAGGGCGCGGAAGGCCTGCTGCTCCTCGGTGAGGGAGAGGTCCATCAGCGCCGACTCCTCATGAGAGGGCCTCGACCAGGTCGTGGTCGGTGACCCGCTCGGACAGCCGACGGAGGTGGTGGGGCCCGTTGCCCAGCCACTGGTCGAGCACCTCGAGGTGGGCCGTGCCGACGCCCACGGCGTACTCCGCGGTCATCCCGATGCCGCCGTGCAGCTGGATCGCCTCCTGCCCGACGTGGCGGCCCGACCGGCTGACCTGCAGCCCGACCCGGTCGGCCGCGTCGGCCACCGCCTCGCGGTCGCCGCCGGCGATCATCATCGTCGCCCAGTCGACCATGCTGTGCGCGAGCTCGAGCTCGACGTACATGTCGGCGGCGCGGAAGGTCAGCGCCTGGAAGGTGTTGAGGGTGACGCCGAACTGCTTGCGGCTCTTGAGGTAGTCGGTCGTGGCACGCACCTGGGACTGCATGACGCCGAGCGACTGGTTGGCTCCCATGATCCGGGTGAGGTCGCTGATCGTGGCGATGCTGGCGGACAGGTCGCGACCCGGCTGGCCGAGAGGTGTCGCGGCGCTGCCGTCGAAGCGCACGCTGGCCGCTCGCGTCAGGTCGGCGGCGGCGTACGCCGTCACGCCCGCGGCGGACGCGTCCACGAGGAAGACACCGGTGCCGTGGCCGTCGGGGAGCGCAGCGGTCACGACGAGGATGTCGGCCGCGCCGCCGCCCATCACCGGGTCCGCGACGCCGTCGAGGGTCCACGCGCGCTGTCCTGAGCCTGTCGAAAGGTCGCCGGACACGGAGGCCCGTACGCCGTCGGCGTGCGAGGACCACCGGCTGCCGGGGGAGGTGTCGGCCGCCGCCAGCAGCACCTCGCCGCTGCTGAGCCGGCCCAGCAGGTCGGCCTTCTGCTCGGGCGAGCCGACCGCGGCGACCAGCCCGCCGGCGTGGACCACGCAGGCGAGGTAGGGCTCGGGGGCGAGCACCCGGCCCAGCTCCTGGCACACGATGCCGATCTCGACCGGTCCGGCGCCGACGCCGCCGTCGGCCTCGCTGAAGGGCAGCCCGAGGATGCCCATCTCGGCCAGCCGCCCCCACAGCGCGCGGTCGAACCCGTCGTCGGAGGCGACCGTCGTGCGTCGCGCGTCGTGGTCGGCGTACGCGCTCGCGAGCAGGCCGCGCACGGCCTCCCGCAGCGCCTGCTGCTCGTCGTCGTAGGTGAAGTCCATGGCGTTCTCCCCTCGTCCCCTCAGAGTCCCAGGATCGTGCGGCTGATGATCTGGCGCTGGATCTCGTTGGAGCCGCCGTAGATCGAGGCCTTGCGGAGGTTGAGGTAGGTCGGTGCCGCCCGCCTCGCCCAGCCCTCCTGCGGCGAGTCGTCCTCGGCCCGCGAGGCCAGCGAGGCAGGGCCGGCGAGGTCGAGGGCGAGCTCGCTGACCGACTGCTGCAGCTCGGTGCCGCGGAGCTTGAGCACCGACGAGGCCGGGTGGGGCTCGCCGTCGCTGGAGTGGGCGACCACGCGGAGCGCGGTGAGCTCGAGGGCGAGCAGGTCGTTCTCGAGCTCGGCGACCCGGGCGCGGACGAGCGGGTCCTCGAGCTGCGCGGCGGCGTTCGTCTTGAGGGTGGCGAGGGCGCGTTTGGTGGCGCCGACCGGCGCCACCCCGACGCGCTCGTTGCCGAGGAGGAACTTCGCGATCGTCCACCCGCCGTTGAGCTCGCCGACGAGCAGGTCGCCCGGCACCCGTACGTCGGAGAACCAGACCTCGTTGACCTCGTGGCCGCCGTCGATCAGCTCGATCGGTCGCACCTCGACGCCGGGGGAGGTCATGTCGATGAGGAGCATCGAGATGCCGGCCTGCTTCTTCACCTCCGGGTCGGTGCGGACCAAGGTGAAGATCCAGTCTCCGTGCTGGCCGAGCGTCGTCCACGTCTTCTGCCCGTTGACGACCCAGTCGTCCCCGTCACGCACGGCGCTCGTACGGAGGCTGGCGAGGTCGGACCCGGCGTCGGGCTCGGAGAACCCCTGCGACCACCAGATGTCGAGGTTGGCGGTGGCCGGCAGGAAGCGCTCCTTCTGCTCCTGCGTGCCGAAGTGCGCGATGACCGGCCCGATCATCGAGGCGTTGAAGGCCAGCGGGATCGGCACGCCGGCGCGCTGCATCTCCTCGTGCCACAGGTGCCGCTGGAGGTCGGTCCAGTCCTGGCCACCCCACTCGACCGGCCAGTGCGGCACGGCGAGCCCCTCGGCGTTGAGCACCCGCTGGCTCTCGACGATCTGGTCGCTGCTGAGGTGGCGGCCCTCCAGGACGGTGTCGCGGATCTCCTGCGGGACCTTCGTCGTGAAGAACTCCCGCATCCGGTTCCGGAACTCCGCGTCGGCGGGACTGAGCTCGAGCTGCATGTGGCTCCTCGGTTCGAGTCGGTGGCCCCATCATGGCGGCCCGCCGGTAACGGGTCCACGTACGCACTCCCGCCCCCACTGGTGGGGGCGGGAGTGCATCTCCCGGGCAGTTGCCGGGGGCGTCGCGGTCTCAGCCCTCCGTGGCGTCGGAGTCGAGGGTCACGGTCGCGGACTGGCTCTCGCCGTCGCGCGTCCACGTGACCTCGACCTGGTCGCCGGGCCGGTAGGAGCGGATGGTCGCGACGAGCGAGTCCGCGCCGGTGATCCGGCGGTCGTCGATGGAGGTGATGACGTCGCCGGCCTCGATGCCCGCCTCCGCGGCCGTCGAGCCCTCGGTCACCTCGGCGATCCGGGCGCCGTCCTCGTCGTCGGCGACCCGGATGCCGAGGCGGGCGTGCGTCGGGGTCTCGCCGGCGGCCATCTGGTCGACGATCGGCATCACCTCGTCGATCGGGATCGCGAAGCCCAGCCCGATCGACCCGGCCTCCGACTGCCCGTACGGCGACTGCGACGCGGCGGTGCGGATCGAGGAGTTGATCCCGACGACCGCCCCCGTCATGTCGACGAGCGGACCGCCGGAGTTGCCGGGGTTGATGGCGGCGTCGGTCTGGACCGCGGGGTAGGTCGTGGAGTTGCCCTGGTCGTCGGAGCCGACGTTGACCGGACGGTCGAGCGCGCTGACGATGCCGCTGGTGACGGTGGCGTCCAGGCCGAAGGGCGAGCCGATGGCGACGACTCCCTCGCCGACGCCCAGGTTGGCGGACTTGCCGATCGTCGCCGGGGTCAGGCCGGAGACGTCGGCGGCCTGGATGACGGCGGTGTCGGTGAGCGGGTCGGTGCCGAGGATCTCCGCCTCGGCGCTGGTGCCGTCGTCGAAGGAGACCTCGATCGAGCCACCCTGCGTGGCCAGCTCGACCACGTGGTTGTTGGTCAGGATGGTGCCGTCGGCGGTGAGGATGATGCCGGACCCCGACCCCGAGCCCTGCTGGCCGGTGACGTCGATCTTCACCACGCTCGGCAGCACCTTCTGGGCGACCGACTCGACCGAGCCCTCGGCCGCCGGCGCCTGGCTCTGCGACACCGTCGACGTCGAGACGGGGCTCGCCTGGGACGAGCCCGACGACTCGCCCTGGGTGGCGTCCCACCACGCGGCCCCGCCGATGCCCGCCCCTCCGCCGACGAGCAGCGACGTGGCGACGACCGCGGCCGCCAGCCCCGTACGCCGTGGCCGCGGCGGCGCTGTCGGCTGCTGCGGCTGCTGCTGCGGGAAGGCCTGGGTGTGGGCCTGCTGGTACGGGTTGCCGTGCTGGGGGATCTGTGGGTCGTCCATGTCTCCGACGATGCGCCGCGACCCTGTGGAAGCGCTGAGAACCGGCTGGGAAGGTGCAGAGACCTGTCCGGGGGTTCAGCGGGGCAGGTCAGGCAGCGCCATCCACTCCGCCCACGTCAGGTCGCGCCCGACGTAGCGGGGGTTCTCGAGCGGCCACTCGTCGGCGATCCAGCGCGGCACCAGCTCGTCCAGGGCGGCCTCGAGCTCGGTGCCGACGCACTCGTCGACGACCCACCACGAGATCTCCGCGTCGGCGCCCGGCTTCTCCGGTGGATCGATGTAGACGCACCCCAGCAGAGCCGTCTCGTCGGTGTCGAGCAGGGCGTAGTTGAAGGACTGGTGCGTCTCCATCTCGGCGGCGTGCCGGGCCAGGTCGGCGCGGTCCTGTTCGTGGGTCATCTCGGCCGGCGGCCAGCCCCACGCCTCGCCGTAGATGCTCCAGAGCCGCTCGCGCGAGCCCATCACGGCGACCATGTCGAGGTCGGTGTCCTCGGCGCGGATCGGCCGCAGGTGGTGCCCGAACGGCACCTCGACCCGGGTCGGGTGGCGGAAGCCGGCGGGCAGCCAGGTGGCGGTGGCGGTGTGGTGCGACGACATGGGAGTTCCCTCGGGTGTCATCCGGCGAGCGCCGTGTCGGCGGCGAGCCGGCGGAGCGCGGCGAGGCCGCGGCTGGTGTTGGACTTGACGGTGCCGGTCGAGCAGCCGAGCACCTCGGCGGTCTCGGCGACGCTCAGCTGCTCGTAGAAGCGCAGCGCCACGGCAGCACGCTGCCGTGCCGGGAGCGCCAGCACCAGCCCCCAGACCTCGCCCGCCTGCCGCGGGTCGACGGGGTCCGGAGGACTGGTCGCGGGCTCCGGGAGCCAGGACGAGACGACCTCGTCGCGTCGCCACGGCTGGCGCTGCCAGCTGACGTACTGCCGGGTGATGGTGCGCCGGACGTACGCGTCCGCCGCGGCGCCCTCCCGGATCGACTCCCACCGGGGGAGGACCCGCACCAGCGAGGCCTGCAACAGGTCCTCGGCCGTGTGCGGGTCCCCGGCGACGGCCCGCGCCCACCGGAGCAGGGCAGGCCGCCGCTCGGCGACGTACGCCTCGAAGTCGACGACCCGCGAGCCGGGCGCGGACAGGGTCGACATCTCAGGACTCGCGCACCGTGCGGAGGAGGCCCAGGGAGATGACGAGCAGCCACACCGGCCCGGTCATGCCGGCCATGTACTGGGCGGGGCTGATCATGAAGAAGGCCGTGAGACCGCCCAGCACTGCGCTCGTCCAGCCGATCCACCGCGGGTAGGCGGACTGCTTGAACGTCGCGCTCGCCATCGCGAGCGCCGTCAGCCCGGCCGCCCCCCACAGCCACGGGACGGTGCCGACCCAGTGGCCGAAGAACGCGATGGTCTCCGGGACGAACGCGTCGTCGGGGGCGGCGAAGGCGAACGCGAACTCCGTCGTCAGGCCGGCGCCCAGCAGCTGGGCGGTCGCGACGAGCCCGAGCCCGAGTGCGGCGACGCCGGGGACGAGGCTGTCCGCCCCCGTACGCCGGCGCAGCTGCCGGTGCAGACCGGCGGTGAAGACGACGAGCAGGGCGCAGGACAGCATCGTCGCGGTGTGGAAGACGAGGATCTGCGGCACCTGCTCGGACATGGACTCGGCGATCGCCTCGGCGTCGCCACTGTTGGCGGGGTCGTAGACGGCGTCCACCAGGCTGCTGCCGACCATCGAGACGATGCCGGCGAGTCCGGCGCCGACACCGGCGAGGACCCACCCCCGTCCCGGGGACGTGGCGCCTGCGGCGGCGGGTTCGGTGGTGGACGGGTCGAGCGTGGTGCTCATGGCTGCTCCTGGGTCGGACGGTGACGGCACGGGTGCGCGCCGTGGCACCACCCTCGGAGCCGGCGTCGCCCCACACCACGGACAGGCGCGGGTGTGGGGAAGGTGTGCGGGAGGTGTACGGGTCAGGCCCGGTCAGGTTCGGTCATGCCCGTTCAGGTCCGCAGCATGGCGGCGGCGTCCGTGGCCGGGAGCCCGCGGCCGGTGTCGAGCGCGTCGTCGTAGCGGTCGGGGCCCAGGTGGGTGCGCGCCTCGGTCGCGGCGGCCTCGATCGCAGCCGGGTCCGGGCGGTAGTAGCCGTAGCCGCGGGAGCCGAGGGCCTCGCGGATCGCCTGTGCGGCGCCGAGGAGCAGCGGGACGCGCGCGTGCTGGCCGGACGCGGCGGCGAGCACGGCGCCGGCGTCGAGCAGGTAGGCGAGGTTGGCCTGGTCGCCGGTCTCGAGGGAGAGCCGGGCTCCCTCCTCGAGGTGGCGGCGGGCGGCGTCGTGGTGGCCGCGGCCGAGCTCGACCTGGAACAGGTTGTAGAGCGCGATGTAGGAGGTGAGCCGGTCGTCACGACGTCGTGCCGAGGCCAGTCCCTCGTCCACCAGCCGCACGGCCTCGTCGGCGTCACCCTCCAGCAGGGCGACGGTGCCGAGCCAGATGTGGGAGAGGGCCCAGGTCCACTCGACCTCCGGGCCGCCCAGCTCCGCGTGGTGCAGCGCCTCGCGGAACCGGTCGCGGGCCAGGTCGAGGTCCCCCTCGACCAGCGCGACCAGGCCCCTGCCGGCGATGCTGTTGGAGAGGATCTCGTGGACGTCCCCGGCGCGCTCGTGCGACAGCCGCCACCATCCCGCCGCGCCGGCGACGTCGTCCATCGCGAACGCCATCGTGGCGGCGCCGAGCGCGGCCCGGGCGTACACGTCGTCCGCCAGGCTGTGGCTCTGCTGGAGCACGGTCTCGGCGAAGCGCCTGCCGTGGTCGTGACGGCCGCGGAGCCACCAGTAGAGCCAGAGCTCCCACGCCATCCGCGCGGGTGTCTCGACGTCGCCGGCGGCGAGTGCGCGCTCGGCGGCGGCGTCGAGGTTGGCGGTCTCGAGGTCGATCCGGTCGAGCGCGCGGACCTGTCCGCCGTTGCGGTAGCTCGAGCTGTTGTCCTCGGCGACGCGGAGGAAGTGGGCGGAGTGGGCGCGGGCCGCGCCGTCCCACTCGCCGGCCTCGTGCAGCAGGTCGCGGGCGTACTGGGCCACGGGCTCCAGCAGGCGGAAGCGCCCCGACGGCTCGGCGACCACGAGCGACTGCTCGACCAGCGACTCCAGGGCGGCCACCACGTCGTACGTCGCCCCCGCGCGTTCGGCGACGGCCTCGAGGTCGGACAGCGTGGTCCCGCCGACGAAGACCCCCAGCAGGCGCAGCAGCGACTGTGCGGGGGCGTCGAGGAGCCCGTTGCTCCAGTCGAGGGTGGCGCGCATCGTCCGCTGTCGCGGGGGCAGGTCCCGCGGACCGGAGCGCAGTGCGCTGTCGAGGCGGTCGAGCAGTGCGGCGGGGTCGAGCAGCCGCGCCCGGGCGGCCGCGAGCTCGAGGGCCAGCGGCAGGCCGGCGAGCTGCTCGCAGGTGGCGGCGACCGCGGCGGCGTCCGCGGAGTCGGCTCCCCACCCGGGGCTCACCCGCTGCGCCCGGTCGAGCAGGAGGCGGGCGGCGGGGGAGGGTGAGCCGTCGGGCGCCTCCTCGACCTCCAGCGGCTCCACGCCGTACTCGGTCTCGCCGCGCACCCGCAGCGGGGCACGGCTCGTGGTGAGGACGGTCAGGTCGGGGACGGACTCGACCAGCGCCGCCACGTCCGGGGCGGCGTCGAGCAGGTGCTCGAGGTTGTCGAGGACGAGCAGCCGGTGCTGGCCGCGCAGCCGGTCGACCACGTCGTCCAGGACGGGGCGCGCCGGGTCCCGCGCCGCGTCGACCGCGTCGGCGACGGCCGCGACGACCTGCCCGGCCTCCAGGAGCGGAGCGAGCTCGACGAGGGTCACCCCGTCGGCGAAGCGGTCGCGCACCCGGGTCGCCACCGCCAGGGCGAGACGGGTCTTGCCCACGCCGCCGGGACCGCTGAGGGTCACCAGCCGGCGGGTGCCGAGCAGGTCGGCGACCCGTGCGACGTCGTCGTCGCGACCCACCAGCGGGGTCGCCGGGACGGGGAGGTCGCGTGGGCGTACGGATGCCGTCGCGGCGGCCTGCCGGGACGACCTCGCCGGGACCGCGGCGACCAGCGCGGCCCGCTGGTCGTCCGTCAGCTCGAGGGCGCCCGCCAGCGAGCGGAGCGTGTGGGGGTAGGGGCGGGTGCGGGTGCCACGCTCGAGGGCGCTGATCGCGTGCGGGCTGAGGCCCGCACGCTCGGCGAGCTCCTCCTGCGAGAGCCCGGCCTCCTCGCGCAGCGTGCGCAGCACCGTGCCGAGGGTGCTCTCCCCGTGTGTCCCCACGTCTCCTCCGTGACTGCCTGTGCGGCCTGTCCCGAGTGCTCGGGAGTGTAGTGACCGCCGGGGCGCCTGAAGAAGCACTGCGTGCGCCCTAGGGGTGGGCCCGGGTCCTGAAAATTGTTGCAGTCCTTGCAACTTTTCCCAGTGGACGCCTAGTGTGACCGACGCCACCCCGACCACCCGCGGACCGGGGGCCTCGCACCTCTCGGGAGCCATCGTGCGTCGTTCGTCCCCTGCCCTGCTCGGCGTGGCCACAGCGGTCGCCACCCTCGTCGCCTCCCTCGCACCGCTCGCACCCGCCCGGGCCGAGCACCGCGCCGAGGCGCCGACCTCCGTCACCCTGGTGGGCAACCTCCAGGACGAGGTCGGGTGCCCGGCCGACTGGTCGCCGGCGTGCGAGGCCTCCGGCCTCAGCCGCCTCCCCGACGGTTCGTGGGAGCTCGTCACGGAGGTGCCCGCGGGGACCTACCAGTACAAGGTCGCGGTCAACGGCTCGTGGGAGGAGAACTACGGGGCCGGCGGGACGGCCGACGGTCCGAACCTGCCCCTGGTGCTCGAGCACGCCGCGCGACTGCGCTTCACCTACGACGACGCGTCCCACCGCGTCGCCGTCGCGCCGGCCGAGCAGCCCGACGCGACCCCCACCGACGCCGACCGCGCGCTCGCCGGCACCTCGCTGCGAGGACCGTTGACCCGCGAGAACTTCTACTTCGTCATGGCGGACCGCTTCGCCAACGGAGACCCGGCCAACGACGCCGGCGGCCTCACCGGCGACCGGCTCGCGACCGGGCTGGACCCGACCGACAAGGGCTTCTTCCACGGCGGTGACGTGCAGGGCCTCTCCGACCGCCTCGACTACATCGCCGACCTCGGGACCACCGCGATCTGGCTGACGCCGAGCTTCAAGAACCGGCCGGTCCAGGGCAGCGGGGCCGACGCCAGCGCCGGCTACCACGGCTACTGGGTCACCGACTTCACGCAGATCGACCCGCACTTCGGCACCAACGCCGAGCTCGAGGCGTTCATCGACGAGGCGCACGGGCGCGGCATCAAGGTCTTCTTCGACATCATCACCAACCACACCGCCGACGTCATCGACTACGAGGAGCAGCAGTACGGCTACGTCCCGAAGGCCGACGAGCCCTACCGCGATGCCTCCGGGAACGTGTTCGACGACCGCGACTTCGCGGGCGGCGAGGACTTCCCCGAGCTCGACGCCGCGACGTCCTTCCCCTACACGCCGACCTTCCGCAGCGAGGCCGACCGCACCGTCAAGGTCCCGGGCTGGCTCAACGACACGACGAACTACCACAACCGCGGCGACTCGACCTTCGCCGGCGAGTCCTCGACCTACGGTGACTTCGTCGGCCTCGACGACCTCTTCACCGAGAAGCCCGAGGTCGTCGAGGGCATGACGGACATCTACGAGGCGTGGGTCGACCTGGGCATCGACGGCTTCCGCATCGACACCGCCAAGCACGTCAACCTCGAGTTCTGGCAGCAGTTCGCCCCCGCGATCCGCGAGCACGCCGCCTCCATCGGCAACGACGACTTCTTCGCCTTCGGCGAGGTCTACGACGCCAACCCGGAGTACCTGTCGACCTTCAGCACCGCGGGGCGGCTCGACGCCACGCTCGACTTCGGGTTCCAGGACGTCGGCACCGGCTTCGCCAAGGGCGCCGCGACGACACGTCTGCGCGACTTCTACGCCGCCGACGACTGGTACACCGACACCGACTCCAACGCGTACGCCTCGCCGACCTTCCTCGGCAACCACGACATGGGCCGCATCGGCACCTTCCTCCGGGGCACGGACTCCGTGTTGGAGCGCGACGCGCTGGCGCACGCGCTGATGTACCTCACCCGCGGCCAGCCGGTCGTCTACTACGGCGACGAGCAGGGCTTCGTCGGCGACGGTGGCGACAAGGACGCCCGCGAGGACATGTTCCCCAGCAGGGTCGCCTCCTACAACGACAACGACCTCATCGGCACCGACGCGACCACGGCCGACGCCAACTACGACACCGGCCACCCGCTCTACCGCACCATCCGCGACCTCGCGGCGCTGCGCAGGGCCCACCCGGCGCTCGCCGACGGCGCGCAGCTGCACCGCTACGCCTCGAACGCCGCCGGTGTCTACGCCTTCAGCCGCATCGACGCCACCGAGCGACGCGAGCTCCTCGTCGCGGTCAACAACGCCACCACCGAGAAGACGGTGACGGTCGGCACCGAGATGCGCCGGAGCACGTTCACCCGGGTCTGGCCCGCGGGCAGGGAGTCGCTGCGCACCGACGCCGAGGGGCGTACGACGATCACGGTCCCGCCGCTGTCGGCCGTGGTCTGGCGGGCCAACGGCAGGCTCGCCGACCGCGAGGCCGCCCCGGCGATCCACCTCGAGAAGCCCTCCGCCGGAGGCACCGTCGGCGGCCGCGCGCCCATCACCGTGGCCGTCCCCGACGGCGGCTTCAACCAGGTCACCCTCGCCTGGCGTCGCGCGGGCGCGGCGGGGTGGGCGCCGCTCGGCACCGACGACAACGCGCCCTACCGGGTCTTCCACGACGTCCGGTCACTGCCGCACGGCACCCTCGTCGAGTACCGCGCCGTGCTGCGCGACAGCAGCGGCAACCTGTCGGTGGCCTCGTCGTGGGCGACCGTGGGCGACCCCGAGCCGGAGCCGACGCCCGGAGGCGGTGGCGACGGTGGTCCCGTCACCCAGCCCGGGGCGGTGTCGGTCCCGGGCAGCCACAACTCGGAGATGGGCTGCCCCGGCGACTGGGACCCGGGCTGCCCCGAGGCGCAGATGTCGCTCGACGCCGACGACCTCGTGTGGAAGAAGACCGTGACGCTCCCCGAGGGCGACTACGAGTACAAGGCGGCCATCGACGGCACGTGGGACGAGAACTACGGCGCCGGAGGTGCCCGCGGCGGTGCCAACGTCCCGCTCGACGTCCCCGCGGGCGGGAGCCCCGTGACGTTCTACTACGAGCACGGCTCGCACTGGGTCACGAGCGACGCCAACGGCCCGATCATCACGCTCGCCGGGAACATGCAGTCCGAGCTCGGCTGCCCCGGGGACTGGCAGCCCGACTGCATGCGTGGGTGGCTCAAGGACCTCGACGGCGACGGCACCTACACCTTCACCGGCACCCTGCCGGCCGGCAGCTACGAGACCAAGGTCGCCCACGGGCTGTCGTGGGCCGAGAACTACGGCGCCGACGGCGTGCGTGACGGCGCCAACATCGGCTTCGACGTCCCCGCGGGAGGGGTCCGGGTGGTCTTCACTTATGACGTGGGCACCCATCGACTGCAGGTCTCGACGCGCAGCGCCGGCGCCGCCCCGGACCTGGCGAAGGCGCGCGCGCACTGGCTGCGCCGCGACCTCGTCGCCTGGGACGTCACCGACCCGGCGTCGCGCCGCTACCGCCTGCACTGGTCGCAGGCCGGCGACCTCGGCGTCGACGCGGAGGCCGTCACCGGCGGCTCCAGCGCGCCGCTGACCCACGACCCCGCCGGCCTGCCCGCGGACGTGCTCGCCGACTTCCCGCACCTCGCCGGCCACGAGGCCTTCCGCCTCGACCGCGCCACGGCCCGACGCGCCCCCGAGATCCTCACCGGGCAGCTGGCCGTCGCGTCGTACGACCCGGGCGGCGCGCTGCACGACGCGACCGGCGTCCAGCTCCCGGGCGTGCTCGACGACGTGTACGCCGACGCGACCGACGCCGACCTGGGCGTCACCTGGCGCGGCGGACGGCCGACGCTGGCGCTCTGGGCGCCCACGGCGCAGGACGTCACCGCGTCCGTCGCCGGCCGGACGGTCCGGATGACCCGGCGCGCCGACGGCACGTGGACGGCCTCCGGCCCGGCGTCGTGGCGCGACGCGGCGTACACCTACGACGTCACCGTCTTCTCGCCCGCCGCAGGGAAGGTCGTGACGAACCGGGTGACCGACCCCTACTCGGTCGCGCTCACCACGAACTCGCAGGCCTCGCTCGTCGTCGACCTCGCCGACCCGTCCCTGGCGCCCACGGGCTGGTCGCGGACCACGCCGCCGACGATCGCGCTGCCGGAGGACCGCAACGTCTACGAGCTGCACGTGCGCGACTTCTCGATCGGCGACGAGACGGTGCCCGCCGCCGAGCGCGGCACCTACCTCGCCTTCGCCCGCGGCGACTCCGTCGGCATGCAGCACCTGCGCCGGCTCGCCGACGCCGGGCTCAACACCGTCCACCTGCTGCCGGCCTTCGACATCGCCACCATCGAGGAGCGACGCTCGGCCCAGCGGGTCCCGGCGTGCGACCTGGCCTCGTTGCCTCCGGACTCCGAGCGCCAGCAGGAGTGCATCGACGCCGTGCGCCCCCGCGACGGCTTCAACTGGGGCTACGACCCGCTGCACTACACCGCCCCCGAGGGGTCGTACGCCACCGACCCGGAGGGCGCGCGCCGCACCGTCGAGTTCCGCCGGATGGTGCAGGGCCTCAACGGTGCCGGGCTCCAGGTCGTGATGGACGTGGTCTACAACCACACCGCGGCCAGCGGCCAGGACCCCAAGTCGGTGCTCGACCGGATCGTGCCGGGCTACTACCACCGGCTCAACGCGTCGGGTGCGGTCGAGAGCTCCACCTGCTGCTCCAACACCGCGACGGAGCACCGCATGATGGAGAAGCTGATGATCGACTCGGTGCTCACGTGGGCACGCGACTACAAGGTCAACGGGTTCCGCTTCGACCTGATGGGCCACCACTCGCTCGACAACATGACCCGCCTGCGCGCCGCGCTCGACGGGCTCACGGTCAAGCGCGACGGCGTCGACGGGAAGGCGATCTACCTCTACGGCGAGGGCTGGAACTTCGGCGAGGTCGCCGACGACGCCCGCTTCGTGCAGGCCACCCAGCGCAACCTCGCGGGCACCGGCATCGGCTCCTTCAGCGACCGGCTGCGCGACGCCGTACGCGGGGGCGGGCCGTTCGACGAGGACCCGCGCGTGCAGGGCTTCGGCTCGGGCCTGTTCACCGACCCCAACGGCGCCGAGGTCAACGGCAGCGCCGACGAGCAGCGCGCGGACCTGCTGCACCAGCAGGACCTGGTCAAGCTCGGGCTGGCCGGCAACCTCGCCGACTTCCGCTTCCGCTCCTCGACGGGCGAGGACGTGGTGGGCTCCGAGGTCGACTACAACGGCCAGCCGGCGGGCTACGCCGCCGACCCGTCCGAGACGGTCACCTACGTCGACGCCCACGACAACGAGACGCTCTTCGACTCGTTGGCCTTCAAGCTCCCGACGGGTACGTCGATGGCCGACCGCGTGCGGATGAACACCGTCTCGTTGTCGACGGTCGCCTTCTCCCAGGGCGTGGTCTTCTGGCACGCCGGCACCGACCTGCTCCGCTCCAAGAGCCTGGACCGCAACTCCTACGACTCCGGTGACTGGTTCAACCGGGTCGACTGGCAGCGCCGCGAGAACACGTTCGGCTCGGGGCTGCCGCTGCGGGCCGACAACGAGGGCAAGTGGGACTTCATGCGCCCGCTGCTCGCCGACCCGGCGCTCGACCCGGGCGCCGACGCGATGGACGCCGCGCACGCCCGCGCGCAGGACCTGCTCCGGATCCGGATGTCGTCGCGGCTCTTCCGCCTCGGCAGCCTCGAGGCGGTCCAGGCCAAGGTGTCGTTCCTCGACGCCGAGCCGGGCGTGATCGCGATGCTCGTCGACGACACCGTCGGCGCCGACGCCGACCCGGGACGCGACGGTGTCCTGGTCGTGTTCAACGCGACCCCGGACGCCGCCACCGTCAGCGGCACCGGCGCCGGCTGGACGCTGCACGACGTGCAGGCGAACGGCGGCGACGCAGTGGTCAAGGGCAGCACGGTCGCCGCCGACGCGGTCACCGTGCCGGCACGGACGACGGCGGTGTTCGAGCGCTGACCACGAACGAGCGAACGCCCCCGGCCGCAGGGCCGGGGGCGTTCGTCGTACGTCGTGGTGCCGGGGTCTATGCCCAGCGCTCGGAGGCCGCGGTGAAGGTCAGCTCGCGGTCGCCGGTGTAGATCTGCTTGGGACGGGCGATCTTCTGGTCCTTGTCCTGCACCAGCTCGGCCCACTGCGCCAGCCAGCCCGGCGTACGGCCGATGGCGAACAGCACCGTGAACATCTCCGGCGGGAACTGGAAGGCCTCGTAGATGAGGCCGGAGTAGAAGTCGACGTTGGGGTAGAGCTTGCGCTTGACGAAGTACTCGTCCTCGAGCGCGATCTTCTCCAGCTCGAGGGCGATGTCGAGCAACGGGTTGGTGCCGGTGACCTCGAAGACGTCCTCGGCGGACTTCTTGATGATCTTCGCGCGCGGGTCGTAGTTCTTGTAGACCCGGTGGCCGAAGCCCATCAGCCGCTCGTTGCCGTCCTTCACGCCGTCGATGAAGGCGGGGATGTTCTCCTTGCTGCCGATGCGCTTGAGCATCCGCAGCACCGCCTCGTTGGCACCGCCGTGCAGCGGGCCGTAGAGCGCGCCGACGCCGGCCGCGACGGCCGAGTAGGGGTCGACCTGCGAGGAGCCGACCGAGCGGACCGCGTTGGTCGAGCAGTTCTGCTCGTGGTCGGCGTGCAGGATGAACAGCACGTCGAGGGCCTTCACCAGGCGCTCGTCGGCCTCGAACTTCTGCTCGCTCATCTTGAACAGCATCGAGAGGAAGTTGGCGGTGTAGCCGAGGTCGTTGTCGGGGTAGACGTACGGCTTGCCCTGGGCGTGGCGGAAGGCCCACGCGCCGAGCGTCGGCATCTTGGCGATCATCCGCACGATCTGCATGTGGCGGTTGTCCGCGTCGCTGATGTTGCGGGCGTCGGGGTAGAACGTCGACAGCGCACCGACCGAGGCCATCAGCATGCCCATCGGGTGGGCGTCGTAGCGGAAGCCGTGCATGAAGTTCTTGACGTTCTCGTGCACGAACGTGTGGTAGGTGATCTCGTGCACCCAGGCGTCGTACTGCTCCTTGGTGGGCAGGTCACCGTGGATGAGCAGGTAGGCCACCTCGAGGAAGTTGGACTTCTCCGCGAGCTGCTCGATCGGGTACCCGCGGTACTCGAGGATGCCCTTGTCGCCGTCGATGTAGGTCACCGACGAGCGGCACGAGGCGGTGTTGACGAACCCCGGGTCGTAGGTCGCGAGGCCGGGATCCTCCTCGCCGAGGCGGATCTGCCCCAGGTCCTTGGCCGCGATCGTGTTGTCGGTGATCGCGATGTCGTACGTCTGACCGGTCCGGTTGTCGGTGACAGTCAGGGAATCCTTGGCCGCAACGTCGGTCACGTCGGCTCCTGTCTCTGCACTCGATGAATTTCGAGCGTCTGGTGTACGTCGTCAGTTGTCCCCTCAACTTAGTCCGGCCCTCGACACGACGGCCAATCAGGTGTCCACGCCCGAGGTCGCCACCACGGAATCAGCGGCCGGCGACCCGATCCGCGAGGGAAGCGATGCGGCTGGTGCGCAGGAGCCCGGCGTCCTCACGTCGGTCCGCCGCGCGGTAGAGCCGGTAGAGCGCGTGCACGCCCGCCCAGCGCAATGGTTCGGGCTCCCACCTCCGGACGCGGTGGCCGGTCCAGGGGAGCCGGGTCAGCTCGGTGTCGGCGCCCAGCACCAGGTCGCGCAGCGTCCGGCCGGCGAGGTTCGTGGCGGTGAGTCCGGACCCCACGTAGCCCCCGGCGTGCCCGAGCCCCGTTCGGGGGTCGTACGCCACGCTCGCGCTCCAGTCGCGCGGCACGCCGAGCACCCCGCACCACGCGTGGTCGAGGCCGATCCCGCGCAGTGACGGGAAGAGGGACGTCAGCGTCGAGCGCAGCGACTCGACCGTCCAGTCCTGCGTGCGTCCGTCGACGTCGGTGCGCGAGCCGAACCGGTACGGCACCCCGCGACCGCCGAGCGCGATGCGACCGTCGGCGGTGCGCTGGGCGTAGCAGTAGGCGTGTGCCTCGTCGCCGAGCAGCTCCTGGCCGCTCCACCCGATCTCGTGCCACTGGCCGGGCGTGAGGGGCTCGGTCACCACGATGGCCGAGTTCATCGGCAGCCAGTCGCGGCGGTGTCCCGCGAGCCCGGCGGTGAACCCCTCGAGGCAGCGCAGCACGACGGGCGCCCGGACCGTGCCGCGCTCGGTGACGACGGCGCCCGGCTCGAGGCGTACGGCGCGGGTGCCCTCGTGGATCCGGACCCCGCGCTCGCGCACGGCGCGAGCCACGCCCGAGACCAGCTTCGCCGGGTGCACCCGCGCGCAGTCCGGGTCGAAGTGGCCCGACACCGCACCCGCGACACGGATCCGCTCGGCCACCTGCGCCGCGGTGAGCTCGCCGTCGAGCCGCTGCCGCTGGGCCTCGGAGCGGGCGACCGTCAGCACCCCGCTGCGCACGACGTCGGCGTGGATGCCCTCGCGCGCGGCGACGCCGACGACCTCGTCGACCGTGCCGCGCAGGGCGGCCCGGAGGCGCTCCACGCCGTCGGCGCCGGCGACCCGCTCGTACGTCCGCGCGCTGCCGGCGAGCTCGCTCGACAACCAGCCGCCGTTGCGCCCCGACGCCCCGAAGCCGGCGAACTCCGCCTCGACGACGCGGACGTCCAGGGTCGGGTCGGCCTCGTGGAGGTACCAGGCCGTCCACAGCCCGGTCAGGCCGCCGCCGACGATGGCGACGTCACAGGTCGCGTCCCCGTCGAGCCGGTCGGCGGGGGAGGGCAGCCCGACCTGCTGCCACCAGAAGGACACGCCGCCGTTGCGCACGGGCACATTGTCGCCCGATCGCGCACCGTCGGCGTTTTGACCCTCTCGCGTGACGAGCCGTACTCTTGCTGGTCGCGACTCCTGCCGCGTCCGCTCCCTCCCCACGGAGGGCCAGAGCGGGTGCAGATCCGGACGTCATCCCCACTGGGTGGGGAGCGATCCGGGCCGTGTTCGTCAGACGTCGCAGCTCCACCTCCGTCTCCCGGCCGGGAGACGGACCCAACGAACCAGAACGGGATACCGCCGTGCGCACGTACAGCCCCAAGCCCGCTGACATCCAGCGCGAGTGGCTCGTCATCGACGCCACCGACGTGGTCCTCGGACGCCTCGCCGTCCAGACCGCCAACCTCCTCCGCGGCAAGCACAAGCCGACCTTCGCTCCTCACATGGACGTGGGCGACTTCGTGATCATCGTCAACGCGTCCAAGGTGTCGCTGTCGGGGACCAAGAAGACCACCAAGATGGCCTACCGCCACTCCGGCTACCCGGGCGGCCTGTCGGCCACCCCGTTCGGTGAGCTCCTCGAGAAGGACGCCCGCAAGGCCATCGAGAAGGCCGTGTGGGGCATGCTCCCGAAGAACAAGCTCGGTCGCCAGATGCTGAAGAAGCTCAAGGTCTACGCCGGCCCCGACCACCCGCACGCGGCCCAGAAGGCCACTCCGTTCGAGATCTCGCAGATCTCCCAGTGACGACTGAGGACTCACACATGACTGAGAACAGCACCGAGGTCGAGGAGACCTTCGAGACCGGCGCCGACGGCGTCACCTACACCTCCGAGAGCGACGCCTCCGCCGACGCTCCCGCCCGCCCGGCCACCATCGCGCCGGCCGGCGCCACCGGTCGCCGCAAGGAGGCCGTCGCCCGCGTCCGCATCGTCCCGGGCACCGGCGAGTGGACCATCAACGGTCGCTCGATGGACAGCTACTTCCCCAACAAGCTGCACCAGCAGATCGCCAACGAGCCGTTCGTCGAGCTGCAGCTCGAGGGCCGCTTCGACGTGATCGCCCGCATCCACGGCGGCGGCATCGCCGGCCAGGCCGGCGCCCTGCGCCTCGGCGTGGCCCGCGCGCTCAACGCCGTCGACGTCGAGGCCAACCGCCCGGCGCTCAAGAAGGCCGGTCTGCTCACCCGCGACGCCCGCGTCGTCGAGCGCAAGAAGGCCGGTCTCAAGAAGGCCCGCAAGGCCTCGCAGTTCAGCAAGCGCTGATCCCAGCACCGCCCACGAGGCCCGCACCGTCGACGACGGTGCGGGCCTCGTCGCACGTCCACCCCCAGGGGGGTACGTACGTCAAGAAACGTCGTAGTGACGACCGAGGTCGTCCGAAGCCGCCGCCGTGATCGGTGGGTGTTCCTAGCGTCCTCAGGGTGCGCCGTGGGGGTGCACCTGGATGCATCGGAGAACGCACATGTCAGTGTCAGTACGTCGCGGGGCCGTCGGCCTCGCGCTCGCTTCGGCGCTGGTCGCTGGGCTCTCCCCGGCGGTGCACGCCGACAACGTCGAGGCGGACAGCCTCGAGGGCGGGGTCGCCGCGCTCGGCAACGTCTGTCGCGGCACGACGAAGAACGGCTCGGTCGGCTTCACGCTGAACCGCAACGGCGGTGCCAACAGCCAGGCATGGGGCAACTCGGCGCTCGTCACTGTCGCTCCCACCACGCAGCCGGCGCCGCTCGCGCTCGGCACGACCGCCGCGACGACCCTGTCCAACTGGACGACCGCCGGCAACGACGCCTTGGTCGACGCCGGGGACGCCTCTGTCTCGCTGACGGTTCCCTCCGGAGCCGCGCTCGGTACCCGGACGGCGAGCGTCACGTACGCCGCCAGCGGCCGCGGCGCGACGGCTGCCACCACCACCCGCACGGCCGACGTGACCTTCAGCTGGACGGTCGTGGACTGCACGCCGGTCGACACCACCGCGCCCGTCATCAGCAAGGAGCTCACGCCCGCGACGCCGGACGGTGCCAACGGCTGGTACCGCACCGACGTCGCGGTCGACTGGACGGTCACCGACGCCGAGTCCGCGGTCACGCTGGATGGGTGCCAGGACGCTGCCCTCACCAGCGACGGTTCCCTGACGTCGTCGTGCTCGGCCACGAGCTCGGGCGGCAGCGCGGGACCGGTGAGCGTCACGGTGAAGCGCGACGCGACGCCGCCCACCCTCGAGCCCGTCGTCAGCGGCGTGCTGGGCGAGGACGGCTGGTACACCGGTGACGTCGACGTGACGTGGGAGGCCGGCGACGTGACCTCAGGCGTCGACCCGGCCACCGTCTGCGCTCCCTCCACCCTCGCCGAGGACACCGAGGGGCAGAGCTTCAGCTGCACCGTGAAGGACCTGGCCGGCAACGCCGCGACCGCCTCGGTGACCGTCAAGCGCGACGCGGCCGCACCGGTGATCGTCAAGAAGGTCAGTGGCACGCTCGGGGCCAACGGCTGGTACACCAGCGACGTGGACGTCTCCTTCGAGGTCTCCGACGCCACCTCGCAGCTGGCCTCCACCGCCGGGTGCGACGACGTGACGCTGGACGAGGACAGCAGCGGCGAGACGTACACGTGCACCGCGACCGACGGTGCCGGCAACAGCGCGAGCGCGGTCGTGGACGTCAAGCGCGACGCGACCGCCCCGGACGTCACGTTCACCCGCACCGGAGCCAAGGGGACGAACGGCTGGTACACGGGGCCGGTGGTCCTCGACTGGACCGTGTCCGACGCGCTGTCGGGCCTCGCGAGCACGCAGGGATGCGTGGACCGGACGGTCGCCACCGACGGACGCGAGACCTTCCCGTGCTCGGCGATCGACGAGGCAGGCAACACCGCGTCTGCCGAGGCGGCAGTGGACCTCGACGCGACCGCCCCCGTCATCACCCCGACGGTCACCGGTCCGACCAAGGGCACCGAGTGGTTCACCGGTGACGTCACCGTGACGTGGAGCGTCGACGACCCGACCTCCGGCGTCGCCACGACCTCCGGCTGCGAGGAGGTCGCCGTGACCGAGGACACCGCCGGGACGACGTACACCTGCTCGGCGACCGATGCAGCCGGCAACACGACGAGCAAGGGCACCACGGTCAAGCGGGACGCCACTGCGCCCGTGCTGACCCTGACGGGCGGACCGGCGCACGGTGCGACGTACGACTTCGGGGACGTGCCGGCCCCGTCGACCTGCGCGGCGAGCGACGCCACGTCCGGCCTCGCGGGTGACTGCAGCGTCACGGCCGGCGGGACCGCGGTCAGCGCGGAGCGCACGCAGGTGGCAACCGTGACCGACCAGGCAGGCAACGTGGCCACGGAGACGCGCACCTATGCCGTCGCCGCCTGGAGGCTGGACGGCTTCTACAAGCCGGTGACCATGGGCACGGCGGTCGTCAACACGGTCAAGGCCGGCTCGACGGTGCCGCTGAAGTTCAACGTCCTCAAGGGCGGCACGGCCATGACGTCCGACATCGGTGCCTCGTTCAGCGCGAAGAAGGTGGGGTGCGACGGCTCGGACGTCCTGAACGCGGTCGAGGAGTTCGTCACCACCGGCAGCACCAGCCTCCGCTACGACGCGGCGGGCGGGCAGTGGGTGCAGAACTGGGCGACGCCAGCGGGCGGGAAGGGCTCCTGCTACCGCGTGACGATGACGACGGCCGACGGGTCCGCGATCTCGGCGGACTTCAAGCTCAAGTAGCACTGGGGGAGCTGCACTGGGGGAAGGGTGGGGGAAGGGGTCAGGGCCCGGGGGCTCCCGTAGGCTCCCGGGCCATGACCCGACTCTTCGGCACGGACGGGGTCCGGGGCCTGGCGAACGCCGATCTCACGGCGGAGCTGGCCCTGGACCTCTCCGTCTGTGCGGCACACGTCCTGGCCGACCGCGGCGAGTTCGAGGGGCACCGCCCCCTCGCCGTGGTGGGCCGCGACACCCGCATCTCCGGCCAGTTCCTCGAGGCCGCCGTCGTCGCCGGCCTCGCGTCGGCGGGCGTCGACGTGCTGCTCCTGGGTGTGCTGCCGACCCCCGGCGTGGCCTACATGACCGAGCGGCTCGGCGCCGACCTCGGCGTGATGCTGTCGGCCTCGCACAACCCGATGCCCGACAACGGCATCAAGTTCCTGGCCCGCGGCGGGCACAAGCTCGACGACGCGATCGAGATCGCGATCGAGCGCCGGATGGGCGAGCCGTGGGACCGGCCCACCGGCGGCAACGTCGGCCGCGTCGACGCCTACGAGACGGCTGTCGAGGAGTACGCCTCCCACCTCGAGAGCACCATCACGCACCCGCTCGTGGGGCTCAAGGTCGTCCTCGACTGCGCGGAGGGCGCCGCCCACGCCGCCGGCCCGCGCGCGCTCGAGGACGCCGGTGCGACCGTCATCGCGATCCACGCCGACCCCGACGGCCTCAACATCAACGACAGCTGCGGCTCGACGCACCTCGAGTCGCTGCGCGCGGCGGTCGTCGAGCACGGCGCCCACGCCGGCTTCGCGCTCGACGGTGACGCCGACCGCTGCCTGGCCGTCGACGCCGCGGGCAACGTGGTCGACGGCGACCAGATCCTCGCGATCCTGTCGCTGTCGCTGCTCGAGCAGGGGCGGCTCGCCAAGGACACCGTGGTCGCCACGGTGATGAGCAACCTCGGCTTCGTCCAGGCGATGCGCGCCGGCGGAGTCGGCGTACGCCAGACCAAGGTGGGCGACCGCTACGTCCTCGAGGCGATGAAGGTCTCGGGCTACAACCTCGGCGGCGAGCAGTCCGGGCACGTGATCCTCAGCGACCACGCGACCACCGGTGACGGCATCCTCACCACGCTCCACGTCATGGAGCGGATGGCGACGACCGGCAAGTCGCTGGCCGAGCTCGCGTCCGTGATGACCCGGCTCCCGCAGGTGCTGGTCAACGTGGCCGGCGTCGACAAGTCGCGCGCCGACGAGGACGCCGTGCTGGCCGCGGCCGTCGCCGAGGAGGAGGCGGTGCTCGGCGAGCGCGGCCGCATCCTGCTGCGGCCGTCGGGCACGGAGCCGATCGTCCGCGTCATGGTCGAGGCCCCCACCCAGGACGAGGCGCAGGGCGTGGCCACCCGCCTCGCCGACGTCGTACGCCGCCAGCTGGCGCTCTAGCCCAGGCGCCCGCCGGGTCGCAGGGCTACGCGTCCCGCAGGGCCGTCAGCACGTCTGCCGCCCGCCGTACCGCTCCTGCACGCTCGGGGACCGAGCCGGCGTACGCGCTGCCGGCCTCGTGCAGCGAGGCGATCTCTGCGTCGAGCACGGCACGCTCGTCGGCGTCGCTGAGGACGCGTCGCTTCGCCTCGGTGGCTCCCGCGCCGACCGGCGCGTCCTCCAGTGCCCCGCTCGCCCGACCGTGCGCCGGCACGGCCTCGGCGTTCTCGAGCGCGGCGAGGGCCGTCCGGATCGTCGACACCGTCTCGGCGTCCCGGGCCCGTCGGGCGTCGAGAAGCGCGGACCGCAGCCGCGATCGCAGGGGGGACTCGGTCGTCATGGCACCACCTTGTCGGGGCGTACGGCTGCGCGCACCCGGATATCCGCATGACGGGCCGCGGCCGCGCGGCTACGGTCGCCGCGTGGTCGACATCGAGCAGATCAACCCCCGCAACGAGGCCGCCCTGCGGGCCTGGTGGGAGGTCGGCCGGGCTGCCACCGCCGACCGCCCCGGAAAGCCGTGGCCGCTGTGGGAGCAGAGCCGGGTCGCGCTGCCGGCGGACAACCCCGAGCGCGGCGTCACGCTCGTCGGCGCGATCGACGGTCGCGAGATGGTGGGCGCCGGGTTGCTCACCCGCACGCTGAAGGAGAACCTGCACACCGCGATGGCCTTCGCCTTCGTCCGGCCGGACCGCACCCGCGAGGGCATCGGCCGCCGGCTCGTCGAGGAGCTCGAGGTCGTGGCCGTCGGCGACGGGCGCCCGACGGTGCAGAGCGAGGCCTACCTGCCGCCCGGCGGCTCGGGGGCCGCGGAGCACTTCGCGCGTGCCATGGGCTACGACGTGGCGAGCCGTGAGTCGATCAAGGAGCTCACGCTCACCGACTTCGTCGAGCGGCGCGACGCCCTGGCCGCCCGGGCACCGGTCCCCGAGGGCTACCGGATCATCACCTTCGACACGGTCTGCCCCGAGGAGCACCTCGCGTCGTTCGGCCGGCTGCTGGGGATGCTGATGTCGGAGGTGCCGCTGGGCGACCTCGACCTGGAGGCCTCGGAGTGGAGTGCCGAGAGGATCCGGGCGGCCGAGCAGCGCCAGGTCGACACGGGCCGGCACGTGCAGACCGCGATGGCGATCGCACCGGACGGATCGGTCGCGGGCGTGTCGGACGTACGCGTCGACGACAGCGACCCGGTCCACGGGCAGGTCGGCATCACGATCGTGGACCCCGCCCACCGCGGCCGTCGGCTCGGGCTGGCGCTCAAGGTCGCGACCCACGACCTGGCGGTGGCCACCTATCCCGACCTGGTGTCGGTCGACACCTCCAACGCCGAGGTCAACACGTGGATGAACGCCGTCAACGACGCGCTCGGATACCGCACGATCGAGACCCTGCTGGAGCTGCAGAAGAAGCTGTGATCAGCGGGCGTCGAGCGGCGGGTCGAGCGCCGCGTCGTAGGTCTCGCGCGCGCCGAGGATCTGCGACAGGTGGGTCTCGGCCCAGTCGGTGAGGGTCTGGATCGGGCCGGTGAGGGAGGCGCCGAGGTCGGTGAGCTCGTAGTCGACGCGCGGCGGCACCTGCGCGTGGACCGTACGGGTGAGCAGGCCGTCGCGCTCCATCGCCCGCAGCGTCTGGGTCAGCACCTTGGCAGCCACGCCGCCGACGCGCACCCGGAGCACGCTGAAGCGCAGGGGGCCGTCCTGGAGGGCGCCGATGACGAGCACCGTCCACTTGTCACCGATGCGGTCGAGCACGACGCGGGTCGGGCAGTCGGGGTCGAAGGCGTCGCCGCGGTCGGGGGTGCTCTTGGTTACCACAGGGTACTTATAGCACGTTGAAGTGCTTGGTTACCAATGGTTACTGTCGCGTCAACCTCCCACGACCCGAAGGACTCCACATGAAGATCGCCCTGTTCGGCGGCACCGGCATGGTCGGCTCCCGCATCGCCGCCGAGGCCGCCGGCCGCGGCCACGAGGTCACCGCGCTCAGCCGCTCGACCGGTGCCGACATGGCCGACGCGGCCGCCGTGCGCGATGCGGCGGCGACCCACGACGTCGTCGTGTCCGCCACCGGCCCGAGCCGCACCGGCGAGCCGCACGAGCCCTGGCTCGCCTCGGTCTCCACCCTCATCGAGAACGCCGCCGACGCCCGCGTCCTCTTCGTCGGCGGAGCCGGCTCGCTGCTCACCCCCGACGGCACCCGCCTGCTCGACACCGACGGCTTCCCCGAGGCGTACAAGGCCGAGGCCACGTCCGGTGCCGCCGCCCTCGACCTGTTCCGTGCTGCCCCCGAGTCGCTCGACTGGACCTTCGTCAGCCCGGCGCCCGTCATCGCTCCCGGCGAGCGCACCGGCTCGTACACCACCTCGCTCGACACCCCGGCCGGTGACTTCATCAGCGCCGAGGACTACGCCGTCGCCCTGGTCGACGAGATCGAGCAGCCGCAGCACCGGCGCCGGCGCTTCACCGCCGCCACCGTCTGACCGTTTCCCTCCGTACGCCGCCGTACGCCTCCCGCGGGTGTGACGTCATGGCGGGTGGTTGCCCCGCCGACCGCCCGCCATGACGTCGTACGACTGCGTCATGGGCGCTGGTCGACGGAGCGACCGCTGCCACTGACGTCGTCCGAGGGCCGCCAGGCGTCCACAGGACACCGTTCCGGACGCCTGTCCACAGGTGCGCGCCCGCGTCCGCGCCGGTGGTCGACGGTGGCGCCGATGCTGCCTCCATGGAACGTAAGCGACATGACCCCAGGCAGCGGCGCCGCATCCTCGGCGAGCTCGACGGCATCGCCGCGCGCCAGGGCGGCGTGGTCTCACGAGCCCAGGCGTACGCCACCGGGCTGACGCGCGGTGAGCTGCGGGCGCAGGTCAGGGCTCGGCGATGGCAGCGGGTGTGGTCCCGGTCGGTGTGCGTCCACACGGGCGAGGTCTCGGTGCTCGGCCGGCAGTGGGCGGCCGTGTTCGAGGGCGGCGACCGGGGGATGCTCGACGGTGAGTCCTCGCTCGTCGCCTCGGGGCTGAAGAACTACGAGACGTCCGTCCTCCGCGTGTCCGTTCCTCGCGGGGTGAAGCCACTGCGGGGCGTGGGGCTCGACATCCGGCGGACCCGACGATGGTCTGCCGACGACCTGGTCGCGACCGGGGTCCCGCGGACCAGGGTTCCCGTGGCTGCCGTTCGCGCGGCGATGTGGGCGAGGAGCGACAAACAGGCGTCCCTGCTGCTCATGATGCCGGTGCAGCAGGGCATGACCACGCCCGAGCACGTCGGCCGCGCACTGCTGGCCGTACGACGCGATCGCCGCCGCGAGCTCATGCACGCGGTGGTCGACGACATGCTCGGTGGCGTCCGGTCCGTGGGGGAGCTCGACTTCGCGCGGGAGTGCCGGCGGCGCGGGTTCCCCGAGCCGGACCGCCAGGTCGTGCGCCGCGGCAAGGACGGGCGCTACTACCTCGACGTGTGCTGGGACGACTTCGGCCTGGTCGTCGAGATCGACGGGATCCACCACTCGTGGGCGACCTCGGTCGTGCCGGACGCGCTCCGGCAGAACGAGGTCGCGCTGGGCAGGGCGACCGTCCTCCGGTTGCCGCTCCTCGGCCTCCGCGTAGCGGCCGACGAGTTCTTCGACCAGGTCGAGCGGGGCCTGCGCGACGGCGGCTGGTGCGCGGCCGCATGACGTCCGGCGCGTACGTCATGGAGCCCGGTCGCCCGGTCAGCCAGCCGCCATGACGACCCAGGCGTACGTCATGGCGCGCGGTCGCCCGGGCAACCAGCTGCCATGACGACAGGCGGGGGCGTACGGCGGCCGGGCGGCGTACGGCCGACGCCTCAGAGCTTGCGCAGCCGCACGTAGCGCACGGAGTGGTCGGTGTCCTTGCGCAGCACGAGGTTGGCGCGCGACCGGGTGGGGGCGACGTTCTGGACGAGGTTGGGCTCGTTGATCGAGTCCCAGATCCGGGTGGCCTGGTCGACCGCCTCGTCGTGGGAGAGCGCGGCGTACTTGCGGAAGTAGGACGCCGGGTCGCGGAACGCGGTCTCCCGCAGCCGCAGGAACCGGTCGACGTACCACCGCTTGATGTCGGTGAGCGCGGCGTCGACGTAGACGGAGAAGTCGAAGAAGTCGCTGACCGCGAGCCCGGTGCGGCCGTCGTCGCGCATCCGCGCCGGCTGGAGGACGTTGAGGCCCTCGATGATCACGATGTCGGGTCGCTTGACGACGACCTTCTCGTCGGGGAGCACGTCGTAGACGAGGTGGCTGTAGATCGGTGCCTCGACCTCGTCCTTGCCCGACTTGATGTCGATGACGAACTTCAGCAGGGCCTTGCGGTCGTACGACTCCGGGAAGCCCTTGCGGTGCAGGATCCCGCGTCGCTCGAGCTCGGCGTTGGGCAGCAGGAAGCCGTCGGTGGTCACGAGCGCGACGTTGGGGTGCTCGGGCCAGTGGGCCAGCATCTGCTGGAGCACGCGGGCCGTGGTCGACTTGCCGACCGCCACCGAGCCGGCGAGTCCGATCACGAAAGGTGTACGCGGCGGTGTCACGCGGTGCAGGAACTCCTCCTGCTCGCGGTGGAGGCGCGAGTTGGCCGCCACGTAGAGGCTCAGCAGGCGCGACAGCGGCAGGTAGACCTGCTCGATCTCGCGCAGGTCGAGCTGGTCGCCGAGGCCGCGGAGACGGGCGACCTCCTCGGGGGTGAGGACCGTCTCGGCGGTGCCGGCGAGCTCGGCCCACGCCGCCCGCTCCAGCTCGACGTAGGGCGAGGCCTCGTTGCCGTTGGTGCCGTTGGTGCCGCCGTTGGTGCCGCCGGGGGAGGGCGACGCGACCTCGGACATGGGTGCGATTGTGGCACCGTGAGGCCCCGCAGCCGCGCAGCGGCCTGCCGATAGACTCTCGGCCCATGTGTGGAATCGTCGGGTACGTAGGTGCCAAGCCGGCCGAGGGAGTGGTGATCGAGGGCCTCAGGCGGCTGGAGTACCGGGGGTACGACTCCGCCGGGATCGCCCTCGTCGACGCCGGGTCGATCGTCTCCGACAAGCGTGCGGGCAAGCTCGCCAACCTCGAGAAGGCCATCGCCGAGTCGCCCCTGCCGCCGGTCACCACCGGGATCGGCCACACCCGCTGGGCCACCCACGGTCCGCCGACCGACCGCAACGCGCACCCGCACGTGGGGCGCGCGCGCCGGGTCGCGCTGGTGCACAACGGCATCATCGAGAACTTCGCCGCGCTCCGCGGGCGCCTCGAGTCGGCCGGGGTCGAGATGGCCTCCGACACCGACACCGAGGTCGCGGCGCACCTGCTCGAGGAGCAGCTCGAGACCGGTGTCGACCTCACCGTCGCGATGCAGAACGTCTGCCGCGGCCTCGAGGGTGCCTTCACCCTGGTCGCCGTCGACTCCCAGGACCCCGACCGCGTGGTCGCGGCGCGCCGCAACAGCCCCCTCGTCGTCGGGATCGGCGAGGGAGAGAACTTCCTCGGCTCCGACGTCGCGGCCTTCATCGAGCACACCCGCGAGGCGATGGAGCTCGACCAGGACCAGGTCGTCACGATCACCCGCGAGGGCGTCGCGGTCTCCGGCTTCGACGGAACCCCGGCCGAGGGCCGCCGCTACCACGTCGACTGGGACCTGTCGGCCGCCGAGAAGGACGGCCACGACTGGTTCATGCGCAAGGAGATCTTCGAGCAGCCGCGCGCCGTCGCCGACTCGCTGCTCGGCCGCCGCGGCACCGACGGGCTGCTCCAGCTCGACGAGATGCGCCTGTCCGACCAGGACCTGCGCGACGTCGACAAGATCATCATCATCGCGGCCGGCACGTCGTTCTACGCCGGGATGGTCGCCAAGTACGCCATCGAGCACTGGTGCCGGATCCCGGTCGAGGTCGAGCTCGCCAGCGAGTTCCGCTACCGCGACCCCATCCTCACCAGCGACACCCTCGTCGTGGCGATCAGCCAGTCCGGCGAGACCGCCGACACCCTCCAGGCGATCCGCCACGCGCGCGAGCAGCGGTCCAAGGTCCTGTCGATCTGCAACACCAACGGCTCGACCATCCCGCGCGAGTCCGACGGCGTGATCTACACCCACGCCGGCCCGGAGATCGGCGTCGCGTCGACCAAGGGCTTCCTCACCCAGCTGGTCGCCTGCTACCTCCTCGCGCTCTACCTCGCCCAGGTCAAGGGCACCCGCTTCGGCGACGAGATCTCCCAGGTGATGGACCAGCTCGAGCGGATGCCGGCCCACGTGCAGTCCGTGCTCGACAAGGCCGAGGAGGTCTACTCCCTCGCCCGCGACCACGTCGGCAGCCGGTCGGTGCTCTTCCTCGGCCGCCACGCCGGCTATCCCGTCGCCCTCGAGGGCGCGCTCAAGCTCAAGGAGATCGCCTACCTCCACGCCGAGGGCTTCGCCGCCGGCGAGCTCAAGCACGGGCCGATCGCGCTGGTCGAGGAGGGGCTGCCGATCCTGTGCGTGGTGCCGCCCCGCGGACGCGACCAGCTGCACGACAAGATGATCAGCGGCATCCAGGAGGTCCGGGCCCGCGGCGCCCGTACGCTCTGCCTCGCCGAGGAGGGCGACACCACCATCGAGCCCTACGCCGACGTTCTGATCACCCTGCCCCAGGTGCCGGTGCTGCTGCAGCCGCTCGTCGCGGTGGTGCCGCTCCAGCTGTTCGCCTGCGAGCTGGCCACCCAGCTCGGCCACGACGTCGACCAGCCGCGCAACCTCGCCAAGTCCGTCACGGTCGAGTAGGACGGCGAGCGACCGTGCCCGTCATCGGCGTCGGCATCGACGTGGTCGACATCGACCGCTTCATGCAGTCCCTCGAGCGCACGCCCGCCCTGCGCGGACGGCTCTTCACCGCGGCGGAGTCGTCGCGCCCGCCCGCGTCGCTGGCGGCCCGGTTCGCAGCCAAGGAGGCGATGGCCAAGGCGCTGGGCGCCCCGGTCGGCATGGCGTGGCACGACGCCGAGATCGTCTCGGAGGAGACCGGTCGGCCCCGCTTCGAGATCCGCGGGACCGTGGCGGCCCGGGCAGACCAGCTGGGCGTCGCGCACGTGCACGTCTCGCTGTCCCACGACGCCGGCATCGCCTCGGCGGTCGTCGTCCTGGAGAGCTGAGGGGAGTCTGACGTGCTGCGCGCACACACCGTGGAGGACGTACGCCGGGCGGAGGCCGCCGTCATGGCGCGGCTGCCCGAGGGCGCCCTCATGCAGCAGGCCGCCGCCGGGCTCGCGGCCGCGGTCCTCGACCTGCTCGGTGGCGGCTACGGCCGCCACGTGCTGCTGCTCGTCGGCCCGGGCGACAACGGGGGTGACGCGCTGTGGGCCGGGGCCCGGCTCGCCGCCCGCGGGGCCCGGGTCGAGGCGCTGCTCCTCGCCGACCACGTCCACGAGGCCGGTCTGGCCGCGCTCCGGGCCGCCGGCGGGACCGCCACCCGCGCCCTCGCCGACCTCGATCCCGCCGCCGACGTCGTCGTCGACGGGATCGTCGGCATCGGCGGCCGTCCGGGCCTGCGCCCCGACGCGGTCGCGGCCCTGGAGGCGTACGCCGGGGTCCCGGTCGTCGCGGTCGACGTGCCGTCGGGCGTCGACGTCGACACCGGGGGGCTCGACGGGCCGCACGTGCGCGCCGACCTCACCGTCACCTTCGGCACCCACAAGGTGGCCCACCTCGTGGACCCGGCCGCCGCGGCGAGCGGGGCGCTCCACCTCGTCGACCTCGGCCTCGACCTCGGCGAGCCGGCAGTCGAGGCACTGCAGCCCGCCGACGTGCGCGCGCTGCTGCCGCGACCCGGCGACGCCGACCACAAGTACACCCGCGGCGTCGTCGGCGTGCGCGCCGGATCGGGCACCTACCCCGGAGCCGCGCTGCTCGCGGTGGCCGGCGCCAACACCGGCCTGGTCGGCATGGTCCGCTACGTCGGCCCCGCGGACATCGCCGACACCGTGCGCTCCGCGCACCCCGAGGTCGTGGGGGAGGGGCGCGTCCAGGCGTGGGTCGTCGGGCCCGGTGGCGGTGACGACGCCGACCGGATGCTCGCCGAGGCCCGCGCCGACGGTGTGCCCGTGGTCGTGGACGCCGACGCGCTGCGCCACGTCGACGGCCCCGTCCGCGGTGGCGTGCTCACGCCGCACGCGGGGGAGCTGGCCGCGATGCTCGGCGTCGACCGCGAGGAGGTGGAGGCCGCGCCCCTGGAGCACGCGCGTGCCGCCGCCCGCCGCTGGGACTGCGTGGTCCTGCTCAAGGGCCACCACACGCTCGTCGCCACACCGGACGGACGGGTCCGCGTCACCACCACGGGCGTGCCGTGGCTGGCCACGGCCGGGGCCGGCGACGTGCTCTCCGGCCTGGTCGGGGCCCTGCTCGCCGCGGGCCTCGAGCCGTACGACGCGGCGTCCGTGGGCTCGTGGCTGCACGGGGCCGCGGCGACCCGCGCGGCCGGGGGCGGCCCGCTCACCGCGAGCCGGGTCGCGGTCCAGATCCCGCGGCTGGTGCGGGAGATCCTCACCGGTTTGGGATGATCGAGCGCATGAGCGATGCCGTGCCGCCGCGCGCCGAGATAGTGGTGGACCTCGCCGCCGTGCGGCGCAACGTACGGATCCTCAAGGACCTCGTCTCTGTGGACGGCCCCGTCGCCCTGATGGCTGTCGTCAAGGCGGACGGCTACGGCCACGGCATGGTCGAGGTCGCGGACGCCGCCCGGGAGGGCGGTGCCGACTGGCTCGGCGTCGCGACGATCGAGGAGGCGCTCGCCCTGCGGGCCGCCGGTGACCGCGGGCACGTGCTCTGCTGGCTCAGCGCGCCGGGCGACGACTTCGCGTCCGCCGTCGCCGCGGGGATCGAGCTCACCGCCTACTCCGAGGCAGAGCTCGAGGAGATCGCCGCCGTCGGTGGCGCCCGGGTGCAGCTCAAGGTCGACACCGGCCTCTCGCGCGGCGGGGCCGCGCGGACGGAGTGGCACGACCTGTTCGCAGTGGCGAGCGACCTCGAGAGCGAGGGCCGGATCACCGTGACCGGCATCTGGTCGCACTTCGCCGCCAGCGACGAGCCGGCCCACCCCGCCAACGACGCCCAGGAGGCCGCCTTCCGCGACGCCCTCTCGCTGGCCGCGTCGGCAGGCCTCGACCCCGAGGTGACCCACCTGGCCAACTCGGCGGCGACGCTCCTGCGTCCGTCGTCGCACTTCGACCTCGTGCGCTGCGGCATCGCGACGTACGGCCTCGACCCGGCGCCCGGCACCAGCCCGCGCATCGGCCTGCGTCCGGCGATGACCGCGCGCGCCCGCCTCGTGATGAGCAAGGCGATCGCGGCCGGTGACGGCGTCTCCTACGGGCACACCTGGCACGCCGCGGAGGACACCACCGTCGGGCTCGTGCCCGCCGGCTACGGCGACGGGGTCCCGCGCGCCGCGGGCAACGTGGCCTCGGTGTGGGTCGAGGACTCGCTGCGCCCGATCCGCGGTCGCGTCTGCATGGACCAGGTCGTGGTCGACCTGCACGGCGAGCTGCCGCCGCCCGGCACCGAGGTGGTCCTCTTCGGCCCCGGCGACCTCGGCGAGCCGACCGCCCAGGACTGGGCCGACGCGGTGGGCACCATCAGCTACGAGATCGTGACCCGCATCGGCGGCCGGTTCGTCCGGCGCCACATCGACACCGACGCCCCTGACGGGGCGAGCGAAGGGACCTCGCGTTGAGCATCAAGGGCCGCATCTTCGGCACCGTCGTGGGCGCAGCCGGCCTGGCTGCGGCCGCCGGCGCGGTCGGCATCGCCCGCCAGAACCGCATCATCGGCAACCGCGCCGCCGGGGAGGAGGTGGCCTTCGGCGAGCTGCACAGCGCGCCGCGCGTGGTGGTCACCGACGACGCCGTCGACCTGCACGTCGAGATCGACGAGCCGGCCGACCACGGCGGCCGTCCCGCCACCGACGACGACCTCACCGTCGTCTTCGTCCACGGCTACTCGCTCAACCTCGACTGCTGGCACTTCCAGCGCGCCGCCTACCGCGGCCAGGTGCGCACCGTCTTCTACGACCAGCGCAGCCACGGCCGGTCCGCGCGCTCCGACGAGGAGCACTGCACCGTCGAACAGCTCGGCCACGACCTGCGCCGCGTCATCGAGCACACCGTGCCCGGCCGGTGCGTGGTCGTCGGCCACTCGATGGGCGGTATGAGCGTGATCTCCCTCGCCGAGCAGCACCCCGACTTCTTCGGCGACAAGGTCGTCGGCGCCGCCCTGATCTCCACCACCGCCGGCGGCCTCGACCCCGGGCGCATCCTGTTCCCGATGGTGCCGCTGGGCCTCGGCGGCCGGTTCGTCGGGCGCGTCGTGCGCACCCTCGACCGCGGCCACCGCGTCGTCGACCTCGCCCGCTCCTGGGGACACGCCGTGGCCGACGTGGTCACCGACCTCTACGCCTTCGGCGACGACGTGCCCGCCTCGCACGTCGAGTTCGTCTACTCGATGCTCAACGCGACGCCGTTCGCGGTGGTCGCCGACTTCTACCCGGCGTTCGCGACGCTCGACCACTTCGAGCACCTCGAGCCGCTGGGTCGGGTGCCCACGGCGATCATCTGCGGCACCGAGGACAAGATCACCTCGGTCGGCCACAGCCGCAAGCTGCACAGCCGGATCCCCGGCTCCAGCCTCCTCGAGTGCGAGGGCGCGGGCCACATGGTGCTGCTCGAGCGCCACAAGCAGGTGACGGCCGAGCTCGACGACCTGATCTCGCTCGCCCAGGCGCAGGAGGCCCGATGAGCGTGGTCGTACGCCGCGTCGGCCCGGAGGCTGCCGCCGAGGTCCTGGCCGTGGTGCAGGAGGCGTTCGGGGCGCGTCCCGTCCTCGACCCGCCCGCGGACGCCCTGGGCGAGGACCTCGACTCGATCCGGCGGCTGCTCGCGCGGCGGGGCGGCCTGCTCGCCACGCTCGACGACGTCCCGGTCGGCTGCGTGGTGCTCGACCCCGACCCCGACGGCCTGGTGCTGCGGCGCTTCGGCGTCACCCCGGCCGCCCAGGGCAGGGGCGTGGCGTCCGCCCTCGTGGAGGCGGCCGTCGAGGCCGCGACCGGCCGGTCGTCCGTGCGGGTCGTCGCGCGCGAGGAGCTCCCCGACACCGTCGCCTTCTGGGAGGCCCAGGACTTCGTCGTCACCGGCCGGCGCAGCCCCTACGTCGAGCTCGCCCGCTGGCTCGGCAGCACCTTCGACGCCCCTGACGCCGAGACGATGCGCGGCCTCGGCGCGCGCATCGGCGCCAGCCTCGTGGCCGGCGACCTGGTCGTGCTCACCGGCGAGCTCGGAGCCGGCAAGACGACCTTCACCCAGGGCCTCGGGGCCGGCCTCCAGGTCCGCGGCCAGATCGCCTCGCCGACCTTCGTCATCGCCCGGGTGCACCCCTCGCTCGGCGACGGACCCGCGCTGGTGCACGTCGACGCCTACCGCCTCGGCTCGCTCGAGGAGCTCGACGACCTCGATCTCGACACCTCGCTCGACTCCGCGGTCACCGTCGTGGAGTGGGGCGCGGGGCTGGCCGAGGGCCTGGCCGACTCGCGACTCGAGGTCGTCATCGACCGCGCCGTGGGCGCCGCCCCGGACGACGACGAGCTCGATCCGCGCCGGGTTTCGCTCCGCTGGATCGTCGGCCAGTAACCTCGACGCCGTGCTCCTCGCCTTCGACACCGCGACCCAGCTGGTCTCCGTCGCCCTCCACGACGGCGAGCGGGTGGTCGTCGAGCTCTCCTCCGACCAGCCCATGAAGCACGGCGAGCACCTCGCCCCGCTCATCGCCCGGTCGCTCGAGGAGGCCGGCATCGTGCGCCAGGACCTCACCGCCATCGCGGTCGGGGTCGGCCCCGGCCCGTTCACCGGGCTGCGCGTCGGTGTCGTGACCGCGCGGACCCTCGGCTTCGTGCTCGACGTCCCGGTCTACGGGGTGTGCTCGCTCGACGCGGTAGCCCTCGAGGTGGTCGCCACCCGGGCGACGCCGGGCAGCTTCCTCGTGGCCACCGACGCACGGCGCAAGGAGGTCTACCTCGCCTCCTACGACGCCGACGGCCGTCGGCTGGAGGGTCCCGTCGTCACCAGGCCTGCCGAGGTGGCCACCGAGGTTCCTGTCGCGGGGGCCGGCCCGGAGCTCTACCCCGACGCGTTCCCGCACGCGATCGCCCCCGTACGCCCGGGTGCCGGCTGGCTCGCCGCCGGCGTCGGTTCCGAGCTCGTAGAATTGCTGGACCCCGAGCCCCTCTACCTGCGACGCCCCGACGCGGTCGCCGGCGCACCCAGAAAGCCCGTCTCGTGATCCGACCCGCCACGCCGGCCGACATCCCGGCCCTCGCCGCGCTCGAGCAGGAGCTGTTCGGGCCCGACGCGTGGAGCGAGGAGCTGATCCGGCAGGAGGTCGAGGGCCCGGGCCGGACCTTCGTGGTGACCGACGACCTCTCCGGCTACGGGGTGACGATGACGGCCGGTGACATCGTCGACCTGCTGCGCATCGGCGTACGCCCCGACGCCCGCCGCTCCGGAGTGGCCTCGGCCCTGCTGGACGAGCTGCTGGTCGGCACCGACGACGCCTCGCGGATGCTGCTGGAGGTGAGCGTGACCAACGCGGCTGCGCTCGGCTTCTACGTCGCGCGCCAGTTCAGCGTCATCGACGTACGTCCGCACTACTACCGCGACGGGTCCGAGGCCCTGGTGATGTGCCGCTGGCTCCCGGGTGCCGCGCGGACGCAGACCGCCACCGCGCACGACTGACGCGACCTCCGCGCGCGACCCGCCTCCGGACGACGAAGGTCCCCGCCCGAGAGCGGGGACCTGCATCTCGAACACCCGATGAGGCGTGGCTCAGTCGAGGACCCCGGGTGCGACGTCGTCGTCGCCGAGCCAGTCCTGGTCGTAGACCAGGCTGTCGCGCTGCTGCGCCTCGTCGCGGTCGCCCCTGCGGCCGCCGCGTCCGGACGCGCCACCGACGCCTGTGCTGCGCGCGCCGCTCGCACCACGCCCGCCCGCACGGGAACCGGCGGTCGAGCCGGTCGCCGCACCGCGGCCGCCGGCCGACCCGGCACCGCCGCGCGCGCCGGCCGAACCAGCGGACCCGGCCGCACCGCGCGCGCCCGCCGAACCTGCCGAACCAGCCGAACCGCGAGAGGTCGGGCTGCCGGCCGTGCCGCTGCGCGCGGCGGGCGAGCCGCTCGAGGCAGCGGGCGTACGGGAGAGCGCGCCGGCGCTGCCGCTGCGACCGGTCGCGCCGATCGGGCGCGTCGGTGCGCTGCCGGCCGATGCGGAGGCCGCCCGTCCGCCGCCCATCATGCCGCTCGCACCGCCGGCCGCGCCCGCAGCGCCGAAGGCGGCTGCGTTCATGCCGCCCGCACCGCCCGCGCCACCGGCCCCGCCCGACGAGGTCGGGGCCGAGACCTGCGGACCCTGGTAGGTCACGCCGCTCTGCTGGCTGCCCCCCACCGTGGTCGTCTCGGTCGGCACAGTGGGCACCGTGATCGGCTGCGTGGGATAGGTCGGGTGGGTGATCGGAGGAGTGGTGATGGGCTGCGGCGGGTTCGTGGTGGTCGTGGTGGTCGTGGTGACCTCGGTGCCGGACGGGGTCCAGCTGTCGAGGTGGAAGCCCTGGGCGTTCTTGCTGCCGCCGCCGGCACCGCCGCCCGTGGTCGGCGGGGCCTGGGTGCCGGGCAGGTAGGGGCCGCCGGGACGGGAGGGGACGTCGTCGGTCGGCTCGGTGGGGTCGTCCTGCCCGTGGATCTCCTTCATCGGCGGGATGGCGCCGAGGAACGCGGCGTCGAGCTCCTTGGTGAGCGCGAGCGACCTGGCCTCCTGCCGGTCGTACTGCGTCTGCCAGGCGTTGCGCTCGTTCTGGCGGGCCTGGGCGGCCTGGGCCTGGGCCTGGAGCTCCTCGGGGGTCGGCTCCACGCCGGGCGTGCCGGCAGGAGCCTGGTAGGCAGCAGGCTTGGGCCCGAGGTCGGCCATCGCGTCGCGGGCGTCCTTGGTGTCGTTGATCTGCTGCCCGACGGTGACGAGGGCCTCGCCAGCGGCGCGGAGCGTGTCGGCCTTCTCGGACATCGACGTGGAGGACTTCTCCATGCCGGCGCGGAGGGCCGGGCCGGTGAGGGTCTGCTCGCCGATGCGGAGCTCGGCCTGCGCGGCGGCGAGCTTGAGGGCGTCGCTCAGGGTCTGGAGGTCCTGCGCCTTGCGCTTCCAGTCGCGGCCGACCACCTGCACGTGCCCGCCGAGGGCACTGTCGAGGTAGGTGTCGAGGTTGATCCGGTTGGGTCCCTTGGTCACGGCGTCAGTCCTGGTTGTCGGTCGGCAGCGTGCACTGGCTGGAGGAGAAGTCGGGTGCGGCGACGCAGTCGGTGGCGACCTCGATCCGGGCGGCCGTGGCCACGCTCTGCTCGGTGGTCTGCTGCACGTCGTTGCTGAACTGCTGGACCGAGGCGCCCATCTCGCGCAGGCCCGCGATCATCCGGTTGAGCTCCTCGCCGACGGCGTCGTGGGCCATCTGGACGTTGGTGGCGAGGCGGTAGCCACCGGTGAAGGACTCGCCGAACGACGTCTGGTGCACGGCGGCGATCGGGTCGTTCTCCAGGCCGGTGGCGGCCATGTCGAACGAGACCAGCAGGGACGAGATGGTCTCGGGGTCGATGTTGAGCCCCAGCATCGTCTGGTTGAGCAGTTCGCGGTCTTCGAGCGGCAGCATGGTCTGTCCTTTCCCCCTGGTCACAGAACCGAAACCAACCTTAGGTGGCTGATCTGGGTGCGCCACCATCGTCCCCCGCGGCTAGGCTCGATGCATGACTTCTCGGGCAGATCGTCCTCGTCGTGCGCTCTCGACGGCCGTCGCGGTGGGCGTCCTGGCCGTCACTGCCGGCTGCCAGTCCTCCTCGGGGGAGTCAGCGAGGGAGCCGACCACGGGCACGCCGACGACCTCCACCACCCCGGTGCCGGTGCCGGTGCCCAGCACCCCTGTCGTCGAGCCGGCCGACGGCAAGGTGGTGAAGGTGCCGGGGGCGTCGATGCGCGCGCTCAGGTCCTACAAGCGGGTCAGCGACTACGGCATCGTCCAGGGCTACAACGACGAGAAGAGCGCACTCACGCTGTCGCCCAACCTGACTCTCGCGAAGTCGCTCGACGGCTTCGCCAAGGAGTGGATCCGCGCCCACGGCGGCCCCCGGGTCATGGAGCGCCAGGACGACGTGGTCGTCGGCGGCAAGTACAACGCGTGGCACGTGATCGACTCCCGTGACGACAACGAGGAGTCCCACTACTACGGCGTGATGTTCCTCGACAGCGCGTGGCTGATCAACATCGCGATCTACCAGGGCGACCCGTGGAGCCTGACGCCCGAGGAGGGCGAGGAGGTCGTCGCGAGCCTCCTCGCGTCGTTCAAGACCGACCTCGACTAGCGGACCTCGGCCATCGTGAGCCCGGACTCTCCGGCGCTCTCGATGCCGAGGCGCTGCACGGTGCCGTCCAACCCGAGGCGGACGATCACGCTGTCCTCGCCACCCGGCCAGACCCGTGCGACCAGGTGGTCGTCGTCCTCCCAGAGGATGTTGGTCTCGTTGACGCCGCCGACCTGGCGGCGGGGCAGCACCAGCTCGAAGTCGACGACCACCTCGCCGGACGTCGCGTCGAGGACCGCCAGCGTCGGTGAGCCGTACTCTCCACCGGACGCGACCGTGCCGACGACGTGCTGACCATCGGGGCTGAAGTGGTCGAGTGCGTAGTCGCAGGTCTCCCACGCTACGGCGCCGCTGGGCGACGTACCGTCGATGACGGCGGAGCACGAGCCCTCGATGTCCGAGCTGATGAAGGCGGCGACCACGCCGGCGACCGGTGACGCCGACCGCGCACTGATCGGGCCGGGCAACGCGGTGGGGGTGTCCCCGTCGGCGATGAAGGTCGAGGTGGTGCCGTCGCCGTGGTTCTGCGTCGCGGCGACCTCCACGTCCGACACGAACCCGATCGGTGCGACCCGGTGCTCCCGCGGGCTCGGCGGGAACTCGAGGTAGGTCGAGATCGGGCCGCCGGCGACCTCGGCGATCTTGACGCGCCACTGGACGTCGTCGTACTCCGACCACGCGACGCGGCTGCCGTCCGGGCTCACCACGACGCCGCCGGTGGGCCCGACCTGGTCCACCAGCTCGAGGTCGGCGTCGAGGACCTCCAAGGTGTAGCTGCCCTCGTCGTTGGCGACGGCCATCCAGCCGTCCCGGTAGGGCGTGACCGTCTCGTAGGCCTTCGGCAGCTGGATCGTGCGCTCGGGAGTGATGAGGCTGGGGCTGTCGACGTCGACCAACGGGACTCCGACCGAGTCGATGACCGCCGCGCTGCGGGGGTCGATGATGACGGTGCCGGTGACTGTGGGGGACGGCGGCTGGGTGGCAGGAGGCACCTCGCTGCGCTGCGCGGGCCCCACCGTGCTGAGCCCGATCGGTACGGCGACGGCCACCATCGCCGCCACGGCGGCGCCGGCCACCGCGGCGCGGCGACGCTGGATGCGGCGGGCGCGCGTACGGACGTCGCCGACCGTGAACGGGTGGCGCTCCAGCGGGTCAGCCGTGCGGTGCAGGGCGTCGTGGACCTGGTCCTCGAGAGGAGTGTGGTTCATCGCGCATCGTCTCCGGACTCGTGGGGGTGGAGCCCATGTGGGTTGAGGGACTGGGGGGCCCGCGCACGCAGGCCCGCGAGCGCGCGGCTGGCCTGGGACTTCACGGTCCCGACGGAGATGCCGAGGGTGTCGGCGATCTCGGCCTCGCTGAGCTGCTCGTAGTAGCGCAGCACGATCACCGACCGCTGCTTGGGAGGCAACGTCTGGACGAACGACCAGAGCGCGCCGCCCATGCCGTCGTCGTAGGTGTCGACGGTGCCGGTCTCCGGCATCGTGTCGGTCGAGTGCTCCTTGCGCTTCCACGCCCGGCGCCACAGCGAGTTGTTCTCGTTGACCATGATCCGGCGGACGTAGCCGTCGAGGGCCTCCCGGTCGCGCACCTTGTCCCACGACAGGTAGAGCTTGGCGAAGGCGTTCTGGAGCAGGTCTTCGGCGGTCGCGTGGTCACCGGCGAGCAGGTACGCCGTCCGGTAGAGGGCGGCCTGGCGCGCGGACATGTACGCCGAGAAGTCAGCGTCCTTGTCGGCTCGCCGGTCGTGCGCTCCCATGTCGACGAGTGTCGCGGTCACCCTGCACCTCCTGCTCGATCTCGGGTGTTCCGTGCTGTGGCGTGTCGGGGTGAGGACGCGACCCGGTCGACGAAGGTTGCATCCGTTTGGGAGGGTCGTGTCACCACGTCGTAGGAGGAACGCTCATGCAGCAGGTCAAGGCCGTCGTCGCGCTCGCCAAGGGTGTGCCGGTGCAGCTCACCACGATCAACGTCCCCGACCCGGGTCCGGGCGAGGCGGTGGTCAAGATCCAGGCCTGCGGGGTGTGCCACACCGACCTGCACTACCGGGAGGGCGGCATCAACGACGACTTCCCGTTCCTGCTCGGACACGAGGCCGCGGGCGTGGTCGAGTCGGTGGGCCCGGACGTGACCGGCGTCGAGCCGGGGGACTTCGTGGTGCTGAACTGGCGCGCGGTCTGCGGCGACTGCCGTGCCTGCAACCGGGGCGAGCCGTGGTACTGCTTCTCGACCCACAACGCCACCCAGAAGATGACGCTCGCGGAGGGCGAGCTGGCCGGCACCAAGCTCTCGCCCGCGCTGGGCATCGGTGCGTTCGCCGAGAAGACCCTCGTCGCGGCCGGTCAGTGCACGAAGGTCGACCCCTCGGCGCGGGCCGCGGCCGTCGGCCTCCTCGGGTGCGGCGTGATGGCCGGGCTGGGCGCGGCGATCAACACCGGCAACGTGGGCCGCGGCTCGACCGTCGCCGTGATCGGCTGCGGCGGTGTCGGGGCGGCGGCGGTCGCCGGCGCCGCGCTGGCCGGCGCCTCGAAGATCATCGCCGTCGACATCGACGACCGGAAGCTCGAGACCGCGAAGAAGCTGGGCGCCACCCACACCGTGAACTCCAGCGAGGTGGACGCGGTCACCGCGATCCGCGAGCTGACCCCGCCGCCCGACGGCACCGGCCACGAGGGCGGCGCTGACGTGGTCATCGACGCGGTCGGTCGCCCGGAGACGTGGAAGCAGGCGTTCTACGCCCGTGACCTGGCCGGCACGGTCGTGCTGGTCGGTGTCCCGACCCCGGACATGAAGGTCCCCGACCTCCCGCTCATCGACGTCTTCGGGCGCGGCGGGTCGCTCAAGTCGTCCTGGTACGGCGACTGCCTGCCCTCACGTGACTTCCCGATGCTCGTCGACCTCTACCAGCAGGGCCGGCTCGACCTCGACGCCTTCGTGACCGAGGAGATCGGCATCGGCGACGTCGAGGCCGCGTTCGACAAGATGCACGGTGGCCCTGACTCCGAGACGGTGCTCCGCTCGGTGGTGGTGCTCTGATGGCCGGGGGTGTGCGTGTGGACCACGCCGTGGTCTCCGGGACCTTCTCGCTGGACGGCGAGACGCACGAGGTCGACAACAACGTGTGGGTGATCGGCGACGACGAGCAGTGCCTGGTCATCGATGCCCCGCACGACGCCGACGCGATCCTCGAGGTCGTCGCCGGCCGGGCCGTGAAGGCGATCGTGTGCACCCACGCCCACGACGACCACGTACGGGTCGCGCCCGAGCTCCGCCGGCGCACGGGCGCACCGATCCTGCTCCACCCCGACGACCGCCCCCTGTGGGAGCTCACCCACGGCGGCGACCAGCCTGATGGGGAGGGCGCCGAGCTGTGGGACGTCGACCTCACCGACGGCCAGACGCTGACGATCGGCGGTGCCGCGGTCACGGTCATCCACACGCCCGGCCACGCACCGGGCGCCGTGTGCCTCTACGTCCACGACCTCGGCTGCGTCTTCACCGGCGACACCCTCTTCGAGGGCGGGCCGGGCGCCACGGGGCGCTCGTACAGCGACTCCGACCTCATCAAGGACTCGATCCGCCGGCGCCTGCTCGACCTGCCCGACGAGACGGTCGTGCACACCGGGCACGGCCCGGACACCACGATCGGGGCCGAGCGGCAGAACCTCTGACGCCGCTCAGGCCGTCAGCCAGCCTGCAGGCGGTCGGAACCACGGTCGCTCCTCGAGGATGCGTCGCCGGCGCTGCTCCCTGAGCTCGTCGAGGTGGACCGCCTCCGCCACAAGCTGTTCGTGCGAGGGGTGGTCCACCGGGGTTCCGTCGAGGAGCCGGTAGAGGTGCCGCAACGAGGTGTGGAAGACGACCCTCGGCGCTCGCCTCCGACGGGAGTGACGACGCCACCACAGGACGTCGGCCGTGGACTCGACCCCACGTGGACGCCACCAGCCGGCGACGTACAGGTCGACGTGCGCCGGGAAGCGGCGCCCGCCGCGGTCGCGCGCCCCGTCGTCGCGCATCGGCTCGACCTCCTCGCCCGTCTCGACGTCGTGGATTCGGCTCCCGAGACCGGCGAGGTGCAGCAGGTGCTGCAGCACCGAGGCCCGCGGACTCGTCCGGCCCGTCTCCCAGCGAGCCACGACGGACTGGGACACGCCCAGGATCGCGGCGAGGCCGCGCTGCGACACGTCGAGCACCCGCCGGACGCGGCGTACGGTGCCCGGGATCCCGCCGTCGAACGGCCCCATGGCGTACCACTCCACCTCCTCGGGGGTCCAGCCCTCCATCTGCTGCCAGTCGAACTCCGTCTCCATGCCTTCCCCCTACGTCGGTGTGTCCCTGCATCACACCGGCGCGCACCGACAGTCGGGAGCGCTTCTCCACAGGCTGCGCGGCCGTCCGGGTCGCCGTCCCCGCGTCGAGGGTCGTCGCGCTCACTCGCGACTGAGTCTCTGAGCGACTCAGTCGCCAGGGGGCGGGCCGGGCGGTGGGGGCGGGCTGGGCGGTGGGGAGCGGGCTGGGCGCGGAGAAGGGGCGATCGGACGATCGGGGAACGGATAGGCGGGAACGGTGCAGCGTGGGTACGGTCGCGGTGTGGGGACCAACGCATTCGTTCCGTCGGACTTCCAGCCGCCGACCTCGCTGGGGACGGAGAGCTTCCGGCTCGCGCCGCTCGGGCCGCAGCACAACGAGTCCGACCACGCGGCCTGGACGTCGAGCATCGCGCACATCCGTTCCACTCCGGGCTACCCGGACGGACGGTGGCCGCCCGCTGAGGGCATGTCGCTCGAGGAGAACCTCGCCGACCTGACCCGCCACGCAGCCGACTTCGAGGCGCGCAAGGGGTTCACGTACACGGTTCTCGACCCGTCGAGCGGTGAGGTGATCGGGTGTGTCTACCTGTACCCGTCGGCGTCGCCCGAGCACGACGTCGAGGTGCAGTCCTGGGTGCGGGTCGACCGGGCCGAGCTGGACGAGCCGCTCGCCGATGCGGTGGCTGCCTGGCTGGAGTCCGAGTGGCCGTGGGAGCGTCCCGACCGACATGGCCGGTGACCGACGACGGGTCGACATCGGTGTCCGTGCCACCATGACGGGATGCGTGCGCGGTCGATCTCCCTCCTGACGACGCTCGCGCTGGTGGCGTCCCTGAGCGCGTGCGACGGCGACGGCGGAGCCGAGGGTCCGGACCGGGGATCGGCGGAGACCGGTGCGGCGGGTGAGCCGACCAGTACGCCGACCGTCCCGCCGACGCCGTCGGAGGAGCTCGGCCTGGTGGAGGGCTGGGGGCCGGACCGGTCCGAGCTGGACCGCGCCGCCAGGATCGTGGGACGGATGCGGTTGCCGGACCTCGCCGGCCAGGTCATCGTCGCCGACTGGCAGGGGACCGAGGCCCCGGTGCGGATGGTGCGCGAGCTGCACCTCGGAGGCGTCATCGCCTTCTCGTCCAACGTCGCCTCGGCCGCCCAGGTCGCCCGCGTGAACACCACGTTGACGCGCCAGGTGCGACGGAAGTGGCCGCTGTTCCTCGGCGTCGACCAGGAGGGCGGGGTGGTCGAGCGCCTGCGCGGCGCGGCGACGAGGTTCCCCACGTTCATGAGCGCAGGGGCAGCGGGGGATGTCTCCCTCACCGAGCAGGCGTACGCGGCGAGCGGAGCCGAGCTGCGCCGACTCGGCTTCACCGTGGACTTCGCCCCCGACGCGGACGTGACCTCCGGGCCCGGCGATCCCACCATCGGGTCGCGCTCGGCCTCCTCGAGGCCGGGTCACGCCGCCGACCACGTGGTCGCGGCGGCCGCAGGGTTCGGTGCGGCGGGCGTGGTGCCGGTCGTCAAGCACTTCCCGGGGCACGGGTCGGTGCCGGCCGACAGCCACCTGACGCTCCCGGTGCAGACCAAGACGTCGGCCCAGCTCGAGGCGACGGACCTGGTCCCGTTCCGCGCGGCCGTCGAGGCGGGGGTGCCCGCGGTGATGGTCGGTCACATCGACGTCCGGGCCGTCGACCCGCGGGTGCCGTCGTCCCTGTCGCGCAAGGTGACGACCGGGCTGCTGCGCGAGGAGCTCGGCTTCGGCGGCCTGGTGGTGACCGACTCGCTGGAGATGGCCGCGGTCACGCGTGGCCGGGACCCACGACGTACGGCCGTGCAGGCGATGCGGGCCGGTTCCGACGTGCTCCTGATGCCGCCGTCGCCGGTCGTCGCGCGTGCCGCGCTGGTCCGTGCGGTCAGGTCGGGGGCGCTGCCGCGGCGTCGCCTGGAGCAGGCAGCAGCCCGTCAGATCGCGTTGCTGACACACCTGGCGGACGCGCAGCAGGAGCAGGCGGTCGCGCCCGCTGACGCGTCGCGGGCGCTGTCGGCGGCCGCCGTGACGGTGACGGACGGGGCGTGCTCGGGTCGCCTGACGGGTGACACGGTCCACCCGTACGGCGACCCCGGGGCCGTCGCCGTGTTCGCCGCCGCCGCTCGGGCGGCCGGCATGACGGTGCTGGTCCGCCAGTCGCCGCCGTCGAAGCTCACCGACGCGAAGCCCCGCCCGGAGCGACGCAAGAAGGAGGGCAAGCGGGCCTTCAAGAGGCGGACGCGGGAGTGGGTGCAGGCGGAGGAGAGACGCGTACGCCGCCTCGCGGCCTGGACCGCCCGGGAGGATGCCCGGCTCGCAGCCGGGACGGCCATCGGCTTCACGGGCTTCCGCGACGCCCCGGTCGACGGCCAGGTCGCCGTCGCCACCGACGCACCGTGGGTGCTCGGCAGGGTCACCGCGCCCACGCGGATCGCGACCTTCGGCGACACGCCTGCGGCGATGGCGGTCCTGGTCGAGGTGCTCCAGGGCCGGGCGACGGCGCCGGGCCGGCTCCCGGTCAAGGTCGCCGGGGTGGCGCGCCCCGGCTGCTAGCCGCAGCCCGGGTCAGAACGGCTCGACCAGAAGTGCCGTGCCATGCCCGGCGACCCGCGTCATCACGAGCGTGGCCTCGTTGTCGCCGCGGAGGGCGAGCCGCTTGCGCAGCTCCTCGGGGACGACCTGCACGCCACGCTTCTTGATCGTCAGGCGGCCGATCCCGCGCTGGTGCAGCGCGGCCCGGAGCGGCTTCTCGCGGTAGGGCAGCTGCTCGAGCACGCGGTAGCCGCGGGCGAAGGGCGTACGGAAGGACGCGTCGCTGGTGACGTAGGCGATGTGCTCGTCGACCAGTCCGCCGTCGACCCCGGCGGCCACAGCCGTCACCAGCCCGGCACGCACGACGGCGCCGTCCGGCTCGTAGAGGTACGTCCCGACCTCGCGCACGCCGGCGCCCGGGTCGTCCTCGTCGGTGAGGGTGGCGAGCCCGCGCTCGCCGATCACGGTGGCGCGACGGTCGGTAGTCGACAGGCCGGGCGACCAGATGACCGCCTCCTTGACCTCGCCGCCGTCGCTGACCCACTCCGCCTCCGCGCCGGGCGGCACGAGGTCGTGGCCGATGCCAGGGGCCACCTTGACGACGGCACGCCGCTGGAGCAGGTCGAGCACCCACGGCCACGGCGGCGTCCAGCCGTCCACGTCGAAGACGCGACCCCGGCCGCCGCGGCGGGCAGGATCGGCGAAGGCGGCGTCGAAGCCGCTCGGGTCGACCGTGGTGGCATCGCCTGCCTGGACCGCGCCGGGGAGCCCGAGAGCGTCGAGGTTGGCCCGCGCCATCGCGACGCGGACCGGGTCGAGGTCGATCCCGGCGGCGACGAGCCCGGCCCGGGCGAAGGCGATCAGGTCGCCGCCGATGCCGCAGCCGAGGTCCACGACGCTGCCGCCCGGGATCGCCGCGGCCAGCCGGGCCGCCCGGTGGTCCGCGACCCGCGTGCGCGTGGCCTGCTCGAGTGCATCGGGGGTGAAGAACATCTGGTGGGCGGCTTCGCCGAACTTGGCCACGCCCTTCGCGCGCAGCTGCGCCTGGGTGGTGGCGGCGGCGGCCTTCTCGGCGTCGGGCTCGAGGCGGCGTACGGCGGCGGCGACGCGCACCGGGTCGCCCGCGTGGTCCTCCCAGGCCCGGGTCGCGTGGACGAGCAGGCGACCACCCTCGGTCGTCCGCAGCCAGTCCAGCGTCTCGAGCTCCACGTGGGCATCCTGTCAGGCGCCGCGTGAGACGCCCGGTGCGGACCGGGAACAGGTCCGGCTAGCACTCGGTTGGTCAGAGTGCTAGCGTCTGTTCTGGCACTCTCGACCCGAGAGCGCCAACGCTCGTGAGCCTGGCACGACCCCCGCGACGGCGTGCCGCCCGGATCGCGAGCCCACGTCCTGGGAGCCCGGGCAAATCGATCCGGTCTCCTGAAGAATCTCGTGCAGAGAAAGTGGAGGTTGATCCGAAGTGTCGGTCAACATCAAGCCCCTCGAGGACCGCATCGTCGTCCAGACGCTCGAAGCCGAGCAGACCACCGCCTCCGGCCTGGTCATCCCGGACACCGCCAAGGAGAAGCCCCAGGAGGGCGAGGTCGTGGCGATCGGTCCCGGTCGCATCGACGACAACGGCAACCGTGTCCCGCTCGACGTCGCGGTGGGCGACAAGGTCATCTACAGCAAGTACGGCGGCACCGAGGTCAAGTACTCCGGCCAGGAGTACCTGATCCTCTCCGCCCGCGACATCCTCGCGGTCGTCTCCTGACGCACCTGGCATCCCGGCCGGCCCCCGCGCCGGCCGGGATCCGTGCACGTCAGGCCCTGATCAACCCTTCCTAGGAGCACACCCAGATGCCCAAGATCCTGGAGTTCGACGAGAACGCCCGCCGCGCGCTCGAGCGCGGCGTCGACGCCCTCGCCAACGCCGTCAAGGTGACGCTCGGCCCCAAGGGCCGCTACGTCGTCCTCGACAAGAAGTGGGGCGCCCCCACGATCACCAACGACGGGGTGACCGTCGCTCGCGAGATCGAGCTCGACGACCCGTTCGAGAACCTCGGTGCCCAGCTCACCAAGGAGGTGGCCACCAAGACCAACGACATCGCCGGTGACGGCACCACCACCGCCACCGTGCTGGCCCAGGCCATGGTCCACGAGGGCCTGCGCGCCGTCGCGGCCGGTGCCAACCCGATGGGCCTCAAGCGGGGCATGGACGCCGCGGCCGAGGCCGTCGGCGACGCGCTGCGCGAGGCCGCCCGCGAGGTCGAGACCCGCGAGGACATGGCGTCCGTCGCCACGATCTCCAGCCGCGACAGCCACATCGGCGACCTGCTCGCCCAGGCCTTCGACAAGGTCGGCAAGGACGGCGTGATCACGGTCGAGGAGTCCAACACCATGGGCACCGAGCTCGAGTTCACCGAGGGCATGCAGTTCGACAAGGGCTACATCTCGGCCTACTTCGTCACCGACCCGGAGTCGATGGAGACGGTCCTCGACGACCCCTACATCCTCCTCCACCAGGGCAAGATCTCCTCGATCCAGGAGCTGCTTCCGGTGCTCGAGAAGGTCATCGCGACCGGCAAGCCGCTCTTCATCCTCGCCGAGGACGTCGAGGGCGAGGCGCTCTCGACCCTGGTCGTCAACAAGATCCGCGGCACCTTCAACGTCGCCGCGGTGAAGAGCCCGGCGTTCGGTGACCGCCGCAAGGCGATGATGCAGGACATCGCCGTCCTGACCGGTGGTCAGGTCGTCGCCCCCGAGGTCGGCCTCAAGCTCGACCAGGTGGGCCTCGAGGTCCTCGGTCAGGCGCGTCGCGTCGTCATCACCAAGGACAACACGACCATCGTCGACGGCGCCGGCGACGCCACCGCCGTCGAGGGCCGCGTCAACCAGATCAAGGCCGAGATCGAGAACACCGACTCCGACTGGGACCGCGAGAAGCTCCAGGAGCGCCTCGCCAAGCTCGCCGGCGGTGTCTGCGTGATCAAGGTCGGCGCCGCCACCGAGGTGGAGCTGAAGGAGAAGAAGCACCGCATCGAGGACGCTGTCTCCGCGACGCGCGCCGCGATCGAGGAGGGCATCGTCCCCGGCGGTGGCTCCGCGCTCATCCACGCCGTGTCGGTGCTCGAGGGCAACCTCGGCCTGACCGGCGACGAGGCAGCGGGTGTCCGCGTGGTCCGCAAGGCGTGCGACGAGCCGCTGCGCTGGATCGCCGAGAACGGCGGCGTCAACGGCTACGTCGTGACCTCCAAGGTCCGCGAGCTCGGCGTCGGCAACGGCTACAACGCCGCCACCGACGAGTACGGCGACCTGGTCGCCCAGGGTGTCCTCGACCCGGTCAAGGTCACCCGCTCGGCGCTCGTCAACGCGACGTCCATCGCCGCGATGCTGCTCACGACGGAGACCCTCATCGTCGAGAAGCCCGAGGACGAGGAGCCGGCCGCCGCCGGCGGCCACGGGCACGGCCACGGTCACTGACCACGGCCGCTCATCGAGCACGCACGGCCCGCTCCGCACTCCGCCACCTCGGCGGGGGCGGGGCGGGCCGTCGCCGTTCCAGGCCGCGGTGTGACGTGCGCGTTACGCCTCGCACCACCTCCCGAAACATCGCCCGGGCAGCATGGGCGACATGCTGTGGAGAGTGCGTACGACCCTGGACGACCGGCCCGGTGCCCTGGCCGAGCTGACGTCCGCCTGCGGCTCGGCGGGTGTGAACATCCTGGGGCTCCAGGTCTTCCCCGGCCTGGACCGGGTGACCGACGAGCTCGTCCTCCGTACGCCCGACGACTGGGAGCTCGCCGACCTCGCGGACCTCGTCGAGCGGTCCGGCGGCACCGGTGTGAGCGTGCTCCCGTGCACCGAGGCCGCGCTGGCCGACCAGCCCACCCGCTACGTGCTGGCGGCGCGGAGCATCCTCGCCGCTCCGGCGACCTTCCCCGACGTCGTGGCCCAGCTCTTCGACGCCGAGGCCGACCCCGACGGGGCGGGTCTCTCGGCGGTGATGGACGGCATGGACCTCGAGATCGGCGACGTCGTGGTCCAGCTGCGGCGTACGGCGCCGTTCACCGCAGCTGAGCACGCCCGCGGCCGGGCGCTCGCCGAGCTCGTCGCGGACGTGCTCGCCGCCTCGGCGGCCTCGGCCGCGCCCGAGCCGAAGGACCTGTCCACCGACGAGGAGCCGGTCCTCGAGGTCCGTGAGGGGGAGGTGTGCGCCGTCGTCGCGGCCGTCGTCGTCGGCCGGGCCGCCTGGGAGGTCGACGACGACGATCACGTGTGGCACGTCGAGCTGGCGGTCGACCCGGCCTGGCGGCGCCGCCGGATCGGGTCGCGGCTGCTCCTCGAGACGGCTCGTGCAGCCCGGGGCTCGGACGCCGACGAGATCGTCCTGCGGACCGCCGCGGACAACCCGGCAGTGCTGCCGCTCGTGCTCGGCACGGGGCTGCGCGGCCGGATCCGGATGGGCAGCGACGACCTCACCGTGCGGATCCCGGTGCGGAGGCTCGCCACGGTCTGACGGGCGTGGTCAGCGGATGATCTCGCCGAGGTGTGCGGTCGCCCCGCTGCGGCCGAACAGCTCCACCTTGCTCCCGGCGGGCGTGGACCACAGGAGCTGGTCGCCGGGAGCGGGCCCCGCGGCGACGTTCCAGGCCGACGTGCCGTCGCCCAGCCGCAGCAGCCGACCCTCCTCGAAGTCGTAGAGGTAGGTGCCTCCCGTCGCCCTGTCGTACGCGGTCATGGTCAGGTAGTCCCCACCCCCGACCAGCTGACCGCCCTCGACACCGCTGTCCTGCACGGTCATGACCTGGTCGCCGTCCGTCGTGACGACCTGGACGCGGTCGTCCCGCACGCCGCCCTCGTAGGTGCCGCAGTACTGCGACATGGCGATGCGGTCGCCCGCCGCGCTGAAGCCGAGGAGGTTGCAGCGCTCCCCGAGGGCGGGGTCGAAGGAGGTCTCCTCGCCGGTGGCGAGGTCGCGCACGTGCACCCGACCGGCGTCGCCGTTCTGCGAGTCGGTCCACACCAGCGCGTCCTGCGTGAAGGCGAACGCGCCGACCCGCAGGCCCTCGTCGCGCACGTCACGCTGCTCGGTGAGCGACACCGACCACAGGTCGTAGGTGTCGCCCTCGGCGTCGGCGTCGTCGGCCTCACCGTCGGGGCCCATCGGCCAGCCGCCCTCCGGGACCTCGCCCCGGGTCGCGAGCACGGGGACGTAGAGGCGCCCGTCCGGGCCGACCCGGGCGCCCCACGGCCCGTCGGTCGCCGGGAGGCCGGTCCAGCGCAACGTGTCCCAGGTGTCGCTCGCACGGTCGTACACGTGCGCCGTCAGGGCCATCGCCAGGTCGTCGCCGGACTCCACCGGCTCGCCGGGGCTCACGAGCACGAGCCGCTGCTCGCTGAGCTCGACGGCCCACAGCTGGCTCTGGCCGATGTCGCGGGCTTCCGTCAGCCAGTCCTTCTCCCCGGTCGCGGGGTCGAGGAGCGCGAAGCGCGGGTAGAGCTGCGTGGACCGCGGACCGTCCCGGAAGAGGACGAGGCCGTCGTCGGTGACCCCGTCGAAGTACTGGCCGTTGTCGGAGTCGAGGTCGTCGTTGGTGTGCGATGCCAGCTCCCGGTAGTCCTGGCCCTCCACCGCCGGCGTGGCCTCGGTGAGGCGCACGGTCGGTCCTGCCGGTCGGGGGACGCCGGCCGCGGCGAGGTCGGCCGGCGCCGGGTTGGTCCAGGCGAGCGACCCGAGGGCGATGGCGCCCGCCGCGAGCGACGTGCCGCCTGCGATCGCGACGCGCCGGACCCGCACCCGGCGCCGCCCCCGCCCGAGCACCGCGGTCAGGTCCGTACGGTCCTGCGGCGGGCTGGCCGACGCCTCGCGCATCAGCTCACGCAGCTCGTTCACCATGACACCGCTCCCTCGGCCTGCTCGCTGGTCGGCGAGTCGCTCAACACGGACCGGAGCGAGAACAGCGCACGCGAGGTCTGGCTCTTCACCGTGCCCTCGGTGCACCCCAGCAGGGCCGCCGTCTCCGCCACCGAGAGGTCCTCGAAGTAGCGCAGCACCACGCACGCGCGCTGCCGCGGCGGCAGGTCGGCGAGGGTGGACATCAGCGCCTGGCGGGTGGCTACGGCGGTGGCGACGTCCTCGCCGCTGGCCGTCGTGTGGTCGGCCTCCTGCGGTCGCTCGGTGCTGGACCGCCGCCGGGCGTGGTCGAGGCACGCGCTCACCACGGCCTTGCGGGCGTAGGCGAGCTCGCCGCCGTTGCGCTCCAGCCGCGGCCACCGGACGTACACCCGGATCAGCCCCTCCTGGACGAAGTCCGAGGCCCGCTCCCAGTCGCCGCACATCAGGTAGGCGGTGCGCCGGAGGTGGGCGCGCGACGACGCGGCGAACTCCACGAACGCCGCCTCGTCACGCAATGTTCTGCTCCATGTCCGTCTGAACGCAGTGGCGCGGCCCGCAGGTTGCACGCACGTCCCGGGAATCCTCGACCACCCCGGGTCACCCGGGCCGGACGCCCCGCCGCCGCACCGTAGAATGTGACCCGTGGAGATCCCGGAGAAGTTCGCTGCGCTCGGCCTCACCTACGACGACGTGCTGCTGCTGCCGGGGGAGTCCGACCTCGCGCCCAGCGACATCGACACCACCACCCGCCTGACCCGCGAGATCTCGATCCGCGTGCCGCTGATCAGCGCCGCGATGGACACCGTCACCGAGGCGCGGATGGCGATCGCGATGGCACGCGAGGGCGGCATCGGCGTGCTGCACCGCAACCTCTCCATCGAGGACCAGGCCCGCCAGGTCGACCTGGTCAAGCGCACCCAGACCGGGATCATCTCCAACCCCGTCACCATCGGCCCCGACGCGACCCTCGAGGAGCTCGACCGGCTCTGCGGCGAGTACCGCGTCTCCGGCCTGCCCGTCGTCGACGTCGACAACCACCTGCTCGGCATCATCACCAACCGCGACCTCCGGTTCACCCCGGTCGCGGAGTGGGCGACGACCAAGGTCGACGAGGTGATGACCCGCGAGGGGCTCATCACCGGCCACGTCGGGATCTCGCGCGACGAGGCGACCACCCTGCTGCGCGCCCACAAGCGCGAGCGGCTCCCGCTCGTCGACGCCGAGGGCCGGCTCAGCGGCCTGATCACCGTGAAGGACTTCGTCAAGGGCGAGCAGTTCCCGCACGCGTCGTACGACGCCGACGGCCGGCTGCTCGTCGGTGCGGCCATCGGCTACTTCGGCGACGCGTGGGAGCGCGCCACCACGCTGGTCGAGGCCGGGGTCGACGTGCTCGTCGCCGACACCGCGCACGGCCACGTCCACCTGCTCCTCGACATGGTCCGCCGGCTCAAGGACGACCCCGCGACCAGGCACGTGCAGGTCATCGGCGGCAACGTCGCGACCCGCGAGGGCGCCCAGGCGTTCGTCGACGCGGGCGCCGACGCCGTCAAGGTCGGGGTCGGCCCGGGCTCGATCTGCACCACCCGCGTCGTCACCGGCGTGGGCGTGCCGCAGGTGACGGCCGTCTACGAGGCGTCGCTGGCCACCAAGCCGGCCGGCGTCCCGCTGATCGCCGACGGCGGCATGAAGCACTCCGGCGAGATCGCCAAGGCGCTCGTCGCCGGCGCCGACGCGGTGATGGTCGGCTCGATGCTGGCCGGCTGCGAGGAGTCGCCGGGCGACGTCGTCTTCGTCAACGGCAAGCAGTTCAAGTCCTACCGCGGGATGGGCTCGCTCGGCGCGATGAGCAGCCGCGGCAAGAAGTCCTACTCCAAGGACCGTTACTTCCAGGCCGAGGTCGCCAGCGACGACAAGATCGTGCCCGAGGGCATCGAGGGCCAGGTCGCCTACCGCGGCCCGCTCTCCGCCGTCGCGCACCAGCTCGTCGGCGGCCTCAACCAGTCGATGTTCTACGTCGGTGCGCGCACCATCCCCGAGCTCCAGGACAAGGGCCGGTTCGTCCGGATCACCTCGGCCTCGCTCAAGGAGAGCCACCCGCACGGCGTCCAGATGACCGTCGAGGCCCCCAACTACAGCGGGTCCTGACGACCACTGGTCCAGACCACTGCGGACACGCCTGCGGCGGCCCCCACACATTGACTACGGTGTCGTCGTATCCAATGGAGCCCGGGCTGGACGTGCGTGGGGCACGTGACGTCGCGGGGGTGACGACGGCGCGGCTCCACCGGATGGCACGTTCGCGTCGACGCCGGCAGGGGGCCGGCGTCGACGGCGGACGCCCAGCGACCGCGACCGGAGGACTGCGAGGATGACCGGCACCGCCGCGCCGCGCCGACGGGCGTACGACGCCAGCGCCCGCCGCGCCGCCGCCGAGCAGCGACGGGCCCACGTCGCCGTGACGGCCGCCGGGCTCTTCGCCGACCTGGGGTGGCGACGTACGACCATCGTCGCCGTCGCCCGCGAGGCGGAGGTCTCACCCGAGTACGTCACCAAGACGTTCGGCGGCAAGCACGGGCTGCTCATGGCGGCGATGCGTTCCGCGTCGTTCGGCAGGAGCGGATCGTTGCGGGACTCCTTCGCCGCGCTGCGGCTCGATGAGGAGCCGGACCCCGCCGTACGCCTGGACCGCTTCGTCGACTTCGCCTGTGACGTGGTGGTGCCGATGGCTCCCTTCGTCCCGGTGCTCGCCCAGGGGGCAGGGGACGACGACCGGATGAGGGACGTCCTGGAGGCCGCCCGGCACGGGCACGTCGAGCTGGTCCGGTCACTCGTGGAACTGCTCGCCACCGGGCCGGTGCACCCCGACACGGTCGACGAGATCGTGGTGCTGACCCGGGCCGAGACCTACTTGACCCTCGCTGACGAACGCGGCTGGTCGGTGGCTCGCTACGCAGCGTGGTTGCGCCGCTCCGTCGCGCAGGCGGTGAACGTCACGGCGTGAACCCGGCGCTGGTCGGCACCGAGTCGTCGACCACGGCCGCCGCCGGGCGTGCCAGCAGGCGTGCGCCGGCGCGGGCGACCACGTAGACCCCGCCGTCGCGGCGGGTGAGCAGTCCCGGTGACAGCGTCAGGTCCCCCGCAGCGCGGGCTCCGCGCCCCACCTGGGAACGCTGCCCGGGCACGGCGCCGCGCACGACGACGGCACCTCCTGCTGCGGTCGCCGCCACGTGCAGGTCGCCGGCCACCTCGCCGACGGCAGGAGAGGCGTACGGCGACCACTGTCCTGACAACCACTCGGGCCGGCTCCACCGGCGGCCGTCGAGGGTGCGTACGCCGAGGCGACCCGTTGCGGTGACCTGGTGCAGACGCGTGGTGCCGGTGCTGTCCGTGGTGAGGGCGGGCGTCGAGGTGGGGGACGCCGGGGGCCCGCCGAGACGCTGCAGGCGGGTGCGCCCCAGCGACTGGGCGAAGGTGGTTCCGCGTTCCGTCACCGCCACGAGCCAGGTGCGTCCGCGGGCGTCGGTGTCGAGGACGGGAGCGGTGTGGGTGCCCCAGGAGGCGGGGCGTCCGACCCGGGTGGGACGGCTCCAGCCGCCGTGCAGGGTGAGGCGTCGGGTGACGAGGGTGCCGTCCGGGGACACGGCCGCCAGCAGGGGGCGCCCGGTGCGGGAGAGCGCGACCGCCGGGCTGGCGGTCGGCGCCGAGCGAGCGACCCGGCGCAGGACGAGCCGGCCGCGGCGAGGCGTGCCGGCCAGCACGCGTCCGTCCCGCGTCGTGGCGGCCAACCAGGGCAGCCCCTTGCGGGAGAGCGTCAGCGCCGGCGCGGCGACGGGCGAGAAGGTGCGACGAGGGCCGACGGTCCGGGCGGGACGGCCCGGACGCGCGAGCCGCAGGGTGCCCCGGTCGTCGACGCGGACGGTCCACGACCCGCCGCGGCTGTCGGGCGCCGCGACCACGGAGCGGTCCGAGCCGACGTACGGCGAGGGGGCGACGTCGTCGAGGTGGAGGTAGCGGAACTCGGCGACGGGGACCGTCCGGGTGCCGTAGCCACCGGGCAGCGCGTGGTTGTACTCCTCGACGGTCACCGTGCCCGGCCCGATGTCGCTGACCCAGGCCACGTGGCCGACCCGGCCCGCGTCGGTCTGCGCGACCGCGCCGATCGCCGGGACGGAGTCGACCCGGTAGCCGAGGCGGCGGGCGACGTCGTCCCAGTTCTCCGCGTTGCCCCAGTGCTCCCCGCGGAAGTGGTTGGCGAAGCCGGCCATGCCGTTGCGCTCGTGGAGACGCCACGACACGAAGCTCGTGCAGTTGCGCCACACGAAGCCCCAGGGGTCGCCGATCGAGCCGTCGATCGACCACACCTGGCGCGCGCACGTCGGCCGCGGTCCGCGGGGGTCGTAGAGGTGGCCGGAGACGGGATCGAGCACCGGGGGCGGGGGCGGAGGCGGTGGTGGTGGTGGCTCGACGCCGGGCGCCGCGCCGCCGGGATTCCCGGGCTGCTGGCCGGACGCCTCCGGGCTCGGCTCAGGCTCCTCGATCGGCGGCTGCGGCACGATGGGGCACTGGCCCTCACCCGCCCACGGGTAGTCGTCCGACGCGTACGCCGCCACGGCGCCCGCCCCCGCCACCCCACTGGCCAGGCAGGTCGCCGCGACGACGCGCGCGAGCCATCGGATCCCCGTCTTCCCCACGTGCTCGACAGTAGGAAGGGGAGCGGTCGCGCGTGACCGGCTTTGCCGACCTGTGCACCGCCCGTTGCCGAAGCCTCACGCGCCGGTGCGCCAGCGTCGTACGACCGGCGCGGAGGACCGCGGCAGCGCGGACGAGCGGTCCCCCCGCATCTCCGTGCCGGGGCCGGTCGCCAGCCGGTAGGGGCCGGACAGCAGCAGGCTGCCGGCGAGCCGCCGCAGCCGTGACATCTCGGCGCGCACGGTCACGGTGCGGCTCGGGTCGTCGAACAGGTCCTCCGAGAGCTGGGTGGCCGTCCGCCCGTCGGGACCGGCGGCCAGGAGGGACAGCAGGATCTCGGCGTGCCGCGGCGACAGGGCGCGCGACCACGAGCCGCTCGGCCCGCTGACGCGCAGGCGTGGGTCGCCGTCGAGGTCGAGCACCAGCGCGGTGGTCGAGGGGTCGGCGGTCTCGCCGTCCTCGAGGCGCAGCAGCCAGCCGCCGTCGAGCGGCTCCGCGGTCGCGTGCCCCAGCAGGGGGAGCCACACGCGGCCGGCACCCAGGCGGTCGGGGAGCGCCACCCGGTCGGGGCTGTGGCTGCCGATGGAGGCGGCCAGGTGGCCGGCGTGGTCGATGGCGAGGGCATCGCCCGTGAGCCCCGCGAGCAGCGGCGCGGCGCGGGCCCGCAGCCGGTCGAGGTCGGCGCGGTGGCGGGCGACCAGCTCGGAGGAGGTCATCTGCGCGGCCAGCTGCACCAGCGCCAGCTCCGCGGGGTGCATGCCGCGGCTCGGGCCGCTGACGTCGAGCACGCCCAGGGTGCGACCCGTCCACGGGTCGACGAGCGGTGCCGCCGCACATCCCCACCGGGTGTGCGACTCGACGAAGTGCTCCGGCCCCTGCACGTGCACCGCGGTGCCGAGCACGAGCGCGGTGCCGATGGCGTTGGTGCCGACGTTGGCCTCGGTCCACGCGGAGCCGCCGACGAACCCGAGGTCGTCGGCGAGACGGCGTACGCCGCTGCTGCCCAGGCGCCACAGCACCCGGCCCTCGGCGTCGGCCACCACGACCAGCTGCCCGGCGTCGACCACCGGGGCCAGGGACTCCGCCAGCCGCGGGACGAGGTCGGCCAGCCCGCTCGCAGCGCGCCGTCGCTCGAGCTCGGACTCGGCCAGCGGCGGGACCTCGGCACCGGCGCCCGGGTCGAGCCCGGCGGCGGCGACGCGGCGCCACGACGCGGCGATCTCCGTACGTGCGCCGGGCGCCCGCGCGGCACCGGACATCGCCGCCTCCCGGCTGCGGTGCAGGTCGCGATCAGTCATGCGTGGGTCCCTCCGGCCGAGCGGATGCAACGTCTCGCAACCCTGTCGCCGCCCGCCGCGGGAGGTGTGTGCTCGGTCACACCAGCGTAGGCGAAGGAGAGACGATGACCCAGACCCTGGATCCCGGGACCGACACCACCACGGGCACCGAGGCCGACCCGCAGGCGCGCGTCGACGCGTGGCTCGCCCGCTTCGAGGCGGCCGTCGCCGCCGGCGACGCGCAGGCGGGGGCGGCCCTGTTCGCGACCGACTGCTACTGGCGCGACCTGGTGGCCTTCACCTGGAACATCAAGACCGTCGAGGGCCGCGACCAGGTGGCCGACCTCATCGGCAGCGTCGGGCAGCGGGTCGCCCCTGCCGGCTTCGCCACCACCGAGCCGCCGGACGAGGCGGACGGCGTGGTGACCGCCTGGATCGGCTTCGAGACCGCGGTCGGCCGCGGCAACGGCCTGCTGCGGCTGACGCAGGAGGACGGGGAGGACCGGGCGTGGACGCTGCTCACCGCCCTCTACGAGCTGAAGGGGCACGAGGAGCCCCGCGGCACGCACCGCCCGATGGGCACCCAGCACGGCGCGACCAAGGAACGGGTGACCTGGAAGGAGCAGCGGCAGGCGGAGGCCGAGAGCCTCGGCAGCACGACCCAGCCGTACGTCCTGGTCATCGGCGGCGGGCAGGGCGGCATCGCCCTCGGCTCGCGGCTGCGCCAGCTCGGCGTACCCAGCCTGGTCATCGACAAGCACCCGCGCCCGGGCGACCAGTGGCGCAACCGCTACAAGTCGCTGTGCCTGCACGACCCCGTCTGGTACGACCACCTGCCGTACCTGAAGTTCCCGGACAACTGGCCGGTCTTCGCGCCCAAGGACAAGATCGGCGACTGGCTCGAGTCCTACGTCAGGATCATGGAGGTGCCCTACTGGTCGAGCACGGTGGCCACCAGCGCCACGTGGTCGGAGGAGACGGGGGAGTGGACCGTCGAGGTCGAGCGCGAGGGCAGGCCGCTGACCCTCCGCCCGACGCAGCTGGTCTTCGCCACCGGCATGAGCGGCAAGCCGCGGATGCCCGAGATCCCGGGCACGGACGTGTTCCGCGGCGACGTGCACCACTCGTCAGCGCACCCCGGCCCCGACGCGTACGCCGGCAAGAAGGCCGTCGTGATCGGGAGCAACAACTCCGCCTTCGACATCTGCGGCGCGCTGTGGGAGCACGACGCGGACGTCACCATGGTGCAGCGCTCCTCGACGCACATCGTCAAGAGCGACAGCCTGATGGAGTTCGGTCTCGGCGACCTCTACTCCGAGCGCGCCCTGGCCGCCGGGGTCACGACGGAGAAGGCGGACCTGATCTTCGCCTCGTTGCCCTACCGGATCCTGCACACGTTCCAGATCCCCGCCTACGAGGCGATGGCGGAGAAGGACGAGGACTTCTACGACCGGCTGGAGCAGGCCGGCTTCCGCCACGACTGGGGTGACGACGGGTCGGGGCTGTTCATGAAGTACCTCCGTCGCGGCTCGGGCTACTACATCGACGTCGGCGCCGCCGAGCTGGTGGCGAACGGCGAGGTGAAGCTGGCCCACGGCCAGGTGACCCACCTGACCGAGGACGCAGTGGTGCTGGAGGACGGCACCGAGCTGCCGGCCGACGTGGTCGTCTTCGCCACCGGCTACAACTCGATGAACGGGTGGGTGGCGGACCTGGTCGACCAGGAGACCGCCGACCGCCTCGGCAAGTGCTGGGGCCTGGGCTCGGACACCACCAAGGACCCCGGGCCGTGGGAGGGCGAGCAGCGCAACATGTGGAAGCCCACCCAGGTCGACAACCTCTGGATGCACGGCGGCAACCTGCACCAGTCGCGGCACTACTCGCTCTACCTCGCGCTCCAGCTCAAGGCGCGCTACGAGGGGATCGAGACGCCGGTCCACGGGCGGCAGGAGGTGCACCACCTAGGCTGAGGCATGACCTCCGCGAAGATCGCCATCGTCGGTGCCGGCGCCGTCGGCTCCACGCTCGCGTACGCCTGCCTGGTGCGCGGCGTCGCGACCACGGTCGCACTGCACGACGTCGACGCCGACAAGGTGCGCGCCGAGGAGCTCGACCTCCGCCAGGGCCTGCAGTTCCTGCCGACCGCCCACGTGGAGGCCTCCACCGACGTGTCGGTGTGCGCGGGCGCGCAGGTCGTCGCGGTGACCGCCGGGGCCAAGCAGCAGCCCGGCCAGTCCCGCCTCGACCTCGCGGCCTCGACGACGAGCATGCTCCGCACGCTCATGCCGGCCCTCGTCGCGGCAGCCCCGGACGCACGGTTCGTGATGGTCACCAACCCCGTCGACGTCGTCACCTACGCCGCGCAGAAGCTCACCGGGCTCGGCACCGAGCAGCTCTTCGGCTCGGGCACGGTGCTCGACTCGGCGAGACTGCGCGGCCTGGTCGCGGCGCACTGCGGGGTCGCGGTGCAGAACGTCCACGCGTACGTCGTCGGCGAGCACGGTGACAGCGAGATCCCGCTCTGGAGCACCGCGAGCATCGGCGGCGTACCCGTCACCGACCTCGTGAGCGAGGCCGACCGCGATGCCATGGCCGCCGAGGTCGTCGGCGCGGCCTACGAGATCATCAAGGGCAAGGGAGCCACCAACTACGCGATCGGCGTCTCGGCGGGCCGCATCATCGAGGCGGTCCTGCGCGACGAGAAGCGCGTGCTGCCGGTGTCCACGCTGCTCACCGACTACCACGGCATCGGCGACGTGTGCCTGTCGGTGCCGACGGTCGTGGGCCGGGGCGGGGCCGAGCGCCGCCTCGAGGTCCCGATGAGCGACAGCGAGCTCGCGGGGCTGCGCGCCAGCGCCGACCGCATCCGCGCCACCGCCCGCGACCTCGGCTTCTGACCCGACGCCGTTAGGCTTCGGCTCGTGACCGAGATCGAGATCGGCCGTGCCAAGCGCGGTCGCCGCGCCTACTCCTTCGACGACATCGCGATCGTGCCCTCGCGGCGCACCCGCGACCCCGAGGAGGTCAGCACCGCCTGGCAGATCGACGCCTACCGCTTCGACATCCCCGTGCTGGCGGCGCCGATGGACTCGGTCATGTCGCCGTCGACCGCGATCGCGCTGGGCCAGATGGGCGGCCTCGGGGTGCTCGACCTCGAGGGCCTCTGGACCCGGTACGACGACCCGACCGGGCTGCTCGAGGAGGTCGCCGGCCTCCAGGGCGCCGAGGCGACCCGCCGCATGCAGGAGATCTACGCCGAGCCGATCAAGCCCGAGCTGATCACCGCGCGGCTGAAGGAGATGCGGGCGGCCGGGGTCACCGTCGCCGGCTCGCTGTCGCCGCAGCGCACCAAGGAGCACGTCAAGGCCGTCGTCGACGCCGGCGTGGACATGTTCGTCATCCGCGGCACGACCGTCTCCGCCGAGCACGTCAGCAGCCAGTCCGAGCCGCTGAACCTCAAGGAGTTCATCTACGAGCTCGACGTCCCCGTCATCGTCGGCGGCTGCGCGACCTACCAGGCCGCGCTCCACCTGATGCGCACCGGCGCCGCCGGCGTGCTCGTCGGCTTCGGGGGCGGCGCCGCGCACACCACCCGTACGGTCCTCGGCGTCGCCGTGCCCATGGCGAGCGCGGTCGCCGATGTCGCCGCCGCCCGCCGCGACTACCTCGACGAGTCCGGCGGCCGCTACGTCCACGTCATCGCCGACGGCTCCATCGGCAGCTCCGGCGACATCGCGAAGGCCATCGCCTGCGGCGCCGACGCCGTGATGATCGGCTCGCCGCTCGCGCGGGCCACCGAGGCGCCGGGCCGGGGCTTCCACTGGGGCAGCGAGGCCACGCACGCCGAGCTGCCGCGCGGCCAGCGCGTCGAGTTCGCCCCGGTCGGGACGCTGGAGGAGATCATGTTCGGCCCCTCCCGCACGGCCGACGGGACCATGAACCTCATCGGCGCCCTGCGCCGCGCGATGGCGACCACGGGCTACACCGAGGTCAAGGAGTTCCAGCGCATCGAGGTCGTCGTCCAGCACTGATTGGGATGACGGAGTCACGAGGTCGTCCAGTGACTCCACGGCTCCGCGACCTGCTCGTCCACAGATCGTCGCTGGCGTCTGGCAGGACCCGCCCCGGCCGCGCAGGGTGGGAGCCATGCGCGAGGACCCGGCCCTGACCGAGCTCGCCAGCCTGCTCGCGCCCCAGTGTGGCGTCGTCTCGCGGCGCCAGGCGCTGGACCGCGGTCTGCAGCCGAACGACCTTCGTCGGCTCGAGCGTCGACGTGACCTGGTCCGCGTCCTGCCCCGTGTGTACGTCGACCACACCGGCGCTCCGACCTGGCTGCAGCGGGCATGGGCCGCGGTCCTCTACGCATGGCCGGCCGTTCTCGTCGGGGAGTCGGCGCTGCGCGCTGCCGACGGCCCCGGTCGTCCCGGGCACGATGCGGGAGCCATCCACGTCGGCATCGCACCAGAGCGCCGGATCCTGGCGGTGCCGGGCATCGTCGTCGTGCGCACGGCCGGGCTCGAGGAGCGGGCGCGGTGGAACCTGGGCCCGCCCCGGATGTCCTACGACGAGGCCGCGCTCCGCGGCGCGCGTTCCTCGAGGGCGTCCTCGCGGACGTGGCTGCCGGGACGTGCTCGGTGCTCGAGCACGCCTACCTCACCGGCGTCGAACGCCCGCACGGCCTGCCGAAGGCTCTGCGGCAGGTACGCGAGGTCACGGCCAGCGGGGTGGTCTGCAGCGTGACCGCGACTTCGAGCGAGACCTCGATGCCGCGGTGGCCGGAGCAGGCACGGTGCGCCTGTCCTGGGGCCAGGTGGTCGGCCGACCCTGCCGGACCGCGGACAAGCTCTCCGCGCTGGTCCGCCGACGAGGTGGCCCGCCGGCGCACCCGTGCGGACCGGGGTGTGCGGTCCGCGTCGTGGCCTGATCGAGGAGAGTGGAGTCACAAGGTCACGGGGCGCCCTTGCGGCTCCGCGTTCCGGCTTCGGTCGGCCTGCGACAATCGGGGCATGACGCTCGCCAAGGCCCTCGATGCCGACCAGCGCGCCGACGCGCTCCACCAGCTCGGGTCGGGCGAGCTCGACGTCCTGGTGGTCGGCGGCGGCATCGTGGGGGTGGGCGCCGCGCTCGACGCGGTGACCCGTGGGCTCAAGGTCGGGCTGGTCGAGCAGCGCGACCTCGCCTCCGGCACGTCCTCGCGCTCGTCCAAGCTTGTGCACGGCGGGCTGCGCTACCTCGAGATGCTCGACTTCGCACTGGTCAAGGAGGCCCTCGAGGAGCGCGGGCTGCTCCTCACCCGGCTCGCGCCCCACCTCGTACGCCCGGTGCCGTTCCTCTACCCGCTCGAGCACGCGTGGGAGCGGCCGTACGTCGGGGCCGGCGTCGCGCTCTACGACGGCATGGCGATGGCCGGCAAGTACGACATGGGCGTGCCCAAGCACAAGCACGTCTTCCGCAAGCAGCTCGCCCGGATGGCGCCCGACATCAGGACGGACACGCTGCACGGCGCGATCCGCTACTACGACTGCCAGGTCGACGACGCCCGGCTGGTGATGACCATCGCGCGCACCGCCGCCAACAACGGCGCGCACGTCGCGACCCGCACCAAGGTGACGGGGTTCCTCCGCGACGGCGAGCGGGTGGTCGGCGTACGCGCCCGCGACCTCGAGGGCCAGCGGGACCTCGAGATCCGCGCGCGGGTCGTCATCAACGCCGCCGGCGTGTGGACCGACGAGGTGCAGAAGCTGATCGGCGGGCAGGCGCAGCTCGACGTCGACGCCAGCAAGGGCATCCACCTCGTCGTGCCCCGGGACCGGATCCGCTCCGAGTGCGGGTTCATCACCAAGACCGAGAAGTCGGTGCTCTTCGTGATCCCGTGGGGCCACTTCTGGATCATCGGCACGACCGACACCGCCTGGGACTACGACCTCGCGCACCCTGCCGCGAGCAAGACCGACATCGACTACCTCCTCGGGCACGTCAACCGTCTCCTCAAGGACCCGCTCGACCACCGCGACGTCATCGGCGTCTGGGCCGGGCTGCGCCCGCTGCTCAAGCCGATGCGCAAGGAGGGTGACATGGGGGAGACCACGAAGCTCTCCCGAGAGCACACCGTCACCAACCCGGTGCCCGGCCTCGTCCTGGTCGCCGGGGGCAAGCTGACGACCTACCGCGTCATGGCGAAGGACGCCGTCGACCACGCCATCCGCGACTTCGACGCCACGCCCGCCTCGATCACCGACCGGGTGCCGCTGATGGGCGCGTGGGGCCACGAGGCACGCACCAACCAGCGGGTCGCGCTGAGCAGGTCGTCGGGCCTCGACGTCGGCGTGATCGACCACCTGCTCGGCCGCTACGGCGGGCTCGTCGACGAGCTGCTCGAGCTCATCCACGAGCGTCCCGAGCTGGGCGAGCCGCTCCCCGGAGCGGAGCACTACCTGCGCGCCGAGGTCCTCTACGCCGCCACCCACGAGGGCGCGCGCCACCTCGACGACGTGCTGGCCCGGCGTACGCGCGTGTCCATCGAGACCTTCGACCGCGGGATCTCCGCGGCCCGCCCGGCCGCCGAGCTGATGGCCGAGGCGCTCGGGTGGGACGAGGCGCAGGTCGCGGACGAGGTCGACCACTACCTGCGGCGCGTCGAGGCCGAGCGGCAGAGCCAGCTCATGCCGACCGACCAGGAGGCCGACGAGGCGCGCGTCAAGGCGCCCGAGATCGTCTGACCCGGACTTGCGGGCCCGGCGCCGGGCCCGTTGGACAAATGTGGTCGAAGTGTCAAATGCTGGGATGAAGTGACCAACCAGTAGCAACCGGGGTCGAGGGCGACCTACGCTGCACGGATGAGTGAGCACAGCCACACCGGCGCGTCCTCCGGCGGCTCGATCAGCGACGGACCCGCCGACCCCGAGCACGACAGCACGGCCGCCTACGGCCTCGACCGGGCGTACGTCGCGAGCCTGACGCGCCGCGTCGTCAGCACCACCGGCGAGACGGCCGCCGTGGCCTCGCCCATCGGGCGTACCCCGCTCGCGCACGTCCCGCAGTCGAGCCCGGCCGACGTGGCCGAGGCGTTCGCGCGGGCGCGCCGGGCCCAGGCGTCGTGGGCGGCGACCTCGATCGACGACCGCGCCGCCGCGCTGCTGCGGCTGCACGACCTGCTCCTCGACCGCCAGGACGAGCTGATCGACCTGGTCGTGTGGGAGTCCGGCAAGGCCCGCAAGGACGCCTACCTCGAGGTCGCGCACCTCGCGCTGACCGCGCGCTACTACGCCCGCACCGCCCACGAGCACCTCGACAGCGTGCGCGTCGGCGGCATGTTCCCGCTGCTCACCCGCGCCGAGGTCAACCGGGTGCCCAAGGGCGTGGTCGGCATCATCTCGCCCTGGAACTACCCGCTCAGCATGGCCCTGTGCGACGGCATGCCGGCCCTGCTCGCCGGCAACGCCGTCGTCGCCAAGCCCGACGCGCAGACGATGCTGACCGCCCTGCTGGCCGCGCAGCTGCTCGACGAGGCCGGCTTCCCGCCGGAGCTGTGGCAGGTCGTCGCCGGCCCCGGCCCCGAGGTGGGCGGCGCGATCGTCGCGCACGCCGACTACGTCTGCTTCACGGGCTCGACCGCCACCGGCCGCAAGATCGCGCAGGGTTGCGCCGACCGGCTCATCGGCTGCTCGCTGGAGCTCGGCGGCAAGAACCCGATGCTCGTCCTCCGCGACGCCGACGTGCAGCGCGCGGCGGAGGGCGCCACCCGCGCGGTGTTCTCCAACGCCGGGCAGCTGTGCGTGTCGATGGAGCGGCTCTTCGTCGCCGACCAGGTCTACGACCGGTTCGTCGACGCCTTCGTCTCGCGCACGCAGGCGATGACCCTCGGCGCCAGCCACGAGTGGTCGGTCGACATGGGCTCGCTGATCTCGCAGGCGCAGCTCGACACCGTCACCGCCCACGTGGAGGACGCCGTCGCCAAGGGTGCGCACGTGCTCACGGGTGGGCGGCACCGGCCCGACCTCGGGCCGTTCGTGTTCGAGCCGACGATCCTCGAGGGGGTGTCGGCCGACATGGAGTGCTTCGGCAAGGAGACCTTCGGCCCGGTGGTCTCGATCTACCGCTTCCACAGCGAGGACGAGGCGGTCGACCGCGCCAACGACGGCCAGTACGGCCTCAACGCCTCGATCTGGACGCGGGACGCCGCCCGCGGCCGCGCGATCGCCCGGCGCATCAAGTGCGGCACCGTCAACGTCAACGAGGCCTACGGCGCGACGTTCGGGTCGCTCGGCGCGCCGATGGGCGGTATGCGCGAGTCGGGCATGGGCCGCCGCCAGGGCGCCGAGGGCATCCTGCGCTACACCGAGTCCCAGTCCGTCGCGACGCAGCGCCTGATGCCGATCGCGCCGATGTTCGGGATGTCGGAGGAGACCAACGCCAAGGTCATGACCGCCGCGCTGCGCGTGCTCAACAAGCTGGGCCGCGCGTGAGCGCCCCGACGCACTACGACGTCCTCGTCGTCGGGTCCGGGTTCGGCGGCTCGGTCACCGCGCTGCGACTCACCGAGAAGGGCTACAGCGTCGGCGTGCTGGAGGCGGGCGCGCGCTTCGAGGACGACGACCTGCCGGAGAACGGCGGGGACGTGAAGAAGTTCCTGTTCCGCCCCGAGGTGGGGCTCTACGGCATCCAGCGGATCGACATCGTCCGCGACTGCCTCATCCTGGCCGGAGCCGGTGTGGGCGGCGGTTCGCTCAACTACGCCAACACGCTCTACGAGCCGCTCGAACCGTTCTACCGGGATCCGCAGTGGGCGCACATCACGGACTGGAAGTCCGAGCTGGCGCCCTACTACGACCAGGCCAAGCGGATGCTCGGCGTGACGGAGTACGCCAGGACGACGCCCGCCGACGTGGCGATGAAGAAGGTCGCGGACGAGATGGGCGTGGGCGACACCTTCCACCCCACGCCCGTCGGGGTCTTCTTCGGCGAGCCCGGCCAGCCCGAGGGAGAGCGGGTGCCCGACCCGTTCTTCGGCGGCGCCGGACCCGACCGCACCACCTGCATCAACTGCGGCTCCTGCATGACCGGGTGCCGCCACAACGCCAAGAACACCCTCGTCAAGAACTACCTGCACCTCGCCGAGCAGGCGGGCGCCGTCGTCCACCCGCTCACCACGGTCACCGACGTCCGGCCCCGCGACGGAGGCGGCTACGAGGTCACCGCCCGCTGGACCAAGGCCAAGCTGTCGCGGCGTACGGCCACGAAGATGTTCACGGCCGACCAGGTCGTGTTCTCCGCCGCCGCGATCGGCACGCAGCGACTGCTGCACCGGCTCAAGGCCGAGGGGTCGCTGCCACGGATCTCCGACCGGCTGGGTGTCCTCACCCGCACGAACTCCGAGGCCATCCTCTGGGCGACGGCCAACGACGACTCGGTCGACTGGTCGGAGGGGGTGGCGATCACCTCCAGCTTCCACCCCGACGAGCACACCCACGTCGAGCCCGTCCGCTACGGCCCCGGCCGCAACGTGATGCCGCTGATGGCGACGGTGCTGGTCGACGAGGTGACGGGCGAGAAGCGGTGGCGCACCTGGGGCAAGGAGCTCTGGCGCCAGCGCAACGGGCTGCGCGACCTCTACTCGCTGAACACGTGGTCGCGTCGGACCGTGGTCGCCCTCGTGATGCAGACCCTGGACAACTCGATCACGACGGTGTGGCGCACGCGCGGCGGCGTCGGCTACATGTCGTCGGTGCAGGGCCACGGCGCACCCAACCCCACCTACATCGCCGCCGCCTACGACGCCGTACGCCGCCTCGCGCGGATCATGGGCGCGCGTCAGGCGTACGGCGCCGTCGGGGAGCCGCTCGGGATGCCGCTGACGGCCCACTTCATCGGGGGCTGCGCGATCGGCGACTCCCCGGAGGCCGGCGTCGTCGACCCCTACCAGCGGATGTACGGGTACGAGGGCCTGCACGTCGTCGACGGCTCGGCGGTCTCGGCCAACCTCGGGGTGAACCCGTCGCTGACGATCACCGCGCAGGCCGAGCGGGCGATGGCGTTCTGGCCCAACAAGGGCGAGGCCGACCCGCGCCCTGCGCTGGGCTCGACCTACCGCCGGCTGGTGCCCGTCGAGCCGAAGAACCCCGTCGTGCCGGACGCCGCGCCGGGTGCGCTGCGCCTGCCGATCGTCGGCGTCAGCTGAGCTGCAAGATTCATCCGGCCGGGCCGTAACCAGCACTCCCAGGGGTCGTTGGGCCGAGTAAGGGGTCCGGCAGTCATGCTCCCTCCCAAGGGTCGGGCTCCGAGTCTCGGCGCTGCTCGCAGGGCTGGGACTCAAGCGTCAGGGCCCGATCACCCTCCCTCCCCGATCGGGCCCTGATGCGATTTCGGGGAGCGACGTCTCGATAGACTCCGCGGCGTGACGCAGCCTGCAGAGCACGACCTGGTCCTCGTCGTCGACTTCGGGGCCCAGTACGCCCAGCTCATCGCGCGGCGCGTACGCGAGGCGCGGGTCTACTCCGAGATCGTGCCGCACACGATGCCCGTCGCCGACATGCTCGCGCGCAACCCCAAGGCGATCATCCTGTCCGGCGGGCCGTCCAGCGTGTACGCCGAGGGTGCGCCCGGCATCGACACGGCCGTCTTCACGGCCGGTGTCCCGGTCTTCGGCATGTGCTACGGCTTCCAGCTGATGGCCAAGGGCCTCGGCGGCGAGGTCGCCCACACCGGCGCGCGCGAGTACGGCCGTACGCCCGTCGCCGTCACCGAGCCCGGCACGCTGCTCGCCGGGATCCCGGGCGAGCACAAGGTCTGGATGTCGCACGGCGACTCGGTCGCCCAGGCGCCGGAGGGGTTCACCGTCCTCGCGTCCACCGACGTCACGCCGGTCGCCGCCTTCGAGGACGTCGGCCGCGGCCTCGCGGGCGTCCAGTGGCACCCCGAGGTGCTGCACTCCGAGCACGGCCAGAAGGTCCTCGAGCACTTCCTGCACCACATCGCCGGTGCCCGGCAGACCTGGACGATGCTCAACATCGCCGAGGAGCAGATCGAGCGGGTGCGCGAGCAGATCGGCGACCGCGGGCTCGCGATCTGCGGGCTGTCGGGCGGTGTCGACTCCGCGGTGGCCGCGGCGATCGTGCAGCGCGCCATCGGCGACCGGCTGCACTGCGTCTTCGTCGACCACGGCCTGCTCCGCGAGGGCGAGGCCGAGCAGGTCGAGCGCGACTTCGTCGCCGCGACCGGCGTCAACCTCCACGTCTACGACGCCCGTGAGACGTTCCTGGCCGCCCTCGCCGGGGTCACCGACCCGGAGGAGAAGCGCAAGATCATCGGCCGCGAGTTCATCCGCGCGTTCGAGGCCGCCGAGGTGCAGGTCCTGGGTGAGGCTGCCGAGCAGGGCGAGAAGGTCGGCTTCCTCGTGCAGGGCACGCTCTACCCCGACGTCGTCGAGTCCGGCGGCGGCGCCGGCACGTCCAACATCAAGTCCCACCACAACGTCGGCGGCCTGCCCGAGGACCTCGAGTTCGCGCTCGTCGAGCCGCTGCGCACCCTGTTCAAGGACGAGGTACGCCTCGTCGGTGAGCAGCTGGGCCTGCCCGCCGAGATGGTGTGGCGCCAGCCGTTCCCCGGGCCCGGCCTCGGCATCCGGATCATCGGCGAGGTGACGGCCGACCGGCTCGACATCCTGCGCCGCGCCGACGCGATCGCCCGCCAGGAGCTGACCCGCGCCGGCCTCGACCGCGACATCTGGCAGATGCCGGTCGTGCTGCTCGCCGACGTCCGCTCCGTCGGCGTACAAGGTGACGGCCGCACCTACGGCCACCCCGTCGTGATCCGCCCCGTCACCTCCGAGGACGCGATGACCGCCGACTGGGCGCGGCTGCCCTACGAGGTGATGGAGCGCATCTCGACCCGCATCACCAACGAGGTCGAGGAGATCAACCGGGTCACCCTCGACATCACCTCGAAGCCGCCGGGCACGATCGAGTGGGAGTGATCCGGGCTGAGGCTCGCAGCATTGCCTCACCACGGCTTGATCTTCGGCCCTCTGACTGTCACGGTCGGCAGATGGCGCACGTGCACGGTCTGCTGCTCGCGGAGTTCGAGGCCGCCGCCTCCCGTGCCGCTGCGGTGCGGCCCGAGGTCGACGAACAGACCGCGCGCGAGCTGATGTCCGAAGCAGCGGAGATGCTGCACAACAGCCTGGCGCTCGAGGCGCTCACCGAGGGCGACGCGGCCGTCGTCGTCCGCAACCTCGCCTCCGACCTGACGGCGCCCGACCCCGGGGCGGCCGTACGGGCCAGGTCCGCGGCGCTCGACCAGGAGCGCGCCGGGCTGGACGAACCCGATGTCGTGGCGGAGACGTACCTCCTGTGTGCGGCGGTGCTCCAGCTCTGACGGGGACGTCCCCGTCGAGGCCCGTTCGGCGTCCGGCTGGTCGCGTCGCTGGCGACGTGCGCCCCTAGCCTGTGGGCATGGACACCCAGTTCGCCGATGACGTGCTGGAGGGCGACGGCTTCCGTCTGAGCCCTCTCGGCCCCGGTGACATCGAGGACGTCACCTCGGCGTGCCGCGACGAGGTCACCCAGCGATGGCTACCGCTGCCACTGCCCTACACCCCGGAGGTGGCCCGCGCGTTCGTCGAGGAGGTCGCACCCGGGATGCGCACGAGCGGTGCAGGTCTGGTGCGACGGATCGAGGTCGACGGCCGCTTGTGCGGCGTCATCGACCTGAAGAAGACCGACTGGCGAGGGCGCACGACCGAGATCGGCTACTGGGTCGCGCCCTGGGCGCGAGGACGCGGCCTTGCGGGCAAGGCGTCGAGAGTCCTTGCCGACTGGGCTCTGACCGATCAGGACATGGCGCGAGTCGTGATCCGCTGTGCGACCGGCAACGTGCCTTCGCAGAGGGCCGCCCTGTCGGCCGGGTTCGTCCACGAAGGAGTCGCGCGGTCGGCCGGGATCGTCCACTCCGGACGCGTCGACCTGGAGGTCTTCAGCAAGATCCCGTCGGATCTGGACGTGGCGTAGCAGCGCAGTGGTGCCGTGCTTCGCGCCCCCTAGGCGTTTGTCTGTCAGGGGGTGCGGTGCGGGGTCATCGTCGGCGGGGTCGCGGGACGCCGGGCGGATCTGGTGGGTCGAGTGCGGTGGTGCCTGATCTGTCGCGTCGGTAGCGGTGGCCGTGGGGGCTGGTCCACTCGAACACCCCGGGCGCGGTCATCCGGTAGTTCCAGGCCGAATGCGTCTTGAGCCGGTGGTGGAACCGGCACAGGCAGGCGAGGTTGTCGCTGCGAGTCGGGCCGGGCTGGGGTCTGCCTTCGGCTTCGGCGTGATGGTCGTAGGCGGTGATGTGGTCGATGTCGCAGCCGCGAGCGGGTCTCGTGCAGGACGGGAACACGCAGGTGCGGTCGCGGAGGATGATCTGCTCGCGGATCCGGTCGGGGACCTCGTAGCCCTGCGCGGTGAGCTGGGTGTTGAGGTCGATGACGGGCTTGATGGTCACCTTCGTACGGGAGTCGGCACACCACGATCGGATCTGGTCGAGCAGCACGAGGCGCTGCCCGTTCTCCATGCGACCCGTGGGGCCGAACACGGTCTGCTCGCCGACCACGGAGGCGTCGAAGTGGGCGTGGATGACGACCTCGCGCGCGGCCGGCAGGTCCGGCCGGTCGTCGGTGGAGTCCACTCGGTCCTGTCTGCTGGTGTCCGGGTGCGGCCCGCTGGCGCGGTCCGTGCCCGGGCCCCCGGGCAGGAGGTCGAGCGCGGTCTGCGTGCGGGCGAGGTCCCCGAGGGCCTTGGCCCGCCGCACGTTGAGCGATTCGGTCGAGCCGAGGGCCTTCTGGAGTTCTGCGTGGTGGGCGACGGCACGGTCGAGGTCGAGGGCATCGGCGATGTCGAGGTCGGCCTCCAGGTGCAGGGTGCCGGCGTAGTGCACGTCGTCGGTGTCCACGGTGACGTGGCGGGGGTCGACGTGCTGCCACCCCTCCTCGGGGTCCTTGGTGGGGTCGGCGGTGGCGAGGTCGTAGCGCTTGATGGTCTCGGCGAGGAGCCGGTCGAGCTGCGCCTGCCCGATCCGCCCGGCCACGGCGGCGACCTGGGAGTCGACGAACCCCGCCGCCTCACGGGTGAGGGAAGGAGCCGCGTGGATAGTGGTCTCCGCGACGGCCCTGGCCCGCCACGCCGGCACCTGCCCGGCGTGGACCTGGCCCCACAACCGCGGGAGCCGGTGGCGCAGCTCGAGGGCGTGGCCGATGAGCTTCTTCGCCGCCGTGGTCGAGATGCCGAGGACGGTGCCGAGCTCGGCGACGCAGAACTCCGCCACCAGCGGAGTCCCGTCGCCGGCGATGGGCTCCTCGTGCTCACACCCCGGCACCGTGAACGAAGCCGCGTCGTGGATCGACTCCGGCGGGTGCAGGTCCGCCCAGCGGGCCGCGAGGACCAGCTGGTCTGCCGCAGCCCGGTGCTCGGCGGCCTTGCGGTCACGGATCGCGGACAGCACATCGGAGGCCGAGAGGTCGTCTGCGACCCCTCGTGCCCCGGCTGCCAGCCCGTCGATCATGTGATCGAGTGTAGTCGTCGGGTCCGACAACGGCCGTGCCCGCGGATGGTTGCCGGCAAGTGCATCTGGACTGGTTTCGACACGGTCGCTGCGCGACCTGCTCAACCGGCGGAGGGCGGGAGCGGGATGGTTTCGAGGCTTGCTGCGCTCGCACGTCGACCACCGAGACTGCAGGCGTCGGGCGGTCAGCCCGACTCCTCCAGGCACGTCTCGTCGGGGACGTTGCGCGGGCAGCCGCGGAGGTCCGAGCCGATGACGAGCCCTGTGAGCAGGGTAGCGAGGACGGCGAGCGCGAGGGCGTACGCAGCGAGCCGCCCGCTGCGGCGTACGAGGGCGTAGATGGCCAAGGGGAGGCCGGCCACGACGCCGGTCGCGAGCAGCAGGACGCGGGTGAGGTCCGGGTCGGTCGCGCGGCCGAAGCCGCCGCCCGTGCAGCCCGAGACGCCGCAGATGGAGAAGCCGGCGACGAGGGCGGGTCCGGCGGCGAGCACCAGCCCCAGGACGACGAGTGCCGCCGCGAGCGGCGCCGAGACGCTACGTGGCTCCATCCCGTCACCCTGCCAGACGTCCAGGATCGGCCCCATGCCGCGCGTCCGATGGCTTCGAGGTCGAGGTCGTCGCCGGCGAGTGACCTCCGGAAGGGTGGTCGCGCCGGCCGCGGCATCGGGTCTAGGTTGCTGGGTGGTCCGACGAAGCTGATCCTCGGGAGGCGACCATGGGCTCCGACACCCTCATCAATGCGACCTGGCTGGACTACCTGCTGGTCGCGATCTACTTCGGCTTCGTCCTCGGCATCGGGGTGATGGCGCGGCGGTCGGTCTCGGACTCGATCGACTTCTTCCTCTCCGGCCGCTCACTGCCGGCGTGGGTGACCGGTCTGGCGTTCATCTCCGCCAACCTCGGTGCGGTCGAGATCATGGGCATGTCCGCCAACGGCGCCCAGCTCGGCCTGCCGACCTTCCACTACTTCTGGGTCGGTGCCGTCCCGGCGATGCTCTTCCTCGGCGTCGTGATGATGCCGTTCTACTACGGCTCCAAGGTGCGCTCGGTGCCGGAGTTCATGTTCCGCCGGTTCGGCACCGGAGCCCACCTGGTCAACGCCATCAGCTTCGCGGTCGCCCAGCTGCTGATCGCCGGCGTCAACCTCGCCCTCCTCGCCGGCATCGTGCGCGCCCTGCTGGGCTGGCCGATCTGGGTCTCGCTCATCGTCGCCGGGGCGGTGGTGCTGTCGTACATCACGCTGGGCGGACTGAGCGCGGCGATCTACAACGAGGTGCTGCAGTTCTTCGTCATCGTCGCCTCCCTGCTCCCGCTGACCCTCATCGGCCTGAACCGCGTCGGGGGCTGGGACGGCCTGACCGAGAAGATCAGCGCCGCCTCGGCGGGCGCGTCCTCGTCGTCCGACGCGCCACCGGCCGAGCAACAGCTGAACGCCTGGCCGGGCGAGGCGCTCTCCGGCTTCGACTCCCCGCTCCTGTCGGTGATCGGCATCGTCTTCGGCCTGGGCTTCGTGCTGTCCTTCGGCTACTGGACGACCAACTTCGTCGAGGTCCAGCGGGCGATGGCCTCCGACTCCATCTCCGCCGCGAGGAAGACGCCGATCATCGGCGCCTTCCCCAAGATGTTCGTGCCCTTCATCGTGATCGTGCCCGGCATGATCTCCGCCGTCCTGGTCGCGGAGATGATCGAGCTCAAGGACGGCGGCAGTCCCGCGGGCGGGGCCTCCGGCGACGTGACCTACAACGACGCCCTGCTCCTGCTGATGCGCGACGTCCTGCCCAACGGCCTCCTCGGCCTCGCGATCGCCGGCCTCCTCGCGGCCTTCATGGCCGGCATGGCGGCCAACATCTCCGCCTTCAACACGGTGTTCTCCTACGACCTGTGGCAGCGCTACATCCGCAAGGACCACTCCGACGACTACTACCTGCGGATCGGCCGGCTGGCCACCGTGGGGGCGACGGTCATCGCGATCTTCACCGCCCAGATCGCGCTCGGCTACGACAACGTCATGAACTACCTCCAGACGCTGTTCGGGTTCTTCAACGCCCCGCTCTTCGCGACGTTCATCCTCGGCATGTTCTGGAAGCGGATGACCCCGACGGCCGGCTGGGTGGGCCTGGTGGCGGGCACGCTGTCGGCCATCGCCGTCGACCGCGCCGCCGCGGCCGGCGTCTTCGAGCTGTCCGGGCAGGGGGTGGCGTTCCTCGCGGCGTCGGTCGCCTTCGTGGTCGACATCGTGCTGAGCATCGTGGTGTCGCTCGTGACCAAGCCCAAGCCCGCCGAGGAGCTCCGGGGCCTGGTCTACTCCGAGACGCCCCGCGAGGACCGCACCGACCCGAACGAGGCGTCGTACCCGTGGTACCGGCGCACTGCACCGCTCGCCGGCATCGCGCTCGCGATGGTCATCGTCCTCAACTTCGCCTTCTGAGAGGGGCCAGCATGTCCACGACGACGTCCGAGACCGACGGCAGGCCCAAGAAGGCCGGCCTCTTCGACATCCGCAACATCATCGGTGCCCTGATGGCGCTGTACGGCGTGATCCTCGCGCTGGCCGGCCTGTTCGGCGAGCACGAGCCGGAGAAGACCGGCGGGGTGAACGCCAACCTCTGGACCGGCGTGGCCCTGCTCGCGGTGGGGCTGGGGTTCTTCGCGTGGGCGAAGATCCGGCCGATCGTCGTACCTCCCGACGTGGACCGCCCCGACGACGACCCGACGCGCCCGGCGCCCCAGCGCAAGAGGCCGCCCGCGCACTGAGCCATGCCCTAGATTCCCTGCATGCAACGTCGCGAGCGCCTCGACCGCCTGGTGGGCGAGCTCACCGACGACCTCGACGCGCGGCTCGCCGCGGTCGACGACGCGCTGGCCGCGAACTACCCCGGTGAGCGCCCCGGGCGCCAGCCCGTGCACACGCTGTACGTCCCGGCCGACCGCTTCCACGCCGACCTCGTGGCCGAGCACGGGGCCGCCGCGCTGGCCGCCGTCGACGCCCACGAGGACCTGCTCCTCGGGGTCCTCGACGACGACCGGGGCCTGCTCGCCCGGGTCCGCGACAAGCTCACCCGCGAGCCCGTCGAGGACCTGCGCATCGACCTCGAGGACGGCTACGGCACGCGTGCCGACGACGAGGAGGACCACGACGCCGAGCGCGCCGCGGCCGAGCTGCGCTCCGCGATCGACGCCGGCACGGCGCCCTCCTTCACCGGCATCCGGGTCAAGGGCTTCGAGGCTCCGACCCGCCGCCGCGGCGTACGCACCCTGACCCTGTTCCTCGCCCGTCTCGTCGCGGACGGCCCGCTGCCCGGCGGGTTCGTCGTGACGCTGCCCAAGGTGACGGCGGTGGAGCAGGTCGAGGCGCTGGTGCACGCGGCCGGCCGGCTCGAGGCGGCGCTCGGGCTCGACGCGGGTGCACTGCGCTTCGAGATCCAGGTCGAGACCCCGCAGTCCATCCTCGGCCCCGACGGCACCGCGCTCGTGGCTCGGATGGTCCACGCCTCCGACGGCCGCTGCACGGGCCTGCACTACGGCACCTACGACTACTCCGCCTCCTGCGGGATCGCGGCCGCCCACCAGAGCCTCGAGCACCCGGTCGCCGACCACGCCAAGGCCGTCATGCAGGCCGCGGCGGCGGGCACGGGCGTACGCCTCTCCGACGGCTCGACCAACGTGCTCCCGGTCGGCGAGCCCGACCAGGTCGCGGCTGCGTGGCACAACCACCTCCGGCTGGTCCGCCGGTCGCTCGAGCGCGGCTACTACCAGGGCTGGGACCTGCACCCCGCGCAGCTCCCGACCCGCTACGCCGCCACGTTCGCGTTCTACCGCGACGGCTTCCCGGCCGCGGCGGCGCGGCTGCGCGCCTACCTCGGTCAGCAGAACTCCGCGATCCTCGACGAGCCCGCGACCGCCCGCGCGCTCGCCGACTTCGTGCTGCGCGGCCTCGACTGCGGCGCCGTCTCGCCGGACGAGGTCAAGGACGCCGGGCTGCTCGACATCCACGCGCTGGCCGGGCTGGCCCACCGCACCAGCGACACCGACGAAGAGGACTGAGATGGGGATCGTGCTGGGACCGAACCGCTACGGCAAGGCGGAGTCGCGGGTCGTACGCATCGTGCGCGACACCGCGCGCCACGAGATCCGCGACCTAAACGTCTCGACGGCGCTCCACGGCGACTTCGCCGCAGCGCACACCGACGGCGACCAGTCGCAGGTCCTGCCCACCGACACCCAGAAGAACACGGCCTTCGCCTACGCCAAGAAGCACGGCGTCGCCTCGCCCGAGGACTACGCGATCGCCCTCGGAGGTCGGCTCCTCGAGGCCACTCCCGCCGCCCGGGGTGCGTCAGTGAAGGTCGAGGAGTACGCCTGGGACCGCATCGAGGTCGACGGGCGGGGCCACGACCACTCGTTCGTGCGGCGAGGGGGTGAGGTCCGCCTCGCCAGGGTCGACGTGGAGCGCGACCGCACCGAGGTCCGCGCCGGGCTCGAGGACCTCGTGGTGCTGAAGTCCACCGGCTCGGAGTTCAAGGACTTCCTGCACGACGAGTACACGACGCTCCCCGACGCGGACGACCGCATCCTGGCGACCGCGCTGCGGGCCGAGTGGACCTACGCGCGCGTCGACGGGATCGACTGGAACGCGACGTACGCCGACGTGCGGGCGATCATGCTCGCCACCTTCGCCACGACCCACAGCCGGGCCCTCCAGGAGACTCTCTACGCCATGGGGCGGGCCGTGCTGGAGGCGCATGGCGACATCCAGGCCATCGCCTTCAGGGCCCCCAACAAGCACCACTTCCTCGTCGACCTGGAGCCCTTCGGCCTCGACAACGCCGGCGAGGTCTTCATCGCCGCCGACCGGCCGTACGGCCTCATCGAGGCGACCGTGGTGCGCGAGGGGGAGCCGTCATGAGCACGACCACACCGGGACTCGAGGCCTTCAACGAGGCCGACGAGCAGCAGGCCCGCGAGCAGCTGCTCACCTGCCTCGACGCGCCCGGCTGGGCCGACCGCGTCCTCGCGGGGCGCCCGTACGCCGACCTCGGCGAGCTCGCGGCCGGCATGGGAGCCGCGGCGGCGACCCTCGACGACGCGGACCTGGAGCAGGCCCTCGCGCGGCACCCGCGCATCGGCGAGCGCGCCGACGCCGCGAAGCACGACGCGGACCACTCGACCCGCGAGCAGTCGGGCGTGGACGCGTCCGACGCCGAGCTCGCCCGGCGGCTGGCCGATGGCAACCGGGCCTACGAGGAGCGCTTCGGCCGGGTCTTCATCGTCAGGGCGGCCGGTCGCACCGGACCCGAGATCCTCGACCACCTCCGGCAGCGCCTCGACAACGATGACGACACCGAGCGCGCGATGACGATCGACCAGCTGACGCAGATCGCGGTCCTGCGCATGAAGGAGGCGTTGTCCTGATGGCCGCCACGACAGCTTCGCTGAGCACCCATGTCCTCGACACGGCGGCGGGCCGGCCCGCCGCCGGCGTCGCGGTCACCCTGGAGACCTCAGACGGCACGGTCCTCGCCGAGGCGGTCACCGACGCCGACGGCCGGATCGGTGACCTCGCCGCCGACCTGCCAGCGGGCGCGCTGCGGCTGCGCTTCGACACCGGCGCCTGGTACGCCGCCCGCGGCGAGGTCACCTTCTATCCCGAGGTGGTGGTGGCCTTCACCCTCTCCGCTGCCGAGCACCACCACGTGCCGCTGCTGCTGAGCCCCTTCGGCTACTCGACCTACCGGGGAAGCTGAGCGTGACGGACGAGCCCGACATCGTGGTCCGCGCCCGGCGGGCGGTCGTCGGAGGCCGGGAGCGCCCGGCCGACGTCGGCATCCGCGACGGTCGCGTCGTCGCGGTCACGGCGTACGGCGAGCTCGAGGCGCCCGAGGTCGTGGAGCTGGCCGACGACGAGGTGCTGCTCCCCGGCCTGGTCGACACCCACGTGCACGTCAACGAGCCCGGCCGCACGGAGTGGGAGGGGTTCGCCAGCGCGACGCGCGCCGCCGCCGCCGGCGGCGTGACCACGATCGTCGACATGCCGCTCAACAGCATCCCGCCGACCACCACCGTCGCGGCGCTGGAGGAGAAGCGCAACGTGGCCGATGGCCAGGTCTGGGTGGACGTCGGCTTCTGGGGCGGAGCGGTCCCGGGCAACGTCGGCGACCTCGCCGGACTGGACGAGGCCGGCGTCTTCGGCTTCAAGTGCTTCCTGCTGGACTCCGGCGTCGAGGAGTTCCCGCACCTCCCGCCGGCCGACTTCGCGGCCGCGATGGCCGAGGTCGCGCGGCTCGGCGCCCTGATGGTCGTGCACGCCGAGGACGCCGACGAGGTCGCCGAGTGCGCCCACGGCACGGCCTACCGCGGGTTCCTCGAGAGCCGACCCGACGCGGCGGAGGAGCGGGCGATCGCGCTCGTCGTCGACACCGCCCGCGCCACCGGCGCCCGCGCCCACGTCGTCCACCTCAGTGCCTCGGGTGCCGTGCCCACCCTGCGTGCCGCCCGCGCCGAGGGCGTCGACGTGTCGGTCGAGACCTGCCCGCACTACCTGCACTTCGAGGCCGGCTCGATCCCCGACGGCGCCACCGAGCTCAAGTGCTGCCCGCCGATCCGCGACGCCGACAACCGCGACGCGCTGTGGGCCGCCCTCGGCAGCGGCGACATCGACATGGTCGTCAGCGACCACTCGCCGTGCACCGCCGAGCTCAAGCGCTCCGAGACCGGCGACTTCGCCGACGCCTGGGGCGGCATCGCCTCCCTCCAGCTCGGCCTGCCGGTCGTCTGGACGTCCGCGCGCGAGCGCGGCGTACCGCTGGCCGACGTGGTGCGGTGGATGGCGACGGCCCCGGCCCGTCGCGTCGGACTGGCCGGCAAGGGCGAGATCGCCGTCGGCGCCGAGGCGGACCTCTGCGTCTTCGCCCCGGACGAGGCATGGGTCGTCGACCCCGCCCGGCTGCACCACAAGAACCCCGTCTCGGCCTATGCCGGGCGTACGCTCACGGGCACCGTGCGGGCCACCTGGCTGCGCGGGCTCCCGGTCGACGTGTCGGCCGGGCCACGGGGTCGGCTGCTGAGGAGACGTGCATGAGCTACTGGGTCCCGCGGGGCGGGCTGGCGGCGCAGACCGACCTGACCACCGGCCAGTCCGGCCGGGCGGTCTTCACCGAGGCGTACGCCGTGATCCCGCGCGGCACCCTCAGCGACATCACCACCAGCCGGCTGCCGCACTGGGACGACACCCGGCTGTGGGTGATCGCGCGGCCGCTGTCGGGCTTCGCCGAGACGTTCAGCCAGTACGTCGTCGAGGTGGCGGCGGGCGGCGGGTCGGACCGGCCCGACGACGACCCCGACGCCGAGTCCGTGCTGTTCGTCGTCGACGGGTCCGCCGAGATGCGGATCGGTGGCGCGGACGGGGGAGGGGCGCACGCGCTGCGCCCCGGGTCGTACGCCTTCCTCCCGCCCGGCACGACCTGGACGCTGCGCAACACCTCCGGCGAGACCGCGACGTTCCACTGGATCCGCAAGGCCTACGAGCGCGTCGACGGCGTGGAGGTCCCCGAGGCGTTCGTGGTCCACGAGGACGACGTGGCGATCGAGCCGATGCCCGACACCGGTGGGGCGTGGGGCACGCAGCGCTTCGTCGACCCGCTCGACGTGCGGCACGACATGCACGTCAACATCGTGACCTTCGAGCCCGGCGGCGCGATCCCGTTCCCGGAGACGCACGTCATGGAGCACGGCCTCTACGTCCTGGAGGGCAAGGCGGTCTACCTGCTCAACCAGGACTGGGTGGAGGTGCAGGAGGGCGACTTCATGTGGCTGCGCGCCTTCTGCCCGCAGGCCTGCTACGCCGGGGGACCGGGTCGCTTCCGCTACCTGCTCTACAAGGACGTCAACCGGCACCCGCGGCTGCGTCCGTACGGCGGCTGACGCCGCGACTGGGCGGTGACCGATCTCACTGCCGACGTGGCCCGCGTCACGTAGGATGAGAGGTGGCAGGTCGTCGTTCCGCATGGACAACCGGCGGCCCGTGACTCCCAACCATGCGAGCGCCGGGCACCCCTGCCCGGGCCGAGGGGAGGACCGTGGCCGAGCCACAGATCACCGTCAACGGGCAGCCGCGTCCGCTGGCCGGCGTGCCGGCCCACACCAACGCGCTCGACTTCGTGCGCGGCCTCGGCCTGACCGGGGCCAAGGAAGGCTGCGCCGAGGGGGAGTGCGGCGCGTGCGCGGTGCTGGTGGCGCGTCCCGACGGGGACGGGAGCCGCTGGGCGCCGGTCAACGCCTGCCTCGTGCCCGCCCTCGCGCTCGACGGCCAGGAGGTGGTGACCGCCGAGGGTCTCGGCGGCCCCGACGACCTCCACCCGGTCCAAACCGGGCTGGCCGAGGCCGGCGGCTCCCAGTGCGGCTACTGCACGCCGGGCTTCGTGTGCTCGATGGCAGCCGAGTACTACCGCCCCGACCGGACGCCCGGTCCCGACGGGTTCGACGTCCACGCCATCGGCGGCAACCTGTGTCGCTGCACCGGCTACCGGCCCATCCGCGACGCTGCCTGCGCCCTAGGTTCCCCGTCGCCGGCCGACCCGCTGGCCGGGCGCCAGGACCGGCCCGCACCGCCGCCGGCCCCGACCCGCGTCGACGGCTTCGCCCGCCCGGCCGACCTGGCCGAGGCCCTCGCCCTGCTCGCCGAGCACCCCGACGCGACGGTCCTCGCCGGCTCCACCGACTGGGGCGTGGAGGCCAACCTCCGCGGCCGGCGGGCGGCGTACGTCGTCGCGGTCGACCGCCTTCCCGAGCTGCGCGACCTCACGACGGGCGCGGACGGGGTCGAGATCGGCGCCGCCCTCACCCTCAGCGAGGTCGAGGCCGCGCTCGGCGACGACGTGCCGCTGCTCGCGCAGGTGTGGCCGCAGTTCGCCTCGCGGCTGATCCGCAACGGCGCCACCATCGGCGGCAACGTCGCCACCGCGTCCCCGATCGGCGACCTCGCTCCGGCGCTGCTGGCGCTGGACGCGCGGCTGGTGCTCGCCTCGGCCGCCGGCGACCGCGAGGTGGCGCTGGCCGGCTTCTTCACCGGCTACCGCGAGACCGTGCTGCGCCCGGCCGAGCTGGTCCGCGCGGTCCGCGTCCCGACCCCGCTGGCCGCGCACACGACGTTCCGCAAGATCGCCAAGCGCCGCTTCGACGACATCTCGAGCGTGGCCGTCGCGGTCGCGCTCGACGTGGTCGACGGCACCGTCGCCCGCGCCCGGATCGGCCTGGGCGGCGTCGCGGCCACCCCGGTGCGCGCGCTGGCCACCGAGGCCGCCCTCGAGGGCAGGCCGTGGGACCTCGACACGGTCGAGGCGGCCTCCGCCGTCCTCGCGGGAGAGGGGACGCCCATCGACGACCAGCGCGCGAGCGCTGCCTACCGCTCGGCCATGCTGGGCAACGCCCTCAAGGCCTGGTGGGACCAGGCATGGCAGGGAGGAGGGTCCGCATGAGTGACCTGTCCCGCCGGCCCGACGACGCCGCGGTCGGTCGCGCGCTGGCCCACGAGAGCGCCGCCCAGCACGTCACCGGCCACGCGCTCTACACCGACGACCTGGTGCACCGCACGCCCCACGTCCTCCACGCGCACCCGGTCTGCTCGCCGCACCCGCACGCCCGGGTCACCCGTCTGGACACCTCGCGGGCGCTGGCGGTCGAGGGTGTGGTGCGCGTGCTGACCGCCGACGACGTGCCCGGCACCAACGACGCGGGTGTGAAGCACGACGAGCCGCTGTTCCCCGAGATCGTGATGTTCGTCGGGCACGCGGTCTGCTGGGTGCTGGGGGAGACCCTCGAGGCCGCGCGGCTGGGCGCCGAGGCGGTCGAGGTCGACTACGAGCCGCTCCCCGCGATCGTGTCGCTGACCGAGGCGATCGAGGCAGAGAGCTTCCAGGGCGGGCAGCCCGTCGTCGCCAGGGGCGACGTCGAGCAGGGCCTCGCGGGCGCGGCCCACGTCTTCAGCGGCGTGACCGAGATGGCCGGACAGGAGCACTTCTACCTCGAGACCCACGCCTCGCTCGCGCTGGTCGACGAGGCCGGCCAGGTGTTCGTGCAGAGCAGCACGCAGCACCCGACCGAGACGCAGGAGATCGTGGCCCACGTGCTCGGCCTCGACAGCCACCACGTCACCGTGCAGTGCCTGAGGATGGGCGGCGGCTTCGGGGGCAAGGAGATGCAGCCGCACGGCTTCGCTGCGGTCGCCGCGCTCGGCGCCGTCCTCACCGGCCGGCCGGTCCGGCTCCGGCTCAGCCGCACCCACGACATGACGATGACCGGCAAGCGGCACGGCTTCCACGCCCAGTGGAGGGCCGGCTTCGACGACGACGGACGCCTGACGGCGCTCGAGGCGACGTTGACCTCCGACGGCGGCTGGAGCCTCGACCTCAGCGAGCCCGTGCTCGCGCGGGCGCTGTGCCACGTCGACAACGCCTACTGGATCCCCCACGTGCTCCTCCACGGCCGGGTCGCCCACACCCACAAGACCTCCCAGACCGCGTTCCGCGGCTTCGGGGGGCCGCAGGGGATGCTGGTGGTCGAGGACGTGCTGGGCCGCTGTGCCCCACTGCTCGGCATCGACCCGGTCGAGCTGCGCCGCCGCAACTTCTACGTCGAGGGCCAGGCCACTCCCTACGGGCAGGTGGTGCGCCATCCCGAGCGCGTCGCCGCCGCGTGGGACCAGGTGATGACGACCGGCGAGGTCGAGCGGCGCCGCAGGGAGATCGCCGCCTTCAACGCCGCCCACGAGCACACCAAGCGTGCCCTGGCGGTGACCCCGGTGAAGTTCGGCATCTCGTTCAACTTCACCGCGTTCAACCAGGCGGGTGCGCTGGTGCACGTCTACAAGGACGGCTCGGTGCTGATCAACCACGGCGGCACCGAGATGGGCCAGGGCCTGCACACGAAGATGCTCCAGGTCGCGGCCACCTCCCTCGGCGTACCGCTCGGCAAGGTCCGCCTGGCGCCGACCCGCACCGACAAGGTGCCCAACACCTCCGCCACCGCAGCGAGCTCGAGCGCCGACCTCAACGGCGGCGCCGTCAAGAACGCCTGCGAGCAGATCCTCTCGCGCCTGCGGCAGGTCGACGCGGGGCGCGGCCTGCCGTGGGAGGACCTCGTCCGCGAGGCCTACTTCAGCCGGGTGCAGCTGTGGGCGGCGGGCTTCTACCGGACCGAGGGCATCCACTGGGACTCCACGGTCATGCGCGGCCACCCGTTCAAGTACTTCGCCTACGGCGTCGCTGCCGCGGAGGTCGAGGTGGACGGCTTCACCGGCGCCTACCGCACCCGGCGCGTCGACATCGTCCACGACGTCGGCGACAGCCTCTCCCCGCTCGTCGACCTCGGGCAGGTGGAGGGCGGGTTCGTGCAGGGCGTGGGCTGGCTGACGCTGGAGGACCTGCGGTGGGACGAGTCGTCGGGTCCCGGCCGCGGCCGGCTGACCACGCAGGCGGCCAGCACCTACAAGCTCCCGAGCATCGGCGAGCTGCCCGACGAGCTCAACGTCGCGCTGCTCGAGCACGCCCACGAGGACGGTGTGGTCTACGGCTCCAAGGCCGTCGGCGAGCCGCCGGTCATGCTCGCGTTCGCGGTCCGCGAGGCGCTGCGCGAGGCGGCCGCGGCCTTCGGGCCGGACGGCACCAGCGTCGACCTCGCCTCCCCGGCCACCCCCGAAGCGGTGTTCTGGGCGGCCGAGCGCGCGCGGAGCGCCGGGTCCGACCACGTGGTCGAGGGCCTGCCCGGCGCCGTCCCCGACCGGCCCGACCCGACGGCGCCGGCCCTGCACCCGCGGTCCGAGCAGGCCGACCGCGGCACGGCGGGGGGCTGACGTGCACTGGCTGGCCGCAGTCGAACGACTCCGCGCGGAGCGGGAGGCGGGCGTGCTCGTCACCGTCGCCGACGTGCGCGGGCACGCCCCGCGCGACGCCGGCGCCAAGATGGTCGTCGCGGCCGGGCGCTCGTGGGGGAGCGTCGGCGGGGGCAACCTGGAGGAGACCGCGCTCGTCCGGGCCCGCACGATGCTCGAGGCGTACGCCGTCGCACCCGAGCAGCTCGTCCTCGGGCTGAGCGACAAGGCGCGCACCGACCACGGGCGGCAGTGCTGCGGCGGCGAGGTGACGCTCCTGCTCGAGCCGCTGCCCGTCGTCCCGGCGGTCGCGGTCTTCGGGGTGGGCCACGTGGGGCTCGAGCTGGCCCGCATCCTCTCCGCCCACGACCTCGACCTGCACCTCGTCGACTCGCGCGCCGAGCAGCTCACCGACGAGCGCCTCGCCGTGCTCGAGGCGGGGACGGCGCGCGTACGCGTGCACCACGCACCGGTGCCCGAGCTCGCGCTCGGATCCGTCCCGCCGGGCACCCACGTGCTGGTGATGACCCACGACCACGCCGAGGACTTCGCCCTCTGCGACGCCGCGCTGCGCTGCACCCACCTCGCCACGATCGGGCTCATCGGGTCGGACGCCAAGTGGGCACGCTTCCGGTCCGGACTGGCGGTCGAGGGGCACGACACGGCACACGTCGACCGGATCAGGTGCCCGATCGGGCTGCCAGGGCTCGACGCCAAGGAGCCGGCCGCGATCGCGGTGTCGGTCGCGGCGGAGCTGCTCCAGGCGTTCGCCGCCGACCGCTCGCGAGCGAAGGCATGAGCGTCCCGGTCGTCTACCGCGCCCGGGCCTACGACACCCCCGACGACCCGTTCGACCCCGCGACCGCCGCCCCCGGCTTCCGCTACGACGACGACCTCGGCCTCGCGGTGTCCGACGACGGGGTGATCGTCATGCGGGGCCCGTACGCCGCCGTCGCGGCCGCGCACCCGGGCACCCCGGTGCTCGACCTCCGCGCCGGCCTCCTGCTGCCGGGACTCGTGGACACCCACGTGCACTTCCCCCAGGTGCGCGTCATCGGCGCGCTCGGCATGCCGCTGCTGGAGTGGCTGGAGCGGTGCGCGCTGCCGGAGGAGGTGCACCTCGGGTCGCCCGACTACGCCGCCACCATCGCCGAGGAGTTCGTCGCGAGCCTCATCGCGGCGGGGACGACCACCTCGCTCGTCTTCGGCTCGCACTTCGCACCGGCGGTCGACCTGCTGCTCGCGGAGGCGGAGCGCTACGGGCTGCGGGTGACGACCGGGCTGGTCGTCAGCGACCGCATCCTCCCCGAGCCGCTGCTCACCACCCCCGACCGCGCGTACGCCGAGGCCCTGGGGCTGGCGAGCCGCTGGCACGGACGCGGCCGGATCCGTTATGCCGTGACGCCGCGCTTCGCGCTGTCCGCCTCCGACCCGGTGCTCGCGGCCTGCGCCTCCGTGCTGGACGAGGTCGGCGGATCGCTGTTCACCACCCACGTCAACGAGAACTCAGCCGAGGTCGCCACGGTCGCCGGGCAGTTCCCCCACCGCGACCACTACGTCGACACCTACGACCACCACGGGCTGCTGGGGCCGCTGTCGGTGCTGGCGCACGATGTGCACCCCACCGATGCCGAGCTGGACGTGATGGCGGCGCGCCGCACCTCCGTCTCGTGGTGCCCGACGAGCAACTCCGCCCTCGGCTCCGGCATCTTCCCGCTGCGGCGCCACCTCGCGGCGGGCGTACGGGTCGCGCTCGGCAGCGACGTGGGCGCGGGCACCGGGTTCTCGGTGTTCAAGGAGGGCCTGCAGGCCTACTTCCTCCAGCACCTGCTCGGCGACGACGGGATGCCGCTCGGCGCCGGCCACCTGCTGCACCTGAGCACTGCGGCGGGAGCGGCCGCGCTGGGGCTGGCCGACACCGTCGGCGACCTGTCGGAGGGCAAGCAGTTCGACGCCGTGCTGCTCCGGCCGCCGCCGGGCACGGCGCTCGACCTCGGGCTGCGGCACGCCGACTCCCCGGAGTCGGCGCTCGGCAAGGTGTTCGCGCTCGCCGGGGACGCCGACGTCGCCGAGGTGTGGGTGGGCGGCGACCAGGTCGCCTCCGGCGGTTTCGTCCGGCCCGTCACTCCCCGCGAGCCAGCAGCACCTCGTAGGCCTGCAGGGTGAGGAAGTCCGGGTAGTCGTCCCCGAGCGCGCACCCGACGAACAGGCGTCGCGCGTCGGGGTCGACCGAGCCCAGCGAGGCCTCCAGCGCCGCGTGCTCCTCGTCGACGAGCCGCTCGACCAGGGCCCGGTCGATCACCTCGCCGGTGTCGAGGGTGGCGCCGGTGTGGACCCACTGCCAGACCTGCGAGCGGGAGATCTCGGCCGTCGCCGCGTCCTCCATGAGGTTGTCGATGCCCGCCGCGCCGTTGCCGGAGAGCCACGCGTGGAGGTAGTGCATGCCGATCCGCACGTTGCCGCGCAGCCCTTGCTCCGTACGCTCCCCGGGCGTGCGGTCCACGGCGAGGAGGTCGGCCGCGGTGACGGCGACGTCCTCGCGGCGTACGTCGAGCTGGTTGTCCCGGGGGCCGAGGACGCCGTCGAACACCTCGGCGCACAGCGGGACGAGGTCCGGGTGGGCCACCCACGAGCCGTCGAAGCCGGCGGTCGCCTCGCGCGTCTTGTCCTCGCGCACCTTGGCGAAGGCGCGCTCGTTGACCTCGGGGTCGCGCCGGCTCGGGATGAAGGCCGCCATGCCGCCGATGGCGAAGGCGCCGCGGCGGTGGCAGGTCTGCACGAGCAGGTCGCTGTAGGCCCGCATCATCGGGGCCGCCATCGTCACCGCGTTGCGGTCGGGGAGGGTGAAGTCCGCCCCGGCGTCGCGGAAGTTCTTGATGATGCTGAAGAGGTAGTCCCAGCGGCCCGCGTTGAGCCCGGCCGCGTGGTCGCGCAGCTCGTGGAGGATCTCGTCCATCTCGAAGGCCGCGGTGATCGTCTCGATCAGCACGGTCGCCCTGATCGCGCCGTGGGGGAGCCCCAAGGTGGCCTCGGCGTGGGTGAACACCTCGTCCCACAACCGCGCCTCGAGGTGCGACTCCATCTTGGGCAGGTAGTAGAAGGGCCCGCGCCCCTGCTCGTGCAGCTCGCGGCCGTTGTGGAAGACGTGGAGCCCGAAGTCGACGAGCGCCGCGACCACGGGCCGCCCCTCCCGGGTCAGGTGCGCCTCGTCGAAGTGCCAGCCGCGCGGACGGGGCAGGACCACCGGTGCGGTGGCCGGGTCGGCGACGGCGTACTCCCGGCCGTCGGGCGAGGTGAACGCCAGGCACCCGCGGGTGGCGTCGCGCAGGGTGAGCTGGCCCCCGACGACGTTGCGCCAGTGGGGAGTGTTGGCGTCCTCGAGGTCGGCCAGCCACACCCGGGCGCCGGAGTTGAGGGCGTTGATCGCCATCTTGGGGTCGGTCGGGCCGGTGATCTCCACCCGCCGGTCGCGGAGCGCCTCCGGCACCGGCGCCACGGTCCAGTCGCCCGCGCGGACCGCGGCCGTCCCGGGGAGGAAGTCGAGGGTGGCCGTCCGGGCGACCTCCGCCCGGCGGTCCCGGCGCGCGGCCAGCAGCTCGTCACGGCGTACGTGGAAGCGCTCGTCGAGGTCGGCGACGAAGGCGAGCGCCTCGGTCGTGAGGACCTCGTCGGACCGGTGGACGGACGGGGCGGAGACGACGAGCTCGGTCATCCGCCCACGCTAGCCGTCCCGGCCGGGTGGTGGCGGGACGGTGGACCAGTCCAGTGACACCTCTGCGACCCGTTTTGGTAACGAAGCGGCAACGGGGCGGGCGACGGTCTGGACGTGATGACCGTCACTCCATATGTTGTCCGGAACAACATATGCCCGTCGGCTGAGGACACTAGCCGACGTGCACGAAATCGCTAGGAGGCGGTTCGCGTGAAGCGGAAGCACAACTTGGTCCTCGTCACCCTCGTGGGTGCGGCCCTGACCCTGACGGCATGCGGCAGCGACGACGGCGGCAGCACCGGCAGTGGCAGCGACGACAGCGGCAGCGCCGCCGAGGTCGGCAAGGTCGGCGTCATCCTCCCCGACACCGAGTCCTCGGTGCGCTGGGAGAGCGCGGACCGCCCGGCCCTCGAGGCCGCCTTCGAGGAGGCCGGCGTCGACTACGACATCCAGAACGCCGAGGGTGACGCCGAGCGGATGACCCAGATCGCCGACACCATGATCGGTGACGGCGTGACGGTCCTCGCGATCGTCAACCTCGACTCCGAGTCGGGCGCGGCCATCCAGGAGAAGGCCGCCTCGCAGGGCGTCGCCACCATCGACTACGACCGCCTCACCCTCGGCGGCTCGGCGGAGTACTACGTCTCCTTCGACAACACCGTCGTCGGCGAGCTGCAGGGCCAGGGCCTCGCGGACTGCCTCGGCGACAAGGAGGCGAACATCGTCTACCTCAACGGCTCGCCCACCGACAACAACGCGACGCTGTTCGCCGAGGGCGCCCACAGCGTGCTCGACGAGATCGACAGCTACACCGTCGTCGGTGAGCAGGCCGTCCCCGACTGGGACAACGAGGAGGCCGCCACGATCTTCCAGCAGCTCTACACCGCTGCGGACGGCAAGGTCGACGGCGTGCTCGCCGCCAACGACGGTCTCGGCGGCGCCGCGATCAGCATCCTCGAGGGCAACGGCCAGGCCGGCAAGGTCCCGGTCACCGGTCAGGACGCCACGGTCGAGGGCCTGCAGAACGTGCTCGCGGGCACCCAGTGCATGACGGTCTACAAGTCCGCCACGCAGGAGGCGCAGGCCCTGGCCGACGTCGCCATCGCGCTCGCCAACGGCGAGGAGGCAGAGGTCACCGGCACCACGGTCGACTCCTCGGACGACACCGAGGTCCCCTCGATCCTGCTCGAGCCGCAGTCCATCACCAAGGACAACGTCGGTGACGTGATCGAGGACGGTGGCCAGAAGGCCGAGGACGTGTGCACCGGCGAGTTCGCCGACCTGTGCGCCGAGGCCGGCATCTCCTGATCACCTGACGTGGGACGGCGTCCGGGCGCTCGACGCCCAGGCGCCGTCCCACCCCCAGATCCGTCCGCCGACATGGCCCTCCGTTCTGTCGATGCGGACAACAAATTCTTTGCGATCGGAGTAGTTCCATGGCTGAACCGCTGCTCGAGCTGCGCGGCGTCAACAAGAGCTTCGGTGTGGTGCACGTGCTGCACGACGTCGACTTCGCCGTCTATCCCGGCCAGGTCACCGCGCTCGTCGGCGACAACGGCGCCGGCAAGTCCACGCTGGTCAAGATCATCGCCGGCATCTACGGCCGCGACAGCGGTGACTACCTGTTCGAGGGCAAGAAGGTCGAGGTGCACGGCCCGCGTGACGTGGCCGCCCTCGGCGTCGAGGTCGTCTACCAGGACCTCGCGCTGTGCGACAACCTCGACATCGTCCAGAACATGTTCCTCGGCCGCGAGGAGACCAAGGGCCTCGGCCTCGACGAGGTGACGATGGAGTCCCGCGCCCGCGAGACCCTCGCGTCCCTCTCGGTCCGCACGGTGAAGTCCGTGCGCCAGAGCGTCGCCAGCCTGTCGGGCGGCCAGCGCCAGACCGTGGCGATCGCCAAGGCCGTGCTGTGGAACTCCAAGATCGTCCTCCTCGACGAGCCGACGGCGGCGCTGGGCGTGGCCCAGACGCGCCAGGTGCTCGACCTCGTGCGCCGCCTCGCCGACCGCGGGCTCGGCGTGGTGCTGATCTCGCACAACATGGGCGACGTCTTCGAGGTCGCCGACCGCATCACGGCCCTCTACCTCGGCCGGGTGGCGGCCGACGTCCCGGCGAAGGACGTCACGCACAGTCAGGTCGTCGAGCTGATCACAGCCGGACGCTCCGGCGACCTCGGCATCGCCGAGAACCCCGCGACAGCGACCGTCTGAGAAGGACCGGAGACACATCATGAGTGCTGACACCGACACCGCGTCCGCCCCCAGCGGCTTCGACAACGACAACCGCCAGGCCGCCACCATCGGCGACTCTGCGCGCGACTACCTCAACCGCCTGCGCGGCGGCGACATGGGCTCGCTGCCGGCCATCCTCGGCCTGATCTTCCTCTTCGCGGTCTTCTCCTCGCTCAACGACCGCTTCCTCACGACCTACAACATGGCCAACCTGGTCATCCAGGCCGGCTCGATCATCGTGCTGGCCATGGGCATCGTCTTCGTGCTGCTGCTCGGCGAGATCGACCTGTCGGCCGGCGTCGCGGGCGGCGCGTCGGCGACGATCATCGCGCTGATGCTCATCGACTACGACTGGACGTGGTGGATGGCCACGCTCGCCGGCGTGGCGGTGGGTGCGGTGATCGGCCTGGCGATCGGCTCGCTGGTCTCCATGCTGGGGATTCCCTCGTTCGTCGTGACGCTTGCGTTCTTCCTCGCCCTCCAGGCGGTGCCGCTGCGGCTGATCGGCTCGGGCGGGTCGCTCCGCTTCAACGACGAGGTGCTGCGCGGGCTGTCGATCAAGAACGTCCCGGTCACCGCCGGCTGGATCGCGGCGATCCTGATCGTGGTCGGTTTCGCCGCGCTCTCGCTCTGGCGCTACCGCTCGCTGTCGGCCAAGGGCCTGGTCCACGAGCCGCTCGGCCTCGTGGTCGTCAAGATCGTCGTGCTGGCCGCAGTCGTGCTCGGCCTGACCGCGCTGCTCAGCGCCAACCGTGCGCCCAACCCCAACTTCAACATCAGCGGCATCCCGTGGGTGGCACCGGTCGTCATCGCGCTGCTGCTCTTCTGGACCTTCGTGCTGACCAAGACCCGGTTCGGCCGCCACCTCTACGCCGTCGGCGGCAACGCCGAGGCCGCGCGCCGCGCCGGCATCAACGTCCTGCGCGTCAAGATCATGGCCTTCGTCATCTGCTCCTCGATGGCGGCGATCAGTGGCCTGCTGGCGGCGTCCTACACCGGCAAGGTGTCCCCTGGCTCCGGTGGTGGCAACGAGCTGCTGTACGCCGTGGGCGCGGCCGTGATCGGCGGCACCAGCCTCTTCGGTGGCCGGGGCCGGGCGATGGACGCCGTGATCGGCGGTCTCGTGATCGCGACCATCCCCAACGGCCTGGGCCTGCTCGACCAGGCGAGCTACATCAACTTCCTCGTCACCGGCGGCGTCCTGCTGCTCGCGGCGAGCGTCGATGCCATCTCGCGTCGTCGTCGGTCCTCGGCGGGCGTCTAGGTCACGAGCATGACCCCGCAGCGGCGCGCGGGCCTCGGCACCAACCAGGAGGCCGTCCGGCGCCACAATCTCGGAACCCTGCTCCGGCACGTCCACGGGGCCGGTCAGATCTCGCGCGCCGAGCTGACCAGCCTCATGGGGCTCAACCGCAGCACCATCGCCGGCCTGGTCGGCGAGCTGGAGTCGCTCGGGATCTCCGAGCACGCCACGCCGATGGGCGGCGCCCGGCAGGGAGCCGGGCGCCCGTCCGCGGGCGTGCGCATCGCGGCCGGGGGCCCGTACGTGATCGCGGTGGACCTCGGGGTCGACCGGGCCGTGGTGGCCCGGGTCGGCCTCGGGGGCCGGGTGCTCGCGCGTGCCCAGGCGCCCGTGCACAGCCACGGCGAGGCGTGGCAGGTCGGAGCCTCGGTCGCCGCCCTCATCCGTCAGGTCGTCGAGGACGCCCCTCCCGCGGCGGCCCTCGTCGGCATCGGGATCAGCGTCCCCGGCCTCGTGCGCCGCCGGGACGGGCTGGTCCGGCTGGCGCCCAACCTGGAGTGGCACGACGTGTCGTTCGGCGGGATCGTCCTCGCCGCGCTGGGCCTCGACGTGCCGGTGTCGCTGGCCAACGACGCCGACCTCGGTGCCCTCGCCGAGCACGTCCGCGGCGCGGGCGTCGGGGTCGACGACCTGATCTACGTCTCGGGCAACGTCGGCGTCGGCGCCGGTGTCATCGCAGGCGGCGTACGCCTCGAGGGGGCCGGCGGCTACGCCGGCGAGGTCGGGCACCTGCGGTTCAACCCGCAGGGTCGCCCCTGCCACTGCGGCAACCTCGGGTGCTGGGAGACCGAGGTGGGCGCGCACGCCATCGCCGAGGCCATCGACTGCCCTCCCGACAAGGTCGCCCAGCTCGACGAGGTGCTCGAGGGGTTCACGGAGCCGCCGCGCGAGCTGCGCGCGACCGGCACCGCGCTGGGCCACGGGCTGGCGAGCATCGTCAACACGTTCAACCCGCGCCTCATCGTCCTCGGCGGCTACTTCCGCTCGCTCTACCCGCTCGTGGGGGCGGAGGTCGACTCCGGCCTCGCCGACCGGGCACTCCCGGCCCCTCTCGAGTCGGTGACGCTGGTCCTGCCGGCGCTGGGGTCCGACTCCGCGCTGCTCGGTGCGGCGGAGATCGCCCTGGAGCCGCTCTTCGTGGACCCGGTGGCGGCCCTCGGTGCAGCGCTCGTCGACGTACGGTCCCGGCTCGCGGGCTGACGGTCCCGGGCCCGGGGCGGGGGTCGCCGCTCAGGCGGTGAGGTCGCGCTCGCCGGCGAAGACCGGTCCGAGCGACTGCTCGGCCGCGCCGAGGGCGGCGGCCCGGATGCCGAGGCTGCTCGGGCGCAGCTCCGGGCGGACCTGGGCGGGGGAGGCGAGCCGCTCGTCGAGGGTGCGTCGAGCGGGCTCGAGGACGAGGTCGCCGAGCGCGGCGAAGTAGCCGCCGAGCACCACCACCTCGGGGTCGAGGATGCTGCTGAGCATGGCGATCCCGAGGCCGAGGTCGTGGCCCACCCGCGCGAGCCCGGCTCGTACGGCCGGGTCGTCGGCGGCCCGGGCGGCCACCGACTCGGCGCTGCGCAGCGGGGTGTCGAGCTCCGGCATGCCGACGGCGGCGAGCATCGCGTGCAGCCCGACCGACGCCTCCCAGCAGCCGCGGCGGCCGCAGCCGCACACCGCGGCGGAGTCACCCACGGGCATGTGTCCGACCTCACCGGCGAAGCCGGCCCCGCCGCGGACGAGCTCGCCGTGCTGGAGGATGCCGGCGCCGATGCCGACCGTCCCGGTCAGGTAGAGCGCGTGCCGCACGCCGCGGGCCGCCCCGTGGTGCGCCTCGGCGTACGCCGCGCAGTTGGCGTCGTTGCTCACCTGGACCGTGCCGGGGACGAGGGCGCGGAGGGCCTCGGCGAGGTCGTGGCCCTCGACGTCGAGGTTCGGCGCCCAGGCGACCGTACGGTCGTCGCCGCGCACCAGGGCCGGGACGGCCAGCGTCGTGCCGACCACCTCCCGGCCGTCGACGCGCTGGCCGACCACGTCGCGCACGAGGCCGGTCAGGGCGTCGGGACCGGTCGCCGGCCGGCTGTCGCCGAACAGCACCGTGCCGGCGAGGTCGAGCACGACGGCGGAGACGTAGTCGACGTTGAGCTCGAGGCCGAGGCCGACGAAGCGGTCGCCGCGCAGCGCGACGGGTCGCCCGGGACGACCCCGGGCGCCCGGTCGCGAGTCCTCCTCGACCACCGCCCCCGCGGCCTCGAGGCCCGCCACGATGACGCCGACCGTGGCCTTGGCCAGCCCCGTGAGCTGCGCGAGCTCGGCGCGCGAGGACGCTCCGTGCTCGCGCAGCGCCCGCAGGACGGCGGCCGTGTTCTGCCGGCGCAGTCCCTCGGTCCCGGCGTTGCGAGGTTGCACTGTCAGCGGACGCCGTACAGGTGCTCGAGGGCCAGCTGGTCGAGGTGCTCGAAGGCACCGCCGCGCGCGGCCAGCACCTCGGGGTCGGCGAGCTCGGCATCGAGCAGGCCGGGCCACCCCTCGCCGTCGCCCACGGTCGGGACCGACAGCTCGGGCACCTTCGCCGCCTCGAGCGCGGCCTGCACCTCGGGGTCGGCGCGGAAGGCCTTCACCTTCTCGCGCAGGATGAGGTAGTTGCGCATGTTGGCCGCGGCCGAGACCCACACGCCGTCCTCGTCCTCGGTGCGCGCGGGCTTGTAGTCGAAGTGCACGGGGCCGTCGTAGCCGCCCTCGAGCAGCGCGTCGACCACCCAGAACGCGCCCCGCACGTTGCCGGCGCCGAAGCGGAGGTCCTGGTCGTACTTGGGGCCGTTCTGGCCGTTGAGGTCGATGTGGAAGAGCTTGCCGGCCCAGATCGCCTGGGCGTAGCCGGCGGCGGCGTTCATGCCCGCCATCTCCTCGTGGCCGATCTCGGGGTTCACGCCGACCAGCTCGGGCCGCTCGAGGCGCTCGATGAAGGCGAGGGCGTGGCCGATCGTCGGGAGCAGGATGTCGCCGCGCGGCTCGTTGGGCTTGGGCTCGATCGCGAAGCGCAGGTCGTAGCCGTTGTCGGTGACGTAGTCGCCGAGGACGTCGAAGGCCTCCTTCATGCGGTCGAGGGCCACGCGGGTGTCCTGCGAGCCGCCGTACTCGGCACCCTCGCGGCCGCCCCACGCGACGTAGACCTTGGCGCCGAGCTCAGCGGCGAGGTCGATGTTGCGCATGACCTTGCGCAGCGCGAAGCGGCGGATGTCGCGGTCGTTGTTGGTGAAGCCGCCGGCCTTGAAGACCGGGTGGCTGAAGAGGTTGGTGGTCGCGGTGGTGACGACCAGGCCGGTGTCCTCGAGGCCCTGCTTGAAGCGGGCGATGATCTGCTCGCGGGTGGCCTCGTCGCTGCCGAAGGGGATCACGTCGTCGTCGTGGAAGTTCACGCCGTAGGCACCGAGCTCCGCGAGCTTCTCGAGGGCGTGGACGGTGTCCATGTGCGGGCGGGTGGCGCCGCCGAACGGGTCGACGCCCTGCCAGCCGACGGTCCAGAGGCCGAAGGAGAACTTGTCCTCGGGGGTCGGGGTGGGGATCTGCGTGCTCATGGGGGTGCTGCCTTCCGTTGCGGGGTTCGAGGGGTGGATCAGGAGGTCCAGGGGGCGGTGCGCTCGCGGAGGTCGGCGTACGCCTCGCGGACGTGGGGGGTGGGCTCTGCGTCGAGCACGGTGCCCTCGCGCTCGGGCCAGGCGGGCGGCGCGTGCGATCCGGCGAGGGCCCAGGCGGCCTGGCGGGCCGCACCCAGGGCGACGTACTCGCCCTCCGGGGGCAGCACGACCTCGCGGCCCAGCACGGCGGGCGCCAGCGCCCGCAGGGCGGCGCTCCTGGTCGCACCGCCCACCATGAGCAGGCGCCGGGGCTCCTGCCCGGTGGTGGCGACCAGGCGGTCGACCGCGTCGGCGAGCGAGCAGAGCAGCGCCTCGTACGCCGCGCGGGCGAGGTCGGCGCGGGTCGTGGCCGGCGTCAGTCCCGTCCAGGTGCCGACGGCGCCGGGGCGGTCGGGGGAGCGCTCGCCGCCGTAGTAGGGGAGCAGGGTGACCCCGCCTGCGCCGGGCGTCGAGGACAGGGCGAGCTCGGCGAGGCCGTCGTGGTCGACGCCTAGCCAGCGGGCCTGGAGGTCGAGGATGCCGGCGGCGTTGAGGGTGGTGACCATCGGCAGGTAGCCGCCCGCGGCGTCGGCGAAGCCGGTGACGACGCCCGTGCCGTCGGCGACCGGGTCCGGGCTGATCGTGGACGCCACGCCGGACGTGCCGACCGAGACCAGCAGGTCGCCGGGGGCCAGCGCCATGCCGAGGGCGGCGCCCATGTTGTCGCCGGTGCCGCCCGCGACGACTGCTCCGCCGCGCGACTCGGCGGCGACCGCCCCGGGCGCGACGATGCGGGGAAGGTCGACCTCGTGCCCGAGCGCGAGGGCCGCGAGGTCGGGGCGCCAGGCGTCGTCGGGTGCGGAGAAGTAGCCCGTGCCGGACGCGTCGCCGCGGTCGGTGAACGCGCCGGTCCCGGGGGCGCTCAGGTGGAGGGACACGTGGTCGTGCGGCAGCCGTACGGACCGCACGCGCGCGGCGTGGTCGGGCTCGTGGTCGCGCAACCAGCGCAGCTTGGAGGACGTGAAGGAGGCGACCAGGACGCTGCCCACGGCGTCGGCGCAGGCCTGCGGGCCACCCATCTCGTCGACGAGGTCGCGAGCCGCCGCGGCGGAGCGGGTGTCGTTCCACAGGAGCGCGTCGCGCACCGGTGCGCCGGAGTCGTCGACGGCCACCATGCCGTGCTGCTGGCCGGCGACCGAGACGGCGTCCGCGCGCTCGAGCAGGCCCTGGGTGGCCGCGTCGACGGCGTGCAACCACGCCGTGGGGTCGACCTCCGTGCCGGGCGGGTGGGGAGCGGTCTGCTGCGCCACGACCGTCCCGTCGGCGGCGTCGACGAGGAGGGCCTTGGTCGATTGCGTCGAGGAGTCGACGCCGAGCACGAGGGTCACGGGATCTATTTAGTACGACACTCGAACTAAAGTCAATGGCCTGCCGGGTGCGCGCTGGACCGGTCCGGCTCGATAACCTCCTCGCGATGCTCCGCGCCCGCTCCTCCTCCCTCGCGCTCGCCGTCGCCCTGGTCGCCGTCGGGCCGCTGCTGTCCGCGTGCACCGCCGACGAGCCCACGGTCGCCCTGCTCGTCGCCGACGGCACCGACTCCTCGTCGCGGGCCGTGGACGTCGACGTGTTCACCGAGCGGGTCGAGGCGACCTGCGACGAGTGCCGGGTCCGGGTCTACGACGCCGAGGGCGACGCGGACGCGCAGAAGAGCCAGGCCCGACAGGCCGAGGCGACGTCCGCCGACGTGGTCGTCGTCGTGCCGGTCGAGCCCGACGACCTCGGGACGCTCACCGGCAGCGGCCTGCCCGTCGTGTCGCTCGGCGAGCTCGTCCCCGGCTCCGACCGCCATGTCGGCCTCAGGGGCGGAGCCGTGCCGAGCCAGTCGGGCAGCGACCTCGAGGCTGCCCGTGACGTCCTCCTCGGCGAGGAGGAGTCGATGACCTACGTCCCCACCCGCGCCATGAGCGAGCGGGCCGCCGACGTCGCCGTGGCGTTCCTCGCCGACGCGCCCGCGGCCGACGGCGAGGTCGTCGACGGCGTGGAGTCCTGGCTCTACCGCGACCGCGAGGTCACCGTCGACTCGCTCACCTCGGTGCTCGTGGCCCAGGGGGTCGTCGACCTCGACGAGCTGTGCAGCGGCACCACCGAGAAGCGCTGTGCGAGGCTGGGGCTGCGATGATCGAGATCCTCACGCCCGGCCAGGTCGACAAGGCCCGCCGCACCGGCGCCCTCGTCGGCGACATCCTCGCCACGCTCCGGCAGCGCAGCGAGGTCGGCACCAACCTGCTCGACCTCGACCGGTGGACGGCCGAGATGATCCGTGACGCCGGCGCGGAGTCCTGCTACGTCGACTACGCCCCGTCCTTCGGCCGCGGCCCGTTCGGCCACTACGTGTGCACGGCCGTCAACGACGCCGTGCTGCACGGGCGCCCGCGCGACCAGCGCCTCGCCGACGGAGACCTGCTGACCCTCGACCTGGCCGTACGCCTCGACGGCATCGCCGCCGACTCCGCGATCAGCTTCGTGGTGGGGGAGAGCCGCCCTGCCGGGAGCGTCCACCTCATCGAGACCACCGAGCGCGCGCTCGCCGCCGGCATCGCCGCGGCCGGGCCCGGCGCCCGGATCGGGGACCTGTCCCACGCCATCGGCACCGTGCTCACCGACGCGGGCTACCCGATCAACATGCAGTTCGGTGGCCACGGCATCGGCACGACGATGCACCAGGACCCGCACGTCTCCAACGCCGGCCGACCCGGTCGCGGCTACCAGCTGCGCCCCGGGCTGCTGCTCGCGCTCGAGCCGTGGATCATGGCCGACACCGCCGAGCTGGTCACCGACGACGACGGCTGGACGCTTCGCAGCGCCACCGGGTGCCTCACGGCCCACAGCGAGCACACGATCGCGATCACCGAGGACGGTGCCGAGGTCCTGACGCTGCCAGGCTGGCAGCCGGCCTGACATGGCTGGTGCCGGATGCCGGGCGACCACTGGCCATGACGTCCGACAGCGACGTCATGGCCCGCGGTCGCCGGCGCCACCACCGGCCATGACGTCCGGCCCGCTCCTGGCCGCCGGTCCGGACGCCCGCCGCTAGTGCACCGTCTCCAACGGTGCCTCGGCCTCCGTCGCGGTGAGCGGGGCGTCCTCCCGGTCGAGCCTGCTGGGCCACCAGATCTTCCCGCCCAGGTCGAGGTTGATCGCGGTGACGAGCACGGACCGCACGATGAGCGTGTCGATCATGACGCCCAGCGCGACGGCCACGCCCAGCTCGGCGAGGAAGACCAGCGGCAGCGAGCCCAGGACGAGGAAGGTCGCCGCCAGCACGACACCGGCCGAGGTGATCACCCCGCCCGTCGAGGCCAGCGCGATGAGTGAGCCGCGGCGGGTGCCGTGGGTCGCGGTCTCCTCGCGGACCCGGGTCATCAGGAAGATGTTGTAGTCGATGCCCAGCGCCACGAGGAACACGAACGCGAACAGCGGGAACCCCGGGTCGGACCCCGCGAACCCGAAGACGTACTCGAACAGCAGCGCGGAGATGCCCAGCGCCGCGCCGAACGACAGCACGACCGTCGCGATGAGGATGAGCGGCGCGAGCAGCGCCCGCAGCAGGCCGATGAGGATGAGCAGCACCACGACCAGGACCAACGGCATGATCACCCAGCTGTCCCGCACCGACGCGATCTTGGTGTCGAGGTAGAACGCGGACCCACCGCCCACGAGGGCGTCGGCACCGTCCACCGCGTGCACCGCGTCCCGCGTGTCCTCGACGACGCCGGCCGCCGTGGAGGAGGAGATGTCGGCGTCGATCGTCGCCTCGAACCAGACCCGGTCGCCGGACAGCGGCTGGACCTCGCCGGGCGTGCCGAGCAGCTCGATGCCCGCCAGGGACGCGACCACCTCGTCCGCACGAGCGGCGTCGGTCACGACCTGCACGGTGTTGGAGTTGTCGGAGAGACCGTGCTCCTCGAGCAGCTTCTGGCCCTTGATGGAGTCGAACTCCTTGGTGTAGGTGTCCTCGGTCGCGAGGCCCGAGGTGTCGAGCCGGAACAGACCCAGGCAGGCCAGGAGCAGCAGGCCGGTCGTGGTCACCCACACGCGGCGGGGGCGGTGGCTGATGCGCCGGCCGACGCCGGCCCAGAGGCCGTCGGCGGTCGGCTCGGGGCTGCCGAAGCCGGGACGCTTGGGCCAGAAGACCCAGCGCCCGCAGATGACGAGCAGGGCGGGGAGCAGCGTGACCATCACCAGCATCGTCACGACGACGCCGATCGCGGCGACCGGACCGAGGCCCGCGGTCGAGTTGAGCTCGGCGAAGGACAGGCACAGCATGCCGACCGCGACCGTCGCGGCGCTGGCGAGGATCGCGGGGGAGGCGCGGTGCAGGGCGAACGCCATCGCCTCGTGGCGGTCCGCGTGGCGCCGCAGCTCCTCGCGGTAGCGGGCGACCAGCAGCAGGGCGTAGTCGGTGCCGGCCCCGATCACGAGGATGCTGAGGATGGCCTGGCTCTGGCCGTTGACGGTGAGACCTGCGTGCTTGGCCAGCAGGTAGACCAGCCCGGTGGCGATGGTGTTGGCCACCACGGCGCAGATGATCGGGAGCAGCCACAGGACCGGGCTGCGATAGGTGAAGAGCAGGATCACCACGACCACGCTGAGCGTGATCAGGATGAGGTCGGTGTCGATCCCCTCGAAGGCCTCGGCCGAGTCGGCCGCCTGCCCGCCGAACCCGGCCAGGTGGACCTCGCCGCCGTCGAGCGTCGCGATCTCGCGGATCTCGTCGGCGGCGTCCGGGATGGCGGCCCACCCGTCAGCGCCGAAGTTGAGCACGAAGTAGAGGTACGCGACCTCGCGGTCGTCGGAGACGAGCGTCGGGACGGGTGCTCCCTGTGCTGCCGCTGCCTCGGCGGCGGCCGGCGTGAGCACGCCCTGCTCGGTGACGCCGTCCATCTCCGCGATCTCCGGCCCGTCGGCCTCCAGCTGCGCGAGGTCGTCGTCGGTCAGGCCGCCGTCGCGGTGGTAGACCACCAGGGTCGGGATGTCGTTGGGGTCGACGGACTCCGACAGCTCGTCGAGCACCTGGGTCGACTCGGCCGACTCGGGCAGCCACGACGACGCCTCGTTGTTCTGGACGTCCACCAGCTGGGTGGAGAACATCCCCATGAAGCCGGTGACCACGACGACGACGGCGAAGATGATCCACTTGGTGACCGGGCCGGTCAGCGACCCTGCGATCCGACGGTGCATGTCCTCAGTCGAGCAGCCGGGGCTCCGTGCGCGCATCGGTAATTGCCCCGAGGTCTAGACAGGGTTCATCCCCCGGACTCCCCGTCGGGGTCTAGCGCGTCTGGAGCCCGAACGGCGCGCGGAGGTCCATCGTGCCGCGGCGAGGTGCCACGGCGAACTCCATCGACCCGTCGACGCCGAGCCGCACGACCGCCCACCTGTCGGCCTGGTAGGTCACGACGAGCACGTGCTCCGGGTCCTCCCAGACCTCGTCGAAGTACGTCGCCGAGCTGCCGTCGCGCGCCGAGGTGAACGAGTGCTCCACGGAGCCGTCGGCGGTCGCGAGCACGTCGAGCGAGCCGGGACCGAAGCCGTCGGCGTACGCCGGGGTGCCGAGGACGCGGCGGTTGTCCGGCGAGAGGTCGGAAAGCTGGTTGTCGCAGGTGCGCCACCGCACCGCCGAGCTGCGCAGCAGGGCGCTGCACGAGCCGGTGTCGCTCAGCGACGTGATGCCGCCGAGCCACCTGCCGCGCCCCGTCGACACCAGCCGCAGGCGCGGCACGCGGTCGACGATGCCGTGCGAGGAGGTGTACCAGGCGCGGCGCGGGCCGTTGACGTGGACGGTGCAGCCGTTGCTGGTCGCGCTCTCCTTGCAGTCCTCGCCCACCAGTGCGACCGCGCGCGCGGTGCCGCTGGTCGGGACCGGGGTGAAGGACAGCACGCGGTCGCCCTGCCGGTCGACGGACCACACCTTGCCGGCCCTGCCGGCGAAGGCGACCGCCCGCCCACGGGCCGACACTGCGAGCCCGTGGCCGCTGCGCCACACGCGGCGCCCCGGCGAGCCGTCGGCCCCGACCCACTGCGTACGCCGCCCGTAGCGGGTCTGGACGACGTAGCCCGACCCCATCGGCGCGAGCTCGTCGACGGCGCCCGCCACCGGGGTCCGCGTGCCGGTCGTGCCGTGGATGACGGTCCGGCCGCCCCGTCGCTCGCTCCACGCGACCGCCGGCGGGTCGCCCTGGGGGAGGTCACGGACGTCGAGGACGGTGCGGGGCGCGGAGCGGTCGTCCGGGCCGGGCGCGGACAGGGCGGGAGCGGCCGTCGAGAGGCCGGCGGACAGCGCGATCGCGCACGCCACCAGGAGGGTCCGGGAGCTGGTCGTCATGACAGGGAGACGTCGTGCACGGCCGCGAGGTTGCGTGGTCAGCCCGAGAACGCCGGCGGCAGCTCCAGCCCTTCAGCGGCGAGCACCTCCCGCAGCCGCTCGGGGCGGTTGGTGATGAGCCCGTCGACGCCGAGCCGCACGAGGTGGCGCATCGTCGCCGTGTCGTCCACGACGTACGGGATGACGGCGAGCCCGGCGGCATGGGCGGCGTCGACGAGGGCGGCGGTGGTGAAGGGCCGGTACGCCGGGTCGTCCACGCCGGAGGTGTAGGGCGAGCCGTGGATCGGGGAGACGGCGGTGAAGCCCTCGTCCGCCGCGGCGCGCACGAAGTCGGCGCCGACCTCGAGCCCGTCGAACCAGGGCGAGGGCGCCTCGGTGGTGCCCCTGAGGTACTTCGGCGAGACGAGCAGGTTGCGCCCGAGGAGGGGCTCGGCGTCGCCGACGCGGCGCAGCACGCCCCAGTCGAAGCACTGGATGCTGGTGCGCGCGACGAGGTCGTCGACCCGGAGCGCCTCGACGACCCGCGCCACGAACTCCGCGCGCGACGTCAGGCCGCTCGCGTCGATCGCGTCGTACTTGATCTCCAGGTTGACCCCCACCGGGTCGGCCTCGCGCTCGTCGAGCAGCGCCGCGACCTGCCGCAGCAGCGGCATGGTCGGCGGGAGGGCGGAGCGGGTGAGCTCGCGGATCCTCCGGGTGTCGTCGAGGACCGGGTCGTGGGCGACCACGACGTCGTCCTCGGCGGTGAGGTGCACGTCGAGCTCGAGAGTGGAGACCCCCAGGGCCAGGGCGCGCCCAAAGGCTTCGAGCGTGTTCTCGGGCCAGAGCCCCGCGCCGCCGCGGTGGGCCTGGAGGTCGAAGGGCGCGGGTCTCGAGGCTCGCTCCGCTCGCACCTCAACCAGCGGAGCCGTAGAGCGAGTCGACCACGTCGGCGTACTTGGTCTTCACCACGCGCCGCTTGAGCTTGAGCGTCGGGGTGAGCTCCTCGGACTCCGCCGTCCACTCGTCGGCCAGCAGCTCCCAGGCCTTGACCTGCTCGGGGCGTGAGAGGCGCTCGTTGGCCTTGTCGACGGCCGCCTGAGCCATCGCGCGGATCTCCGGCTTGGCGGACAGGTCGGCGAGGTCGGTGAACTCGATGCCCATCCTCGCCGCGACCAGCGGGGCGATCTCGCCGTCGAGCGTGAGGATCGCGACGACGTACGACCGGTCGTCGCCGAGCGCCATGGCGTGGCCGATGATCGGTGACTCCTTGAGGTAGTTCTCGATGTTGGAGGGCGCGATGTTCTTGCCGGCGGAGGTGATGATCAGCTCCTTCTTGCGGTCGATGATCGAGTAGAAGCCGTCCTCGTCGACCGTCCCGATGTCGCCCGTGTGGATCCAGCCGTCCTCGTCGATGAGGTCCCGCGTGGCCTGCTCCTGCAGGTGGTAGCCGGGGGTGTTGACCGGACCGCGGCAGAGGATCTCGCCGTCCTCGGCGAGCCGGACCTCGATGCCGGGGTTGGGGCGCCCGACCGTGCCGAGCTTGAAGGCGCCCGGGCCGTTGGAGGTGAAGGCGCCGGTGGTCTCTGTCATGCCGTAGACGTCGTAGACCTGCAGGCCGAGCCCGCCCATGAACTTCGCGACCTCGAGCGGCATCGGCGCTGCTGCACTGGCGGCCCAGCGCACCTGGTCGAGCCCGAGCAGGAGCCGCAGGAAGCCGAGGATCGCCTCGTCGGCCCTGGCGTACGCCTCCTCGACCTCGGGCGTGATCTGGTTCCCGTACTCGTGGGCCTGCGTCCAGGCCAGCCCGGCGGCCATCGCGTTGGTGACCAGCTCGTGGTTGGCGGGGTCCGGGTCCTCGGCGAGCTTGGCGGAGATGCCGGTCTTGATCTTCTCCCACACCCGCGGGACCCCGAAGAACGCGGTCGGGTGCACCTCGCCGAGCGCGCCGAGCAGGCCGGCCGGGTCGGGGATCGCGTGCACGTGGTTGCCGAGGAACGGGGGAGCGTACGTCGCCAGCACCCGCTCGGCGATGTGCGCGAGCGGGAGGTAGCTGATCGTGCGCTGCGGTCCTCGGAGCCCTGCGGCGTCGAGGGTGGAGACGGCCTCGTACATCACGTTGTGGTGGGTGAGCACCACGCCCTTGGGGTTGCCGGTCGTGCCGGAGGTGTAGAGGAAGGTCGCCGGGAGGTCGGGTGTGATCCGTTCCATCCGCTCCTCGACGCCGCTCGTGTCCCCGCCGCGCGCGAGGAGGTCGTCCCACGTCATCACGCGCGGGTCGTCGACCCGGTCGGCGTCGGCCAGCATCACGACGTGGCGGATCGAGTCGACCTCGTCGAGCGCCTTCTCCCACCGCTGGTAGCGGTCGTGGTCCTCGAGCACCACGACGACGGGACGCGACTCGCCGGCGATGAACGCGACCTGGTCCTGCGCGAGGGTGTTGTAGATCGACATCGGCACGGCCGCGGCGGTCATCGCGCCGTAGTCGGCCAACGTGTGCGCGGTGCGGTTGGCGGCCATGATCGCCACCGGGTCGCCCTTCTCGACACCGAGGGCGATGAGCGCCGCGGCCACCTGCTGGGTCAGCTCCCACGTCTCGGTCCAGGTGATCGTGGACCACGCCTCGCCCTCGGGCACGTCGAACCGGTCGGAGAACGCCGGCTGGTCGCCGTACTTGTCCGCGGCCTGGCGCACCGTGGCCGGCATGTGCAGGCCGAGGATGCGCGCCTCGTACTGCTCCCGTACTGCCAGGACGTCGGGGTCGGGCGCGAGATCGGGGTCGGGCATCTCCGGCTCCTCTGGTGCGGGGGTGTGGCGGGGGTCACATCATCATGGGACCCCGGGCCGCGTGGCTAGGGCCCTGGGCGACACGGCCGGACGTGCCGGGGCGGAACTGGTCCAGACGTCTCGTCGTCCTGCTGCCGGCGCCCGCGGACGGACGTAGCCTGAAAGTCCGAGTCCCTTCCTCGATGGAGGCGCGCCATGAACCGCCGTCGTGCACCACTCGTGACGGCCGTCGTCACGCTCGTCGTCCTGGTCGTGTCACTCGCCTCGGCGCCCGCCGGAAGCGCCCAGCCAGAGGTCGGCCCTGGCGCTGTGAAGGGCGTGGTGACCGATGTCGGGGGTGCCCCGGTGCCCGACATCGTGGTGTCCTTCTACCGCGGTGGCAGCCTCGTCGGCCAGGACGAGACCGACGCGACCGGGGCCTACGAGGTGGCCCCCCTCCAGCCGGACACCTTCGGCTACTACGTGGAGTTCTACGACCCCGACGGCGAGTTCGCCACGGAGTGGTACGACGACCGGAGCCCCGGCGACTTCCTCTACGTCCCGGTCTCCGTCGCGGCCGACACGACGAGGACCGGGATCAACGCCGTGCTGGAGGCCGCGGCCACCATCACCGGGCGTCTGACGACTGCGACCGGGGCACCGCTCGTGGGCGGGAAGGTGTCCATGTGGCTCGGCGCGGGGGGCGGTTACTGGTCGTGGCGCACCGTGTACACGACCGACGCCAACGGTCGCTACACCATCGACCGGCTCAAGGCGCGCACCTACCTCGTCGAGTTCTACGACCCGGCGACCGGGATCCAGGAGTTCTGGGACAACGCGTCGAACCTGTACGCCTCGACCCCGATCGCGCTGGCGAGCGGCAGCACGGTGACGGCCGACGCGATGCTCGGCGGCACCATCGCCAACACCCGGGCGCCGACCATCAGCGGGACGCCCGAGGTGGGCAAGGCGCTCACCGCGTCCCCGGGTGCGTGGACTCCTGCGGGCATCGCGCTCAGCTACCGCTGGGTGGTGGGAGATGACAGCGACCCGACCGACGACCCGACGGGCGCCGTCTACGTGCCCCGTGCTGCCGACGTCGGCAAGACCATCCGGGTCCGCGTCACCGGCACTGCACTGGGCTGGCTGCCGGGCTCTGCACTCTCCGCCCCGACCGGGCCCGTCGCGCCTCCGGCCGCGGTCGTCAACGTGGTGCGTCCGCGCATCAAGGGCGTCGCGAGGACCGGGCGCACCGTCTGGGTCTCCCGCGGCGAGTGGGAGCCCGAAGCGGTGGCGCGTTCCTACCAGTGGTACGTCGCCGGCCGTCGCGTGCGCGACGCCACCCTGCGTCGGTTCGTCCTCAGGCCCGCCCACGTCGGCAAGCGGGTCAAGGTGCGGGTCCGCGCCACGGCCGCGGGGCACAGCCCCGTGACGGTGTGGACCAGGACCGTCCGCGTACGCCGCTGACCGCCGCCGTCACTCCACCGCGGCGGTTGCGGGGCGGGTCCGCACCTGGGCCTGCACCTCGCCGAGCCGGACGAGGAACGCGCGCTCGTCGAGCCGCTTGCGCCGCAGCCACGCGGTCACCTCGTCGTTGCACTTGCTCGCGTTGCACGACCGGCACGCCGGCACGACGTTGAGCAGCGTGTAGCGGCCGCCGCGCGAGATGGGCAGCACGCAGTCCTTCTGCAGCGGCGTGCCGGTCGCGCCGCAGTAGGCACAGCCGCCCCACGCGTCCTGCAGCGCCGTCCACTCGGTCGGGGTGAGGTCGTGCTCGACGGCGGCGATCCGCCGCTTGCGACGTACGGCTGCCCGGGCGCGGCGGGTGCGGGCGGCAGGCATGGGCTCAGGGTAGGGGCGGTGGTGCCGTGACCGGGTGAGGCGCGAGCGTACGGCGGGCGTACGGGTAGGTTCGGCGCATGGCACCCGACGACTCCACCACCGACGACATCGTCGCCGAGGCGGCGCTCCAGCTGTGGTCGGCGGCTCAGACCGACTTCGACCCCTTCGAGGTCCCCTCCGAGGAGTGGCCCGAGACGGCCGTGCCGGTCCGCGACGCCGACATCGCCGTCGACACCCACCTCGAGGTCCAGGACGTACGAGAGGCGCTCGGGCGCCTCGACGGCGTGAAGGTCGTCGTGGGTCGAGAGGCCGGCACGTGCAGCGTCCTGCGAGTGATCCCCGACGCCACCGCGCTCTGAGGCGGGGGACACGAGATGGTCGCGAGTCGGTCAGCCCGCGAACGCAGGGCGGGCGTGCAGGCAGGGCCCCTGGCGCGCGTGAAGATCGACCTCGACGGCGACCAGCAGTTCCTCTACCGGATCAGCTGCACCACCTGCGTCGCGCGCGGACGCTCGCCGTGGTCGACACACCGCGCGGGCGGCGACAACGGCTTCATGGCCGCGATGGACCGCTGGACCTTCCACCTCGTCGAGAAGCACCCCGGCGAGGACGCGCCGTGCCTGGCCTTCCTCGCCGAGGCCCAGCAGCGCCTGCACGAGAAGCGCGAGCAGACGCCGGGATGACCCCGGAGGATGTGGTCAGGGGGCCGGATGTCGACCATGCTGCGGTGGTGCCCCCCTCCGATGACTTCCGCAACGAGCTCGCCGACGCGGCGCGTGAGATGCAGGACGACGACAGCCCGAAGGAAGCGATGGAGCGGGCGGTGAAGATCGCCACGCAGATCATCCCCGGGTGCCAGGCGGCAGGGATCTGCGTGGTGCACCGCGGCGAGCGCATCGACACGCACGCCGCGAGCGACGACCTCGTGCGCGAGATCGATGCCCTGCAGCACGAGCTGAGCGAGGGCCCCTGCCTCGACGCGCTGCGCGAGGACCACACGGTCGTGAGCGACGACCTGGCGACGGATGCCCGATGGCCGCAGTGGGGTCCCCGGGTCGTCCAGCAGCTGGGCCTGGCCAGCAGCGTGAGCTACCGGTTGTACTCCACCGACAAGGACCTCGGCGCGCTCAACCTCTACGGCGCCGAGGTCTCGGCCTTCACCGCCGAGGACGTCGCGGACGGTCTCGCGCTCGCCGCCCACGTCGGTGTCGCGCTGGCCGCCGCGCAGCAGGTCGAGCACCTGGAGTACGCCTTGCGTGGCCGGACCGTGACCGGTCAGGCCACGGGCATCCTGATGGAGCGCTTCGACCTCTCTCCCGACCGCGCCTTCTCGGTGCTGAGCCGCCTGTCGCAGCAGAAGAACGTCAAGCTGCGCGAGATCGCCGAGCAGATCGTGACGACCAGGACCCTCCCGACGGTCTAGGGGCCACCCGGAGCGCCCAGGCGGGAGACATGGGTCACGATCCGCATGGGGGGTGGGGCCAGGGGTACGTAGGCGTGCGTTCTCAAACAGCGGGCACGTACTGAACACCTCCACCCACAGGAGACAGCACATGTCCTCGAACCAGACCACCACCGAGCACTCGCACAACTACGACACCCCGGCGCGCCGCATCAGCACCGAGACGAAGTCGTCCTACAAGACGACCGAGCTCATCGCCTACGTCGCGTCCGTCCTCGGCGTCCTCGTCGCGTCCGCCCTGGCCGACGAGGCCAGTGACTTCGGCACCCAGGAGGCGTGGTTCTACATCAGCCTGCTCACCATCGGCTACATGGTCAGCCGCGGCCTCTCGAAGTCCGGCAGCCGCGACTTCTACGACAGCTCCGCCGACCGCCACTGAGCGACTGCCACTGAGGCGAGCACGTAGCCGCACGTCGAACCGTCCCCGGGTCATGGACCCGGGGGCGGTTCTTCGCATGGGAGGCGTGTGGTGGCGTTCACTAGGGTCGACGCGTGCAGACAGACGTCGTCGTGGTGGGTGCCGGACTCGCCGGGCTGCGCTGTGCGCAGGCGCTGGCCGCGGCCGGTCGCGAGGTCGTCGTGCTCGAGGCGTCCGACCGCGTCGGCGGTCGCATCCGCACCGACCGGGTCGACGGATTCCTCGTCGACCACGGCTTCCAGCTGCTCAACCCCGCCTACCCCGCCGTACGCCGCTGGGTCGACGTCGACGCCCTCGGCCTCCAGCCGTTCGGGGCCGGGGTCACCGCGCGGAGCGAGCGCGGGCTGGAGGTGCTCGGCCACCCGTTCCGCAGCCCCGGCCTGCTGCCGCGCACCCTGACGTCAGCCGCTCGTCACCCCGGGGAGGTGGCAGCCGTGGCGCGCTGGGCAGCACCGCTGGCGCGCCCGCGACCGGGTCGCTCGCTGTCGGAGGTGGTGGAGCGGCGCCCTGACGTGGACCGGCGTACGGCTCTCGACCGGGCGGGCGTGGACGGGTTCCTGCGGCGCGTGGTCGACCGGTTCTTCGCCGGCGTCCTCCTCGAGGACGACGGCAGCACCGCCGACCGGTTCGCGCTCCTCCTGACCTGGATGTTCGCGCGCGGCGTGCCCGCGCTGCCGCGCGACGGCATGGCCGCGCTGCCGGCGCAGCTCGCGGCCGGGCTCGGCGACCGCGTCCGCCTCGGCCGGGCGGTGCGCCGCGTGAGCGGCACGACCGTCGAGACCGACGACGGCACGTGGAGCGCCGCCGAGGTCGTCGTCGCCACCGGCGCCCCCGAGGCTGCCGCGCTGACCGGCGTCGACGCGCCGGCCACGAAGGGCGTCACCACCGTGTGGTGGTCGGTCCCCGACGCCCCGGACACCGACCTGCTCCACGTCGACGCGAGGCCCACCCCGACCGGCCCGCTGGTCAACACCGCCGTGGTCTCGCGCGCCGCGCCGTCGTACGCCCCACCCGGCCGCCACCTCGTCCAGGGTTCCGCCCTGCTCGGACCCGGCCGCGACACCGGCGAGTCGTCGATGCGACGCCACGCCGGCGACCTGCTCGGCACCGGCACCTCCGGCTGGGAGGTCGTCGCGCGCCACGACGTGCCCCACGCCCTCCCCGCGCAACCGGTGCCCTACAACGCGACCCGTCCGGTGCGGCACGGCGACGTGCTCGTGTGCGGCGACCACCGCGACACGGGCTCGATCCAGGGCGCGCTGGTCAGCGGCCAGCGCGCGGCCGCAGCCGTGCTGGAGGGCCGGCCGTGAGCGGCACCGGCGAGGTGGTCGTGGTCGGCGCCGGGCTGTCGGGCGTGGCGTGCGCGCGCGAGCTGCAGGCTGCGGGGGTCGGCGTACGCCTCCTCGACCGCGGCCACGTGCCCGGCGGCCGGATGGCGTCGCGGACGCTGTGGGAGCGGCGCGTCGACCTCGGGGCGTCCTACTTCACGGTGTCCGACGACGGGTTCGCCGCCGTCGTCGACGACTGGGCACGCCGCGGCCTGGCCCGCGAGTGGACCGCCACGTTCGACGTCCTCGGCGACGAGGAGCGCGACTCGACGAGCGGACCGATGCGTTGGGGCGCCACCCACGGACTGCGGTCGCTGGTCGAGGACCTCGCGACCGGTCTCGCGGTCGAGCGGCGAGAGATCGAGTCGATCGACGAGGTCGGCGCGGACGAGGCCGACGTCGTCGTGCTCGCGATGCCCGACCCCCAGGCCCGTCGCCTCGTGGGCGACCACCCGGTCGCGGCGTCGCTGGATCGCGAGTGGGAGCCGGTGATCGCCGTCGCGGCACGCTGGGCCACCCGCGGCTGGGACCTCGACGGCGCCTTCGTCAACGGCGATCCCGATCTCGGCTGGATCGCCGACGACGGTCGTCGTCGCGGGGACGGCGCGCCGGTGCTGGTCGCCCACACCACGCCCGAGCTCGCCGCCCGCCACCTCGAGGACCCGACCGGTGCCGCACCCGCTGCGGTGCAGGCGCTGCGGCGGCTGCTCGACCTCGGCGAGCCCGAGGACGTCCACGTCCACCGCTGGACCTTCGCCCGACCTGTCGGCGAGCGCACGGACCCGTTCGCGCTCGTCGAGGGCGACCGGCTGGTGGGCGTGTGCGGCGACGGCTGGGGCGCCACGCCCAAGGTCGAGACCGCCTGGCTCTCGGGCGTACGGCTCGGGCGGGCGCTGGCTGAACGGCTCGGCTAGCCGCCCAGCCTCGCGAGGTCGCGCTCGGCGTAGAGCCGGTGCTGCCACTCCTCGTTGAGCACCACGCGGAGGCAGTGGCCGACGGACAGGTCCTCGGCGTCGCGCAGGAAGGGCGTCGCGGAGGTGACACGACGGGTGAGGCCGACGTCGTCCATCCGCTCGAGCAGCTCGGCCACCGTCGCCCGGCGCTGGCGGCGCAGCGCCAGCACCTCGTGCAGCTCGGGCCGCGCACGGCGCTCCCAGGGGACGCCCTCGTGGACGGGCGCCTCGTCCCAGGGGAGGTCGAGGGGGTGCCACGGCGACGGGAAGCCGTAGACGACGCCGCTGATCCAGCAGGCGTGGGCGAAGCCGAGGTGGCGCAGCGTCTCGATGAACGACCACTCGCCGTCGACCTGCTCGTGCAGCTGCTCCGGCGGGAGCACCCGGGCGCGGTCGAGCGTCTCGCCCCAGAGCCGGTCGAGGATCGCGAAGGCCTCGCGGAAGCCGTCGGCGGTCGTCGGCCGCATCGCCGCCCGCTCGGGATGGCGACGGTCGAGCTCGGCCTCCACCAGGGGACCGACCTCCACGCCGTTGACGACCAGGCGGCCTATCTCGCCGCTGATCTCGAGGTCCGGGACCTCGACGCCGGTCATCCTCACCTTGTCGAGCCAGGCGGAGTGGATGCGTACGCCGCTGAGGTCGACGTCGGTGAAGGACGCCCCGGTCAGGGAGACGTCGTGGAAGGTCGCACGCTGCAGGTGCACCTTCTCGAAGCGGGAGTCCGAGAGGTCCTGCTCGGTGAAGTCGGTCATGGCCGACAGGTTAGGGCCGGATGCGGACGTTCAACGCCCGGATCGCCTCACCAGGTCAGCTCGATCTCGATCTCGTTGTCCTCGCCCAGCTCGACCTCGACCTTGAGCCTCACCTCGTCGGGCACCGCCACGGTGACCCGGCCGCCGCCGCGGGTGAACTCGACCGAGTTGTGCCTGGCGAGCGAGTCGGCGAGGTCGCGCAGCCGGGTGGCCGCCTCCTCGCGGGTCATGGTGCGGGTCTCGTCCATCTCGAAGAGGTCCATGTCCCGAACCTAGCCACCGGCTGGGAACAGCCCGGCGCTTCCCGGCACCGGCCGTCCGGTCAGTCGGCGAGCACGGCTGGCTTCGCCCCGGCCGGGATCGGCTGCTCGAGGACCTGCGCCGCGACGCCCCACTCGTCCTGCGCGACCCAGGAGCGTACGTCGGAGAGGACCTCGGCGAACGCAGCGCGGCGCAGCTCGGGGGTCACGTCCATCGGCTGGGCGTTGAAGAACGTCTGGTCGGCGATGCCGACGAAGCCGAAGATGGTGCGCAGGTAGGGCTCGAGGAAGTCGAGCGATGCCAGCGGGCCCGAGTAGTCGCCCCCGCGCGAGGTGACGCAGACCAGCTTCTTGCCGTGCACCAGGCCGTGGGGAGCGCCGTGCTCGTCGTACTGGAACAGGTAGCCCGGCTGCACGATGGCGTCGATGTAGTACTTCAGCGCGTAGGGCACGCCGAAGTTCCACATCGGCACCGTCAGGAGGTAGACGTCGGCGGCGAGGAACTCCTCGATGGTCCGCTCGATGCTGCGCCACGAGCCGCGAGCGGCCTCGTCGATCGGCTGTCCGGTCATCAGGGCGTACTTGGTCTTGATGTTGACGCCGGCGACGGCAGGGAGGTCCGCGCTGAAGAGGTCGAGCGTCTGGACCTCGAGGTCGTCGTACTTGGCGTGGAGCTCCTCGAGCAGCACGCCCGAGATGCGCCCGGTGTGCGAGGCGAGCCCGCGTGGGGTGGCGACGATGTGCAGCAGGCGTTTGGTCATGGACGGGCCCTCCTGGCGGCACCGGTGGTGCCGAAGGCTCCATCGTCGTCCTGACCACGGCGTCCCCGACAGTCCGGTCTGGACCGCGGTCGCCGGCTACAGGCCCAGCATCCGCCCGATGATCTCCTTCTGGATCTCGGTCGTCCCGCCGTAGATCGTCTGGATCCGCGAGTCGGTGTAGGCCTTGGAGATCGGGTACTCGTCCATGTAGCCGTACCCGCCGTGCAGCTGCACGCCGGCGTCCACGACGCGCTTCTGCAGCTCCGTCGTCCACCACTTCGCCATCGACGCGAGCGACGTGTCGACCTCGCCGGCATTCAGCCTGAGGACGCAGTCGTTGATGAAGACCCGGGCGATGTGGGCCTCGGTCGCCATCTCCGCCAGCACGAAGCGGTTGTGCTGGAACTTCCCGATCGGGCGGCCGAAGGCCTCGCGCTCCTTGGCGTACGCCAGGCACAGGTCGAGGACGTGCTCGACCGCGGCGACCGCGATGCAGCCGATCGAGATGCGCTCCTGGGGGAGGTTCTCCATCAGCGAGATGAAGCCGGATCCCTCGGCGCCGAGCAGGTTCTCCTTGGGCACGCGCACGTCGGTGAACGACAGCTCGGCGGTGTCCTGCGCGTGCAACCCCATCTTGGCGAGGTTGCGACCGCGCTCGAAGCCCTCCATCCCGCGCTCGACGACCAGCAGCGAGATGCCCTGGTGCCCGGCGTCGGGGTTCGTCCGGCAGACCACGACCACCAGGTCGGAGAGGATGCCGTTGGAGATGAAGGTCTTCGACCCGTTGAGGACGTAGTGGTCGCCCGCGTCGACCGCGGTCGTACGGATGCCCTGCAGGTCCGAGCCCGCGCCCGGCTCGGTCATCGCGATGGCGGTGACGAGGTCGCCGGAGACGCAGCCGGGCAGCCAGCGCTGCTTCTGCTCCTCGGTGCCGAGCGAGGAGATGTAGGGGACGATGATGTCGGTGTGCACGGCGAAGCCCGGGCCCGAGGCGCCGGCGCGTGCCGACTCCTCGGCGAGCACCATGTTGTAGCGGAAGTCCTTGATGCCGGGCCCGCCGTACGCCTCGTCGACGTCGAAGCACAGCAGCCCGCGCTCGCCCGCCCTGTGCCACACCTCGCGGTCGACGATCCCGGCCTGCTCCCACGCGGCGTGGTGGGGCGTGACCTCCTTCTCGAAGAACGCGCGTGCGACGGCACGGAAGTCCTCGTGCTCCTGCTCGAGGATGCTGGGGCGCTCAGGCATGTGGTCTCTCTCCGTGGGTGGGGCGGGCGCGGGCCACTGCCCGCGCCGCGACGTAGGCGGGCTCGCGCAGCGCCGTGACGAAGGCGTACTGCTCGAGCCCGGTGAGGGGATGGGTGATCGGGTCGAACCGGTCGGTGGTGTCTGCCTCGACCCACGTCACGTCGATGTGGCCGACGGGCTGCCAGTCGCCGGTGCCGAGCGCGAGGTCGAGCGCGTACGTCGTCGGGGGCAGCCCGTCGCGCGGCTCCGACTGCGGGCTCAGGCGGAAGGTCACGGCCCGGCCGCCGGCCCGGGCGGGGACGAGCGTCGTCAGCCGGCCGAAGCGGCCCGGTCCCCGCAGGGTCATCAGGTAGCGGCTCCACCGCCGCCCGCCGGTGCTGGCGAAGAGCAGGTCGGCGTCGCCGCCGTCGGGCCCGGCACCCTCGAGCCTGAGGGCCAGTCCCTCGATGTCGGGCCATCCCCTCGGGAGGCCCATCGACCGCGACCACCGCGTCCGGCAGGGCCGGGTGCCGGCCCGGGTGAGGGCCTCGACGTCGAGGGCGGGTGCGGGGTGGGTGACGGTGAGCCGGCCCGTCCCGCGGTGGCCGACGGGGTGCAGGGCCTTGTCACGCCGGAGCAGACCGGTGAGCGCGGCGGCAGCTGCGAGCAGGACACCGGGCAGCGCACCGGCGAGGGACTGGGGGGATCGGTCGGTCATGGTGCCCCGTACCCCTTGGCCACCCCGGACACGCGGTTGAGCTCCTCGAGCATCGACAGCGGCCCGAGGTCCTCGAGCCGGTGGCCGTGGGGATAGGTGGTCGGCCGGTGGACGTACGCCGTGCGCCGCGGCGGCGCGAACCGGAGCAGCCGGCCGCGCAGCCGCAGACCGCCCCGTACGGCCCGGACGATCCACCGCGGCTGGCGCGGCAGGCCGAGCGCCTCGCGCAGCGGCTCGTCCATCACCGCGATGGTGACGCGGCGCAGCAGCGGGCGCAGCGGGGGAGGGGCGACCTCCTTCGCGATGCGGGTCGACGCCTCGGCCAGCCGCGTGGCAGCCGGCGTGTGGGAGAAGTGCCGGCGCTCGTGGTCGACGAGCAGTGCGAGGTAGCCGTCGTACGTCGTGGGCAGGTCCTTGAGGCCCATCAGCTCGCCGAAGCGGGTGGTGACCCTGGTGATCGCCGCGAGCTCGTGCGGGTCGAGCGGTCGCCACCCGTACGCCTCGATCCACCGGACCGGGCCGACGATCGTCGTCGCGAGGACGTAGGCGAAGTCCTCGGCCGCGATGTCGTAGTGCCCGTGGATCCGGTTGAGGCGGCGCAGCGCGGCGTGCGAGCGCGGTGAGTCGATGCCGTCGAGCGTGGCCTCGTCACCGATCAGGATGGTGTCGTCGTAGCGCTTGACGCCGTGGTCGGCGAACTCGCGGGTCCGGTCGAGGAGCTCGGCGATCGAGGGGACGCCGTAGTCGCGCATGAAGGCGATGCCGGTGCCCTGGACGTAGTCCCACGGGAACTCGAAGCGCGCCGTGAGCCGCAGGATCTCGTCGTGGTCGACCTCCGGGTCCAGCGACCGGATCCGGCGGAGGTTGTCGTAGCGACCGGGCGCATGCACGAGGCTCAGGAGACCCATTCCTTGAGCTGCGCCACGGTCGCGGCGGGGTCGTCGCTGACCGGGGTGATGTTGAGGTCGGTGACGCCGGCCTCGCGGAAGGCCTCGATGCGCTCCTTGACGTAGGACTCCGGTCCGACGAGGTTGGCGGCCTCGAGCCACTCGGCGGGGACGAGCGCCGCGGCCTGGTCCTTCTTGCCGGCGAGGTAGAGGTCCTGGATCTCCTCCGCCTCCTTCTCGTAGCCGTAGGCGCGCGCGACGTCGTTGTAGAAGTTCTTGCCCCTCGCGCCCATCCCGCCGACGTAGAGGGCGAAGACCGGTCGCGCGAAGTCGAGGAGCGCCTTGGTCTCCGGGCCCTCGCCGATGGCGACCATGCCGCCGGCCATCACCTGCAGCGGCCCGAGGCCGCCGAGCCGCTTGGCGTTGCCCCTGGCGAGCGCGTCGCCCCACACGAGGTGGGCCTTCTCGGGGTGGAACAGGTGCGGGATCCAGCCGTCCGCGATCTCGGCGGTCTGCTCGACGTTCTTGGGGCCGAGGGCGGCGATCCAGATCGGGATCGTGTCGCGCTCGGGCCGGGTGAGGAGCTTGAGCGGCTTGCCGAGTCCCGTGACCGCGCCGTGCTCCTTGGTCAGCGGGAGGTGGAACTCGCCGTCGGCCGACAGGGGCTCCCGCTTGAGCCCGCTGCGGATGATCTCGACGATCTCCGCGGTCCGCGCCATCGGCCGGCTGTAGGGCACGCCGTGGAAGCCCTCGATCACCTGCGGCCCGCTGACGCCGAGGCCGAGGATCGCGCGGCCCTGGCTGACGTTGTCGAGGCCGGCCGCCGTCTGCAGCAGGGCGCCGGGGGTGCGGGAGTAGATGTTGAGGATGCCCGAGCCGATCTGCACGGTCTCGGTCCGCGCCGCGAGGTAGCCCATCAGCGTCGGTGCGTCGAAGCCGTACGCCTCCGCGACCCACACGCTGTCGAGCCCGGCCCGCTCCAGCGCGACCACGTCGTCGGCGGCCTTGCGCGGGTTGCCGTCGTACATCAGGAGGGAGGCGAGGCGCATGCGGCAATCGTGACAGTTTCACTGTCACGATGGCAAGGGTGGGTCAGTCCTGGGGGCACACGGACCGGTAGGGCTGGGCGGGCAGGTACTGCGCCCACTCGGCCTCGGTCAGGTCCCGGCCAGCCATCTGGCACGCGAAGTCCAGCGCCCGGTCGAGATCGGTGTCCCACCGGTAGACGCGACCGTCGTACGACGCGATCGCCACGTCGTGGGTGTCGCCGATGAACTGCGCTCCTGCCGGCACCGGCTTGCCCCGGTGAGGCGGGTACACCGTGCCCAGCAGGTCCAGCGTCGCGGCATCCCAGAGGCTGACCCCGCCGTCCTCCGCACCGGACACCAGGCGCTCGCCGTCATCGGAGTAGCTGAGCCACAGGATCACTCCGCCGACGCTGGTGGATCGCTGCTCGTCATCCCCGGTCGCGACGTCGATGGTGATGATCTGACCGGTGTCGCCCGCCACCGCAACCGTCGAGCCGTCCGGGGAGCCCGCCGAAGCGAACGCGAACAGGTCCACCGCACCCTCGGACGAGACCACTCCGGCGTCGACGTCGATCACCCGCCAGAGCATCGACGTCCCGTCGTCGGAGGCCTCGTAGACCACTGCGGCTCTCCCGCGCCCGAGCGGGATCGAGCAGCAGAACGCGGGAACGTCGACGGGCTCGCCCCGCGTCAGCAGGGTCTCGGCGTCGACGACGTAGGTCGGGCCGTCCCAGCTGCCGGCGAGGAGGCTGCGACCATCATCGACGTAGCTCAGGGAGTGGATGCCTCCCTCGACGATCTTCCACGTCCCGACCACCTCGCCGGTGGCGGAGTCGAGGACGCTGGCGATGTCCGGCTCGGTGCACTCCTCGCAGTGTGCGGCGTACCGACCACCGTCGGGGTGCCAGGTGCCGTAGGACCAATGGCCCTCGTTGGTCGGAAGACGGGTCGCGGGGGTCGCGTTCCCGGTGACGGTGCCGACGAACCGGACCCACCCCTTGCCCGCGTCGTCGAGCCAGCGATAGGCGACCTGCTGCCCGTCAGGGGACACGTCGGCATGCGCGAACCTCTCGACGCCGCTGACCCGGGCGGTCTGCTGCAGGTAGGTGTCAGTGGCGGACAGGTCCCAGGTACGCAGCATGGAGTCACCGCCACCCCCGTGGACCAGGTCGTTGTCCGGACTGAAGCCGACGCCCCACGGATCGAAGGTGGTCCACCGTTCCTGTGGCCGGCCGGTGGCGGTGTCCCAGACGATGAGCTGTCCGTCGCGTGAGCTGGTCCCCACGAGCGTGCCGTCGGGCGAGAACCGGATGTCGGGGGAGACCACGTCCCGGTGACCTCGGAGCCTGGCGACCGTGTCGCCGCTGGCGGCGTCCACCAGCAACGCGTCCTTCTCCGTGACGTTGTCCTCGACCGCGAGAAGGGTCCCGTCGTCGTTGATGTCGAGGGCCAGGAACGACATCACGTCCTCCCGCCGCCAGATCCGCTTGCCCGTCGAGACACGGTGGGCGGTGAGAGGCGATGACGTGTAGAGCGTCTCGCCGTCGGGGCTGAGAGCCAGGCCTTGGATGATGTCGCCGGTTGGCACGCGAGTGGGGGACCTGGACGGCGAGCGCAGGTCCCAGACGACGGCGTAGGTCGACGAGGCGGCGGGGCCGGCTGTCTGCACTGGAACAGTCCGGAGCGCGGCCGCGAGGTAGCGTCCGTCTGCACTGAACTGGACATCGAAACCGACGGTAGGTGTGCCTCCGGGAGGGGCGAGCCTCGTGCCCGTCGGTTGCATGGTGTCCGGGTCCAGCAGGCGCACGGGTTCGCTCGACTCCACGCTTTCCAGGACGACCGCCAGCTGGCTGCTGTCGGGGCTGAAGGCCCCGAGGAGCCATGCCTGTTCGTCCTCAGGGGCGCGGCCGGCGTCATAGCTGCGCAGCAGCCGGTTGGTGGAGGCGTCGTAGAGATGCATCCGGTTGGCCTCGTCGGAGGCAGCGATCCAGCGGCCGTCGGGACTCACGCTCAGGCCCTCCAGGTAGCCGCCTTCGGGCGGCGCCGACCGGACCAGGCGCGGCTGCCTGGCCAGCGCGGAGACCAGGTTGACCCGGGTCTCGGGCGACTCGTCCAGGCGTGCGCCGGCGGCCGCGAGGAGCAACGAGAGGTCGATGTCGTCGGTGAGCTGGGACCGGAGGCCCACCCGTCGCGCGTCAGCCGAGACGGCTGCCTGTTCCGCCCGGGCGGCATGGTCCGCGGCGCGGTCGGACTGGACCGCGGCGATGCCGCCGGCGGCGAGCGCGAGGACCAGGAGCACCGCCGCGCCGCCGAGGACGATCCGGAGCCGGCGGATCAGCCGCGCCTGGGCACGGGCGTGCTCGGCCGCGTTGCGTTCCTCGGCATCAGCGGCCTCCAGAGCCGCTGCCAGGAAGGCGTGCTCGGTGTCGGTGAGGGTGGGGTCGGCACGCGACTGCCAGTCCAGGACCCGAGTCAGCCTGACCCCGCGGTACAGCTCGCTGTCCGGACGCCCGAGGGTGTCCCAGGCATCGGCGGCACCGCTCAGGTGGTGCCGGATCCGTTGTCCCTCGACGTCGTCGTCGAGCCAGCCCCGCAGCCGCGGCCACGCCCGCGCCAACGACTCGTGGGTGATCTCGAGGACACCCTCGTCGCTGGTCACCAGTCGTGCGGCGACCAGCGCCTCGACGAGCTGGTCGTGGGCGGGAGCGACGAGGCGGCGCGGCACGCGGGTCCGCACCGCCTCGCCCTCGGCTCCCGGAGAGACCAGCCGCAGGACGAGGTCGCGCAGCTGTCGCCGCTGCTCCGGCTCGAGCCGGCCGTAGAGCTGCTCGGCGGACTGGGCCACGGCGCCGTGGATGCCGCCGGAGGCCCGATAGCCCTCGACGGTGAGGGTGCTGCCCTCACGGCGTCGCCACGTCTCGAGCAGCGCGTGGGAGAGCAGGGGCAGGGCCCCGCGGTCGTCCCGCACCTCGTGCAGGAGGACGTCCACCAGTCCGTGCTCGATGACCAGCCCGGCCTGTTCGGCGGGCCGCTCGATCGCCTGGCGCAGACCGTGCTCGTCCAACGTCCCGACGAGGTGCAGCCCGCCCTCCACCAGCCGGCTGAAGCCGGCGTGCTCGGTCACCTGTCCGATCCGGTCACCTCGCACGGTGACGAGCACGGGCCGCCGTCGCGACTCCTCGACCAGCCGGTCGAGGAAGGTCCGCCTCTCCTCCAGGTCGTCGCACAGGCTGAAGACCTCCTCACCCTGGTCCACGGCGAGGACGGTGCCGGGCGGGGCGTCCTCCTCCAGCGCGGTGAGCGCCTGCATAGGCTCGGGGCCGGGTGTGAGGAGGACGACGCGGTGACCGCGCCGACGGAGGGTCGCGAGCACGCCTGCCCGAAGGAGGGACGACTTGCCCGAGCCGGAAGGCCCCACGAGGGCGACGAACGAACCTCGCTCGAGGATCGTCAGGCACGCGGCGACGTCCGCGTCCCGGCCGAAGAAGCGTTCGGTGTCGTCCACGTCGTAGGCCTTGAGCCCCTGCCACGGACACTGTGCCGCCCCGGCCCGCGGCTGCGGGACGAGGAGCCGTGGGTCCTGGGTGAGGATCGACTGCTCGAGGGCGAGCATCTCCGGTGACGGGTCGATGCCCAGCTCCCGGGCGAGGACGGCGCGCAATTGGCGCAGCGACCGCAACGCCTCGCCCGGCGCTCCCGTCTGGTACTGCGCGAGGACGAGGAGCTCCCAGCGCCGCTCCCGCAGCGGCGCGGCCCGCACCAGGGCGTGCGTCTGCGCCAGGACCTCACGGGCACGGCCGCTGCGGAGCATGGCGTCGACGTGCATCTCCTGCGCCTCGAGGCGCAGCTCCTCGAGCCGGCCGGCTGCTCGCCGGGCGGGTGGCCAGTCGGGAAGGTCTGCGAAGGCGGGACCGTGCCACTGAGCGAGGGCCTTCTCCAGCAGGAAGGCCACGCGGTCGCTCTCCCCCATCGTCAGGAGTCCGCGCGCCCGGGTCACCTGCGCCTCGAACTCGTTCGCGTCGAGGTCGTCGAGGGGCACCGCCAGGACGTAGCCGTGGGGCGACGTCTCGATCGCCTGGGTGCCCAGCACCTTGCGGAGCCTGACGATGCATGACTGGAGGTTCTTGGCCGCCGACGGTGGCGGATGGTCTCCCCAGACGGCGTCGACGAGCTCGTCGACGCTCACCGGCTGCCCCGGCCTCGTAGCCAGGGCCTGCAGCACGACTCGGTCGTGGGGGCCGAGACGGCCCGATCCGTCGACGGTCAGAGGACCGAGGACTTTGATCCCCACCCCGTCAGCGTCCTCGGCGTGGCGGCCCCGGTCAACGCTGCCTATACCGGGGCTGTACCGCTCCTGCGCCGGATGTGTACCGGCTGGTGAGCAACTGGACACCTCGAGCCGAACGGCCCGGTAACCCATCGGATCAGGAGATCACCATGAACAGCATCAAGAACACCTTCGCCGCCGTGGTCGCCGCCGCCACGCTCAGCCTCGCCGCCGCCTGCGGCGACCTGGAGGAGCCCGCCACGGGCGCCGACACCTCGGTCGAGAAGAGCAACGGCCCGGCCGCCAAGCTCCCGGTCCGCGACCACACGAACCGGATGGACTTCGGGGACGGCGAGGCGACGCTGCCGGCGGAGCCGAAGCGCACCAGGGACACCAACTCGTCGCGACTCGACTTCGGTGACGACGGGCGCCCGTGATGAGCGCCTACTCGATCGGCTCGGACTCGCCGCGCTGGTGGTGGCCGCCGGCCGCCGCCGGCGCGGCGGGGGCGGCCGCGATCGCCGCCATCCTCGTGCTTCCCGCCAACAGCACTGCTCCCAACGGGACGATGCCGCAGGCCCCACCGGCACCGGCGGGCGACCTGTGGTTCTCCACGATCGACCCAGGCGTCGGCCGCCAGTGCTTCGCGATCCCGGCCCGAGGCGTTGCCTCGTTCGAGGACCACCCGCGCTGCGGGCAGCGCCCGGTCGTGGCGCCGTGGTCCGGGACCGACGTACGCCCCGGCCTCGACCCTCGCCCCTGAGCCCATGAAGACCGCCACGCGCGCCGGCCGGGCCCTCGGTGCGGGGTCCCTCGTCCTCGGCGTGCTGTCCGTCTCCGCGTGCGACCTGCCTGTCGGCCCGCCCGACCGCGACATCGGCTACGAGCACAATGTCGGTGCAGGCTACTGCGGACAGGTCTCGCGGAACGGCAGGTCGCCGAAGTGCTCGGTCCACTCCGCGCTCGTGAGGTCGCGGCCCACCGCGCGGCAGGCGAACTCCACGGCGCTCTCCCTCGAAAGGTCCCAGTCGTAGGCCAGGCCAGTGCCCCAGTCCAGGATCCGGGCCGTGCGGCCGTCGGGGAGGAAGGCGCCGGTCAGCACCGAGGCCTCGGGCCCGACCAGGGTCGCGACGGGGGTGACAGTGGCGGCGTCCCACACCGCGACGAGCCCGTTCGGGCTCGACGACAGCAGCTGGGTCCCGTCGGGCGAGAACACGACCTGCGACCTCTGGTCCCCGGCCCACTCCCGCGCCGGCGCGACGCGTCGCCCGGTCGACAGGTCGATGACCTCCACCTTGCCCCGGGCCCCGGAGAGGGCCCCGTCGCCGTTGTCCCCACCGCCGACGGCCGCGTACCTGCCGTCCGGTGACACGTCGAGCCACTGGTGGTAGCGCATCTCCAGCTCACCCCGGTCCACCACGACGCCGCCGACCAGGTCGACGACCGCCCAGCCGCTGTTCGGGACGACGAAGCGGCCCGTGGCCTCGACCCCGCCGAGCAGCACCACGGCAGTACGACGATCCGGCCTAGCGACGACCCAGGACACGGGCTCACCGAGCTCCACGGGCGTCCCCACAGGCTCCAAGGTGGTGCCGTCCAGCAGTGTGACGGTCCCGTCGAGCGCGGACACCGCCAGCCGGCTGCCGTCAGCGGTGTAGTCGATCTCGGTGATCCGTTGCCCGGCAAGGACCGTGCGCTGGCCGGTCGGCTCGCCGTCCGCGTCCCAGATCCGGATCTCGCCGTCCGAGGTCGTCGCGAAGTGGCGCCCGTCCGGGTGGAAGGCGCCATAGGTGTGGCGGTAGCCGAAGAGAGGCGGGATCCTGCCCACGCTGCCTTCCCTGTAGTCGGTGACGGTCCAGGCGAAGTCGGCCAGCACCACCGAGCGCTCACCGCCTGCAGCCATCACGCCGAAGGCACCGCCGCGCTGCGACGACGTCGGGACGGTTCGGACGTAGCCCCGCTCCCCGGTGAGGTCCCACTTCCGCAGCGCGGCGCCGCCTCGCCCGGTGGCGAGCAGGAACGTCCCGTCGGCGGAGTAGTCGACGGCGTTCGCGTTTCCGCGATCGACGGCGAACTCCCTGTGCGGGCGGTCCGGGTGGCCGAGCCGCCACTCCTGCACGTCGCGCTGGTTCAGGGTGGTCACGATGAACCTCCGCTCGTCCGGGGCGATCCGCAGCGAGCCGACGTACCCCTCGGTGGGATAGCTGGCACGCACCCGGCCGCTGACGCCGTCGAAGACCCGCGTCGTGTTGTCGTCGATGCCGATGACCGCCTCGCCGCCACGGAGCGCGTCGAGCGACCAGATGTAGTGGCGGCCGCCCGGGTCCAGCGAGCGCGAGAGCCCGGTGCCCACGGAGTGTCTCGTCAGGGGGTGGGAGGTGAAGAGCACCTCTCCCCGCTCGTCGAGCGCGACCTGCGGGTGGATCGCGCCGGCGTCCATCCCGAACCGGCGGGGCGGCGCCTGGCGCTCGAGGTCCCACACCAGCGCCGCGCCGACGAGTGCCGCGGCTTCGGACTCCGACGGGCCCTGAAACCCGGCGGCGAGGTGGCTCCCGTCGCCGCTGAACGTCACGTCGGTCGCCTGCCACCCGCGAGGTGGAAGGCCGCGCAGCGGGCGGGCCGGGGCGAGGCTCGGCACCGTGAGCAGGGCCAGCGGCCGGCGGTCGTTCGCGCTCCTCGCGACCGCGAGCCACCGCCCGTCGGGGCTGAACGTGAGCTGCCGGCCGAACGCAGGGCCCCAGACGACCAGCGGATCCCCCAGTCGGCGCTCGCCGGCGAGCTCGCCGCTCTCGGCATCGTAGAGCCGCAGGTGGTGCGACTCGTCCAGGACCGCGACGAACCGTCCGTCCGCGCTGGCATCGACGGACAGGGGGAGGTCACCCTCGATGGGAGTGGAGGAGACGAGCTCCGGCCGCTTCGTGATCGCGGCCAGGAGGCTGTTGTGGGTGCCGGTGGCGGGATCCATCCGCACGCCGGCGACCGCGAGCAGCAGCGAGGTGTCGATGTCCCCCGTGACCAGCGCGCTGGCGCCGGCGCGCCGCGCGACGGCTTCGATCTCCGCCGCCGCGGCAGCGTCCGCGCTGTCGCCCGCCCGGTCCCACTGGGTGAGCGCCACACCTCCTCCTGCGACGGCGAGCAGGAGCAGCACGGTGGCGACGGCGAGGACCTGACGCAGTCGTGAGATCAGCCGTGCCTGCTCCCTCGCCCGAGCTGCTGCGCTCTGCTCCTCGACGTCGGCCTGCGCGCGTCCGGCCTCCAGGAAGTCGCGTTCGACTGCGGTGAGCGTCGCTCCGGTGGTGGTCCACCAGTCCAGGGCACGGGTGAGCCGGACACCCCGGTACAGCTCGCTCGCGGGACGTCCCAGCGTGTGCCAGGCATCCGCGGTCGAGCTCAGGTGGTGCAGGATCCGACGGCCGTCGACGTCGTCCTCGAGCCACCCACGCAGTCGCGGCCAGGCCCTGGCCAGGGACTCGTGGGTGATCTCGAGGACGCCCTCGTCGCTGGTCACGAGCCGCGCCGAGACCAGCATCTCGATCAGCCGGTCGTGCTCGGCGTCGGTGCCGATCAGCCGGCGCGGCACACGGGTCCGCACGGGTTCGCCCTCGGTGCCGGGGGAGAGCAGCCGGAGCACGAGGTCGCGGAGCGCCTCGCGCAGGTTCGGCTCGACCTGGGCATAGAGGCGCTCCGCAGACTGTGCCACCGCGTCGTGGATCCCGCCGCTGGCGCGGTAGCCGTCGACGGTGAGGGTGCTGCCCTCCCGCCTCTTCCAGGTCTCCAGCAGGGCGTGGGACAGGAGCGGCAGCGCTCCGGGGTCGTCCCGGACCTCGGTGACGAGGAGGTCGACCAGACCGGGCTCGAGGATCAGCCCGGCCTGTCGAGCGGGCCCGACCACGGCCTGCCGGAGGCCGGCCTCGTCCAGGCCGCCGACGAGGTAGAGACCGCGTTCGACGAGCCGGCTGAAGGCGGGGTAGGCGGTGAGGTCCGCAAGATGGTCGGCACGCAGCGCCACGACGACGGGGCGGCGCGGGGCCTCCTCAGCCAGGGCGTCGATGAAGGCGCGAGCCTCGTCGGGGTCCTCGCAGAGGGTGAACAGCTCCTCAGCCTGGTCGACCAGGAGGGCATCACCGGATCCGGACGCGGTGAGCGCCGACAGGGTCTGGACGGGATGGCGGCCCGGCGTGATCGTCACCACCCGGGTGCCGCGCTGCCGGAGGCGTGCCCCGATCCCTGCTCGCATCAGCGACGACTTGCCCGAGCCCGACGGGCCCACCAGCGCCAGCAGTCCCTGCGCGTCGAGGATCGCCATCCCGGCCTCGATCTCACCCTCGCGGCCGAAGAACCGGTCCGCCTCCGTGACGTCGTACGACTGGAGGCCCTGCCACGGGCAGGTCGGGTGCGCCACAGGGGCCTCGTCGTGCTGGAGCGCGGGGTCCTGCCGCAGGATGGACTGCTCGAGGGCCACGACCTCGGGCGCGGGATCGATGCCGAGCTCACGGGAGAGGACCGCCCGGAGCTGCCGGATGGTGCGCAACGCCTCGCCCTGGGCCCCGGTCCGGTACTGGGCCAGGGCGAGCAGCTCCCATCGGCGTTCTCGCAGCGGAGCCGACCGGACCATCTCGTGAGCCCGGGCCAGGGCCTCGCGCGCGCGACCGCCGCGCAGCTGGGCGTCGAGCAGGAGCTCCTCGGCGTCTCGGCGAAGCTCCTCGAGGCGGCCGGCCTCGCGGCGCGCGGGCGGCCACTCGTCGAGATCCGCGAACGCGGGGCCGCGCCACAGGCGCAACGCCTGCTCCAGCAGGAAGCAGACGCGGTCGGCCTCGCCGAGCTCGAGGAGCTCGCGAGCCCTCGAGACCTGGGCCTCGAAGCGCTGGGCGTCGACGTCGTCGGCGGGGGCACCGAGCCGGTAGCCGTCGGCAGTGGTCTCGATGGCGTCGGTACCGAGGACCCTGCGCAGCCGGACGATGCACGACTGCAGGTTCTTGCGGGCCGAGGCGGGCGGAGCGTCTCCCCAGAGCGCGTCGGTCAGCTCGTCGGCCGTGACCGAGCGTCCCTGGCGGACGGCCAGGGCCTGGAGTACGACACGGTCCCGTGGGCCGAGACGTCCCGAGCCGTCCACGGTGAGCGGGCCGAGGACCTGGATGCCCACCGCTCCACGGTGCTCCCGACTTCGGGTCGCGTCAACGCGGCGGATACCGGACGGATACCGCTGGGGGGCCTGTCGGATACCGGCGCGGTCGAACGTCGAGCGGTCGGAGCGCCCGCTCCGGCGGATCCACGACATCGGAAGGACCAGACCATGGACATCATCAGCACTGTGCGCGCCTGCCTGGTGGCAGCATCGTTCGGCGTCGCCAGCCTGACGCTGAGCTCCTGCGGCGACGAGGTGAGCCCACCCGCCCAGGACATCGGCGTCGAGCTGCCGGAACCGGCTACCCAGCCCTTCGAGCCGCCGGAACCGACCACCCGGCACTACGAGCCCGCCTGCAACACCCGAGCAGCGGTCAGGCCCTGCCCGGAACCGAACCCGGCCGGCAGCGGGACCCGCAACCGGATGGACTTCAACGACGAGTTCGAACCCGGACGGTGAGGCCCGCGGCCAGGGCACCCACGACGTCACCCCTCGACGTACGCGGCTCCGTCCAGCACGGCGGTCAGCGCCTCGGACCCCGGGGGGACGCCCAGCAGCGTCGCGGTGACGAACTCGGCGGCGTACGCCTCGAAGGTCCGCCCGTGGCGCAGCATCGCGTGACGGGCCCCGGGCACGGCGACGAAGCCGACCTGCGCGGTCGCGGCGAGGCGGCGCGCGAAGTCGGCCGACCTCGACAGTGGAGCGATGCGGTCGTCGGTGCCGTGCACCACCAGCACGCGGGTGCCGCGCAGGTCCGCGCGGTCGGCCGGCGTCACCCAGGGGTTGAGGGCCACGACGCTGCGGACCTGCGGGTCGCTGCCGCCCAAGAGGGCAGCGCGGCCGCCGAGGGAGTGGCCGACGAGCGAGACGGGGAGGTCGCCGTGCCGGGCGGTGACCTGCTCCAGCGCCCACGCGAGGTCCATGACCGGCGTGGTCTGCGAGTCCCATCCGCGGTGGGTGTTGAGCAGGCGGTGGACGGCCAGGCGCGAGCGACCGGCGCGGGCGATGCGCCGGGCGACCGGCACCATCCGCAGCACCGACAGCTGGGCCGGGCTCACCATCACGCGGTCGCCCCGGCTCGCCCCGCCGTGCAGCACGACCACGACCCCCTCGGGGTCGCGTGGCGTGCGCACTGGGACGAGCCGGGCACCGGTCATCCGGAGAGGCCGGGGATCCGGGACGTGATGCCGTCGAGCACGTTGGTCGGGCGCTGCTGCTCGCCGAGCTTGGCATCGACGACGATGATCGCGCCGGTCAGGGCAGGCACGACCCACTGGAGGAGGTGCAGCTGCCGCTGCGCCTCGGCCACGGCGGGCGGCGTGGCGGCAGCGGGCTCGGTGCCCGACTCGGCCGGCACGGCCGTGTGCTCCGAGACGCGCCGGCCCAGCACGCGGCTGTACGCCGTCACCCCGAGCGCGGCGGCCATCAGGCCGGTCTTGAGGAGTGAAGCGCCGGCCACTCCGCCCTGCCCGGCGACGCGGCCCTTGTTGCCCAGCAGCAGGCCGGTGCTGCCGACCAGGTGGGCGCCGATCGCCGCGGCGTTGACCGGGGTCCACCGGTCCCAGCCGGTGTTGGCGACCGAACCGACCCGCGCGGGCGCGTCAGCCTCGCTCGCTGCAGGGTTGAGGGCGACGGCGTTGGCCAGAGTCCCGCCGAACCAGGCCGCCAGGCCGACGTCGTTGAGCGTGCGGGACAGGGTGTTGTCGGACATGTGGGGTCTCCAGACCTCGGGTGCGGGGAACCCGCTCCGTACCCGAGGGCCCTCGTCCCATTCGCCGACGGCCGAGCAGTCTCAGCGGCCGAGGCCCGCCACCACCTCGGCGCCCGGGAGGTCGGCGAGCAGGGGACCCGGGACCAGCAGCTTCGAGCGGCGCACCCCGCTGCCGAGCACGACCACCGGCTCGTCGAGGAGGGCCTCGTGGACCAGCACCCGCCAGCCACCGGGCAGCCCGAGCGGTGTGATGCCGCCGTACTCCATCCCGGTCTCCTCGACCGCCCGGTCCACCGGCAGGAACGAGGCCTTGCGCACGTCGAGCATCTTGCGCACGAGCGTGTTGACGTCGGCGCGGGTGTCGGCGCGCACGACGCACGCGGCGACTCGCTCGTCGCCGGCGCGCGAGCCCGCGACGACGACGCAGTTGCCGCTCGCCGTCATCGGGATGCCGTACGCCTCGCTCATCGCCGCGGTGTCGGCGAGCTCCGGGTCGATGTCCACCACCGCCACCTGCGCGGCGCCCGGCCAGCCGGCCAGCGCGGCGGCGACGGGCGCAGCGACCAGCGAGGCGTGCTCCGCGGCGGGCAGGGACTCGAGAGTGGGGAACGAGGGCAGCGTCACGCGGTCATCATGCGGCATTCACCCTGAGGACACCGGGCGACCACCGCCCGGTCCCGCGGGGCGGCAACGGTGGAGCCATGACGGTGACCCGCGAGGCGGTGCACGCGACCTCGTCGTTGGTCCTCACCCCCGCCGTGGTTGCGCACCGCGGCGCCAGCGGGCACCGTCCCGAGCACACCCTCGACGCCTACCGGACCGCCATCCGGATGGGCGTCGACGACATCGAGCTCGACCTCGTCTCGACCCGGGACGGCGTGCTGGTCGCCCGGCACGACCTCGAGCTCAGCGCCACCACCGACGTCGCACAGCACCCCGGGCTCGCCCACCTGCGCCGCAGGCTCGTCGTCGACGGGGTGGCACAGGAGGGCTGGTTCGTCCAGGACCTCACGCTGGCCCAGCTCAAGACCCTCGCCGCCCGCGAGCGGATGCCGGCCACGCGTCCGGCCAGCGCGGCGTACGACGGGGTCGAGGGCGTGCCCACGCTCGACGAGGTGCTGGCGATGGTCGGCGCGGAGTCGTCGCGCCGGGGCCGTGCGGTCGGGGTGATGCTCGAGCTCAAGCACGCCGCCCACCACGACGCGATCGGGCTGCCGCTCGACGTGCCGCTGCTGCGCGACCTGGCCTGCCACGGCCTCGACCACCCCTGGGCGCGGGTGACGCTGATGGCCTTCGAGGCCCCGGTCCTGCGGCGGCTGGCCACCCGCACCCGGCTGCCCGTCGTGCAGCTCCTCGATGCGGGCGAGGTGGTGACGGCCGACGACCTGGACCGGATCGACGAGTACGCCGACGGCATCGGCCCGCATCGGGCGCTCGTGCTGCCACGCGACGCGGCGGGAGCGATCGGCGCGTCGTCCACCCTCGTGCGCGACGCACACCGCCGCGGGCTCACCGTGCACGTGTGGACGGTCCGTGGCGAGAACCGCTTCCTCCCCACCAACCTGCGCCGCGGCGACGCCCCGGACGCGCTCGGCGACATGGCGGCTGAGGTACGCGCGCTGCTCGCCGCCGGCGTCGACGGCGTCATCACCGACCATCCCGAAACGGCGCCCGCCGCGGTGCGCGCAGCGGTCCCGCACCGGCGTACGCTCGGGTCGTGACGCACGACTCCGCCACCTCGACCGCCCTGCTCGAGCGCATCCGCGCGTCCGTGATCGGCGACGACCAGGTCATGCAGGGCCCCTACGGCCCGCGCCGGGTGACCTACGCCGACTACACCGCCTCCGGTCGCAGCCTGACCTTCATCGAGGACTTCATCCGCACCGAGGTGCTGCCCGCCTACGCCAACACGCACACCGAGGCCAGCGGCACCGGCCTCCAGACGACGCGCCTGCGCGAGGACGCGCGCCGGATCATCCGCGACGCCGTCGGCGGCGACGACGAGACCGTCGTGGTCTTCTGCGGGTCGGGCAGCACGGCGGCGATCGACAAGCTCATCGGCATCCTCGGCCTCCGCATCCCCGCCGCGCTCGACGACCGCTACCACCTCAGCGACGCCATCCCCGCCGACGAGCGACCCGTGGTGTTCATCGGCCCGTTCGAGCACCACTCCAACGAGATCCCCTGGCGCGAGACCATCGCCGACGTCGTCACCATCCACGAGGACGCCGACGGACGGGTCTCGCTCGACCACCTCCGCGAGGAGCTCGAGCGCCACGCCGACCGCCCGCTCAAGATCGGCTCGTTCTCCGCGGCCTCCAACGTCACCGGGATCGTCACCGACACCGAGGGCGTCGCCGACCTGCTCCACGAGCACGGCGCACTGAGCTTCTGGGACTTCGCCGCCTGCGCGCCCTACGTCGACATCGAGATGTACGGCCCCGGCCGCTCGCGCAAGGACGCCATCTTCATCAGCCCCCACAAGTTCATCGGGGGCCCCGGCACCCCGGGCGTGCTGGTCGTACGCCGCGAGCTGATGGCCAACCGGGTGCCGGTGGTGCCGGGCGGCGGCACCGTCATGTACGTAAACCCGACCGAGCACCGCTACCTCGACGACAAGGCCCACCGCGAGGAGGGCGGCACGCCCGCGATCGTCGAGTCGATCCGCGCCGGGCTGGTCTTCCAGCTCAAGCAGGCCGTCGGCGTGGAGACGATCCAGGCCCACGAGGAGGAGCTGCTGCGCCGCGCGGTCGATGCGTGGGTGGCGGAGCCGACGATCCAGATCCTCGGCAACCTCGACTCGCAGCGGCTCTCGATCGTGTCCTTCGTCGTCAAGGCCCCCGACGGGACCTACCTCCACCACAACTTCGTCGTGGCACTGCTCAACGACCTCTTCGGCATCCAGACCCGCGGCGGCTGCTCCTGCGCCGGCCCCTACGGCCACCGGCTGCTCGACATCGACCTCGACCGCAGCCACGCCTTCGAGGCGCAGATCGCGACGGGCTGCGAGGGCATCAAGCCCGGCTGGGTGCGGGTCAACTTCAACTACTTCGTCGACGACGAGGTCTTCACCTACGTCGTGGAGGCCGTGCGGCTCGTCGCCCGCGACGGCTGGCGGCTGCTCGGCGACTACCGCTTCGACCCGCTCACGGGTCTGTGGCACCACCGCACCGGCCCGGTCGAGCCGCCGATGCGACTGGCCGACGTCACCTACGCCGCCGACGGGACGATGACCTGGCCCGCCCACACGCAGACGGCCCCCGTCTCGGTGCTCCGGGAGCACCTCGACGAGGGCCGCGCGATCATGGCCGCCGCGTCGCCGCCGGACTGGTCCGACACCGGTCACCTCGACCAGGGCTTCGACGACCTCAGGTGGTTCGCGCTGCCGGCCTGCTCATTGGTGTGAGGACCGGCGCGTGCCCCACACGGTGGCCGCGAGACCGGCGGCACCGGCCGCCAGCCACGGGATCGGCATCAGCCAGTTGAGCTCGGAGGTCTCGACGACGTCGCCCTGGACGAGCGCCCACACCAGCACCATGCCGGCGAAGGCGACGCCCATCACGAGGTGGCCGACGTTGACCGGGTGGAACCCGCTCGGCTTGTCGGGGGCGTCGAGGGGGCCGACCATCGGCTCGTCGTAGCCGTACAGGTCCGTGTCGTAGCTGCTGCTGTCACTCATGTCTGCGCTCATTTCCGGTGCTCCTCAGGCCGCTTCGCGGACGATGATCTCGCCGAAGACCAGGTCGATGCCGATGCTCATGTCGGGGGCCCCGACCCCTCCGTCACGGGAGCCGCCGACGCTGATCTCGAAGCCGTCGGTGCGCCTGTCGAAGACCCGGCTGTCACCGCCCACGACGTCGGTCGTGACGTCGACGTCGACCCCGTCCGGGACGATCACCTCGACGGTCCCGGCGAAACCGTCGATCGTGATCTCCCTGCCGTCCAGGGACTCGACGTCGTCGATCTCGGACAGGTCGAGCACGAACTCGCCGCCGCCGAAGTCGTAGGTGCTGTCGACCTCACCGGCGCTGGTCGGGGTGTGGACGTGGACACGCTCCTCGGGGAAGTGCGAGCTCGCGGTGGCGCCAGCGGTGACCAGGGCAGCCACGAGGCCCAGGGCGATCAGGCCGCCGGCGCGGCCCCACACGGAGCCGACGACCAGCATCAGCGCCGTGATGCCGAGCGCGAGCGCGGGGTAGGCACTGTCCGCCACGTCGACGCCGGCCACGTCGACCACGCCGAGGACACCCTCGGCCAGGGCGATCAGGGCGAGCGTGAAGAAGAACAGGATCGGTCCGCGCTTGCGGGGGTTCCGCGGGCGGGGCCCCCGGGCGTACCCGTCCCAGCCGCCCGGGTCGGCGGGGGGACCGTACGTCTCCCCGTACCCCTGCCCGTACGTCTCCCCGTACCCCTGCCCGTACGTCTCCCCGTACGACCCGGGTGCCGCGCCCGGTGCCGTCTGCGGACCCGATCCCTGGCGGTGCAGGAACCAGACGGCCAGCGCGGCGAGGATCGCCAGCGGCCACGGGAACCAGAACGCGCCGGCCCAGTCGCCGAGCGCGGCGATCAGCGCGAGCACACCCACGCCGGCCAGCGCGATCGCGCGGCTGCGGCGGTCGAGGCCGAGCGGCTCGTCGTCGGTGCCCTCCTCGGGCACCAGGATCCAGCCGGCGACGTAGAGGAGGAGGCCGGCGCCGCCGAAGAACACGCCCACCACGAGCGCCACCCGGACGATGATCGGGTCGATGTCGAGGTGACGCGCGATGCCGCCGGCCACACCGGCGATGTGACGGTCGGTGACGCTGCGGCGCAGGCGGCCGAGGTCCTTCATCTCGTCGCGGGTGACCCGGGGGCCCGACGAGGGCCGGCCCGAGGCGGGCTGACCGGGCGCGGGCTGGCCGGGCGAGGGCTGCTCGGCGTCGGTGTCTGGTGCGGGGCTGGCGTTGTCCATGGCTCCACTCTCGTCCGCGGACGCCGCTCCCACCATCGGGGACAGCCCTGATTCGTCGCCCGATCCGCAGGCGTCGGAGCGGGGGCCGGCTCAGGGTCGCCTCGGGGTCAGTCCTCATGGTCGCGCGCCTGCGCGCCTGCGACGATGGGGACACGATGACCCACCCCACGTCCACCTCCCACGCGGCAGGCCCGCCGGGCCGCCCGATGCGCCCCGGCGGGCCGCGTCGCGCCTACCGCGACCTCACCGCGCCGATCGCGGGTGGCGTCGCGTCCGGCCTGGCCCGGCACCTCGCGCTGCCGGTGCTGTGGGTCCGGGGCTTCTTCGTGGCCACGGCGTTCCTGGGTGGCTTCGGCCTCATGCTGTACGCCGGGCTGTGGGTGTTCCTGCCCGCGGACCAGCACTTCGAGGTCGGCGCGCCCGGCCTGGAGAGCGCGACCCGCACCGGCAAGCGCCCCGGCCGGCGCTCGCGGCTGCGCGACGCCGGCCCGGCCATCGCGCTCGGCGCGCTGTTCTTCGGCGTCGTCCTCGGCGTGGAGGGCATCTTCGGCCAGGGCGTGCTGTTCTGGCCGGTGGTCCTCGGCGTCGCCGGCATCGCCCTGCTGTGGCGCCAGGCCGACGAGGCGCAGCGCGAGCGGTGGATCGACTCGTCGGGGCGCATCGACCCCTTCCGTGCCGTCTTCGGCAACGGCGGATGGGCCGCCTACGCCCGGATCGCCGCGGGGCTCGGTCTCATCGTCACCGGCCTGCTCGTCTTCGCGATCGCCGCTGGGCAGGCCACCTTCGCCGTCCCGGTGCTGGTCGCCGGCCTGCTCGGCCTCGTCGGGCTCGCCATCGTGGTCGGCCCGTGGGCCAAGCGGCTCATCGACGACCTCGGCGCCGAGCGGGTGGAGCGGGTCCGGACCCAGGAGCGTGCCGACATGGCCGCGCACCTGCACGACTCGGTGCTGCAGACGCTCGCGCTGATCCAGAAGAACTCCCACGACGCCACGACCGTGGCGCGCCTGGCCCGCTCGCAGGAGCGCGACCTGCGCCAGTGGCTCTTCGAGGCCGAGACGACCGACGCCACGACGCTCGCCGGTGCGCTCAAGGAGATGGCCGCCGACGTGGAGTCGCAGCACCCGGTGGTCGTCGACGTGGTGACCGTCGGCGACTGCGACCTCGACGAGGCCCTGCGCCCGGTCGTCCTCGCCGCGCGGGAGGCCGTCGTCAACGTCGCCAAGCACGCCGGCACCCAGCGTGCCGACGTCTACGCCGAGACCACCTCCGGCGCCGTCGACGTGTTCGTGCGCGACCGCGGCGCCGGCTTCGACCTCGGCGCGGTCGCGACCGACCGGCACGGCGTACGCAGCAGCATCGTCGACCGGATGGAGCGCCACGGCGGGCGGGCGGACGTACGCTCTGCCCCCGGCGAGGGCACGGAGGTCCGCCTCCACATGCCCCGCCACTCCCACCCCCAGCAGCCCCAGTCACAGCCCCAGCCCCAGCCCCAGGCGCCCGACGAGGAGACCCGATGACCGAGACCGCCAGCGCAGGACCCGTGCGGGTCGTCCTGGTCGACGACCACGCGATGTTCCGGGCGGGGGTGCGCGCCGAGCTCGCCGCCAGCGGTGCCGGCGTGGTCGAGGTCGTCGGGGAGGCGGCCGACGCCGACGCGGCCGTGGACGTCGTGCGCGAGCTGCGGCCGCAGGTCGTGCTGCTCGACGTGCACCTGCCCGGCGGGGGAGGCGTCGAGGTGATGCGCCGGCACCCGTCGGCCGACACCCTCTACCTCGCGCTGTCGGTCTCCGACGCCGCCGAGGACGTCATCGGCACCATCCGCGGCGGCGCGCGCGGCTACGTCACCAAGACCATCACCGGCCCCGAGCTGGTCGACGCGATCACCCGAGTCGCCGGGGGAGACGCGGTGTTCTCGCCGCGGCTGGCCGGGTTCGTGCTCGACGCCTTCGCCGGGTCGATCGACGTCGCAGCCGTCGACGAGGACCTCGACCGGCTCACCGAGCGCGAGCGGGAGGTGATGCGCCTGATCGCCCGGGGCTACGCCTACAAGGAGGTCGCCAAGGAGCTGTTCATCTCGGTCAAGACGGTCGAGACGCACATGTCGTCGGTGCTGCGCAAGCTCCAGCTCTCGAGCCGTCACGAGCTGACGAAGTGGGCCTCGGACCGCCGCCTCCTCTGAGCCTGGGCCGCCTCCCATCGGGTGGGCGACGTTTGACACCGGGGCCTCGGAGGCGGTGGGGTCGAGGGATCCCCACCCCCACTCGGGAAGCGAGGCCGCCGTGGCCGACTCCACTGCCACCGTTCCGGACACCGGCGACGACGAGGACAGCCTCAAGCGGTCCATCACCGGGGCGCAGCTGTTCTTCTACACCCTCGGCGACGTCCTGGGCTCCGGCATCTACGTGCTCATCGGCCTGGTCGCCGCCGCGGTCGGCGGCGCCTTCTGGATCGCCTTCGCGGCCGGTGTCACGGTCGCGGCCATCACCGGGTCGGCCTACGCCGAGCTGGTCACCAAGTACCCCCAGGCTGCGGGCTCCTCGCTCTACGTGCAGAAGGCGTTCGGCAACAAGGCGCTCACGTTCCTCGTCACCGTGTCGTTCCTCTCCGCGAGCTTCGCCGCCTCCGGCTCGCTGGCGACCGGCTTCGCGTCGTACTTCTCCCAGCTCTTCGACGGCGGAGGTCCGCCGGCCCTGATCGTCTCGCTCGTCTTCGTCGCCGTCCTCGTGCTCATCAACTTCATCGGCATCACCGAGTCGGTGGTGATGAACATGCTGATGACCTTCATCGAGCTCACCGGCCTGGTGATCGTCATGATCATCGGCATCTGGTACATCGCCGAGGGCAACGCCGACTTCGGGACGCTCACCGACATCAGTGTCTCGGGCAACCCGGCCCTGGCCGTCCTCGCCGGGGTCGCGCTCTCCTTCTTCGCGATGACGGGCTTCGAGAACACCGCCAACGTGGCCGAGGAGACCATCGACCCCTACCGGTCCTTCCCCCGATCGCTCATCGGGGGTATGGTCGTCGCCGGCGTCGTCTACGTCCTGGTGTCGATGGCCGCGGCCCTCACCGTGCCCGTCGACACCCTGGCGGAGTCCGACGTCGCGCTGCTCGAGGTGGTCAAGCAGGGCATCCTGCCGTTCTCCACCGACCTGATGACCACGATCTTCACGGTCATCGCGCTGGTCGCGATCACCAACACCACCCTCGTCACCCTCGTCACCCAGCCCCGCATCCTCTACGGCATGGCCCGCGAGGACGTGGTCCCGGGAGTCTTCGCCAGGGTCCACGCGACCCGTCGCAGCCCCTGGGTGGGTCTGCTGTTCAGCGGCCTGGTCGTCGGCACCCTGCTCGTGACCGGCTACGCCGTCACCGCGGCCGGCGGCGGCATCGACCTGGTCAACCGGCTGGCGCTGGTCACGGTGGTCTTCCTGCTGGTGATCTACGCGCTCGTGATCGCGACGTGCCTCAAGCTGCGCGGGCAGGACGAGGACGAGCGGGCCTTCCGTGCCAACACGCCGCTGCTGGTCCTGGGCCTGGTCGGCAACCTCGCGATCCTCTACTACGCCGTCTACGACGACCCCGCCTCGCTGCTGTGGTGCGCCGGGCTGCTGGCGGTGGGCGTGGTGCTGTACCTCCTCGAGCAGCTCTTCGGTGGCCGGTCGGCTCCCCGGCCCGGCACCGCCTCACAGACCCCGAAGGGAGACCTCTGATGCACGTCATCGTCGCCACGGACGGTTCGAAGCAGTCGCTGGCCGCCGCCAAGCACCTGAAGTCCTTCGCCGACCCGACGAAGATCACCGAGATCTCCGTCGTCGCGGTCGTCCGTCCGCTCGCCTCCGTCGCCTTCGCCGACGACGTCTCGGAGAACAGGCTGGACGGCTCGTTCCGCGACGCCGCCCAGAGCGCCGTCGACACCATCGCGGGTGTCTTCGAGGGCTGGGGGCCCAAGGTCAGCAAGCGCATCCGCAGCGGCTCCGCGGCCAACGAGATCATCAAGGCCGCCAAGCAGTACGACGCCGGGCTCGTCGTGGTCGCCGCCGGCGGCCGCGGCCTGAGCGACGCGGTCCTCGTCGGCAGCACCGCGCAGCGCGTCCAGCACTACGCGCCGTGCCCGGTGCTCGTCGTACGCCCCGCGCCCCGGAAGAGGAAGTAGCACCCGCCAGCCGTAGGATCCCCGCCATGGAGACCCTGCGGCTGGTGCTGCTCTTCGTCCACATCCTCGGCTACGCCGCGCTGCTCGGCGGCCTGCTCGTGCAGCTGCGCTCGGAGCAGAAGGCCGTCAACCCGCTGATGCGCGACGGCTCCGGCACGGCCCTCCTCGCCGGGCTGCTGCTCGTCGGCGTGCTGGAGAGCCTCGGCAGCCCCGACCACGCCAAGATCGGCGTGAAGTTCGCCATCGGCCTCGTGATCCTCGTGCTGGTGATGGTCAACCTGCGCAAGCCGAGCATCCCGCAGGGTCTCTACCTCGGCCTGCTCGTGCTGACGGTCGCCAACATCGCCGTCGCGGTGTTCTGGTCGCCCACGCACGCCTGATCCGCGACCGGTCCACAGGGCCGGGCGGGGGCGTACGGCTGTCACCCCCGCCGCATAGGCTGGGGCGGACATGAGCCCCACTGACGCCACCCCCGATCAAGCCCTCTTCGAGCGCACCGACCACCCCCTCCTCGAGGGGCTCAACGAGCCCCAGCGGGCGGCCGTGGTGCACTCCGGCGCGCCCCTGCTCGTCGTGGCCGGCGCCGGTTCGGGCAAGACCCGGGTGCTGACCCGTCGCATCGCCTGGCTGATCAACGAGCGCAAGGCCCACCCGGGCTCCATCCTGGCGATCACCTTCACCAACAAGGCCGCGGCCGAGATGAAGGAGCGGGTCCAACAGCTGGTCGGCAACCGCGCGAGGATCATGTGGGTCTCGACCTTCCACTCGTCGTGCGTGCGCATCCTGCGCAAGGAGATCGACCGGGTCGGGTTCAAGTCCAACTTCTCGATCTACGACGCCGCCGACTCCAAGCGGCTCATGACGATGGTGCTGCGCGACCTCGAGCTGGACCCCAAGCGCTACCAGCCCAACGCGGTGCTCCACTGGGTCTCCGACCAGAAGAACGAGCTGCGCGACGCCGAGGACGCCGCCAAGGAGGCGCGCAACTCCTTCGAGGAGGCCTACGCCAAGGCCTTCGCGGCCTACCAGCGCCGCCTGCGTGAGGCCAACGCGCTGGACTTCGACGACCTGATCTCCACCACGGTCCACCTGCTGCAGGCCTTCCCCGACGTCCGCGAGAACTACCGCCGCCGGTTCCGCCACGTGCTGGTGGACGAGTACCAGGACACCAACCACGCCCAGTACAGCCTGATCCAGCAGCTGTGCGGCTCGTCCTTCGAGGAGTCGAGCGCGGAGTCCGTCGAGCCGAGCGAGCTGATGGTCGTCGGTGACGCCGACCAGTCGATCTACGCCTTCCGTGGCGCCGACATCCGCAACATCCTCGACTTCGAGCAGGACTTCCCCGACGCCACCACGATCCTGCTCGAGCAGAACTACCGCTCGACCCAGACGATCCTCAGCGCCGCCAACTCCGTCATCGGCAACAACCGCGGCCGCAAGCCCAAGCGGCTGTGGACCGACGCGGGGGAGGGCGAGCGCATCGTCGGCTACGTGTCCGACGACGAGCACGACGAGGCCCGGTTCGTCAGCGAGGAGATCGACCGGCTCGTCGACGAGCACGGCGTACGCCCCGCCGACGTCGCGGTCTTCTACCGCACCAACGCGCAGTCGCGCGTCTTCGAAGAGGTGTTCATCCGCACCGGCCAGCCCTACAAGGTCGTCGGCGGGGTGCGCTTCTACGAGCGCAAGGAGGTGCGCGACGCGCTCGCCTACCTGCGGATGCTCGTCAACACGGCCGACGAGATCTCGTTGCGCCGGGTGCTCAACACCCCCAAGCGCGGGATCGGCGAGCGGGCCGAGGCCTGCATCGCCGCCCTCGCCGAGCGCGACCGGATCACCTTCTGGGAGGCGCTCACCCGGGCCGCCGAGGCGCCCGGCCTGGCCACCCGCAGCCTCAAGAACATCGAGGGCTTCGTCGCCGTCGTCCAGGAGCTCCAGTCGATGGTCGAGGCCGACGAGCGCCCCGACGTGATCCTGGAGTCGGTCCTCGAGCGCTCCGGCTACCTCGCCGAGCTCGAGGCCAGCGACGACCCCCAGGACGGCACCCGTGTGGAGAACCTCGCCGAGCTCGTCGCCGTCGCGCGCGAGTTCGCCGAGGACCCGCAGCCGGGCCCCAGCGCCGACCCGGCCGAGGTCGAGGCCGGCACCGTGTCCGTCGGGCTCGGCGACTTCCTCGAGCGCGTGGCCCTCGTCGCCGACGCCGACCAGATCCCCGACGCGCCCGACGGCGACGACTCCGGCGTGGTGACCCTGATGACGCTCCACACGGCCAAGGGCCTGGAGTTCCCCGTCGTCTTCCTCACCGGGCTCGAGGACGGCGTCTTCCCCCACCAGCGCTCGCTGGGCGACCAGCCCGAGCTCGAGGAGGAGCGCCGCCTCGCCTACGTCGGCCTCACCCGCGCCGAGAAGCGGCTCTACGTCTCACGCGCCCTCGTCCGCTCTGCGTGGGGCGCGCCCAGCCACAACCCCGCGAGCCGCTTCCTCGACGAGCTCCCGGTCGACCTCGTCGACTGGCGGCGTACGGCTGCCGAGCAGACCCGCTGGGGCCGCCAGGACCTCAGCGGCGGCTCGACCCGCCTCGCCACGCCCACCGACGCCGGGCGCCGCAACTTCAGCTCCGCCGCCCTGCGCGCCGACGCGGCCGCCAAGGCCAAGCCGGCCCGCGCCATCCCCAGCCTCGAGCCGGGCGACCGGGTCGTCCACGACTCCTTCGGCATGGGCACCGTCGTGGCGGTCGAGGGCGTCGCGGAGAAGTCGGTGGCCTCGATCGACTTCGGTTCCGAGGGCGTCAAGCGCCTGCTGCTGCGCTACGCACCCGTCGAGAAGCTCTGACCGGACCGAGCCCCCGGGGATCGGGGAGCGCCGGCCTGCTCAGGGCGAGCCAGGACTCCCCGTTGACTCCGATGTGCCCGCGGACTGGCCGAGAGATCTCGATACGCGCTCGATCTTCCGTGAGCTCAAGCCCGCTGCGCGGTCTTGGTCACGGGACGATGCCGTGCTCGACGAACGCCTGGAACGGGTCGACCGGACCGCCGCCGCCGGGGCGTACCTCGAGGTGCAGGTGCGAGCCGGTCACGTTGCCCGTGGCGCCGACGGTGCCGATGGTCTCGCCGCCGTTGACGCGGTCGCCGACCGAGACGTAGATCGAGGTCTGGTGGCAGTACCAGATCTCGGTGCCGTCATCGAGGGTGACGACGGTCTTGTTGCCGTACGCGCCGTCGTAGCCGGTCTCGGTGACGGTGCCGTTGGCCACCGACAGGATCGGGTCGCCGCTGTTGGCGTTGAAGTCGAGGCCGGTGTGGTAGCTGGCCCACAGGCCGTACTGGCCGAAGGTGGCGGTGATGCCATAGCTGGCGAGGGGGAGAACCCACTTGTTCTCCTTGATCTTCGCCGCCTGGGCCTCCGCGGCCTTGCGCATCTCCTCGAGCTTGGCGGCGCGCTCGGCCATCTGCTTCTCGGCCAGGGCGATGAGCTCGGGGTCGGTCTCCTCGCCGCCGGGGTCGCGGGTGGCGTCGCGGCTGACGATCACGCCGCGGCGCGACAGGGCCTGGCCGGCGGCCTGGCCGATGGACCCGGTGGCCTCCATCGCAGAACCCGTCGAGGTCAGCGCGGTCACGCCCGTGCCGGACGCGGTGACGGCGCCGCCGGCGGACACCGCGAGGACGGCGACTCCGGCCACGAGGGGCAGGGAAGGCAGCTTCACCAGGGAGCGGCGGGGCGGCGGCGTGGCGCGGCGCTTGCCGTTCGTGGGTGCAGCCGGTGCCGAGGTGCGTCGCTTGGGAGCGCGCTCCGCTCGGTGGTTGCCCATGGAGGAATTACCAATCTGCCGGATCGTCAGGGGGGTTCGGGTCGGCGAGACCGCGCACGACTGTAACGGAAAGATCACGGGAAAGTGCAACCCTCGACAAAAAGAGTTCATGTACCCGCGTGACCGGTCGATAAACGGACGCCTCACCCTCAGGGAGGGGTCAGCCTCGCGCCGACTGGTAGCGCTCGAGCGCCTCGCGCCGCTCGTCGGCGTGGTCGACGATGCGCAGGGGATAGTCGCGCTCGTAGCCCACGTCGGACTTCCAGGGCTCGTGCGCGGCCTTGCCCGGCAGGTGCGCGAGCTCGGGCACCCAGCGCCGTACGTAGTCGCCCTGCGGGTCGAACTTGAGGCCCTGGGTGACGGGGTTGAAGACCCGGAAGTAGGGCGAGGCGTCCGTCCCGGTGCCGGCCACCCACTGCCAACCGTGGTTGTTGGACGCGACGTCGCCGTCGATCAGCAGGTCGAGGAAGTGGCGGGCGCCGACCGGCCACCACACGTGGAGGTCCTTGGTGAGGAAGGAGGCCGTGATCATCCGGACCCGGTTGTGCATCCACCCGGTGTGCAGCAGCTGGCGCATCCCGGCGTCGACGATGGGGAAGCCCGTCGTGCCGGTGCGCCACGCCTCGATCGCGTCCTCGGGCTCGTCGTACCTCATGCCCTTCAGCGCGGGCTTGAGGTCGGTCCACGCCGAGGCGGGGGTGTGCCACAGGACGTCGGCGTAGAACTCCCGCCAGCCGAGCTCGTCGGCGTACGTCGACGTGTGGGCGACCTCGGCCAGGAGCGAGCGCGGGTGCAGCACGCCCAGGTGCAGGTAGGGCGAGAGCCGTGAGGTCCCGTCGTGGTCGGGCCGGTTGCGCTCGGTGGCGTACGCGTCCAGGGCGTCGTCGCGGAAGGTCCGCCAGCGGCGCCACGCGGCGTCCTCGCCGGCGCCGGGAAGCTCGAAGGGCGCGTCCTCGACGGCCTTGTGCAGCAGGTCGAGCGCGCGCTGGTGGGAGTCGCCCTGCTCCACGTCGGGGGAGCGGGGCGTGGGCGCCGGCTCCGGCCACCCGTGCTCGCGCCAGGCCCGCGCGAAGGCGGTGAAGACCTGGTAGGGGTCGCCGCTGCCGTTGCGGACCAGACCCGGCCCCACGGCGTACGGGGAACCGGTCGGCACCAGCTCGACCTGCTCGCCCACGGCGTCGTCGCGACGGCGGCCGTACGGGGTGGTCTCGGCGGCCACGTGCACGCGGCGCCCGTCCGCCACGCGGGGCACGACGTCGCGTGGGTCGCCGTGGTGGATGGTGAGCGGGATGCGCTCGGCGAGGGCCAGCACGTTGGCCGCCAGCCACGCCCGTCGCGCCGCACCGGCGCTCGCCCAGATGGTGGGGTCGACCACGAAGAGCGCGGTGACCGGTCCCTCCTCGAGGGCGGCGAGGAGGGCCGGGTTGTCCCTGACCCTCAGGTCCCTGCGGAACCACATGACCGACGACATGCGACTCAACGTAGCCGGGGAGTGAGCACCACCACGCTCACCCGACCTCGTGCGACCCCGCCGGGGAGGTCTAGGGTGCCGAGAGGGAATCCCCGCCACTGTTCGCAACGAAAAGGACTGGTCACCTCGTGGACCTGATGGAATTTCAGGCGAAGGAGCTCTTCGCCAAGCATGGAGTAGCGACCACCCTCGGCGTCGTGGCCGAGACCCCGGAGGCCGCGCGAGCAGCCGCCGAGGAGATGGGCGGCGTGACCGTCGTCAAGGCCCAGGTCAAGGCCGGCGGCCGTGGCAAGGCCGGCGGCGTGAAGATCGCCAAGACCGCCGACGAGGCCGAGTCCTACGCCCGCGACATCCTCGGCATGGAGATCAAGGGCCTCACCGTCAACCGGGTCCTCGTGACCCCGGCGACGCCCCCGGTGGAGGAGTACTACTTCTCCTTCCTGCTCGACCGCTCCAACCGCTCGCACCTGTGCATCGCATCGGTCGAGGGCGGCGTGGAGATCGAGGAGGTCGCCAAGACCAACCCCGACGCCGTCAAGAAGATCCGCGTCGACGCCCTCGAGGGCGTGACGCCCGAGAAGGCCGCCGCCATCGTCGACGAGGCCAAGTTCCCCGCCGCGCTGCGCGACCAGGCCATCGAGATGGTCCAGGCGCTGTGGAAGGTCTACGTCGAGGAGGACGCCACCCTCGTCGAGGTCAACCCGCTCGCGCGGCTCGAGGGCGACAAGCTCGAGGCGCTCGACGGCAAGGTGTCGCTCGACGACAACGCCTCCGAGGTGCGCCACCCCGACCACGAGCAGTTCGAGATCCGCGAGGAGGCCGACCCGCTCGAGGCGAAGGCCAAGGACAAGGGCCTCAACTACGTCAAGCTCGACGGCCAGGTCGGCATCATCGGCAACGGCGCGGGCCTCGTGATGAGCACCCTCGACGTCGTCGCGTACGCCGGCGAGGCGCACGGCGGCGTGAAGCCCGCCAACTTCCTCGACATCGGCGGCGGCGCCAACGCCCAGGTGATGGCCGACGGCCTCGACGTGATCATCAACGACCCGCAGGTCAAGAGCGTGTTCGTCAACGTCTTCGGCGGCATCACCGCCTGCGACGAGGTCGCCAACGGCATCGTGGGTGCGCTGAAGATCCTCGGCGACGAGGAGAGCAAGCCCCTCGTCGTACGCCTCGACGGCAACAACGTCGAGGAGGGCCGTCGGATCCTCGACGAGTTCAACCACCCGCTGGTCACCCAGGTCGACACGATGGACGGCGCGGCTGACAAGGCCGCCGAGCTCGCCCACCAGGCCTGAGAGAGAGAACTGAACAGATGAGCATCTACCTCAACTCCGACTCCAAGATCATCGTCCAGGGCATGACGGGCGGCATGGGCGCCAAGCACACCACCCTCATGGTCGAGTCGGGCGCCAACATCGTCGGCGGCGTCAACGCGCGCAAGGCCGGCACCACCGTCGAGCTCGGCGGCAAGGAGCTCCCGGTCTTCGGCACCGTCGAGGAGGCCATGAAGGAGACCGGCGCCAACGTGTCCGTCGCGTTCGTGCCGCCGGCCTTCACCAAGGATGCCTGCATCGAGGCCATCGACGCCGAGATCCCGCTCCTCGTGGTGATCACCGAGGGCGTCCCCGTCCTCGACACCGCCGAGGTCGTGGCCTACCTCGAGGGCAAGAACACCCGGATGATCGGCCCCAACTGCCCCGGCATCATCACGCCGGAGGAGTCGCTGGCCGGCATCACCCCGCACACCATCGCGGGCAAGGGCCCGGTCGGCCTCGTCTCGAAGTCGGGCACGCTGACCTACCAGATGATGTACGAGCTGAAGGACTTCGGCTTCACCACCGCCATCGGCATCGGCGGCGACCCGATCATCGGCACCACGCACATCGACGCGCTCGAGGCCTTCGAGAACGACCCGGAGACCAAGGCGATCGTGATGATCGGCGAGATCGGTGGCGACGCCGAGGAGCGCGCTGCGGCCTACATCAAGGAGCACGTGACCAAGCCGGTCGTCGGCTACGTCGCCGGCTTCACCGCCCCCGAGGGCAAGACGATGGGCCACGCCGGCGCCATCGTGTCGGGCTCCTCGGGCACCGCGCAGGCCAAGAAGGAGGCCCTCGAGGCCGCCGGGGTCAAGGTCGGCAAGACGCCGTCCGAGACCGCTGCGCTGATGCGGGAGATCCTCGAGAAGCTCTGATCGACCCCTGAGCCGGCGGCTCAGTCCAGACGGCCTCGCAGGTCATCCTGCGGGGCCGTCGGTGATTTCGCGTGCCGTCCGGGACGTACGGGAGCCTTCGCCTCCCACAGCACGCGCCACACGACGTGGGCGCCGAGCAGGCGTACGGGCGCGACGGCGTTGAGCCGGCGCGGGGACGGCAGGGTCGGGCAGGCCGAGCTGGCGAGCGTCGATGGAATTGACATGGTTGTCTAGCACCCCGTTCTCGTGAACACGCACATCGCCGGAAGGATGTTCTGCGAGGTCCCCGTGACCTCGTCGGCCTGCCCGTCCAGCGACGCGAGCGAGCCCTCACCGTATGTGCTGACGAGCAGCCGCGCCGAACCGACGCGGGTGACCTGGAGGACCGAGCTGCCCAGGCCGTCGGAGTAGGTGAGACCGACTGTGACCGTGTCGTGCCCGGTGTCGCGCTCGAGCAGGGTCCACACCAGGTTGCGGTCGGTGCGGCACTCCGCCACGGCCTCCCGGAGGACGTCCATGGCCGAGCTCGCGTGCTCGGGGCCGGTGTGCACGACCAGCTCGCGCCACTCGTGGTGCTCGGGGGCCGCGGCCGACGCGACCAGGCGCCGCAGGCCGCCGGGCGTCTCCCGCTGCGGCCACACCACCTGCCCGCACATCTCGACCTCTCCGATGCCGTCGCCGTCCGGCGACGGCGGGGACACCCGGACGTCACCGCCGTCGGCGGGAAGACCCACGGCGAGGGGGAAGTCCGCCGGGATCTCGGTGGGCGCGGCCTCGTCGGTCGGCTCGTCGGTCGGCTCCTCGGACGAGACGGGCACGTCCCCGAACGCCCCCAGGGCGGCGACCGTGTCCCGCAGCGGGCCGACCGTGTCGTCGACGGCCCGCCTGGCCTGGTCGCGCGTCCACTGGCCGTAGGTCGAGGTGACGAGCAGCGCCGGCCCGACCGGCACGACGTGGACGACCGTCGCGCCGGTGCCGGGGACGCCGTCGACGGTGTGGGTCTGGAGCAGCGTCGTCGCCGGGGTGGGGCCGAAGGGGGACTCCAGCACCTCGGTGCGGGTCGCCATCCGGTCGCTGCCACCTGTCTCCCCGTCCGTGTCGCAGCCCGTCGCGAGAGCGGCGATCTCCTCGCCCAGCGCGGTCGCCTCGTCGGCCCCGCTCAGGACGACGAGCTCACGGGTGTCGGCCGACTCGCCGCCGCTGGCGTCGGCGACCATGCGGTCCCGGGTCCCGATGCCGCGCAGGGGTGTCGTACGGCACACGTCGAGGTCGCGCAGGCCGGTGCCGGTGCGCGAGGTGGGGACGGTGTCCTCCGGCCCGCCCATCCCGGCCGAGAGGGGGAAGTCGTCGGGGATGGTCACCTCGGCCGCGCTGGACGCGCCGGCCGTCGACGCGTCCGCGGAGGCGAGGTCGCCCGACTGCCGGTCGCCGCAGCCGGCGAGCACCAGTCCCCCTGCCAGTGCCCCTGTCAGGGCGCAGGCCAGGGCGCGCGCCGAGATGGCGCGTCCGGGCCGGTGACGGTGCCTCATGACGGATGAGACACCGCGGGGCGGCAAAAGGTTGCGTCAGCCTGAGGAGTCGAGTCGTCCGAGCCGCTCGAGGACCCGGCGCGAGAGCGCCACGAAGTCGGCGCGCGACATCGTCATGGTGCGGTCGGGGGCGAACCCGAGCTGCGACACGGCGGTGCCGTGGCGGACGATCGCCATGAGGAACGGGAACGACTGGCGGTCGTTGAGCTCGATGGTGAGGGCCCACACGCTCAGGTCGGTCGTCCGGGTCGAGGTCTCGGCGAGCTGGGTCACGCTGGTGCCGAGGTTCTCCCGGCCGCACTGGCGGATGCGGTCGCGGACCTGGTCGACGAACCCGCTCGCCTTCGCCTGCTTCATCGACCCGACGGTCTGGGTCAGGCCGAGCTGGGAGGCGTCCGGCGTCTCGGGGAACAGGAAGGTCCGGGTCAGCGCCTTGCTGATGCCCTTGCCCTGGAACGTGGTGCGGTCGCACCGGGTCGCCGCGTAGTTGCTGCGCGCCCGCTCGGGCTCGGTGCCGACCCAGGGACCGCGCACCTGGGCGACGGGCGGCAGGTCGACGACGGACAGCAGTCCGGGAGGTGTGCCGATGTCGAGGGGCGCGGTGGTGGTCGCGCGGGCGCGGCCGGCACACGTCCCGGCGCCGTCGGAGCCGCACAGACCGTTGACCGCGGCCGCGAGGCCGGTGAGGACCGCCTTGTCGCCGACCGCCTTTCCCTGGCTGCGGACGACGGTGGTGACGAGCAGGCTGCCCGTGCGGGCGGTGCCGACGCTGATCGAGGCCGGCACCTTGCCCCACGACCGCAGCCGGAACACCCGGGCGTCGTCGCCGACGCGCTTGACGGTGCGGGTGGAGAGCAGCTGGGTGCGGGGGTCGATGCAGCCGGCGAACCACAGCGACGCGGTCTCGAAGCCCTGCTCGGCCTGCTGCTCGTTGCGCGACATCTCGACCATCTGGACGGCGGTGGACTCGACGCGGCTGACCTCGCGCTCGCGGGTGCGCTGGCGCTTGCCCTTGCCGACCTGCTGCTTCACGACCCGGGTCGTCGAGCCCTCCCACGTACGGGCGAGGGCGGTGACGCCGTCGGGGTCGGCGAACCGCTCCCGCTGGCACGGCGCGAGCAGGCCGTTGCCGGAGAGGTTGTCGGTCGTCGAGGTCTCGGCCCAGTCCAGCCCGGACCCGAACCGGGACAGCTGGCCGGGGGAGAAGAGGGCGGCCTCGTCGATGATCGGCTCGCCGGCGCTCTCGGTCTCGGGCTGGTGCACCGTGACGCCCGGCGTGGCCTTCTCCTCGCTGAGGCTCGTCGCCTCGGCGTTGGACCCGGTGGCGACGAGGGACCCCGAGGCGACGAGGGCGGCCGTGGCGACGGCGGCGCCGATCACCGTGTGCGTACGACGCCGTGCCGCGCCGGCGCGCCGGATGACCGTCGCGCGGGGCCAGCGGATCTCCTCGAGCGGTGCCGCGAGGCCGTGGAGCAGGCGCGGGATCTCGGTGGTGGGCGCGTCGCGGTGCAGGGAGAACTGGGAGCTCGCGGTCTGCAGCTCGCGCTCGGCGTCGGCGCGCGGCAGGCCCACGGTGCGCGAGATGTCGGACAGCGACAACGCGGAGAGCCCGTTGAGCACGAGGAGCTCGCGCTGGCGGGTGGAGAGCTTGGAGAGTGCCTCGAGCGTGCTGCGGGTCTCGGGGGCGAGCGACTTGTCGCGGTGCCAGATGCGGGCGGTGTGCCGGCGCCGGGCGCGGCCGAGGGCGAGCGGGCGGACGTACGCGTCGCGGTCGTCGAGCTGGCCGACCTTGCGCCAGTGGTGCCACGCGACGACGAAGGCGTCGCGAACGGCTGCACGGGCGGCCGGGGCGTCGCCGGTGAGTGCGTAGGCCTCGTGCAGGAGTCGGGTGCGGGTCTCGACGTAGTAGGCGTCGAACGTCTCGGGGCTCCTCATGACCGCTCCACGGTACGGGAGCGGCCAACGCCGCGCACATCCTTCCCCACCATCGGCCCGCGCTCGGCCGGCCCCTGCGCGCGGGCGGCGTGGGAGCGCGATCTGCCGCCGCGACCGGGTGATGATGGGTCGGCCATGACGTCGCTCCTCACCCGACCCGACCACGCGCGCACCGAGGCTGCCCGGCCGCGCCCGCTGGTGCTGATCGCGACGCTCGGGGGGGTGATGGCCGCGCTCGGCCCGCTCGTCGTGCTGCTCGCGATCGGGGTCATCGGCTGGTTCGCCACCGACGCCGGCGTGCACGGCGCTCCCCGCGACGGCATGCGCGTGGGCGCGCTGGCGTGGCTGGCCGGACACGGCTCCGGCGTCACCGTGATGGGCGCGCGGATCGCGATCGTGCCGCTCGGCATCACCGCGGTCGCCGCGTGGTCGATGTGGCGCCTCGGGCACCGCGTCGGAGACTCGGTCTCCGGCCACGGCCCCGACGCCGACCGGATCTCCGACGGCGAGCGCGACTTCACCGTGCCCACCGCCGTCGTGCTGTTCCTCGCCGGGTACGCCGTGGTGGCCGTCGTGGTGGCGACCCTGGCGGCCGGCACCACGGCCGACCCGTCCCTGCCGCGCGTGCTCGCCTGGACCGTCCTGCTGACCGCCTTCGTGGCCGCACCGGCGATCGCGACCGGGTCCGGCCGGGCCGCGATCTGGGCGGCGTTCCTCCCGGCCGCGGTGCGCGCGGGTGCAGCCGTCGCCGGCGCCGTCCTGGCCCGGCTGCTCGTCGTCTCCACGCTGGTCCTCCTCGTCGCGCTCGCCCTCTCCTTCGACGACGCCGCCACCATGACGTCGCGGCTGCACCCCAGCCCGTCCGAGGCCGGGCTCTACGCGCTCGCCAACACCGCGTTCGTCCCCAACGCCGCGCTGTTCACCGGCTCCTTCCTGCTCGGGCCGGGCTTCGCGGTCGGTGGCGCCACCCTCGTCTCGCCCGGCGCGGTCGTGCTGGGTCCGCTGCCGGTCGTGCCGCTCCTGGCCGCGCTCCCGGCGACGGGCACGCCAGCGGGCTGGGTCGGTGGGCTGATGGCCCTCCCGCCGTTGGTCGCGGCGTACGCCGCCTTCCGGGCGCTGCGCGGCCGGCTGCTCAGCTGGGACCGCCTGCTGCTCGCCGGCTGCGGTGGCGGGCTCGTCGCGGGCTTCGGGTTCGCGGTGCTCGCCTCCCTCTCCGGCGGGGCCGTCGGACCGGGTCGGATGCGCTTCGTCGGTCCGTTCACCCGCGACGTGCTGGTCCACTCGGTGACCGCCTGCGGCATCGGTGCCCTGCTGGGTGCCTCCGTGCTGGCGGTCCTCGCCTGGCGCTCGACCTGTACGCCCCGCCCGACCCCCACGGAGGACTGAGCATGGGGGCTGGACACAGCCACGGCGACCGTCCCTCCCTGGGGGCCGCGCCGCGGCGGCTGCAGGTGCTGTTGGCCGTCGTCGTCGGACCCCTCGTCCTGGCGACCCTGGTCGGGCTGTTCGTGCTCTGGCCCGACGGCGACCTCGCGGTCAGCGGTCCGGGCGTCGACGTGGAGCGCGGCACCGCCGAGGTGCTGTCCGTCGGACCCTGCCAGCAGGAGCAGGCGGTCGAGGGCTGCCAGCAGGCCGAGGTCGAGGTGCTCAGCGGTCCCGGCGCGCCCGGGGAGGCGGTGGCCCTGCTGCCCTACGGCAGCCAGGCGCCCGAGGTGGTGGCGGGCGACCGGATCATCGTCTCCTTCACCGCGGAGGCCCCCGACGGCGAGCAGTACGCCTTCCAGGACTTCGACCGCGGCCCGCCGCTGCTCGTGCTGACCATCCTGTTCGCCGTCGGCGTCCTCGCGCTGTCGCGCTGGCGCGGCATCGGGGCCCTCGCCTCCCTCGCGTACTCGCTGGTCCTCATCGCGGTCTTCACCCTCCCCGCGATCATGGAGGGCGCCTCGCCCCTCGCCGTGGCCGTCATCACCGCCGCCGCCATCATGCTCGTCACGCTCTACCTCTCCCACGGCTTCGACATCCGCTCCACCGTCGCGATGCTCGGCACCCTCGTCTCGCTCGTGGTCATCGGCGTGCTCGGGTGGGTGTTCACCCGGGTGGGCCACTTCACCGGTCTCGTCGACGAGGGCAGCCAGTACATCTCCGGCATCGCCGCCCAGGTCGACCTCCGCGGGCTGCTGCTCGCCGGCCTCGTCATCGGCGCGCTCGGCGTGCTCGACGACGTGACCGTCACGCAGACGTGGGCGGTGTGGGAGCTCGCCGACGTCGACCCCGACGCCAGCGTGCGGTCGATCTTCGTGCGGGCGATGCGGATCGGGCGCTCGCACGCCGCGTCGACCGTCAACACGCTCGTCCTGGCCTACGTCGGCGCCACGCTCCCGCTGATGCTCGTCTTCTCGGCGCTGTCGCTGCCCTTCGGGATCGCGGTCAGCCAGGAGGTGGTCGCCCAGGAGGTCGTGCGCGGCCTCGTCGGCGGACTCGGCATCCTCGCCGCCGTGCCGGTGACGACCGGCATCGCGGCGCTGGTCGCGGGCCGTCTGGTGCGCGAGCGACGGACGGCGTCGGACGGGCCCTCCCACCGCGCCTAGACTCCCCGGCGTGAACAGTCCCGCTCGCATCGTCGTCCTGGTGTCCGGGGCCGGCACCAACCTGCAGGCCCTGCTGGACGCCTGCGCCGACCCGGCGTACGGCGCCCGCGTCGTGGCCGTGGGGGCCGACCGCGACGGCGTCGAGGGCCTGGCACGGGCCGACCGCGCCGGGGTGCCGACCTTCGTGGCCAGGGTCGCCGACTACACCTCCCGCGAGCACTGGGACCGCGCGCTGGCCGACAAGGTGGGCGCGTTCGAGCCGGACCTGGTGGTGTCGGCGGGTTTCATGAAGCTGCTCTCGCAGGACTTCCTCGACCGGTTCCTCACCCTCAACACCCACCCCGCACTGTGCCCGGCGTTCCCCGGGATGCACGGCCCGCGCGACGCGCTCGAGCACGGCGTCAAGGTCACCGGAGCCACTCTGTTCGTGGTCGACGCGGGGGTCGACACCGGCCCGATCGTGGCCCAGGTGCCCGTCGAGGTCGTCGAGGACGACGACGTGGCGTCGTTGCACGAGCGGATCAAGGCAGCCGAGCGCGCCATGCTCGTCGACGCGGTCGGCCGGATCGCCCGCGAGGGGATCTCGGTGGAGGGGCGCCGGGTTCGCATCGGCGGCGACGCTCGGTAGTCTGCGGGGCACACGACTGGCGCAGGTGGGCCACCACCAGGGAGTGACGCGCGAGGGCATCGAACGCCTGGGTGCCCTCGATCTCGTCAACGAGCTCGACCTCCGAGGAGTCCCGTGTCTTCTGAACTGCGTATCCCGATCAAGCGTGCACTCGTCTCCGTCTACGACAAGACCGGGCTCGAGGCCCTGGTCCGGGGCCTGCACGACGCCGGCGTCGAGCTGGTCTCCACCGGCGGCTCGGCCGCGCTGATCGAGTCGCTCGGCCTCCCGGTCACCAAGGTCGAGGACCTCACCGGCTTCCCCGAGTGCCTCGACGGGCGGGTCAAGACGCTGCACCCGCGCGTGCACGCCGGCATCCTCGCCGACCGCCGCCTCGACTCCCACGTCGCGCAGCTCGAGGAGCTCGGCGTCGAGCCGTTCGACCTCGTGGTCAGCAACCTCTACCCCTTCACGCAGACCGTCGCCTCCGGTGCCGGCCCCGACGAGTGCGTCGAGCAGATCGACATCGGCGGCCCGTCGATGGTGCGCGCCGCCGCCAAGAACCACCCCAGCGTCGCGATCGTCACCTCGCCCGCGGCGTACGACACGGTGCTGGCCGCCGTGGCCGCCGGGGGCTTCACCCTGGCCGAGCGGCAGCGCCTCGCCGCCGAGGCGTTCGTCCACACCGCGACCTACGACGTGCACGTGGCGGCGTGGATGGGCAACGTGCTCACCGACACGAGCGAGGGGTCCGGCTTCCCGGCCTGGATGGGTGCGACGTGGAACAAGGAGGCGGTGCTGCGCTACGGCGAGAACCCGCACCAGTCCGCCGCGCTCTACAGCAACGGCTTCCTGCCCGGCGGTCCGGGGCTGGCGCAGGCCACGCAGCACCACGGCAAGGAGATGTCCTACAACAACTACGTCGACGCCGACGCGGCCCGCCGGGCGGCGTACGACTTCGACGAGCCGGCCGTCGCGATCATCAAGCACGCCAACCCGTGCGGCATCGCGGTCGCCGGTGACGTGGCCGAGGCCCACCGCAAGGCGCACGAGTGCGACCCCGTCAGCGCGTTCGGCGGCGTGATCGCCACCAACGTCCCGGTCTCCGTCGCGATGGCCGAGCAGGTCGCCGAGATCTTCACCGAGGTCATCGTGGCGCCCGGCTACGAGGACGGCGCGATCGAGGCGCTCCGGGCGAAGAAGAACATCCGCGTCCTCGAGTGCCCGCCGCTGGCGCGCGGTGGCGGCGACATGCGCTCCATCTCCGGCGGGCTGCTGCTCCAGGAGCGCGACGACGTCAGCGCCGAGGGCGACGACCCGTCGACGTGGACCCTCGCGACCGGCGAGGCCGCGTCCGACGAGGTGCTCGCCGACCTCGCCTTCGCGTGGCGCGCGTGCCGCGCGGTGAAGTCCAACGCGATCCTCCTGGCCGCCGACGGCGCCTCGGTCGGCGTCGGGATGGGCCAGGTCAACCGTGTCGACTCCTGCCGCCTCGCGGTCGAGCGGGCGGGGGAGCGGGCCGCCTCGGCCGTCGCGGCCTCCGACGCGTTCTTCCCCTTCGCCGACGGACCGCAGATCCTCATCGACGCCGGGGTGAAGGCCATCGTCCAGCCCGGAGGGTCGGTGCGCGACGCCGAGGTCGTCGCGGCGTGCGAGGCTGCCGGCGTGACGATGTACGTCACCGGCGCCCGGCACTTCTTCCACTGAGGACGGGGCTCCCTAGGATGACCACCGTGACCGCACAGACCCTCGACGGCGCAGCCACGCTGCGGACCATCAAGGCGGAGCTCGCCCAGCGCGTCGCCGCCCTGAAGGAGCAGGGGGTCACCCCCGGCCTCGGCACCGTGCTCGTCGGCGACGACCCCGGCTCGCACTGGTACGTCGGCGCCAAGCACAAGGACTGCGCGGAGATCGGCATCACCTCGATCCGCCGCGACCTGCCCGCCACGGCCACCCAGGCCGAGGTCGAGGCGGTCATCGACGAGCTCAACGCCGACGCCGCCTGCACCGGCTTCCTGGTCCAGCAGCCGACCGGCCTCGACGAGTTCGCCCTGCTCTCGCGCGTCGACCCCGACAAGGACGTCGACGGCCTGCACCCGGTCAACCTGGGCAAGCTCGTGCTCGGTGAGTCCGGCCCGCTGCCGTGCACCCCTGTCGGCGCCATCGAGCTGCTGCGGCGCCACGGCATCGAGATCGCCGGCGCGGAGGTCGTCGTCGTCGGACGTGGCCTCACGGTCGGACGCCCGCTCGGGCTGCTGCTGACCCGCCGCTCCGAGAACGCCACGGTCACGCTGTGCCACACCGGCACCCGCGACCTCGCCGCCCACGTACGCCACGCGGACATCGTCGTGGCGGCCGCGGGCGTTCCCGGCATCATCACCGCCGACATGGTGAAGCCCGGCGCCGCCGTGCTCGACGTGGGCGTCTCCCGGGTCGACGGCAAGGTCACCGGTGACGTGCACCCCGGCGTCTGGGACGTCGCCGGCTGGGTCTCGCCCAACCCCAAGGGCGTGGGCCCGATGACGCGCGCGATGCTGCTGACCAACATCGTGGAGATCGCCGAGAGGTCCGTCCGGTCCTGACATGGCCGACAGCCACGACCACCTCGAGCCGCCCGAGTCCGTCCCGCCGGTCTCCGCCGAGCCGTACGACCCGGACGAGCCGCGGCGCTACCCCTCGACCATCGGGGGCGCGTTCTACCTGCTCGTCCTCGGCGCCGTCGGCGTCGCGATGGTCGTCGTCGCGCTCGACGAGTGGCGCACCGGCATCCGACTGATGGGCGGCTCGCTGATCTTCGCGGCCGCCGTACGCCTCGTGCTCCGCCGTCGTGACGCCGGCATGCTCGCGGTGCGGCACAAGGTCCTCGACGCGGTCGTGCTCATCGTGCTCGGGGGGGCGCTGATCTTCCTGGCGGGGTCGATCCCGGACCAGCCGGAGTTCTGAGACGACGGCGGCCGGGCACCCCCGCGAGGGAGTGCCCGGCCGGGGTCGGATCAGATGAGGCCGAGCTCCGTGACGGCCTTGCGCTCGTCGGCGAGCTCCGCGGTGGAGGCGTCGATGCGGGCGCGGGAGAAGTCGTCGATCTCGAGGCCCTCGACGATCGACCAGTCGCCACCGGAGGTGGTGACGGGGAACGAGGAGATCAGGCCCTCGGGGACGCCGTACTCGCCGCTGGACACCACGGCCATCGAGACCCAGTCGTCGGCCGCGGAGCCGAACAGCCAGTCGCGGGCGGCGTCGATGGTCGCCGACGCGGCGGACGCGGCCGAGGACGAGCCGCGGGCGTCGATGATCGCGGCGCCGCGCTTGGCGACGGTCGGGATGAAGTCGTTCTCCAGCCAGGCCTGGTCACCGACGAGCTCGGCGGCGTTCTGGCCGTTGACCTCGGCGTGGAACAGGTCGGGGTACTGGGTCGCGGAGTGGTTGCCCCAGATCGTCATCTTCTTGATGTCGGTGACCTTGGCGCCGGTCTTGGCCGCGAGCTGGCTGATCGCCCGGTTGTGGTCGAGGCGGGTCAGCGCGGAGAAGCGCTCGCGCGGGATGTCGGGCGCGTTGCTCATCGCGATGAGGGCGTTGGTGTTGGCCGGGTTGCCGGTGACGCCGATGCGGACGTCGTCGGCGGCGACGGCGTTCAGGGCCTTGCCCTGCGCCGTGAAGATCGCGCCGTTGGCGGAGAGCAGGTCGCCGCGCTCCATGCCGGGGCCGCGCGGGCGCGCGCCGACGAGCAGGGCGAGGTTCACGCCGTCGAAGATCTTCTCCGCGTCGGCGCCGATCTCGACGCCGGCGAGGTTCGGGAAGGCGCAGTCGTCGAGCTCCATGACGACACCCTCGAGCGCCTTGAGGGCGGGCTCGATCTCGAGCAGCCGGAGCTCGATGGGGCGGTCCGCGGCCAGCGCGCCGCTGGCGAGGCGGAAGAGCAGGCTGTAGCCGATCTGGCCGGCGGCGCCGGTGACGGCCACCTTGAGAGGTTCGGAGGTCACGGTCGTACTCCTCGTGAGGGGGTCTCGAAGCGGTGCTGGATTGTCCTGCTGACGCTAGCAGCGGGGGCCGGCTGGCATGCTGGCGCCCATGACGACGGGGCCCCGAGCCGTACGCCGCCCGCTGGCGGCCGGTGTGCTGGCGGCCGGTCTCGCGCTGGGGTTCACCGGGTGCGCCGGCATCGGCCAGCCCGAGCCGTACGACTCGCCGGGCATCAACGGGCTGGTGGTCCCGACCCCGACCCCGTCGCCCGGCGACTTCGTCGATGTCGTGGACAACCCGTGGCTGCCCCTCGAGCCCGGAGCCCGGTGGACCTACGACGTCACCGGCGACGGGTCCTCGAGCGGCACGATCGAGGTGGAGGTGCTCGACGGCACGGTCCCGGTCGCCGGGCTCGACGCCACCGCGGTGGAGACCACCGTCGACCTCGGCGGCACGACGAGCGTGGAGACCGATCTCTACGCCCAGGACGAGGCGGGCAACGTCTGGCTCGTCGGGGCCGACGCGGACGGCGCCGGCTGGCGCGCGGGGGAGGGCGGTGCCGGGGCGGGCCTCGCGATGCCCGCCGACCCGCGGCTCGGCGACGGCTGGCTGACGTACGACGTCCCGGGCCTGCCCCGCGCGAGCCGGACGATCGAGGACCAGTCGGACGACATGGTCCAGACGCGCGACGAGGCCGACACCACGACTCGTCGCGTGTACGAGAAGGGTGTCGGCCTCGTGGGGTTCGAGGACCTCGACGCCGGCTGGACCGCGCAGCTGGTCCGACCGTGAGCTAGTCCGGGCGGCGCACCTGCGTGCGGCCGTCGTCGTCGCCGTCGGGGTTGCCCCAGTGGCCGGGCGCGCTCGGGCCGGGCTGCTGCGGCTGTTGCGGCTGGTACGGCTGCTGGGGAGCGCCCCACTGGCCGGGCTGGGTCGGCTGCTGCTGCGGTGCGGGCTGCCCCCACTGGCCGGGCTGCGGCGCCGCCTGGGGCGTGGAGTAGGGGTCGGGCTGCTGCTGTGGCGGGTGCGGCGGCTGGTAGGGGTCGGGCTGGCCCCACTGCTGCTGCGGGGGAGCACCCCACGCGGCGCCGGGCTGGCCCCAGCCGCCCTGCTGGCCCTGGTTCCACTGGGCCTCGTAGGAGCCGGGGACGAACTGGTCCTTCCTCCCGCCGCTGAAGTTGAGGCCCGAGCCGGCGACCGGGGCCCCGCCCTGGCCGAAGAGGATCGGGTAGGTGAGGCCGGCGATCGCCGCGCCGAGGAGCGGTGCGACGACGAAGAGCCACAGCTGCACGATCGCGTCGGTGCCGGCGAAGACGCCGACACCGATGGAGCGGGCCGGGTTGACCGACGTGCCGGTCAGCGGGATGGCGACGAAGTGGATCATCGCGAGGGACAGGCCGATCGCCAGCGGGCCGAGCGCGGCGTTGATCTCGTTGCGCTCGTCGGTCACCGCCAGGATGATCCAGAGGAAGACCGCCGTCAGGAGGACCTCGAGCAGCAGCGCCGCCCACCAGGCGTACCCCGAGCCCTGGTCGCCGAAGAAGTTCTGGCCCATGTTGCCCTCGGCGGTGAAGCCCTCGAAGCCGTTGCCGAGGCCGAGGAGCACCGCGCCGGCGAGGAGGCCGCCGAGGAGCTGGGCGGCCATGTAGATGCCGACCTGGTTCCACGGCAGTCGGCCGCCGAGCACGGCGCCCAGCGTGACGGCCGGGTTGAAGTGCCCACCGGAGATGCGACCGACGGCGTAGGACATCACCACCACGGTGAGGCCGAAGGTCAGGGCGGTCGCGACGAGATCGCCGCCGCTGTAGACGGCGGCACCGCAGCCGAAGAAGACGAGCACGAAGGTGCCCAGAGTCTCTGCGGTGAACTTCTGCCCGGTGGTCGGTGTGTCTTCGACGATGTCGCTCATCGCGAGTCCCCTCAGTGAGTCAGGTCGGCCGTACCCCTCGTAGGCCACGGTGAGCCTAGCGGCGTTGGCGAGAGGGGTGCGAGGGTAGGCGAGTCGCAACGCTTCCCCGCGTCAGGTATCTTGACGTCAAGAGTTATGCCCGGATCAGATCGCGATCTACAGGAGCTGTCGTTACCATGGCCAAGATCATCTACACCCACACCGACGAGGCGCCGCTGCTGGCGACGTACTCGTTCCTGCCGATCATCGCCGCCTACGCGAAGACCGCCGGTGTGGACGTCGAGACGCGTGACATCTCGCTCGCCGGCCGCGTGATCGCGCAGTTCCCCGACCGTCTCACCGACGAGCAGCGCCTCGACGACGCCCTCGCCGAGCTCGGCGAGCTCGCCACGAAGCCCGAGGCCAACATCATCAAGCTGCCCAACATCTCCGCCTCGATCCCGCAGCTCAAGGCGACCATCGCCGAGCTGCAGTCGCAGGGCTACGACCTGCCCGACTACCCGGAGAACCCGCAGACCCACGAGGAGCGAGAGATCCGCGCCCGCTACGACAAGGTCAAGGGGTCCGCGGTCAACCCGGTGCTGCGCGAGGGCAACTCCGACCGCCGCGCGCCCGCGTCGGTGAAGAACTACGCCAGGTCGCACCCGCACTCGATGGGCGCGTGGAGCAGCGAGTCGAAGACGTCGGTCGCCACGATGGGCCACGACGACTTCCGCAGCAACGAGCAGTCGGTCGTCATCCCCGCCGACGACACCCTGTCGATCGTCCACGTCGGCAGCGACGGGTCCGAGACGGTGCTCAAGGAGGGCCTGGCGGTCCTCGAGGGCGAGGTCGTCGACGCGACCTTCATGAGCGCAGCCAAGCTCGACGAGTTCCTCCAGGAGCAGGTCGCCAGGGCCAAGGCCGACGGCGTCCTGTTCTCCGCCCACCTCAAGGCCACGATGATGAAGGTCTCCGACCCGATCATCTTCGGCCACGTCGTGCGCGCCTACTTCGCCGACGTCTTCGCCCAGTACGGCGAGCAGCTCGCCGCCGCCGGCCTGTCGGCCAACGACGGCCTCGGCGCCATCCTGTCCGGGCTCGACAAGGTCGAGGGCGGGGCCGAGATCAGGGCCGCCTTCGAGAAGGGCCTGGCCGAGGGGCCGTCGCTGGCCATGGTCGACTCCGACCGCGGCATCACCAACCTGCACGTCCCCTCCGACGTCATCATCGACGCCTCGATGCCGGCCATGATCCGTACGTCGGGCCAGATGTGGAACGCCGACGGCGAGCAGCAGGACACCCTCGCCGTCATCCCGGACTCGTCCTACGCCGGCGTCTACCAGGCCGCGATCGACGACTGCCGGACCCACGGCGCCCTCGACCCGGCGACGATGGGCTCGGTGCCCAACGTCGGCCTGATGGCCAAGGCGGCCGAGGAGTACGGCTCCCACGACAAGACCTTCGAGATCCCCGCAGCGGGCAAGGTCGAGGTCCGCAACGCCGCCGGCGAGGTGCTGATGTCGCACGACGTCCAGCCCGGCGACATCTGGCGCGCCTGCCAGACCAAGGACGCCTCGATCCGCGACTGGGTGAAGCTCGCCGTCACCCGCGCCCGCGCGTCCGGGACGCCCGCCGTCTTCTGGCTCGACGAGACCCGCGCGCACGACGCCAACCTGATCGCGCTCGTCACCGAGTACCTGAAGGAGCACGACACCGACGGCCTCGACATCCGGGTGATGGCGCCTGCCGAGGCCACGACGTACTCGCTGGAGCGGATCCGCAAGGGCGAGGACACCATCTCGGTGACCGGCAACGTGCTGCGCGACTACAACACCGACCTGTTCCCGATCCTCGAGCTCGGCACCAGCGCCAAGATGCTCTCGATCGTGCCGCTGATGAACGGTGGCGGCCTCTTCGAGACCGGCGCCGGCGGCTCGGCGCCCAAGCACGTCCAGCAGCTGGTCAAGGAGGACTACCTCCGCTGGGACAGCCTCGGCGAGTTCTTCGCCCTGGCCGCCTCGCTGGAGCACCTCGCCGGCTACGCCGACAACCAGCGCGCCAAGCTGCTCGGTGACGCCCTCGACCGGGCGACCGAGACCTTCCTCAACGAGGACCGCTCGCCCGGCCGCAAGCTCGGCACGATCGACAACCGCGGCTCGCACTTCTACCTCGCCCTCTACTGGGCAGAGGAGCTGGCGCAGCAGACCGAGGACGCCGACCTCGCGGCGGCGTTCGCGTCCCTCGCCGGCTCGCTGCGCGAGAACGAGCAGAAGATCGTCGACGAGCTGCTCGCGGTGCAGGGCAAGCCGGCCGACATCGGCGGCTACTTCCGCCCCGACCCCGAGAAGGCCGCGGCGGTCATGCGTCCGTCCGCCACGTTCAACGAGGCGCTCGCCTCGCTCGGCTGAGCGAGGACCGGGCGCCGACGGCGATGGTCACGGGGGAGCAGGGGTTGCCGCGGGCGCCCCTGCTCTCCTCGCTCTCCCTGGTGGTCGGCAACCTGCTGCCGATCTGGGCGGTGTGGGCCGGCCACATGTCGGTGGGCGACGTCTTCGTCGTCTACTGGATCGAGAACCTCGCCTACTGGGCGATCACGATCGTCAAGGTGCGCACCGCCCGCGGCGAGCGCGGGCCCGGCTCGGCGCGGATGACACTCAACGGCCGGCCCGTCGACGCGTCGGACTCGGGCTCGCTGGCGTTCTTCTTCGCCCTCCACTACGGCATCTTCACCTTCGTCCACGGGGTCTTCGCCTTCGTGATGGCGTTCCTCGCCGGCGGTGACCTCCACCCCGGCGCCTGGCTGCTCGCCGGCGTGGCCCTCGGCCTGAGCCACCTCGGGTCGTTGTGGTTGAACTGGTTCGACGGCGGCGAGCGCTGGCGGGTGTCGGCCTCCACCGCGATGTGGCAGCCCTACCCTCGGATGCTCGTGCTCCACGTCGGCATCATCGTGGGCTTCGGGCTGGCGATGCGCTCGGTCGGTGCCTCGGACGCCCCCAGCGGGCTCGAGGAGCTGGCGCCGGTGCTGCTCCTGCTCGGGCTCAAGACCGTGGTCGACCTCGCCCTGCACCTGTGGGAGCGCCGACGGGCACGGTCGCTGCCGGCGGTCGAGGCGGCGTGATCCCGGCCACGAACCACCCCGACGCGCCGTGGCGGGGGAACAAAACCTCCGTCGCGCCCTCTTGCGCCAGGTGATGACGACGACCACCGAGACCACTGCCCTGCCCGACCACCCCTCGTCGCGCGACCTCGACGTCCCGTCGGTGACCGCGCGCCACTTCGGCCTCGCGGTGCTCGCGCTGGCGATGGGCGGCTTCGCGATCGGCACCACCGAGTTCGTCACGATGGGCCTGCTGCCCCAGATCGCCGGCGGTGTCGACGTCTCGATCCCGACCGGCGGCCACGTCATCTCGGCGTACGCCGTCGGGGTGGTCGTGGGCGCACCGGTGCTCGCCTTCCTGGGCGCGCGGCTCCCGCGGCGGGCGCTGCTGGTGGCGCTGATGGCGGCCTTCGCGGTCGGCAACGGGGTGAGCGCGCTCGCCACCTCGTACGAGCAGCTGATGGTCGCCCGTTTCGCCGCGGGCCTGCCGCACGGCGCCTACTTCGGCGTCGCCTCGCTGGTCGCGGCCAGCATGGCGCGGCCCTCGCGCAAGGGCCGCGCGGTCTCGCTGGTCATGCTCGGGCTGTCCGTCGCCAACGTGCTCGGCGTCCCGGCCGCCACGGTCCTCGGCCAGGAGCTGGGGTGGCGTGCCGCGTTCTGGGCGGCCGCCGGTCTCGCGCTGCTCACGCTCGCGCTGGTCGTCTGGTTCGTGCCGTCCGTGCCCGGCGACGCCGCGGCGAGCGGGCGCCGCGAGCTCTCCGCCTTCAAGGTCCCGCAGGTCTGGCTCACGCTGCTCGCCGGTGCCGTCGGCTTCGGCGGCATGTTCGCCGTCTACACCTACATCGCTCCCGTCGTCACCGACGTCGCCGGGCTGGGGGAGCGGTCGGTGCCGGTCTACCTCCTGTCCTTCGGCCTCGGCATGGTCGCCGGCACCTGGCTGGCCGGGATCATGGCCGACTGGTCGATCTTCCGCTCGCTGATCATCGGCGGTGTCGGCATGGCCGCCACGATGCTGGCGTTCTGGCTCACTGCGCCCTACGGATGGGCCGCGCTGCCGGTCGTCTTCCTGATCACCACCCTCGGCTCGGTGCTGGTCGTGAACCTCCAGCTGCGGCTGATGGACGTCGCCGGTGACGCCCAGACCCTCGGCGCGGCGATGAACCACGCCTCGCTCAACATCGCCAACGCGCTCGGCGCCTGGCTCGGCGGCCTGGTCATCGCAGCCGGGTGGGGCCTGCGAGCTCCCGCCCTCGTCGGCCTCGTCCTGTCGATCGCCGGGGTGGGGATCCTGCTGCTGTCGGCCGCGCTGCACGTGCGCGGCCGGGACGTACGTGCCTGATCACCCCCCGAACGGCTGTGTTCGTGTTGCACGGAGTTAACACAGGCGGAACTCCTGCGTTGCACACGTTTGTAACGATCAAATCCGCGGGGGTGGATCAGCCACCCGGAATCCTTGCGGAGGGTGAGTCATGGAAGACGACAAGATCGCGCGCGAGATGGAGCGCCGCCGACAGCTGGCCGACCGCAACGTCGGCGCCGTGGTGAACCTGCTGCAGCGCCGTCAGGAGCTGCGGGGGATCTACCCGGCGGCCGACCTGGTCGCCGAGAACGTCGGCTGGGTCGTCTGAGGCAGTCGCTGCGAACCCCCGCCCCGGGGGGCGGGACGGGGGTCGCGGCGGTCAGATCAGCCAGCAGTTGCTGAGCTGCGGGATCCCGGCGAACCGGGCCTCGAAGAACGGCAGCGACTCGGCGACGTGAGGCACGAGGCCGCCGACGTGGAGCGGCGCCACGTTGGTGGACAGCCGCACGTTGGCGCCCTTGCCGCACCACGACCTCGCCATCTGCTTGCCGACGGCGTAGGGGATCACGTCGTCGAGCGCGGAGTGGGTGACGAGCACCGGGACGGTCGGCTTGATGGTGCCGATGCGCTGCGCCTCCACGATCGACCTGAACGGCTCGGCGGCCATCAGCGTCGACATCGGCTGGCCGTTGTAGCTCAGCGTCGACGACTTCACGAAGGCGTTGTTGAGCAGGTCGAAGACGCACTCGGTCTCGACGCGGTCGCTGGTCGCACGCCCGGTCGCGTTGAGGTACGGCGTGAGGTCGACGTCGTAGCTGGCCGCGAGCCCGCGCAGGGCGAAGAAGGCGAACGAGGAGTAGAGCCCGCCGTCGAGGTTCGTGGCCACCTTGGTGAGGTCGGCGGGCACGGCTCCGACGACGGCGCCCTTGACCCGGAGGTCGGGGGCGTACGTCGAGGCCAGCTCCACCGCCGCCGCGGCCGCGCCGCCGCCCTGCGAGTAGCCCATCAGGCCGACGGGACTCGTCGTGCTGAGCCCGGTGCCGGAGAGCCGTTGTGCGGCGCGTACGACGTCGAGCGTGGCGCGGCCCTGCGACACGCGGTCCATGTAGGTGTGGATGCCGACGGTGCCGAGGCCCTCGTAGTCGGGCATCGCCACGGCGTAGCCGCGCAGCAGCAGCGCCTCGATCCCGATGCCCTCGTACTCGATGCCCTCGGAGAACTGGCGCGACGGTGCGCACCGGTCGGCCATCCCCTGGGTGCCGGGGGAGTAGCCGATGACGGGGCGGGAGCCGAGCCCGATCCAGGGGGCGTTGGGGACCAGGACGGTGCCGGAGACCGCGATGGCCTTCCCGGAACGGTTGGTGGTCTTGTAGAGGACGCGCTGGGCGTTGCGGACCAGGCTGGTGGCGTCGAGCGGGTCGAGCAGGAAGGTCATCTTCTCGCTGCGGATGAGCGTGCCATTGGCGCTGGGCAGGGTGGCGGGAGTCTCGTAGAACGCCGGCCGGGGCGGCTCGTCGACGGCGGCCTGCGCCGGCGACGTGCTGATCGCCACGAGGGCGAGCGTGGTGGTGAGTGCGGTGGTGAGCAGGGTGGAGACTGACGCGATCGCGCGTGCCGACAGACCCCGAGTGCGTGTCCGACGACGTGATGGTGCAGGTGCCATGGTGGCTTCCCTCCTGGGCCGGACCGCCCGGCCGACTCCGGAAACCTACTGGTGAGTCACATCACACTGGCAATGTGACGTCGGTCACAAGTCGGCACCACGTCGAGCGTCCGTGCGTACGGGCGTGGGACCACGCGCCGACGTGTCCGTGGGCGGTGAGAGACTGGCGCCATGTCGACCTCACCCGTCTCGCGCCCGCGGGTCCTGTCCGGGATCCAGCCGACAGCGGACTCGTTCCACCTCGGGAACTACCTCGGTGCGCTGCGGCAGTGGGTCGCGCTGCAGGAGGACTTCGAGCCCTTCTACTTCATCGCCGACCTGCACGCGATCACGGTCGAGCAGGACCCCAAGGTGCTCCGCGAGCGCACCCTCGTCTCGGCCGCGCAGCTCGTCGCGGCCGGCGTCGACCCGGCGCGCGCCACGATCTTCGTGCAGAGCCAGGTGCCGGCGCACACCCAGGCCGGCTGGGTCCTGCAGTGCCTGACCGGCTTCGGCGAGGCCCGGCGGATGACCCAGTTCAAGGACAAGTCCGCCAAGGGCGGTGAGGGCGCCGCCAGCGTCGGCCTGTTCACCTACCCGATCCTCCAAGCGGCGGACATCCTGCTCTACCGCCCCCAGTACGTCCCGGTCGGCGAGGACCAGCGCCAGCACCTCGAGCTGACCCGCGACCTCGCGAACCGCTTCAACCACCGCTACAAGAAGACCTTCCGGCCGCCCGAGCCCTACATCCTCGAGTCCACGGCGAAGATCTACGACCTCCAGATCCCCCAGAAGCAGATGTCGAAGTCGATCGGCGGCCAGGGCTGCGTGTGGGTCCTCGACGACCCCAAGGTGCTGACCAAGAAGTTCCGCTCGGCGGTCACCGACTCGGAGACCGAGATCCGCTTCGACCGCGAGAACAAGCCCGGGGTCAGCAACCTGCTGTCGATCCACTCCGCGCTCTCCGGGGAGAAGGTCGAGGCGCTGGAGTCCGCCTTCGAGGGCCGCGGCTACGGCGACCTGAAGTCCGAGGTGGCCGACGTCGTCCTCGAGACGCTGACGCCGCTGCGCGAGCGCACCCGGGAGCTCCTCGAGGACCGTGCGGAGCTCGAGCGCATCCTCCGTGAGGGCGCCGGGCGTGCGGGTGCGGTGGCCGAGTCGACGCTGCGCGACGTCTACGACCGAGTCGGCTTCCTGCCCGCGACTCGCTAGGGTCGAGTGGTGCCCACCATCGGAGTAGCCATCGCCATCCCCGAGCCCTGGGCGAGCGAGCTCCAGGACTACCGCACGAGCGTCGGCGACACCACCGCGACGCAGATCCCGACGCACATCACGCTGATCCCGCCCGCCGAGGTGGCCGAGGAGGAGCTGCCCGCGGTGAGCGAGCACCTCGCCGGCGTCGCGGCCACGATCGAGCCGTTCGACATCCACCTGCGCGGCACCGGCACCTTCCGGCCGGTGTCACCCGTCGTGTTCGTGACGGTGGCCGAGGGGATCTCCGGGTGCGAGGTGCTCGCCGACGCCGTACGCCGGGGCCCACTGGCGGTGGAGCTGCACTACCCCTACCACCCGCACGTCACGATCGCGCACCACCTCGACGACCCGACCCTCGACCGGGCGTTCGACGAGCTGGCCACCTTCGAGTGCCGCTTCGCCGTCGACGCGTTCAGCCTCTACGTCCACGACAGCGACGCCGGCTGGCAGCCGACGCACGAGTACGGGCTGGGCTGAGATGTCCTTCGTCTCGGGCCTGAAGGACCGCGTCGAGCGCGTGCGCGAGCGGCGCCCGCTCGTCGACCACGTCGTGCGCACGGTCGAGCACTACGGCACCGTCAAGGGCAGCGCCCTGGCCGCCGCGGTGACCTACTTCGCCTTCCTCTCCTTCTTCCCGATCCTGGCGCTGTCCTTCGCGGTCATCGGGTTCGTCGCGCGGGCCTACCCGGACGCCGACGACGACCTCGTCACGGCCATCAGCGACGTGCTGCCCGGCATCATCGGCAACGACGAGGGCGAGCTGCCCCTGTCGACGTTCCAGGACAACGCGCCGGGCCTCCTCAGCGTCGGCATCCTGCTCGCCCTCTACTCCGGCCTCGGCTGGCTCTCGGGCATGCGTACGGCGCTGGTGGCCGTCTTCGAGGAGCCCGAGCGCGAGCAGCCCAGCTTCGTGGTGGGCAAGCTGCGCGACCTGCTCGCCCTGCTCACCCTCGGCTCGGTGCTCGTCGTCAGCGTGGCCGTCTCCGGCGTCGCGACCAAGGTCGCCACGCCCGTCCTCGAGCTCGTCGGGCTCGGCGCCGGAGCGAAGCCGCTGCTGTGGGTCTTCGCCCTGGTGCTCGGCCTGGCGGCCAGCGCGCTGCTGTTCTTCGCCTTCTTCAAGCTCCTCGCCACCCCCGACGTACCGACTCGGTCCCTGTGGTCGGGCGCGGTGCTCGGCGCCGTGCTGTTCGAGCTGCTCAAGCAGCTGTCCACGGTCCTGCTCCAGGGCACCCGCGAGCAGCCTGCCGTGCAGGCCTTCGGGATCGCGTTGATCCTGCTCGTGTGGATCAACTACTTCTCGCGGGTCGTCGTCCTGGCCGCCTGCTGGGCGCACACCTCGCCAGAGGCCCGCGCGATCCGCGACGCCCGCCTGGTCGCCGACCAGATGCCCGAGGGCCCGCGGATCGACCTCGCCGCGGCGAGCGCCGGCGTACGGCCCGCTGGCGCTGACGGCGCTGGGGTGACCACCTCGCCGAAGGCCGCCTTCGCCGCCGGCGCTGCCTCCATGCTCGGCCTCGTCGCGCTCGTACGCCGCCGCCGCTGACCGGCCGCCTGTGAGCGGTGAGTGAGCCACATTTCACCGCCCCCAGATGTGGCTGTGCCACCGCTTCCAGGCGCGTCGTGTGTGTCGCCTGTTCGGGCGGTGGCTGAGCCACATGTGCCGGCCCGCGAATGTGGGTGGCGCACCGTCCGTGGGCGGGCCCTGTTGTGACTCGACTGGCGGAGTCGCAGGCCACCGATCATCCACAGCGGGCGTGGTGGCGCGCGTTTCCACAAGCCGGCCGTCGGAGGCGCGCGCGAGCGCCTCTGGAGTGGCGCGATGGAGCCATGCACCGCGTACCCCCCGAGCTCCTTCACGGTCCGTTCACCCGCGCACACGCCCTGGCGACGGGGCTCTCGGCCCGCGTCCTCGAGGGTGTGCAGTTCCGCCGACTCCATCAAGGTGTGTACGTCCACAGGAGCCACGACATGGGTTGGACCGACCATGTGGAGGCAGCACGTCTTGCCCTGCCCGCAGGCGCTCGTACCACGGGCGCCACCCGCCTGCGGCAGGCCGGCCTCGGCGTCGGTGACCGGTGGCCGCTGCACTTCGTGATCGAGGGTGACCACCACCTCGCACTCGATGGTGTGTTCCTTCACCGCACCGTCAAGATGCCGCCGTGCGACGACGACGGGGTCACCATCGAGGGCGCCTTCGTCGCCTTCTGTGCCGAGTCGCGCCTGCTGGACGCCATCACGCTGGGATCGGTCCTGCTCAACAAAGAGCTGCTCGACCTAGCGCTCCTCGACCAGATCCTCATCGAGGAGAAGTGGCGCCGCGGCGTGCCGGAGACGACGTACGTCCTGCCGCACCTCGAGGGGCGCTGCCGCTCCATTCCGGAGGCAGAGCTGCTCACCTACGTGGTCTTCGCCGCGATGCCAGGGCCGGAGGTCAACCGGGCGGTCGAGCTCCGTGCCGGCGTCCAGCTCACGCCGGACCTGTGGTTCGAGGACTACGGGCTGGCGGTCGAGTACGAAGGGAGTCACCACCAGGACGATCGCGCCCAGTACAACGCCGACATCGACCGCTATGCGCTCTACCGTCGACACGACGTGCCCTACGAGCAGGTCACCAAGGAGCGGATGCGATCACCCAAGGCCACGGTCCGGTGGATCCACGCCGCGCTCGTGGCGGAGGGGTACGACGGACCGCCCCCGGTGTTTGGTGAGCAGTGGGAGTCGCTGTTCCGGCCGCTCGCCGAACTCGTACGCCCACCTCGCGCAGCGTGATCCCCGAGCGGTGCGCAAGCCACATCCCCGGACCGTGGAATGTGGCCGGGACACCGCTCAGCCGCGAGCATCAGCGTGTCGTCCGTGGAGAGGTGCGCCACCCACGTCCGCCCCGCGCAAGATGTGGCTGGGACACCGCTAGCGGTCAGGCCGCGGCGGAAGGCGGCCGGGAGCCGCTGACTCACCGCCCGAGGGAGCGGACGGAGCCGGAGACGCAGCAAGGGCCGGGGGAGATCCCCCGGCCCTCGAGCGACGTACGACGGTGGCGGTCAGTGGCCGTGCTTGATGGCCGTGCGCAGGTCCTTGTTGAGCTGCGAGATCACGTCGAGCGGGATCTCCTTGGGGCAGGCTGCGGTGCAGGCGCCGATGTTGGTGCAGCCACCGAAGCCCTCGTGGTCGTGCTGGGCGACCATGTTGACCACGCGGCTGTCGCGCTCCGGCTGGCCCTGGGGGAGCTCGCCGAGGTGCGTGATCTTGGCACCCATGAACAGCGACGCCGAGCCGTTGGGGCAGGCGGCGACGCAGGCGCCGCAACCGATGCAGGTGGCGACGTTGAAGGCGCGCAGCGCGTCGTCGCGGGGGACGGGCACCGAGTGGGCCTCGGGGGCCGAGCCGGTGTTGACCGAGATGTAGCCGCCCTGCTGGATGATCCGGTCGAAGGCGCTGCGGTCGACGACGAGGTCCTTGATGACCGGGAAGGCGTCCGAGCGCCACGGCTCGACGGTGATCGTCTCGCCGTCCTTGAACGAGCGCATGTGGAGCTGGCAGGTCGTGGTGACCTCCGGGCCGTGCGCGTCGCCGTTGATCATCAGCCCGCACATGCCGCAGATGCCCTCGCGACAGTCGGAGTCGAACGCGATGGGCTCCTCGCCCTGCTCGTTGAGCTGCTCGTTGAGCACGTCGAGCATCTCGAGGAACGACATGTCGGGGGACACGTCGGCGAGCTGGTAGGTGTGCATCGCCCCGGCGGACGAGGCGTCCGGCTGGCGCCAGATCTTGAGGGTCAGGTTCATGCTCACTTGTAGCTCCGCTGCTTCATCTCGATGGCCGAGTAGACCAGGTCTTCCTTGTGCAGGACGGGGATGGAGTCCTCGCCGGCCCACTCCCACGCGGCGACGTAGGCGAACTCGTCGTCGTGGCGCAGCGCCTCGCCGTCCTCGGTCTGCGACTCGCCACGGAAGTGGCCGCCGCACGACTCGCGCCGGTTGAGGGCGTCGATGCACATGAGCTCGCCGAGCTCGAAGAAGTCGGCCACGCGGCCGGCCTTCTCCAGCGACTGGTTGAGCGTCTCCGCGCTGCCGAGGACCTTCACGTTGCGGTAGAAGTCGTCCTTGAGCGAGCGGATCAGGTCGATCGCCTTCTTCAGCCCCGTCTCGGTGCGCTCCATGCCGCAGTACTCCCACATGATGTTGCCGAGCTCGCGGTGGTAGGAGTCGACGCTGCGGGTGCCGTTGACGGACAGGAAGTGGTCGATGCGGCCCTTGACCGACTCGCGCGCCTCGACGACGGCGGGGTGGTCCTCGGTGATCTCCTCGAACGGCCCGTCCGCGAGGTAGTCGCGGATGGTGTGCGGCAGGACGAAGTAGCCGTCGGCCAGGCCCTGCATCAGCGCGGAGGCGCCGAGGCGGTTGGCGCCGTGGTCGGAGAAGTTGGCCTCGCCCGTCACGAACAGGCCCGGGATCGTGGACTGGAGGTCGTAGTCGACCCACAGGCCGCCCATGACGTAGTGCACGGCGGGGTAGATCCGCATCGGGACCTCGAACGGGTTCTCGCCCGTGATCCGCTCGTACATGTCGAACAGGTTGTCGTACTTCTCGGTGATGCCCTTCTCGCCCAGCCGCTCGATGGCGGCGGAGAAGTCGAGGTAGACACCACGGCGTACGCCGTCGACCTCCGGGCCCACGCCGCGACCCTCGTCGCAGACGTTCTTGGCCGCACGCGAGGCGATGTCGCGGGGGACCAGGTTGCCGAACGAGGGGTAGATCCGCTCCAGGTAGTAGTCGCGGTCCTCCTCGGGGATCTCGCGCGGGTCCTTGTCGCAGTCGGCCTGGTTCTTCGGCACCCAGATCCGGCCGTCGTTGCGCAGCGACTCCGACATGAGCGTCAGCTTGGACTGGTGCGAGCCCGACACCGGGATGCAGGTCGGGTGGATCTGCGTGTAGCAGGGGTTGGCCATGTAGGCGCCCTTGCGGTGCGCGCGCCAGGCGGCGGTGACGTTGCAGCCCATCGCGTTGGTCGACAGGTAGAACACGTTGCCGTAGCCACCCGAGGCGAGCACGACGACGTCGGCCACGTGCGTCTGGATCTCGCCGGTGACCATGTCGCGGGCGACGATGCCGCGGGCACGCTTCTGGCCGGAGCCGTCGTCGACGGTGATCAGCTCGAGCATCTCGTGGCGGGTGAACGTCTCCACCGTGCCGGCCGCGACCTGGCGCTCGAGGGCCTGGTACGCGCCGATGAGCAGCTGCTGGCCCGTCTGGCCGCGGGCGTAGAACGTGCGGGAGACCTGCACGCCGCCGAAGGAGCGGTTGTCGAGCAGGCCGCCGTACTCGCGGGCGAACGGGACGCCCTGCGCGACGCACTGGTCGATGATGTTGGTGCTGACCTCGGCCAGCCGGTAGACGTTGGACTCGCGCGAGCGGTAGTCGCCGCCCTTGACCGTGTCGTAGAAGAGCCGGTGGACGGAGTCGCCGTCCTCCTTGTAGTTCTTCGCGGCGTTGATGCCGCCCTGTGCGGCGATCGAGTGGGCGCGGCGCGGGGAGTCCTGGTAGCAGAAGGACTTCACCCGGTAGCCGGCCTCGCCGAGCGTGGCGGCGGCCGACGCGCCGGCCAGGCCGGTGCCGACGATGATGATCGAGAGCTTGCGCCGGTTGGCCGGGTTGACGAGGCGGGCCTCGAACTTGCGGGTCTGCCACCGCTCGGCGATGGGGGCGTCGGGCGCCTTGGTGTCGACCAGCGGCGAACCGGGGGTGTAGTAGCCCGCGGCGTCGTCGTAGTCGCCGTCGAGCGACCCGCTGGCCGAGGCCTCGGCCGCGCTGACGGTGTCGGGCATGTCCATGTCGTGGCTCACTGTGCGGTGACCCCTTACTTGGTGATGATGCCGGCCAGGACGGCGAGCGGGACGAGGGAGAAGCCGATGGAGACGATCAGCGCGACGACGAAGCCGAACGTCTTGGCCCGCTGGCGCTTGGCCGCGGTGCCGGTCCAGCCGAGCGTCTGGGCGGCGCTCCAGATGCCGTGGTGCAGGTGGGCGCCGAGCGCGAGCATCGCGACGAGGTAGATCAGCGTCATCCACCACAGGTCGAAGGTGTCGACCATGAGGAGGTAGGGGTCGTCGGTCGCGCCGCCCTGCGGGTTGACCTTGCCGATGGTGAAGTTGAGCAGGTGCCAGACCAGGAAGACCAGGATGGTCACGCCACCCCAGCGCATCATCAGGCTGGCGCGGGTGGCGCCGGTGTCCTTCTTCACCACGTACTTGGTGGTGCGGGCCCGCGCGGCCCTGCGCCACAGCACGACGGCGCAGTAGACGTGCACCACCAGCGAGAGGATGAGGCCCAGCCGCAGGATCCAGAGGGCGCCCTCGTGCGGGAGCATCGGCTCGCCGAGCTCGCGCAGGTGGTGGGCGTACTCGTTGAACGCGTCCTGGCCGGCGAACGCCTTGAGGTTGCCGTACATGTGCGCGAGCACGAAGCCGAGGAAGATGAAGCCGCTGACCGCCATGCCCAGCTTGAGGGCGATCGTCGTGCGGGAGGCCCGCGCGCCCGTCACGAGCCTGGGGGGAGTGAGTTGGGTTGCCACGACGCCCACGGTATCGCGGCGTTCACGCGCAGGACGCGCCGAGTCCGTGTGAGGTTTTCGTGGGCGCGTTGTCTTCCGCTCAGGTGTGACACACGCCATAGTCGTGGGCGTCGTCCCGACCGCTCCCGGGCCTCTTGGAGGATGCATGGCATCGACCGACCACGGCGTGACCAGTCCGGGCCGCGCGCACATCGAGGCGCGGACCCTCCGCCAGGACCGGTGGTGGCAGGCGCCGCTGACCACGTTCGTGGTCTTCTCGGCCTTCGTCGTCTACGCCACGGTCCGCGCGTTCATGGGCCGCGACTACTACGCCTCGCCCTACCTCTCGCCGTTCTACTCGCCGTGCCTCGGCGACTGCGTCGAGGGGGCGTCCGACTTCGGCCAGCCGTTCGCGTGGTGGCCGCTCTCGGCGGCGCTGATCATCCTGGTCTTCCCGCTCGGCTTCCGGATGACCTGCTACTACTACCGCAAGGCCTACTACCGGGCGTTCTGGCTGAGCCCGCCGGCCTGCGGCGTCGCCGAGCCCCACCAGGCCTACTCCGGCGAGACGCGGTTCCCGCTGATCCTCCAGAACGTGCACCGCTGGTTCTGGTACGCCGCGGTGCTGGTCGGCCTCGTGCTGACCTTCGACACGGTCCTGGCCTTCCGCCCGATGCCGGCCGAGTACGCCCTGGGCGACGGCGAGACCTCCGGGATCCACATGGGCCTCGGCACGCTGCTGATGATCGCCAACATCGTGTTCATCTGGCTCTACACGCTCTCGTGCCACTCGTGCCGCCACGTCGTGGGCGGGCGGCTGCGCCACTTCTCCAGGCACCCGGTGCGCTACCGGCTCTGGACGTGGGTCTCGCGACTCAACGAGAGCCACGGCAAGTGGGCGTGGTACTCGCTGTTCTCGGTCGCGATCGTCGACCTCTACATCTTCCTGCTCGCCACCGGCACGATCCAGGACGTGAGGTTCTTCTGATGGGTGACCGGCATCCGATGACCGGCAACGAGATGTCCCCCGAGGCACGGGGCGGCATGGAGCGCCACGCGTACGACGTGGTGGTGATCGGCGCGGGCGGCGCCGGGCTGCGCGCCGCGATCGCCGCGCACGAGGCGGGCGCCCGTACGGCCGTGGTCTGCAAGTCGCTGCTCGGCAAGGCGCACACGGTGATGGCCGAGGGCGGCGCGGCCGCGGCGCTCGGCAACCGCTGGCCCGAGGACAACTGGCAGGTCCACTTCCGCGACACGATGCGCGGCGGCAAGATGCTGAACAACTGGCGCATGGCCCAGCTGCACGCGCAGGAGGCGCCCGAGCGGGTCCTCGAGCTCGAGGACTGGGGCGCGTTGTTCGACCGCACCGAGGACGGCCTCATCTCCCAGCGCGACTTCGGCGGGCACAAGTACGCCCGGCTCGCGCACGTCGGCGACCGCACCGGCCTCGAGCTGATCCGTACGCTCCAGCAGCGCACCGTCCAGCTCGGCGTCGACGTCTTCATGGAGTGCACGGTCACCGAGGTGCTCAAGCAGGGCGGGAAGGTCGCCGGCGCGTTCGGCTACTGGCGCGAGACCGGCCGCTTCATCACCTTCGAGGCGCCGAGCGTGATCCTCGCGACCGGTGGCATCGGCAAGTCCTACAAGGTGACGTCGAACTCCTGGGAGTACACCGGCGACGGGCACGCCCTCGCCCTGCGCGCCGGCGCGAGCCTCATCAACATGGAGTTCGTCCAGTTCCACCCGACCGGCATGGTCTGGCCGCCGTCGGTGAAGGGCCTGCTGGTCACCGAGTCGGTCCGCGGCGACGGCGGCATCCTCCGCAACTCCGAGGGCAAGCGGTTCATGTTCGACTACATCCCCGACTTCTTCCGGGCCGAGACGGCCGACACGGAGGAGGAGGCGGACGCCTGGTACGAGGACAAGAAGAACAACCGTCGTCCGCCCGAGCTGCTGCCCCGCGACGAGGTCGCCCGCGCGATCAACTCCGAGATCAAGGCCGGGCGGGGATCACCGCACGGTGGCATCTTCCTCGACATCGCCAGCCGCCGCGACGCCGACTACATCCGCAAGCGGCTGCCCTCGATGTACCACCAGTTCAAGGAGCTGGCCGACGTCGACATCACCGCCGAGCCGATGGAGATCGGCCCGACCTGCCACTACGTCATGGGCGGCGTGGAGGTCGACCCCGACACCCAGCAGTCCGCCGTCACCGGCCTGTACGCCGCGGGCGAGGTCAGTGGCGGGATGCACGGCTCCAACCGGCTCGGCGGCAACTCGCTGTCGGACCTGCTGGTGTTCGGCAAGCGGGCGGGCGAGGCCGCCGCGGCCCACGCCACCACCCTCGACCAGCGTGGCGAGCGGCCGGCCGTGGACGAGGCGGACGTGAAGGCCGCGCAGGCCGACGCGCTCGCGCCCTTCGAGGTGGAGGGCGGCGAGAACCCCTACACGATCCAGCACGACCTCCAGCAGTCGATGAACGACCTCGTCGGCATCATCCGCACCGCCTCCGAGCTCGACGCCTCGCTGGCCGAGCTCGAGCAGCTCAAGCAGCGGGCGGCGGGCATGGTCGTCGAGGGCCACCGGCAGTACAACCCCGGCTGGCACCTCGCGCTCGACCTGCGCAACATGCTGCTGGTCAGCGAGTGCATCGCCAAGGCCGCGCTGGCCCGGCAGGAGTCCCGCGGCGGCCACACGCGCGACGACTTCCCGGGCCTCGACCCGGAGTGGGGAGCCAAGAACCTGGTGCTCTCTCTCGACGCGACGGGTGCCGGCGTGGACATCGCCGAGAAGCCGCTGCCGACGATGCCCGACGACCTCAAGCAGCTCTTCGAGCCGCCACCGGCTGAGCCTGTCGAAGCCAAGGAGGCTGACAAGTGAGCTACGACCTGAAGATGCGCGTGTGGCGGGGCGACGCCGACGGCGGCGACCTCACCGACTACACCGTCGAGGTGTCCGAGGGCGAGGTCGTGCTCGACGCCCTCCACCGGCTCCAGGCGACCCAGACGGGCGACCTGGCGATCCGCTGGAACTGCAAGGCCGGCAAGTGCGGCTCGTGCAGCGCGGAGATCAACGGCCGCCCGCGCCTGATGTGCATGACCCGGCTCTCGGACTTCGACCCGGCCGAGACGATCACCGTGACCCCGATGCGGACGTTCCCGGTGATCCGCGACCTGGTGACGGACGTGTCGTTCAACTACGAGAAGGCCCGCGAGCTGCCGTACGCCGAGCTCGGCCCGCGCGACGCCGACGGCAAGCGCCGGATGATGCAGGTCGACGTCGAGCGCGGCCAGGAGTTCCGCAAGTGCATCGAGTGCTACCTCTGCCAGGACGTGTGCCACGTGGTGCGCGACCACGAGGACAACAAGCAGCACTTCGCCGGCCCGCGGTTCTTCATCCGCTACGCCGAGCTCGACATGCACCCGCTCGACACCCACGACCGCCGCCAGCTCGCCCAGGACGCGGCCGGCCTCGGGATGTGCAACATCACCAAGTGCTGCACCGAGGTCTGCCCCGAGGGCATCCACATCACCGACAACGGGATCATCCCGATGAAGGAGCGGGTCGTGGACCGCAAGTACGACCCCCTGGTGTGGCTCGGCAACAAGATCGGCCTCCGCAACAAGGACAACGACGGCCGCACCGAGGTGTGAGGCGGCTCAGTCCTCCGCGGGTGCGAGGACCCGGGTGCGGATCTCGTGCACCACGAGGACGGCCAGCAGCGCGGAGACGATGCTGAGCCCGCTCGACAGCCGCTCCCACGACGCCGCGTCGCCGAGCGCGTCGACGTACTCGCCCCCGACCGGTGCCCCGGCCACGCGCCTGTAGAGCGCGCTCACCACACCGGACACCACGCTGAGCGCGACCCAGGTGCCCCACCACCAGCCCTGGCGGAAGGACACCCCGGCGTCGGCGTCACCGGTCGCGCCGCGTCGCACGTCGGAGACCATCTGGAACGGTCGCCACAGGTTGAGCACCGGGACGAACCAGCCGCCGATCGCCCAGCCGGACGAGTGGCGCATCGCCCGGCGGTCCATCCGCGAGCTCCGGTGGGCCGTGTAGAGCCACACGATGAACAGCACCCCCGTCACGAGGATCGCGAGCACCTCCATCGACGTCCACAGCGTGAGCCGGTCGATCCGCTCGCCGTCGGCGACCGTGACCGCGTCGGGCCGCAGCCGCACCTCCTCCACGAACGCCAGGGTCTCGAGGTCGACCCACAGCGTGAAGGACGACGCCGCGACGCAGCCCAGCAGCGCCGCCTGGACGACGTAGGAGAAGCCGGACCACCACCGCGGGAGCGGCGTGTCCCAGTGGGTGGTGGTGCCGGGCGCCGGGTGGACGTGCTCGGTCCAGCGCGTGCCGTCCCACCAGCGCAGCCTGGACGCGTCCTGCGGGTCGGCGAACCAACCCTCCCCCTGGGCAGTCATGCCCGCATGATGTCGTACGCACGCGCCCCGCGTCGGGAAACGCTCAGGTGTCCGGCTGCCGGGGGAGCAGCCGGGACGAGGGCGACGTGCGCTCGAGGTAGAGCCGGGAAGCTCGCTCGACCAGCGGGTGCCGGTCCGCGTGGTGCACCGCGCGCTTGCGCAGCCAGAACCCGCCCGCCCGCACCTCGCTGCCCAGCACCTCGACCGCCGACGGAAGGCGCCCCTCCGCCTCGACGAACGCCCGCCGGTAGCGACGGAAGAGCCGTCCGTGGTCGAGGGCGAGCGACACCAGGGCGGCCTGGGTCGCCGCCAGCAGCTCGTCGTCGGGCACGTCGTCGAGCTCCGGACCGGTGGGTGCCCGGTCGATCGGCACGAGGTCGGCGAGGTCGCCGTGGACCGGCAGCCGACGGCGCTCGAGCTCACGCACGAGCCCCTCGCCGTAGGCCCGGGCCCATGCCACGTGCTGCGCCGGCAGGTCCAGCGGACGGGCGGTCGCGCCGGCCAGGCGCGCACGGATGCCCGCCTCGACGACGAACCGGTGCTGGGCGGAGTTCAGCCGGTCGGACACCGACGCGTTGAGCCGGCGCACCACCTCGAGCTCGGCCGCGCCCAGCGACACGTTGCGGACGGACTGGTGGCCCCCTGGCCAGGCGTCGGGCAGGCCGACCGCGGCGGCGAACCTGGCCAGCAGCGTCTCGGGCGGCGCACCACGCGGCGGCACCGTGACCAGCCGGACGTGTCCGGCCGGAAGCACCGACGACCAGGTGTCCACGACGCGGAGGAGGTCGTGCCGCCAGTGGAACGACATGCCCTCGCTGGGAGGGGTGCCGTCCTCGCCCCGCACCGACGCCACGAAGTCCGACCACCGGGTGCTTCCGCCGTTGACCACGGTCTGCTGCCACGCCGAGACCAGCGTGCGTCCCATGTCCCGCGCCCCCACCACCACGAACACCCGGTGGCCCGCGAGTCCGCGCACCAGCCGCCGCGCCTGGCGCGGGCGGGCCAGGGACAGCTCCTCCTCCGACACCACCGCCGCCGGGCCGTCGTGGGAGTCGACGAGCTCGAGCAGCCGGCCCAGCGCTCCGGCGGCCTCCCCACGCTGCTCTCCGCCGACGCGCTGGCCGAGCAGGTCGTACGCGGCCAGCCGTTGCGCCCGGAGGTCGGGGACCAGCACCCCGTGCCGGGCGAGGTGTCGTGACGTGGCGGCGAGGGCGCCCTGGATCGTGGTGGTCCCGGTCTTGTAGAGCCCTACGTGGAGGTGGACGTCGACCATGGAAGCGAACGTAGGGACGGTGTCGATCCCGGGACATGGGGCTGCAGACCCGGCTCCCCGGGAAAGCAGGACCGGCCCCCACGGTGACCTATCCCATAGCCCGAGCAGTGTCCGTCGGGTGACGACCGTCCTATCCTGCGCTACATGACCGACCCGGACGGTGTTCTCGAAGGCGGCCTCGACGAGCCCGCGGAGCTGCAGCCCGCGGAGGGCTCGCTCCGGCTCGTCGGTGACGACGACTCCTACGACGCCGCCGCCTGGGAGGCGGCGACCGCGGCGGTGCTGCGCAAGGCGCGTCGCCTCGGTGAGGACGCGCCCGACTCGGACGCGTGGGCGGCGCTGACGCGCACGACGCTGGACGGGATCGACGTCGCGCCGATCGGCCAGCGGTCCGACCTCGACGGCCTCATCACCAGCGGGCGGCCGCAGCGGACCGGCGCCTGGGACGTACGCGCGTCGCTGGTCGGCGCCGACGCCGAGGCCGTCAACGAGGCGGCCCTCGTCGACCTCGACAACGGTGCCACGTCGCTGCACCTCGACCTCGAGCCCGGCACGGACCTGGCCGCCGCCCTTGACGGTGTGCTCCTCGACCTCGCCCCGGTGACGCTCGAGCGGCCGGGCGCGGAGCATTCCGAGGCGCTGGCCCGGCTGCTCGAGGACACCGCGGACGACCCCCATCCCGGCAGCAACCTCTCCGCCGACCCGGCGACCGCGCTGGCGTTCGGCGAGGGCGTCCCCGACGACGGGGAGGCCGTGGCGGAGTCCTTCGTCGCGACCGTGCGACGTGCCCAGGCCCTCGGTGTTCTCGGAGCCGTCGTCGACGGCACCGCGCTCCACGACGAGGGCGCCAGCGACGCCCAGGAGCTCGGCTGGACCATGGCCGTCGGAGTCCACTACCTCCGCGTGCTGACCGAGGCGGGCCTCGCCGTCGACGAGGCCGCCGGACTGGTCGAGTTCCGCTACGCCGCCACCGACGAGCAGTTCCCCACGATCGCCAAGCTCCGCGCCGCGCGCCGGCTGTGGGCGCGCGTGCTCGAGGCCAGCGGGGCCCAGGACGTCCCGCAGCGCCAGCACGTCGTCACCAGCCGCGCGATGATGACCAGGCACGACCCGTGGGTCAACATGCTCCGCGGCACCGTCGCGGCCTTCGCGGCCGGCGTGGGCGGCGCCGACGCCATCACGGTCGTGCCGTTCGACGAGCGGCTCGGGGTGCCCGACGCCCTCGGGCGCCGCATCGCGCGCAACACCTCCTCGCTGCTGATCGAGGAGTCGCACGTCGCCGCCGTCACCGATCCGGCCGGCGGCGCGTACGCCGTGGAGAAGCTCACCGACGCCCTCGCCGTCGCCGCGTGGGCCGAGCTCGGCCGGATCGAGGCCGACGGGGGCTTCGGCGAGCAGGCCGTGGCCGGGGTGAAGGAGCGCGTCGCGGCCGTCCGCGCGGCCCGCGACGCCGGCATCGCCGACCGCTCCCGCCCGCTGACCGGCATCTCGGAGTTCCCCAACCTCGACGAGGTGCTGCCCGAGCGGACGCCGTGGGGCCGCGGCGGCGTGCGCTACGCCGCGCCCTACGAGGACATGCGCGCCGAGCCCGCGCAGCGACCGGTCTTCCTGGCCACGATGGGTCCCGTCGCGGCGCACACCGCACGGGCGACCTTCGCGACCAACCTCCTCGCGGCCGGTGGTGTCGCCGTCGAGGCGGCCGGCGCGACCGCCGGGGTCGACGACGTGACGGCGGCCTACGACGGTCAGCCGGTGGTGTGCCTCGCCGGCACCGACGCCGCGTACGCCGAGTGGGGCGCCGACCTCGTCGCCGCGCTGCGGGCGGCCGGGGCGACGTACGTCGTGCTGGCGGGCAAGCCGGGGGAGCGGACCGTGGTGGACGTCGACGACTCGTGTGCCATGGGGGTCGACGCGCTCGGCTTCCTCGGCCGGATCAGGCAGGAGCTGGCCCGATGAGCATCCCGAAGAACTTCGCCGAGGTGGACCTCGGTCCCGACACGTCTCCTACGGCTGGTCGACCGGCGGCCACAGGGGCTGAGCCGTGGGCGAGCCCGGAGGGCATCGACGTCCTGCCGGTCTACGGCCCCGAGCACCTCGAGGGCCTCGACGGCCTCGACACGTGGCCGGGCCTCGCGCCGTTCCTGCGCGGCCCCTACCCGACGATGTACACCACCCAGCCGTGGACGATCCGGCAGTACGCCGGCTTCTCGACCGCCGAGGAGTCCAACGCGTTCTACCGTCGCAACCTCGCAGCCGGCCAGAAGGGCCTGAGCGTCGCGTTCGACCTCGCGACCCACCGCGGGTACGACTCCGACCACCCGCGGGTGCGCGGCGACGTCGGCATGGCGGGCGTGGCGATCGACTCGATCTACGACACCCGCACCCTCTTCGACGGCATCCCGCTCGACGAGATGTCGGTGTCGATGACGATGAACGGCGCGGTGCTGCCGGTGCTGGCGCTCTACATCGCGGCGGCCGAGGAGCAGGGGGTGAAGCCGGAGCAGCTCGCGGGGACCATCCAGAACGACATCCTCAAGGAGTTCATGGTCCGCAACACCTACATCTACCCGCCGGCGCCGAGCATGCGGATCATCAGCGACATCTTCGCCTTCACCTCGCAGAGGATGCCGCGCTTCAACTCCATCTCGATCTCCGGCTACCACATCCAGGAGGCCGGGGCGACCGCCGACCTCGAGCTGGCGTACACGCTGGCCGACGGCGTGGAGTACATCCGCGCCGGCCTCGGGACCGGCATGACGATCGACCAGTTCGCGCCGCGGCTCAGCTTCTTCTGGGCCATCGGGATGAACTTCTTCATGGAGGTCGCCAAGATGCGGGCCGCCCGGGCGCTGTGGGCGCGGCTGGTCGACGACTTCGACCCGCAGAACCCCAAGTCGCGCTCGCTGCGCACGCACAGCCAGACCTCGGGCTGGTCGCTGACCGCGCAGGACGTCTTCAACAACGTCGGGCGCACCTGCATCGAGGCGATGGCCGCGACGCAGGGCCACACCCAGTCGCTGCACACCAACGCGCTCGACGAGGCGATCGCGCTGCCGACGGACTTCTCCGCGCGCATCGCCCGCAACACCCAGCTGCTGCTGCAGCAGGAGTCGGGCACCACGCAGGTCATCGACCCGTGGGCGGGCTCCTACTACGTCGAGAAGCTCACCCACGACCTCGCCGAGCGCGCGTGGGCGCACATCCAGGAGGCGGAGCGGGCCGGCGGCATGGCGGCCGCGATCGAGCAGGGCATCCCCAAGATGCGCATCGAGGAGGCGGCCGCGCGCACCCAGGCGCGGATCGACTCGGGCGCCCAGAAGGTCATCGGCGTCAACACCTACCGCCTCGCCGCGGAGGACAGGCTCGACGTGCTCCGCGTCGACAACGACGACGTCTACCGCCAGCAGGTCGCCAAGCTCGAGCGGCTGCGCGCCGAGCGCGACGACGACGCCGTACGCCGGGCGCTGGACGCGCTGACCGCGTCGGCCGAGCGCGGGCCGGCGGGCGGCGGCTCCCTCGACGGCAACCTCCTCGCGCTGGCCGTCGACGCGGCCCGCGCCAAGGCCACGGTCGGGGAGATCTCCGACGCGCTGGAGAAGGTCTACGGCCGCCACCAGGCGGTGATCCGTACGATCAGCGGGGTGTACCGCGACGAGGCAGGCACCGCCGAGGGCAGCAAGGTCGCCGAGGTGCTCGAGGCGACCGAGGAGTTCGAGGCCGCGGAGGGCCGGCGCCCGCGCATCCTGGTGGCCAAGATGGGCCAGGACGGCCACGACCGCGGCCAGAAGGTCGTCGTGACCGCCTTCGCCGACCTCGGCTTCGACGTCGACGTGGGGCCGCTGTTCTCCACGCCGGAGGAGGTCGCCCAGCAGGCGGTCGACGCCGACGTGCACATCGTCGGGGTGTCGTCGCTCGCCGCGGGCCACCTGACGCTGCTGCCCGCGCTCAAGCAGGCACTGGCCGACCAGGGCCGCCCGGACATCATGGTCGTCATCGGCGGGGTGATCCCGCCCGACGACGTCGAGACGCTCCACGAGATGGGCGCCGCGGCGGTCTTCCTGCCCGGCACCGTGATCGCCGAGTCGGCCCTCGACCTGCTGGCGCGGCTGCGGGAACAGCACGCCGGCTGATGCCCCGGCCGATCGACGTCGAGGCCCTCGTCGCTGACGTGCAGGCCGGGCAGCGGGCCGGGGTCGCGCGCGCCATCACGCTGGTCGAGTCGTCGCGCCCCGAGCACCGGGTCGCGGCGCGCGAGCTGCTGACGGCGCTGGCCACGACCGACCGCCCGATGGCGACCAGGGTCGGCATCTCCGGGGTCCCAGGGGTCGGCAAGTCGACCTTCATCGAGGCGCTCGGCACCCGGCTGACCAGGACCGGCCACCGCGTCGGGGTCCTCGCCGTCGACCCGTCGTCGGTGCGTACGGGCGGCTCCGTGCTCGGCGACAAGACCCGGATGGCGGCGCTCGCCGTCGACCCGAACGCCTTCATCCGGCCCTCGCCGTCGGCGGGCACGCTCGGCGGCGTGGCGCGCGCGACCACGCAGGCGATGCTGGTGCTCGAGGCCGCCGGCCACGACGTGGTGCTGGTCGAGACCGTGGGCGTCGGTCAGTCGGAGGTCACCGTCGCCGGGATGGTCGACACGTTCCTCTTCCTCACCCTGGCGCGCACCGGCGACCAGCTGCAGGGCATCAAGAAGGGCATCCTCGAGATCGCCGACGTGGTCGCGGTCAACAAGGCCGACGGTGACCACGAGGCCGACGCCCGCGTCGCCGCCCGCGAGCTCGCCGGGGCCCTGCGGCTGGTGCGCGGACACGCGGAGTGGGCGCCGCCCGTCGTCACGTGCTCCGCGCTCACCGGGGCCGGCGTCGACGAGGTCTGGCAGCGGGTCGGCGCGCACCGCGAGCACCTCGGCATCGACGGACTCGCCCACAAGCGGGCCGGGCAGCAGCTCGAGTTCACCTGGGCGCTCGTGCGCGACGAGCTCGACCAGAGGCTGAAGTCCTCGCCGGGCGTCGCGGCGGTGCGCGACGACGTACGCCGCGCGGTGCTGTCGGGCGAGCTGCCCGCGCCGCTGGCCGCGGACCGGCTACTCGCCGCCTACGACGGGGATGCGACCTAGACTGGGGCGGTCATGCCACCCACGCTCCCCGCTGCCCCCGCCACCCCCGTCATCGCCGAGACCGTCGACAAGTACGCCGAGGACCTCGTCGCCCTGCGTCGCGACCTCCACGCCCACCCCGAGCTGAGCTGGGCCGAGGAGCGCACCTCCGCGGCGGTGGTGTCCGCCCTCGAGGGAGCGGGCTGGGCCGTGACGCGGCCGGAGGGCGGGGGAGTGCTCGCCGAGATCGGCCACGTCGGGCGGCTGGTGGCGCTGCGCGCGGACCTCGACGCGCTGCCGGTCGACGACCTGATCTCCGACCCGTGGAAGAGCACCAACCCCGGCGTCGCCCACGCCTGCGGCCACGACGTGCACACCGCCGGCCTCGTCGGAGCCGGCCTCGCCCTGGCCGAGGTCGCCGCCCGCGGCCTGCTGCCGGGTCGCGTACGCCTGCTGTTCCAGCCGGCCGAGGAGGTCATGCCCGGCGGGGCGCTGCACCTGATCTCGGCCGGGGCGCTCGAGGGCGTCTCGCACGTCTTCGGCCTGCACTGCGACCCGAGCCTCGACGTGGGCCGGGTCGGCCTGCGCGAGGGGCCGCTGACCGGTGCCGCCGACGCGCTGACCGTGCGCCTCATCGGCAAGGGCGGGCACACCTCGCGCCCGCACCTGACCGAGGACCTCACCTTCGCCCTGGGCAAGGTCATCACCGAGCTGCCCGCGATCCTCAGCCGCCGTCTCGACCCCCGCGCGGGCGTCAGCGTGGTGTGGGGGATGGTGCGCGCGGGCTCGGCGCACAACGTCATCCCGCACGGCGGAGTCGTCGCCGGCACCGTCAGGATGCTCGACGCGGTCGCCTGGGCCGACGCCGAGCACCTGATCCGCCAGCTGATCACCTCGATCGTGGCGCCCTACAGCGTGACCGCCGAGGTGACCTACCAGCGCGGCGTGCCGCCGGTGGTCAACCACGAGGAGTCGACCCGCCTGCTCGGCATCGGGGTCGAGAACGTCCTCGGCCCGCACGGACACGTGACCACCGCGCAGAGCCTCGGCGGCGAGGACTTCGGGTGGTACCTCGACTCCGTGCCCGGCGCGATGGCCCGCCTCGGGACCCGCACCCCCGGCGGCCCGACGTACGACCTCCACCAGGGCAACCTGCGCGTCGACGAGGGCGCCACCACCATCGCCGCCCGGGTGCTCGCCGAGGCCGCGGTGACCGCGCTCAGCGCCTGACCGGCTCCTCCGCGGGCCTGAGCGGGAGCCCGAAGGTGAAGGTGCTGCCCTCGCCGAGCGTGGACTCGACCGTCAGCCGGCCGCCCATCAGGTCGACGAGCTTGCGGCAGATCGCGAGCCCGAGGCCGACGCCCTTGCCGTCGCCGGCGGTCAGCGGATCGGCCTGCACGAACGGCTGGTAGAGGTCGTGCACGTGGCACGCGGCGATGCCGATGCCGGTGTCGCGGACCACGACCTCGACCCACGTCGCCGTGCCGCACGGGCGGCTGCTGACGCGTACGTCGATCGTCCCGCGCTCGGTGAAGGTGAGGGCGTTCTGGACGAGGTTGGTGATGACCTGGTTGATGCGCCGGGCGTCGCCGACGGCGGTCGCGGGGACGGCGTCGTCGACGGCGAAGGAGATCGCGAGACCCCGGCTGTCGGCCTGGCACGTCGCCCACGACCGGACGTCCTCGACGAGGGCGCGTACGTCGACCGGGCCGTCACGGAGCACCGTCTGGTGGGCCTCGAGCCCGGAGAACTCGAGGACGTCCTCCACCACGTGCATGAGGCGTTCGCCGGAGCGGTGCACGATCCGCGCGAAGTGCTCCGGCTCGGGCGCGAGGTCGGAGTCCAGCAGGAGCTCGGACGCGCCGACGATCGCGGCCAGGGGAGTGCGGACCTCGTGGCTGACGGTGGCGAGGAAGAGCGTCTTGGCGGCGTTGGCCGCCTCGAGCTCGCGCAGCACCCGGTTGGCCTCGGTGACGTCCTCCGAGACGCCGTGGACGCCGACGACCTCGCCGCCGACGATCACCGGGATCGCGGTGCAGCGGATGTCGGTGACCTCGCCGTCCGTGCTCACGACGCGGGCGTCGATGACCTGGGGCTCCCCGGCCATGGCGCCCTCGAAGCCGGCCTGGATGCGATCGAGGTCGTCGGGGTGGATGACCTGGGCGAAGTGTGCCTGCCTCATCTCCTCGAGGGTCAGGCCCGCCATCTCCAGGGCCTGGGTGTTGGCGTCGGTGAAGAAGCCGTGCCGGTCCACGCTGTAGGCCGCGTGCGGGTGGTGGGTGAACAGCGAGGCGTACCGCTCGGTGCTCTGCGCGAGGGCGCCCTCACCGAGGGTCGCGGGCGTCGACGGGGAGCGATCAGGCTCGCCGGGTGCCATCGGTGGACCTCCGAGATCTCCGTGTGCTGTGCACGGCACCGTACCCCGGTGAGACGGTGCCGTGTGCATCATCGCCCGAAGAACTGGTGTTCGATAAGCGTCGCTCGACGGCCTGTTGCGCGCTCAGGTTCGCGGGTGCAGTGTCGGTGGGCTCTGGTGGAATGTGATCATGACGACGCAGCTGGTGGGGCCGGAGGTCCCGGTGTTCGAGGGAGACCTCGAGCAGCCCGACGCGCCGTCCATCGCCCTGCTCGCACGCGTGCTGGGCCGGTCCGGGACGGGTCTGGCGCTCGGCGTGCCGCTGGCTGACGCCGAGCGGATCGACCGGCTCTCCGCCCTCGAGGACCTCAAGGCCGCGGCGTCCGCCGCCCAGGCGCTGCTCGCCTCCGAGCTCGACGCCTCCCGTCGCGTCGCCGAGGCAGCCCGCGGCGTGCCCGCCACCGACCAGGGTCGCGGCGTCGCCCACGAGGTCGCGCTGGCGCGCCGCGAGTCGCCGCACGCCGGCGGTCGGCTCCTCGGCCTCGGCAAGGCGCTGGTGCGGGAGATGCCGCACACCCTCGAGGCGCTGCGGTCGGGCGCGATCAGCGAGTGGCGGGCGACCCTGCTGGTCAGGGAGACCGCGTGCCTGACCCGCGAGGACCGCGCGACGGTCGACCGCGAGCTGGCCGGCACGCCCGAGGCCGCTGCCGAGCTGGGCCGCAAGGGCACCCGCGCCATCGTCGCGGCCGCGCAGCGCATCGCCTACCGGCTCGACCCGCAGGCCGTGGTCGACCGCTCGTCCCGGGCGGCTCGCGACCGCCACGTCTCGCTGCGCCCCGCTCCCGACTGCATGGCCCGGATCAGCGCGCTGGTGCCCGTGGCCCAGGGCGTCGCCGCGTACGCCGCGCTCAAGGCAGAGGCCGACGCCGCTCGCGCCGCCGGTGACCCGCGCACGCGCGGGCAGGTCATGGCCGACACGCTCGTTGCCCGGGTCACCGGGCAGGGGAGCGCGGAGTCCGTGTCCGTCTGCGTCAACCTGACGATGGATGCCGACGCGTTCTTCGGCTCGGGCGAAGGCACCGCCGACGTGTCCGCCCCCGGGGCCGGTTCGGTCGGACCCGTGCCCGCCGCGATCGCTGCCCGCATCCTGGGCGCCGCGCCGCAGCAGGGCCGGTGGGTCCGCCGTCTCTTCATCCGCCCGACGTCCGGCCAGCTCGTCTCGGCGGAGTCCCGCCAGCGCCGCTTTCCCGCCGGGATCGCCCAGCTGGTCGCCCTGGTCCACCCCACCTGCCGTACGCCGTGGTGCGACGCCCCGGCCGTCCACACCGACCACGTCGTCGACCACGCGAAGGGCGGACGGACGGCTCTCTCCAACGCGCAGGGGCTCTGCGAGGCCTGCAACCACGCCAAGTCGCTCCCGGGTTGGCGGGCATCGCCGGTGGGGGAGGGCAACGGACCACCCGTCGCGGTGGTCACGACGACGCCCACCGGGCATGTGTACGAGTCGGGGCGTGGGCCGTAGGGCGATCCGGCTCCCCTCTGTTGTCAACGAGTGGCTTCGCGGGTCCTTGTCGCTGTGCTCTTTCGGGGCGGCGCAGGTGCGGCGTAGCGTCGGGCGTGCGGGTCCGGGAGTGGCTGATCCGAAGTGTCGATGTG
>NZ_JACXYX010000032.1 GCF_014779655.1 Nocardioides ganghwensis
CTGATATGTAGTGATCTCCTGTCAAGAGGCAGGGTGAGGCGCCCGTCCCGAGCGATCGGGGCGGGCGCCTCGTGCTTCGTCGTCGTCGGTGCTGGTGAGCGTGTCGTTGGCGACGCGCGGTCAGACTGATATGCGCGGGTTGGGTACCGCAGGACGGTGCTTTCGGCAGGAGCGGGACCGCGTGTCTAGCGTCGAGCGTCGCGGACGGGAGGTCCGTTGCTCATAGGAGTTTCGCGGGTCGCTCCGCGCGCTGCCACCAGCCCTCGTTGGACGACGGAGCAGATCGTGACCGGCTACTCCTCGAGCACTGCCAGGGACCAGCACCAGCCGGCGAGCTCGCGAGCGATCGCGACGTTGGCGATGGTGGGCTTCTTCTTGCGGTCGATGAACTTCACCCACCGCTGGTGCAGTCGCCGGTTGCCCTCGTCGCCACGGGCTCGCGCGGCGGCGGGGGCCAGGTCCCACCGATCGCGCAGCGTCTTCCCGATCCGGTAGCGGGAGCGGTGGTGCCACGCGGCTTCAACGAGGAGTCGGCGGACGTGGGAGTTGCCGGTCTTGGTGATCGATCCCTGCACACGCGAGGTGCCCGAGGAGTACTCGCTGGGCACCAGCCCGACGAACGAGCCGATGGTGTTGCCGGTGAACCGGTGCCAGTCGCCGATCTCGACCGCAAGGGCGAACCCGGTCAGGGTGCTCACTCCGCGCAGGCATCCCAGTCGTCGCACCAGTGGGGTGAACTCGGAGTCGGCGGCCATCTCGCTGATCGCGTCGTCGAGCCGGTCCCGGCGAGCCTTGATCGTCAAGACGTTGTCGTAGTCGGAGTCGAACGCCAAACGGGTCGCACGGCCCTCGAGCTGCGGCAGCGCTTCGTGGCGCAGCCAGACGTCGTGCTTCCCGGTCCACGCATCACCGTCGTAGTAGACGATCCCGTGACGCAGCAACAGCTTCGACAACCGGTGCCGGGCCCGCATCAGATCACCACGGCAGTCCTCGCGAGCACGGACCAGGTCGCGAGCCGCCTCCTGATCGGCCGAGGGGATCGCTACTGCGGTGATCTCGTCGAGTCGCAGCAGCCGGGCCAGATGAACCGCGTCCTTGGCGTCGGTCTTCACCCGATCTCCCGACGGCTTCTGCAACTTTGACGGCGCCGCGACCACGCACCGGATCCCCGCCGCGCTCAGGTGTCGGTGCAGACCGAAGCCCGTCGGGCCAGCCTCGTACGTCACCGCCACCGTGCCCGGCAGCTGCTGGATCCAGGACCGGATGTGCTCATACGACGGGGTCAGCTTCGTTTGGACCAGCTCGCCCGTGACGCCGTCGATCGCCGCTGCCGCGACAGAACGTGCGTGCACGTCGAGCCCAACGCTCGTACGCTCGGTGAACACCGGGGCCTCCCACAACTGTTGGATAGGCCGAGCAGGCCAGCCCTACTCGGTAACCCACGACCATTTGTGAGTGGGGCCCCGGCCTGCAACCCCCAGTAGTCCTGAGCGGTCACTCCATACCGTCTAGC
>NZ_JACXYX010000033.1 GCF_014779655.1 Nocardioides ganghwensis
CGGCTCCCCTCTGTTGTCAACGAGTGGCTTCGCGGGTCCTTGTCGCTGTGCTCTTTCGGGGCGGCGCAGGTGCGGCGTAGCGTCGGGCGTGCGGGTCCGGGAGTGGCTGATCCGAAGTGTCGATGTGCGGGGGTAGGTCGACCGCGCTGGATTCTTGAGACGCCCCGCAGTGCCCTCCCGGACTCGCGCCAGACGCGGTGGCGTCTTCGACCAGCTGCTTGTAGATGGTGTCGGATAGGCGTCGCTTGAGGCAGCGCAGTGCCTCGGCCGGCTTCTTCCCGGCGGCTCGCTTGCGGCGGTAGTAGGCCCGGCCATCGGTGTCGAGCCGCAACTGGGTGACCGCGGCGATGTGGATGACGTGGTTGACCCGCCGGTTGCCGGCTCGTGAGAGTCGGTGCCGGTTCTGCTCGCCCGATGATGCGTCCAATGGTGCGGTGCCGGTCCAGGACGCGAACCGGTTGCGGTCGGCAAACCGGGCGACGTCGCCGACGTCGGCAAGGATCCGTGCGGCGACGACCGGGCCGATGCCGTGGATGTCCATCAGGTGCGACTGCCGGGCCCGGACCATCGCCTTCAGCTCGGCGGTGGCCTTCTTCATCTTGGTCTCGATCGCGATCAGGTCGGCGAGTTCCTCGGCGGCGATGCGGCGTCGGGTCTTCCCTGCGATGTCGCGGGGTCGGACGCTGGCCAGCATGACCTTGGCCTGGCCCGAGGTGAGGTCCTTCTTCGCCTGTCCTGGCAGGAGTTCTGCCAGCAGCGCGTGGAGTCGGCACACGGTCTGGACGCGGCGTCGGGTGAGGGCTTCGCGGCGGTCGGCGAGCATCCGCATGGCTTCGAGCTCTCCGTCGCGGCGCAGCACGCGGAGGGTCTTGGTGCGTACTCCGACGACTGCCACGGAGTGGGCGTCGAGGGCGTCGGTCTTGCGGTTGTGGCCGGTGTCGAACAGCCGGACCCGGGCGGCGAGCTTGGCCGGGACGTCGACGACGTTCTCGCCGGCCTCGAGCAGCCGTTGTGCGAGTGGCCGTCCGGCGCCGTTGGCTCCCTCGACAGCCCAGACCCGATCCGGCCAGGTGCTCGCGTATGCGCGCATCGCCGTGTAGCCGGCGTGGTCGGTGCTGAACCGTCCGCTGCCGAGCTTCGTCTCGTGCTGGTCGAGGACCTCGATGGTGGCCGACAGTTTGTGGGGATCGACGCCGATGACGACGCGTCCGACTGGGTTGCTCATGTGCTTCTCCCGCCTGTGCGTTTCCGGATGGACGGCGAGGTGGGCATTGCTACTACGAGCTGGGCAGTCCCCTCTTGAGCCACGCCTCGTCAGCAGTGCTCAGCGGGCCGCAAACCGGAGGAGGGCCACACCGCGGTCGGCGGTGGGCAGCCCAAAAGAGAGCGAGCCCGCCGAGCACCTCAGTCGAGTCTGGCCAGACATCGACCTTGGCGAGAGTCTCTAGTAGCCCAGAATGA
>NZ_JACXYX010000034.1 GCF_014779655.1 Nocardioides ganghwensis
CTACCACCGTCGACGGAGGCAGGCTGCTCTCGGACGATTGACCCCGGTCGAATACGAGCTGATCATGACGACAACCGCCACCCAGGCGGCCTAACCAAAACTGTCACCCGTCCGTGCAGCAGTCCCACTCTTCACGGCCTGTCGGATCGACCATGACGTGCTGAGCTCAGACCTCGGCGCCTTGACCGAGCGAGTCGCCGTCTCAGAGGACGATCGAAAGGCCTGGCTCAGGTCCAACGGCTTTTCTGTTCGGGATAGCGATTCCCACGACGCGCCGGGGGATCGCAAGGAGGAAGTGCAGAACCTTCTGGACTCCGGGCAGTTCTTCTACGCTTCCAAGGTCGGCGCGGGCCTTCAACGAGCACTGGTTGACGAGCGACTCGCGGTTGAGACCCAGCACGGAGATCTGCGGGTCAAAGACCCAAGAACCGCGGCTCATCTGATGAGCCTTCTTGCGAACTACGCCAAGCCCGAAGGGGGCCCACGTGAACCCCTGGTGCTCGATGCGAACAGCAGCGCGTCGCTCGTCAGGGCGGCCGCGCCACCCAGTCATGCCGACTGGGTGCCGGCGCTCCGTGTCGAGGTGCCGTCCGTGCGAGCCGTGAATGACTCAGCGCCGTTGGAGGCCTTCCTTGATTTCAGGCTGAGCAGCAAGGGCGACCGACTCCGTCAGAACTACCTCGCTTCCGTTTCTCGATACCTTCACGACGTTGAAGACTGCCTTGCTAATGACCCTGAGCACCTCGTTGCCGTCGTCGAATCCATGCGCAAGGAAGTCCACGCGGCGGGCCAGAACCTGACTCGGACAGGGGGTGGGTGGCGTGTCGCCCAAGGAGTCATGACCGCCGTTGCCATGGTCGTTCCCGTTCTCTTCGAGCTGAACGATCCCGGAGCATGGGCGGGATTCACGGCCAACGCAGGCGCCGCAGCCGCCGGAGTCGGGGCCACCCGAGTAGGCGTCACACACGCAACGGCTTACAGCCGGGCACTCCACAAGAACCAGTTGGTCATCAAGTAACCAATGGGTGGAGGACTCGCCCGCCGGTGAGACCGCAAGGAGCCTCGCTAACGCGTGTGCCTTCGATCACTGCAACACGGAACCCCGAGGAGAACGAGTGTCCGAGACCGTCATGACCGTCGCCTTCGGCGCCACTAACCGCAACAACGGCAATCCAAGATTCGTTCGGGTCATTGCCGACCTCGTGGTCGGTGGCAGCGGCGTATTCATCTTCCACAAGTTGCATGGAGACACCCCGGTGCGGCCAGTCCGGATTAGGCCGGATGATGCGGTCTCGGAGGCGACGGTGCTCATGGCAGGCTTGGGTCCTCTGAATCGCCCCGGGTCTGGTGGAGGCTCTCAATCCATGGAGGATGAGAGTCATGGCAGCACCCAGGAAGTACCCCGACGAGCTGCGTGAGCGAGCGACCCGGATGGCGGTGGAGCTGCGGGCGGACC
>NZ_JACXYX010000035.1 GCF_014779655.1 Nocardioides ganghwensis
TGAATCGCCCCGGGTCTGGTGGAGGCTCTCAATCCATGGAGGATGAGAGTCATGGCAGCACCCAGGAAGTACCCCGACGAGCTGCGTGAGCGAGCGACCCGGATGGCGGTGGAGCTGCGGGCGGACCCGGCGACGAAGCCAGGAGCGATCAAGCGTGTGGCCGACCAGTTGGGCATGCACCCAGAGACGTTGCGCAACTGGGTCCGGCAGGCCGAGATCGACGGTGGTGTCCGGCCGGGCACCACGACCAGCGACGCGCAACGGCTGGCCGAGCTCGAGCGGGAGGTCCGCGAGCTTCGCCGGGCCAACCACATCTTGAAGACGGCCTCGGCTTTCTTCGCGGCGGAGCTCGACCGCCCCACCAGCAGGTAGTGGCCTACCTCGAGGCCCATCGCCACGACGTGGTCGATGGGCGTGAGGTCGGGGTCGAGCCGATCTGCGCCGTGCTGAAGGAAGCCGGCGTGCAGACCGCCCCGAGCAGCTACTACGCCGCCAAGACCAGACCACCGTCGGCACGCGCGATTCGTGACGCCGAACTAGTGGAGGACATCAAGGTCGCCCACAAGGCCAACCTCGGCGTCTACGGCGCGAGGAAGATCCACGCCGAGCTCAACCGCGAAGGTATCCGCGTCGCCCGGTGCACCGTGGAACGGCTGATGCGTGCCGAGGGGCTGCGTGGGATCCCGCGGGAGAAGAGCCGCAAGACCACTATCGTCGACGGTGCTGAGACCGAGCGACCCGAAGACCTGGTCAATCGGAAGTTCGTCGCCACGGGCCCGAACCAGTTATGGGTGGCCGATCTGACCTACGTCAGGACGCATGCGGGCTGGACCTACGTCGCGTTCGTCCTCGACGTCTTCTCCCGGATGATCGTCGGCTGGCAGGTGTCCACGTCGCTGCGCACCGACCTGGCGCTCGACGCCCTCGACATGGGCTTGTGGAACCGGCACCGCGCAGGGCAGGACACAGCCGGGCTGGTCCATCACAGCGACCGCGGAGTCCAGTACCGAGCGATTCGCTACACCGAGCGGCTCGCCGAAGCCGAGGCCGTCGCGTCGGTCGGATCGCGAGGCGACTCGTATGACAACGCGATGGCCGAGGCGCTCAACTCGCTGTTCAAGGCCGAGTGCATCCGCAACCCGGTGATGCGTCCCAAGGGCGGCTGGAAGAACGTGAGCGACGTCGAGATCGCCGTCGCCGAGTACATCGACTGGTTCAACCACAGGCGACTCCACGGCGAGATCGGCCTCATCCCGCCCGCCGAGTTCGAGGCGAACCACTGGGCCACCGGAGTCGTCACCGACTACGTTGAAACACCCGTCCCGACCGGGGCTGGTTCCAAGTAACCGAGCCTCCACGAAACCCGGGGCGATTCA
>NZ_JACXYX010000036.1 GCF_014779655.1 Nocardioides ganghwensis
CGGCCTTCGGTTGATGCGTCACACATCTTCGGGTGATGGGTGACAGCTACTCCGGTTGATTGGTGACACTCCCCAGATGAGGGAGTTGAGCGTGACCGAGCAGCGGTATCGGGCCGTGCTGGCTGTGATCAGTGACGGCGAGACGGTCTCGAGCGTGGCGGCCAGGTACGGCGTGCATCGCAAGACGGTGCACGGCTGGCTTGCCCGCTACGAGTGTGAGGGCCTGGAAGGCCTGGCGGACCGCTCGCACCGGCCGCGGTCGTGCCCGCACCAGATCGATGCTGATGTCGAAGCGGCGATCGCCACGATGCGCTCGGCGCATCCGGGGTGGGGGCCGCGGCGGCTGGTGTTCGAGCTGGCTCGGGCGGGCGTGGATCCGGTGCCGAGCGAGTCGGCGGTCTACCGGGCGCTGGTCCGGTTGAACCTGATCGATCCCTCGGGTCGTCGGCGTCGGGACCGGAAGTGGAAGCGGTGGGAACGCGGAGTGCCGATGGAGTTGTGGCAGATGGACGTCGTGGGCGGGTTCGTGCTCGCGGACGGACGGCGGGCCAAGGCGCTGACCGGCGTCGATGACCACTCCCGGTTCTGCGTCAGCGCGCACCTGATGCTGCGCGAGAGCTCACCGAACGTGTGTGACGGGCTCGCTGCCGCGTTGCGGACCTACGGGGTCCCGGGGCAGATCCTGACCGACAACGGCAAGGTCTTCACCGGCCGCTACAACCGTCCGCCGGTCGAGGTCTTGTTCGACCGGATCTGTCGCGAGAACGGGATCGAGCACCTGCACACCCAGCCACGCTCGCCGACCACGACCGGGAAGATCGAGCGGTTCCACCGCGCGCTGCGCACCGAGTTCCGCACCGATCGCATCTTCGGTGACCTGGCCACCGCGCAGGCCGAGCTCGACGCATGGGTCCACGACTACAACCACAACCGGCCCCATCAGGCGCTCGACATGGCCACCCCGGCCGCACGGTTCCTCACCGGTCACGACGCAGCGATCACGCCGTTGCGCCCGCCGGCCGACACCGGCGCGGCTCACCGCCCGGACGCGAGTCGCAGTGACGGAACCTGGGTGACCCGCCGAGCCAGCGCCGTCGGGGTGGTGTGCGTCAGCTGGCAGCAGGTCTGCCTCGGGGTCGCGGCCGCCGGGCGACCGATCGACGTGTGGGTCACCGAGTCCGTCCTGCAGTTCTACGACGGCGACCAGCTGCTCCGAACTCAGAAACGCGACAGCACCGGGGAGGTGAGGGTCAAACGATCCAGCGCGCCGCAACGGCGTCCTAGAGTGACAGCGAGTGTCACCGATCAACCGACATAGATCTGTCACCCATCACCCGAAGGTCTTCAG
>NZ_JACXYX010000037.1 GCF_014779655.1 Nocardioides ganghwensis
TGGCACCCCTCTGTGTCAAGACGCAGCAGTGAGTGGAGTTCTAGGGTGTTGCGTGGCGGGTCCGGGAAGTGGCTTGTCCGAAGAGTTGGTGTGGGGCTGTGAGCCGGCCGCGCTGGAGTCAGAGTCGTCGCCCCGTTGCCCTCCCGGGCCCGTCCTCGCGGTTGTCCCGGTGGTGCGGACGGCGTCGTTGAGCATGGTCTGGAAGACGATGTCGGACAGTCGACGTTTCACGCACCGCATGGCTTCCATGGGTGCTTTGCCGTCGGCCTTCTTGCGGTCGTAGTAGGCCCTGCCTTCGGTGGGATTGCGGAGCTGCACGCGGGCCATGGTGTGCAGGACTCGGTTGATCTGCCGGTTGCCCTTGCGGGACAGCCGGTGTCGGACCTGGTCACCGGAGGAGGCATCCAGGGGTGCGGTGCCGTTCCAGGACGCGAAGTGGGCCTTGTTCGGGAACCGGGTGATGTCGCCGACCTCGACCAGCAGCCGGGCGGCGCCGGTGGGTCCGATGCCGTGCAGGTCCAGCAGGCTCGTTCCGGTGTCCTTCACGAGCGCCGTGAGTTCCTTGTTCGCTTCCTTCTTTCGGGCGTAGATCCGCTCGAGGTCCGCGACGAGCTCGGCGGCCACCCGGCGGCGGGTCTTGCCGACGACATCGCGCGGTCGAATCTTGGCCAGCATCGCCTTGGCCTGGGCCGCGGACAGGTTCCGCTTCGCTCCACCGGGGATCAGCTCGAGCAGCAGCTGGTGCAGCTGGGAGGTCTTGCGGGTGTGCTCCTCACCGAGCGAACGACGGCGGTCGACCAGGAGCCGGAGCACCTCCAGCTGCTCGTCGGTGACGACAGGCCGCAGTCCGGCCATGCGGGTGCCGACCAGGGCGACGGAGTGGGCGTCGGTGGCGTCGGTCTTGCGTCCCTGACCGGTCGCGAACACTCGGGCTCGGGCGGACAGCTTCGGTGGAACGTCGACGACCTCTTCGCCGTCGGCCAGAAGCCGCACTGCGATGTGCTTGCCGATCCCGGCACAACCTTCGATGGCCCAGATCCGATCCGGCCACTGGCAGGCGTAGCGCCGCATCTCGGCGTACCCGTCACGGTCGGTGGCGAACCGGTCCCCTCCGAGGATGGCCTCGTCGGCGGTCATGACCTCGATCGTCGCCGAGCGCTTGTGCGGGTCCATCCCGATCACGACCCGACCCGATGTTGTCGCTGTGCTCATGCCTTCCTCCGATACTCGAACCACTGTGGTTGTCGAGCCGGGAGGGCAACGCTGCTTCGAGCTGGGCACACCCCTCTTGAGCCTCTCCT
>NZ_JACXYX010000038.1 GCF_014779655.1 Nocardioides ganghwensis
GGGACTGCTGCACGGATAGGTGACATCTGAATCTGCGTCGATGTGTCGGCGCTGGAAGGATGTGCACCATGCCGAAGGCGTTCCCCAAGGAGTTTCGTGAGGACGTGATCCGGGTCTACAAGGACTCGGATGCCTCGATGGCCCAGGTCGCGAAGGACTTCGGCATCTCGCCGTCGTGTCTGAAGCGGTGGCTGTCGATCGACGAACGGAACTCGTCACGATCATCAGGTCGCACGAGCGCAGCGACTGAGTCCGATGCGCTGCGTGAGGCGAACAAGCGGATCAAGCTCCTCGAGCAGGAGAACGAGGTCCTGCGTCGCGCTGCTGCGTATCTCTCGCAGGCCAACCTGCCGGGAAAATGATGTACCCGCTCGTCCGCGAGCTGACCGCCAAGGACGCCCCGCTGCGGGTGCCCGTCGCGGTGACGTGCCGGGTCCTCAACATCGCACGCCAGCCCTACTACCGCTGGCTGAAGTGCCCGGTTACCGACGCTGAGCTGGCCGCGGCCTACCGCGCCAACGCCCTGTTCGACGCCCATCGCGACGACCCTGAGTTCGGCTACCGGTTCCTGGTCGACGAAGCGAAGGAGGCTGGCGAGTCGATGGCCGAGCGCACTGCTTGGCGGATCTGCTCCGAGCTCGGCTTGTGGTCCTCGCACGGGAAGAAGCGCGGGAAGAACGGCAAGAAGCCCGGCCCGCCGGTCCACGACGACCTGTGCGCCGTCGTCGACAAGCACGGCGTGACCCGCCACGAGTTCAAGGCCGACGGCCCGAACGAACTGTGGCTGGCCGACATCACCGAGCACTGGACCGGCGAAGGCAAGCTCTACGTCTGCGCGATCAAGGACGCCTACTCCAACCGGATCGTCGGCTACTCGATCGACTCACGGATGAAGTCCCGGTTGGCCGTCGCGGCACTGAACAACGCCGTCGCTCGCCGTGGTACCGAAGGTGGTGATGTGGCCGGCTGTGTGGTCCACACCGACCGCGGGTCCCAGTTCCGCAGCAGGAAGTTCGTCCACGCCATCAACCGCCACGACATGGTCGGGTCCATGGGCCGCGTTGGCGCCGCCGGCGACAACGCAGCCATGGAGTCGTTCTTCGCCCTGTTGCAGAAGAACGTGCTCGACCGCCGCGCCTGGAAC
>NZ_JACXYX010000039.1 GCF_014779655.1 Nocardioides ganghwensis
CTAGCTGTACTGATCGGGCACGTTGGTCGAGATCGTGTGACGACACGGTCTGAATGAGCTTGGTAGGCGAAGACCTCCGGGCGTGGAGTGGAGCTGTCTAAGGAACCGCTCCGACACCCTGGAGGTCTTCGTGTCCCACGCTAATGCCGCACTGACCCCTCGCGCCCGTCTACGGCTGGCGCGCCTCATCGTTGAGCAAGGCTGGCCCATCGCTCGAGCCGCTGAGCGCTACGACGTCTCCTGGCCGACCGCGAAGCGGTGGGCCGACCGGTACCGCCGTCTCGGCCCGTCTGGGATGAACGACGCGTCCTCGCGCCCGCACCACTCACCGAACCGGGTGCCGCAACAGGCGGTGCGCAAGATCGTGCACCTGCGCTGGAAGCATCGACTCGGCCCGGTGCAGATCGCCGACAAGGTCGGTGTGGCTCCGTCCACGGTGCACAAGGTGCTGGTTCGGTGCCGGCTCAACCGCCTCACCCATGTCGATCGAGCGACCGGTGAACCGATCCGCCGCTACGAACACCCCCACCCCGGCTCGCTGATCCACGTGGACGTGAAGAAGCTCGGCAACGTCCCCGACGGCGGCGGCTGGCGCTACCTCGGACGACAGCAGGGCGAACACAATCGGCTCGCGACCAAGGCACGCACCGGCGCGAAGAATGCCTACTACGGTCCCAAGGTCGGCACCGCGTACGTGCACACCGTGATCGACGACCACTCCCGTGTCGCCTACGCCGAGATCCACGACGACGAGACCGCCGCCACCGCGGTCGGCGTGCTCTACCGCGCCGTGGCCTGGTTTGCCGAACGCGGCGTGGTCGTCGAGCGCGTGCTGTCCGACAACGGATCGGCCTACAAGTCGTTCCTGTGGCGCGACACCTGCGCAGAGCTCGGCATCGCCGTGAAGAAGACCCGGCCCTACCGACCCCAGACCAACGGCAAGATCGAACGCTTCCACCGCACCATGGCCGACGGCTGGGCATTCAAGAAGTTCTACAACTCCGAATCAGCGCGCCGGGCAGCTCTGCCAGCATGGCTCCACGAGTACAACCACTACCGGCCCCACACCGCAATCGGCGGGTCAACACCCATCACCAGGTTGACCAACCTCACCGATCAGTACA
>NZ_JACXYX010000040.1 GCF_014779655.1 Nocardioides ganghwensis
GGCGAACTCAACCGGTTGTTGCAACTCGATCGTGAGGTGAGAGGTTGCGGCGCATGCCGGGAGTGAGGTTGACCGCGGATCAGCGGTTGGTGATTGAACGGGCGTATCTGGCGGGTTTGCCGCAGGCCACGATCGCGGCGTTGGTGGGCAAGCATCCTTCGACGATCTCGAGGGAGCTGCGGCGGGCGGGGTCGTTCGGGGTCAGGTCGCCCCGGATGCGGACGGCACGAGCCGCGGGACGGGGGTACCAGCGCAAGTACAGCGCGAAGTGGTCCCAGCGTGAAGCTGCTCGCAGGGCACGCCGGCCCAAGGCCCGGCGGCTGGATCATGGCCCGTTGCGGGAGAAGGTGTGGGAACTGCTGCGCGATGACTGGTCGCCGGAGCAGATCGCGGCGATGCTGCCGGTGTTGTTCCCACGCGATCTGAGGATGCGGGTGTCGCACGAGACGATCTACCAGTCGCTGTTCGTCCAGACCAAGGGCGAGCTCAAGCGTGAGCTGACCGCGCACCTGCGCACCCGCCGGCAGCGCCGCAAGGCCCAGAGCGGTGGCGCGAAGCGCGCCACGCTCGGCATCACTGATGACATCAGGATCTCCGCGCGTCCAGCCGAGGTCGAGGACCGGGCAGTGCCCGGGCACTGGGAGGGCGACCTGCTGCTCGGCGGCACCGGGAAGGGTGCGGTGATCACCTTGGTGGAACGCTCCTCGCGGTTCGTGCTCCTCGCACCACTCCCAGGTCGCCACACCGCCGACATCGCTCGGATGAAGCTGAGCGAGATGATCGCGACCCTGCCGCTGGAACTGCGCAAGTCGATCACCTGGGACCGCGGATCAGAGATGGCCCAACACGCCCGGTTCAAGACTGAGACCGGCATCCCGATCTACTTCTGCGACCCCCAGTCGCCCTGGCAGCGCGGCACCAACGAGAACACCAACGGGCTGCTGCGCCAGTACTGGCCCAAGGGCGCCGACCTGCGCCACCTCACCGACACCGACTGCGAGGCCGTCGCGCTAAAGCTCAACACCAGACCACGCAAGACTCTCGAGTGGCAGACTCCCGGCCAGGCCCTCAACAAGAGGCTCGTTGCAACAGCCGGTTGAACTCGCGC
>NZ_JACXYX010000041.1 GCF_014779655.1 Nocardioides ganghwensis
TGTACCCGGCCATCAGGTTGGTAGCAGTCGGCTGATCGGCGGCTTGCCCTTGAGTGAGCTGTGGCGGCGTTCAGTGTTGTAGTACTCGAGCCAAGGGGCAAGTGCAGCGGTGCGGTCGTCGTTGCTGGTGAAGACTTGGCGGTAGGCCCACTCGGTCGCCAGGGTTCGGTTCAGCCTCTCCACCTTCCCGTTCTGCCATGGGCAGTGAGGGCGGATGAACTTCTGCCTGATCTGGTGTGCCGCGCAGACCTCACGCAGCGACCACCGGTAGGCCCAGGCGTTGTCGGTCATCAGTCGCTCGATTCGGGTGATGCCGTGCTCGGCGAAGTAGGCGATGGCGCGTTCGAGGAAGCCTGCGCAGGTGGCGCCCTTCTCGTCGGGCAGGACCTCGCTGTAGGCCAGCCTGGAGTGGTCATCGACCAGTGAGTGGACGTAGTCGAAGCCGACTTTTGTCGACCGGTCGCGCTGGATCGACCCGGATGCTCGTCCGTGGGCCTTCCAGCCGCCGCCGTCGGGGATCCGACCGAGCTTCTTCACGTCCATGTGGACCAGCTCACCCGGCCGGTCGCGCTCGTAGCGGACCGCGCTCTGTTTCGAGGACCGGATCACCTCACCGGTCATCGGGTCGAGCTCGCGCAGGTAGGGCACCTCGTGGCGGCGCAGGATCCTCGAGACCGTCCTGGCCGGCACGCCGACCTTCGGGCCGAGGGTGTCGGGGCCTTCACGGTGCTCGACACGCGCGGCCACCACCTCGGCCTCGACTTCAGGGCTGGTCCTGGCCGGCATCGTGTGCGGACGCGAGGACCGGTCGTGCAGACCCGCCAGCCCTTCCTCGTCGTAGCGATCGATCCACTTCTTCACGCACTTGCGAGATACACCCATCGCTGACGCGATGTGCGCCTTGGGCATGCCACCTCGATGGCGTTCAACGATCAGCAACCGACCACGGAAGGTCAGCCGGGCATTACCGTGGGACACGAGAACCTCCGGTTGGGCGTGGGCCTTAGACAAGCCACATCCCACTCGGAGGTTCTCGCTCGTTCAACCAGGCTCGCTGCTACCAACGTCCTGGCCGGGTACA
>NZ_JACXYX010000003.1 GCF_014779655.1 Nocardioides ganghwensis
GCAAACCGGAGGAGGGCCACACCGCGGTCGGCGGTGGGCAGCCCAAAAGAGAGCGAGCCCGCCGAGCACCTCAGTCGAGTCTGGCCAGACATCGACCTTGGCGAGAGTCTCTAGTAGCCCAGAATGATGCACGCGAGCAGCCGTACTACTTCCTATGACATCCGCAGCGATCTGGGCTGGGCGCCCTTAGAGCCGCGGCTACGCCTGCGGCTCTACCGCGGGGCGCTCTTCCTGTGAAGCCGAGGTGGAGATATGTGCGGACATCCACTCCCGTCGCTGCTGAAGCGACCATATGGGTAGTGGCGAGTCGTCATCGGTGCCGACGTACTCTGCCACCTGCTCTAGGTACTCCCCCGTGACCTGCTGAAGCGAGACATTCCCTAGGACGTACTGTTCGCGCGAGGAGTCGAGCACGACGCAGCGCGATGCGACGGTCGCCAAATCGAGGATGCCCGAATCGATGCGGTTCTTGACCTCTCTAGAGAACGAATCGGACGCTGCGGAATCAAGGATCACTGAAATCAGCATCTGCGTGGGCACGTCCAGATCAGCAGTGTCCCCAGTAGCGAGATGCTCCAGCATCACGGTCGCCGCTCTTTCTCCCTCGGTGTCGAATAGCTTGTCGCGGAGGGATGCCGCCGCCTCGGACAACTTCCCGGCATTCTTCAGCTTCCAAAGGACTTCTATACGTCTCGCGTAGCTTGTGCACGAATCAAACGCACTTTGAAGTTCTTCGTAAGAGGAGAGCTCCGCTTGTGCACGCACAAGCGTGGCTACCCAAGCGATCAGATACCTTCTTCGCGAAACGAATTCGTGTGGGTTCTCTTGGATGGTGCCCAGCATGGATGCGGCGGCCTTGATTAGGTCAACTGACACTGGCGCATCGGTAGAGGACGGCTTCGGTTCGATCTCCAACCCGCCGTACCGTCTGTTGATGCGTGTCATGACAAGCAGAGACTTGTCATCGTCTTCGGCGAGCACCAACGTTCTCAACGCTTCGGTATTACCCTCCGACGCCTTGGTCAACGCGCCGGTTAGTTCCCCATCCGGCACGTCGCCATCAGGAACCTCGAACACTATGTAGCGGTCGAAGTACGTGCTGTTCTCCATCCGGTTCGCGGCGTCGTTCGCGTTCTGCTCTACACCGTCGAATCGCACAGTGGCCGCGCCCGTCGTCCCTAGCCTTGAGAAGATCGCGGTCGCCAATCTGCTCGCATCTTCGCGTTCGGAGGTTTCCACGATGGAGAAGAACTCCTGCTTCCACGCGTCCTTCGCATCATCACCCTTCGCAAGCGCGGCCGCAAAAGTACGGGCCGTGCCCCCACCCGTGAGTTCGGTCCGCCATTTCTTGAGGGCCCGATGCATGTCAGGAAAATGCAGTCGCATGAACGTGATAAGTGCGAGGTCACAAGCATCAAACTCCCCTTGGTCGACCACGTCGAAGGCATGGCGCAGTTGGGCGAGGTAGCGACCCATCGCACGCGGGGTCGACAGGCGATCAATCATCACCTCAGACACGACCCCGTGGAAAACATCGGTATTGAGCGAGTCGACTGACCTCTCTCGTAGCGGCAGGGCGTTCAAACCTTCCATGAAGAGTCGTATGACCACAGACTCCAGCATGGGAGGCAACTGGATAGGATATTGAACGATCTTCTCCATGAATTGCCGTGCATGGGCGGTCGAGATCGCGTTCGTCAGTCGCGCGGCGGTTAGCGTCTCAGCGAGCGTTTTCTCGTCATACGCCAGGAGATAGTCAATCCCTGGGAGCCTCCCGATAAGACGCACGACCTTCAGCAGCGTAAGCAACTCGTCGGGAGAGAGTCGGTCGATGTCGTCCACGACCACCAAGATCTTGAGCTCGGCCTCCTCCAGCGACGCGGCGAGATCTTCAAACACGGTTTTCCAAGGCTTCGCCAGCTTGGCGCTCAGGCGGTCAACCGACTCGGCTAGTGGCTTCCCAACGACCGGCACAACTCCCAGAAGCGGGATGGCCACCTTCCCGTATGCGCCGAGCTTCTCATGGACCTGTTGATGGCCCTCGTTGTCCGGAGGTATCGCAGACGACAGCGCAGCAAAGAACTCCGAAAAGAGTTCTTCTTGAGTGGAGGTCGCCCATGGCGTGAAGTAGACGACGTGCCAGTTGGCGGCGAGTGCGTCGAGCGCGTCCTCGATCATCGACAGCACCGAAGACTTGCCGCTGCCCCACGGTCCTTCGAGACCATAGACAAGGCTCGAATCGATGGCGTGGCTGTCGTCGATGAGTCCGGCCTGTCTCGCAGCCCAGCCGGCGCGTCCGAACTTGTCCTCGTCAGCTGAAGTGACCGCGTCGTCGTTCCATGGGGCAGACACGAAAACCCTCCCGAGCGTAAGCGTGCCCGGCAGCTTCGGGCGTGACGATGCTCGTATCGCACGAGCGGCTTGTGCCAAACGTAACCCTGTCGAGCCCGGCGGGCAGCAAGTAGCTTCGCTTCGAGTTGCGTCCGGCCTGACCCATTCCGCCGCGAACCGACCACACCCGTCAGGCGGGCGATGCGCATTGGGGATGCAGCGATCATGACGGACACCCGATGACCTGCCCGCTCTGGCAGTCGGCGCGAACCCTGGAGCCGACGTTCGCTTGGGCGAGGTGTCGCGATCAAGTCACCCACTACCGAGCTTCCAGCCGGAAGGGTGTGCGCTACTCCTTGTACGCTCGCCTCATTGTCGGCGAGATCAAGGGACCGGGCATGGCTGAGTGGTTCCACGCGATGGAAGACTGGCTCCGCGGATGGAACGAACCCGGCACCTTGGGAGATGTGCTGCCATGGCTCGTGACCAGCATGGTTACCGTCCTGGCGACACTCGTTCTGAGCCTTCGTCGACGGCGGCAGGAACGGCGCGAACAAGCTCTACAAATTGCCGCTTGGGTTGACGAGTCACCCCAAGATGGCAGCGTCATCCGCGTGCGGAACTCGTCGAGGCAACGAATAGAGTCTGTCGCTGCTCTGGTTGCACGTATGCCCGTGCGAGGTGAAGAACCGGTCGACTGGGACCACGATGCACAATTCTTCGCGTGCCTCACTATAGGGCCGGAAAGGACAGTGACGTTCCCACTCCGAGATTCGCTGACAGCCGTCGGACACTTTCGGGTGCGCCTGTACTTTTCGGATCACGCCGGGCGGCCATGGATTCTCTGGGAAAACGGAACACTAGGTCGAACCAGACGCGCCGTTGCTGATTCCTTTTTCACCGGTACGAGCTCAGGTCGGACGGCCGAAATGATGGACCACAGCGGAACTGTAGGGCCTGACGGCAATCGCGTGGAGCTTGCCAATATTCCCGTACAGAGGCTGGACGTCGATGAAGAAGATGGAACAAACATCTCGCTCGTCCTGCTTCCTAAAGGCAAGTCGGCCGAACCATCTGCGGTTGCAGAGCTGACTCGCGACGGGAAGCGTGTGGCGCGCGTGTACCTTGATGCCGAGGACCGAATCATGCGGCTCACCGTATGCAATTTGCCCGAGGACACTTGGAAATACTGCTACCCACAGTACTTGTTCGCGGAGCGGTACACGGTCTTGTTCGGAACCCCGGGACAGGATGTTGGCGAGTTGCTCGATACCTTCGACGTTGGAGACGCGTGGGTACTTGGAGGGAAGCACACCCCTTGGAACGAAATGGCCCACCTTGCATATGACAGCGGGGGCCGGCTGCGCGCAATCATGTTCAACAGGCGCAGCCTAGTTCCGGGCTTCCTTACCGACTAGCCGAGCGCCATTGTTTCAGCGGACTCCGCAACCGGGGGGGGGGCAGTCCGTACGCGACAAGCAGGCGCTCGGCCCGTGCCGGTCGGGTCAATGCGCCTACCGCTGTCGACACGTCCTAGGGGAGCGGGGATCGCGCCTGTGGCGAGCCTCCACCAGGAAGCACCGGCAGGTGTGCGTCGATTCGCCGCGTGTCGGCGCATGCCGGGATATCGGGCGCATGCCGATGATCGACCTCATGCTCGGTCGGGCGTTCCAACGGGCGGCTGGTGACGAGAGACTGGTCCTGTGCGGCGACTTGGGCTGTACTTCAACAAGGCAACGCACCGCGCCGTGACTCGTTGGTGCCGTCGCAGTCGCTAATCAGTGGGATCTGAAGGGGGCTGGCACGTGGCAGCGGACTGGGTGGGGAATCTCGTAACAGGCGCGGTCGGCATCGCTGGCGTCGCAGGTACGTACTGGACTGGACGAGCCAGCCGGGATGCGGCCGTTGCGCAAGCTCGCGAACAGCGCGAACATGCGCTCCAAGATCGCCTTTATGCCGAGAGGCGCGAGGCATACGTGGGCTATCTGGAAGCCGTCCAAGGGGCGCGCCACGCGCTGACGCAGATCCGAGGGTTGCCGACCAGTCCAGAGAACGGGACAGAAGCGAACGAGTTGCGCGCAGCCGCATTGGCTGAGGTCAGCCTTAGACGGACACAGCTACGACTCGCGGGGCCACCGAGAGTTCGTGATTTCGCAAACCAATTGCACGGCCATCTCGCCGACGTGCTAGGAAAGGCAGCGCGAGGTGAAGAGAATGCCGTGAACACTCGGTTGATAGATGCGCTTCTCGCGGCAATGAAGGAAGACTTGGGGTTTGAACTCGCATCAGCCGACCGTCAGGTACTCGGCGACATTCGCGGGTAGACCAAGACGAGCCGCAGCAGCCCGGCCCCAGTTGCTCGCCGGTAGCACGCATCCCTGCGGGGTCCGGCGACTGAGAGTTTGTTGCTGCCGCATCACTCCGCCGCGTGCGCCCGATAGTCCCCTACTGGCGGTGCGGCTCGAGCGCATCCGCGGCGCCTCCTTCACCAGGTCGCCAGCCCGATCTCGCCGGCCTGCTCGAGCCCGACCTGCCGGGTCTGTATTGCGACCAGTCGGGGTGGGAAGAGCGCAGCACAAACAATGCCCAACTACAGATTGAATTGATTCTCGCGGTGGCTCTTCGTGCACGCTTCCCCAAGTCGGTCATGACAGACGGCGAATTCAGTGTGAGACTTGAGGACTGTTCGAGGGAGTACGCCATGTCTCGCCAGTGCAGTCGTCGCGGGGTGACAGCGATGACCCGTCTTGTCGGTGTGGCGTCGGTCGCGCTCGTCCTCGCGGGGGCTGGTGCCTGCAGTGCTACGCCGACATCAGTCGACTCCTCGCCGTCTGGGGACGGCTCAACTTCAACGGCGTCAGCGTCTGATCCCGACCTGACTCCGAGTCAACGTTCCCGGTCGGCTCCCGACGACCCGATCTCCGCCGCAGCCACGAAGGCTAAGCGGTCGCTCGCAGCACGGCCCACCATCACCGTCACCCTCGGCCGGAGCCTGTCGGTCGCGGCTCCGGGTGTCCGCGCAGGGTGGGCGAATATGGAGGTCACCCGTGGCTGGGCCGTCGTCGCGCGCTTTGCCGGTGATTACGACTTCGACGCGTTCAGCGCCGACTACGAAAGCTTCCAAAGCGACCCCGGCGGGAAGGGGAAAGAGGCGCTGGAGCGCATCTTGGACCGGACGAAGTTCCTCGGGGGTGTCGCGCAGGGCAACTCTGGCAGCATCAAGCTCCCGCGCCCCGGGACGTACACGGTCATGGCTTTAAACACCTACACCGGGATCAAGAGTGCCACCTTCCGGGCCGGGCGACGCTTGTTAGCAACCCGGGACCGGCCGTCGACCCGCGGCACTATCCATGCGCTAGACGGCCAAGAGTGGGGCGGCCCGGCCACATTGCCGCACGAAGGCCGTTTGCTGCTGACCAATCACGGTGGGGAGGTCCCGCACAACCTCATCCTCCAACGTGTCAAGGAGGGCACGACCGCCGCGGATTACCAGGAGTGGATGTACGCGAACGACCCCGGGCCGCACCCCAACCTGAACGGAAGCCTGGAGACCCAGATGCTGTCCCCGGGAACGAGGATGACGGTCGATTACCGACTCCCGCGCGGGCAGTATGCCGTGATGTGCTTCGAGACCGACCCGAGTTCGGGGATGTCGCACGTGTTCCAAGGCGAGCTCAGGATGATCCACCTGAAATAGTTGGCAAGCACGCAGGCTCCTAGCCCCTATCGTTGTCTTTCCGCAGCCACGCTCTCGGGCAGCGACGGTGCATGGAACTTCACACGTCAGGTCTTCCCTGTCTACCCAAGGGAGCAGCTGAAGCAGGGTTCATCGGCGCGACCATCTGCACTACCCCAAACGCGGTTTCGACTTCCTACTGCGAGGTCGCGGCTTAGGTCTCTGCAAGTTGGGGTTGGATGCGCTCGCGACGCGAGGGATTGAAGTGTCGGAGCAGGCTCCCGGACAACGTGCGGCATTCCGCCGCGTAACGGCCCGTCCGGATCTGCAGAGAGCGGCCGTCGGCCATAATCCGAGCCGTGAACGAAAACCGCGCGGACAGCGTGCGAGCCCTCTACCAGGCGTTCAACGACCGAGACCTGGACGCTGTTGTCTCAGCGATGGCCGTGGATGTCGACTGGCCGAACGGCTGGGAAGGTGGGCGGTTGCTCGGGCGCGAGGACGTTCGAGAGTACTGGGAACGGCAGTGGAGGGAGATTCGCCCGACCACCGTCGTGCGGGACATCGTTGAACGCTCCGATGGGACGGTGGAGGCGCGGGTCCGACTTGTCGTGCGTGACCCTGCTGGCAACGTTCTGGCGCGCTCCGACGTCACGCATGTTTACGAGTTCGTAGGTCTTCAAGTCCGGCGCATGACGGTCGAGCAGGAGAGCTGAAGCCAAGAAGCCTGTACCCCGACGTCCGGCAGGCCCCTACTGGGATGCCCCGGTGGCGCGTGACAGTCGGCGCCGACTCACAGCTCCCCGGTCAAGCACTTCGGTGACCGTGTCGACCATCCGTCGCGCCTGGTCCTGTGAATCCGTGCGCCGCCACTGAGCCAACGCGTCGCCAATCGCCTCGACTCGGAACGCTGACTCACGGGTGAGCCCGGACTCCATTGACGCTGAGGAACGGGCGATCCCACACTGAGAGGTCCCACTCCTCAGGAGGCCCGGATGGCACGTGTCCGAGTCCGTGAACGCTCCACAGTTGCCCGCCTCGCCGCATGGCAGTCCCGGCGAAGTCGCCTCAACGTGGCTGCCCGTGCCTACGACGGCGAGCGGCCGAGCTTCTTCGTCGGGGACGAGGTCCTCGTGGACGCGCGGGACGACGAGCTGGTCCGTGAGCTGGTCGACCGCTACGGCGGCGAGGTCGTGGGGTCACCGGAGCTGCCTCCTCGGCCGAAGGTCGTCGAGCGCCGCCGGGACGTCGACCTGACGGACGCGCCGCAGTGGGCGCGGGTCCGGTTCACCGAAGGCCCGCGCGACCTCGACGTGGACCTCGACGTCCTGGCGAGCCGGCAGGGGAGCGACGCCGGCGACGTGACGTACAGCTCCCGCCTGCTCGCAGAGCTCGCCGCACTGGTGCGTACGCGTCGCGCCGAGGGACGCCGGATCGGGCTCGACGTCGTCGGTGAGGCCTTCGCCATGCCGCTGACCCGGGTGACCGAGGGCTCGCCGCTCGCCTATCCCTCCGACCCCACCCAGTGGAACATGTTCGCCGGTCGCAGCCGCATGGTCGAGGCGTGGCAGCTGGTCGACTCCTTCCGTCAGGTGAAGGGAGGAAGCACCGTCTGGGTCGCCGTCTGCGACACGGAGTTCTGGCTGGACGCAGCCGGTCGGCCGCAGGTCGCGCCCGGGCAGACCGAGTCGGACTTCGGCCAGGGGGTCCTGCAGTGGAACCTCGTCAACGAGGGGCAGCCCGCCGGCATCCTCACGTCGACGACGCCCTCGCCGTTCCACGGCAACCGCGTCGCCTCCGCCGCGCTCGCGGCTGTCGGCAACAGGCAGGGCGCGGCCGGGTCCGGAGGACTCGTCGCGCGCCCGGCGCTCTTCCTGGGGGCCAACCGGGCGTACGACGCCACGCGCGCGATCCAGCTCTGCGTCTGGTGGGGCATCGACGTCCTGAACATGAGCTGGGGCTTCTGGAACCCCGACAGTGACGAGTTCGACGAGGACACCTGGATCGAGACGTTCGACTGGGGAGCAGACAACGGGCTGGTGTGCATCGCCGCCGCCGGGCCGGGGCCCAACAACCCCGTCGTCGAGCTCCCCGACGACCTCGACGTCAGGCCGGCCACGCGTACGCCCCGGACCCTCACCGTCGGTGCCCTGGACACCAACGACCAGGCGTCGGCGCGCTCCAACTTCGGCTCGTCGGTCAACCTGTGGGCGCCCGGCACCGGCATCCAGGTCGCCCCGGACGCTGCACGGCCCCTCGGCACGACGGTGAACGGGACCTCGTTCGCCGCCCCGCTCGTCTCGGGCGTCGCGGCGATGATGCGGTACTGCAACCCGGGCCTCAGCGCCGACGACGTCAGGCGGATGCTGGTCGACACCGGCTGGCAGGGTTCCGGCCGGGTGTCGCGCGGCCTCGACGCCGCGGCCGCGGTCCGTGCGGCGCTGAACTCGCGGCTCCCGGACACCCACGAGGACAACAGCACGCCGGGCCGGGCGTACCCGCTCCTTCCCCTGGGGCCCGGACGGGCCCTCACGATGGGCCGGTTCAGTGCGATCTCGTCGGCCACCGACCGCGACTACTGGTCCTTCGACGTCCCGCACCTCAGCGACGTGGTGGTCGTGTCCGAGTGGTACGCCCGCCTGGCGACGCTCATGGTGGCCGTGGAGAGCGCGTCGACCAACGCGGTCGTCGACCTCGCCCGAGCGGACATCGCCACGGGCGGTGTCCGCCTCACGGGCGTGCTGCCCGCCGGGGCCTACCGGGTCCGGGTGAGAGGCGACGACGCCACCGCGTACCGACTGCTCGTGCACCTCGACGAGGCCGACCTCGCACCCGACGAGTTCGAGCCGAGCAACAGCTTCGAGGACGCCCCCGTCCTGACCTTCGAGGCAGCGCCGCGCTCGCCGTTCCAGATGGGGTGGGTGCTCGGCCGACGGGAGTGGGGACCGGGCACCTATCCCGCGACGCTGCACCGTGCCACGGGGTCGGGGCCGCTCGGCAGCGCGTTCGTGAACCGCGACATCTACCGCCTGGAGGTGCCGCACTCGACCGTGTTCCGGGAGCCGACGCTCACGATCCGCGACAGCGACGAGCCGCTGACCGTGGAGCTGCTCGACGCGGACCGCCGGGTGCTGCGGCGGGAGTCACCCGTCACCGACGCCACCTTCAGGCCGCCGCCGGAGTCCGTCGGCTACCTGCGCGTCACGGGCAGCTCCCCGACCCGCTACACGATCGTGACGGGGCTGAAGGTGAGGGCGGGGGTGCTCCCCGGTCCACTGCAGGAGGAGCTGCAGGTCATCCCCAAGTACTGGGGAGACCCGCCGCCGTGGCGGATCCACGACGAGGTCTCGCACTGGGCAGTGGACCTCGGGCGGGCCGAGGTCGACGACGGCGTGCTCGCGTTCGACCTCGACGACCAGGCCGGCGAGGTGCTCTTCGAGCTGCTGGACGAGTCCGGCGAGGTCGTGCGGAGGGCGCACGCCGTGGCCGGGGAGGACGTGGGTGCTCGGGCGGTCCTCGACGTGGCCGACGTGGACCCCGGGACGAAGGTCCTCCGGGTGACGCGGGCCCGGACCGCGGGCGCCGCCAGCGTCCGGGCGGTGCCGCCTCCGGTCGGCTAGACCAGTGGCACGGTCGCTGGCTCCCGGTGCGACCACGTCGGCGGTCCGTCAACCGGATCACACGCGGTAGGGCTTGTCCTTGTGCTGCGGGTCCGATCGGGGATATCCCGCCTTCGGCTCCAGCCCGTCCGGCTGCGGTTCCTCGCCACCTGCGCTCTGCTCGGGCGGCCCATCGGTCGGGGTGTCGATCCGGGTCGTGTCCCGCAGGCCGTCGGTGCCCACCTGCCCCCTGCCGGTCGGGCCGACGCGCTCGCTGCTCGAGCCCATGCCGCCTGCTGCTCCCTCTGGACCGGAGGAGTTCGGCGTCGATCGACGCTCCTCGGTTGCGGGCTTGGCCGTCTTGTCGTCCGGGCTGGTCATGGACTCGTCCCCTCGCTCGTGGATGGCTCCCCTCCGGTTCCCCGGTTGGTGCTCGCCATGCACCCGGCACCCGGGACGGCGTCGGGACGGGCACAAGCGGTTGGCAAGGGGATCGCAAGCCGCGGTCGGCAGCCTGCTGCCATGAAGATCCCGAACCCGCAGCGAGGCATGGCCACCCTCGTCCTCGCGCTGGCGCTGGTCGCGCCCACCCAGTCCATGTCGGCCACGGCCGCCGACCCGGCCCGTCCGAAGTGTGCCGGCTTCAAGGCGACCATCGTCGGAACCGACAAGTCCGAGACCATCAAGGGCACCGCCAAGCTTGACGTGATCGTCGCCCGCGGCGGGAAGGACAAGATCCTGGGCCGCGGCGGCCTCGACATCGTGTGCGGCGGCGGGGGCGACGACCGGATCATGTCCGGCTCGGGCACCGGCGGCCTGCTCTACGGGGAGGGAGGCGACGACGTGGTCGTCGCCCAGGCCGACGGCATCGGGCTCTACGGCGGCCGCGGTGACGACGTCCTGACCACCACTACGGCCGGGACGCTGCTCGACGGCGGCGCCGGCGGCGACATGATCCTCGGCGGCAAGCACGCCGACGTCATCGACGGCGGCACTGGCGACGACAGCATCGACGCGGGCCCCGGCGACGACACCGACGTACGCGGCGGGGCGGGCAACGACACCCTCGACGGCGACGACGGCCGGGACGTCCTCCACGGCGACGCCGGCAACGACACCGTGCTGACCGGCACCGGCGTGGGTGGATTCGGCTACGGCGACGACGGCGACGACACCCTGACGACCGGCGACTCGGGACAGGCGCTCTATGGCGGCGAGGGCACCGACGTGCTCACCGCGAAGCACGTCGGGACGCTGCTGCAGGGCGACGGCGGTCCCGACCGGCTCACCGGCAGCGACCACACCGACGTGATCGACGGCGGCGCCGGCGACGACAGCATCGCTGCCGGCGCCGGCGACGACACCGACGTGCACGGTGGCGCGGGCAACGACACCATCGACGGCGGCGCAGGCCGGGACGTCCTCCACGGCGACGCCGGCAACGACACCGTGCTGACCGGCACCGGGGTCGGCGGGTTCGGCTACGGCGACGACGGCGACGACACCCTGACGACCGGCGACTCGGGGCAGGCGCTCTACGGCGGCGAGGGCAGCGACCTGCTCACCGCGAAGCACGCCGGGACGCTGCTGCAGGGCGACGGCGGTGCCGACTGGCTCAACGGCAGCGACCACCCGGACGCGATCGACGGCGGCGCGGGCGCGGACATGATCAGCGCAGCCGGCGGTGACGACCTCGACCTCCGGGGCGGCCCCGACGGCGACATGTGCGACGGCGGCGCGGGCCGGGACCGTTGTGACGGCGGCTCGCCGGGCGGTCCCGCCAACTCGGCGGAGGACGCCGACATCTGCGAGGCCGAGGTGAAGGTCTCGTGCCGCGACGGGGGCTTCCCGGACCGCTGGCAGCTGAAGGTCACCGGTCACGAGGTGAGCGAGGGCGACTACTCCGCCGACACCTACGACTGGTCCATCACCATGACGGTGGTGCGCCATGGCGACCCCGCCACGACCGCGATGTGGCGCTACGAGTCGGCGACGGGCAGCTACACCGGCTCGGGCCACTACGGCGACTGCTCCTTCACCGAGACCGGGACCCTCGACCGCAACTGGTCGGCCGACTTCCTCCTGGCCCCGCACATGGACCAGTACTCCTTCGACGTCGTCGGCGGCGGCGACGGCACCAGGGCGGTCACCTGTCCTGACCGGTCCTCCACCGTCGCGACGACGTTCGAGGCGTGGGGTGCGACCGGCTGGGGTCCCGCAGGATGGCCGTGGGACCGCACCCAGTCGGAGATCGTGGGCGACTGGCTCGACGACGACCCCGGCTCCAGCCGCCACATCCGGTGGGTGGTGTCACCGCTGGCCTGACCGGCCATGCTGGGTCCCGTACCCCACCCGTCCAGGAGGCACCGTGAAGCTTCTTCTCACCTCGGGAGGGGTGACGAACGCCAGCATCCGCGACGCGCTCGTCGAGCTCCTCGGCAAGCCCGTCGAGGAGTCCACCGCGCTGTGCATCCCCACCGCGATGTACGGACACCCGATGGTCGGCCCCGGGGAGCGGGCGTGGCAGTTCATCAGCGGCACCTCGCAGAACCCGATGGTCGACCTGGGCTGGAGGTCCGTCGGCGTCCTCGAGCTGACCGCGCTGCCCAGCATCGACGAGGACCTGTGGGTGCCGCTGGTCCGGGAGGCCGACGCGCTCCTCGTCGCGGGCGGCGACGTCCTCTACCTCTCCCACTGGATGCGCGAGTCCGGGCTGGTGGACCTGCTGCCGTCGCTGGGTGACACCGTCTGGGTGGGGCTCAGCGCGGGGAGCATGGTGATGACTCCCCACGTGGGCAAGGACTTCATCCAGTGGCGACCGCCCAGCGGCGACGAGACCACGCTGGGCGTCGTCGACTTCTCGATCTGCCCCCACCTGGCGGCCGACGGCATGCCGGGCAACTCCAGGGCCGAGGCCGAGGAGTGGGCGACCGGCGTCCCGAACCCGGCGTACGCGATGGACGACCAGACGGCGATCACCGTGGTCGACGGCGAGGTCGACGTGGTGTCCGAGGGGCAGTGGATTCAGCTTCGCGGTGTCGGTGGCTCGGCCTAGCCTGCGAAGCATGAAGCGGTACGTCGACGAGGACCTGCAGGGTGCGGAGTTCCGCGAGTGCGACCTGAGCAACGCCCGCCTGGTCGGCGTGGTCATGCAGGGGGCAGTGATCGACGGGCTGGTGATCGACCTCGTCGTCAACGGCGTCGAGGTCATGGCGTACGTCGAGGCCGAGCTCGACCGTCGTCACCCCGTCCGCCGGCTCATCCGCTCGGACGACGTGGCCGACCTCCGCCGGGCCCACCGGCAGCTGCGTGCCGACTGGGCGGCGACCGTCGCGCGCCTCCGGCAGTCGCCCGGCATCGAGCACGACAGTGTCAACGACGAGTGGTCGGCGGTGCCGACGCTGCGCCACCTCGTCTTCGTCCACGACTCGTGGTTCCGGCGCTGCTGCCTCGGCTCGACCGACCTGTTCACCTCGATGGGGCTGGGCATCGAGTCCGTGCCCGATCGCGAGGAGCAGGGGCTCGACCCGGCGGCGGACCCGACGCTCGAGGAGGTGCTGGCGACCCGCGACGAGCAGGCGGCCGAGCTCGAGCGCTGGCTCGACACGGTCACGTCCGAGCAGCTCCAGGAGCCCGCACCCGTCCCCGATGACGACAGGTGGCCGCCGTACGCCCGCGGCCGGTCGCTGCGGCAGTGCCTGGGCACGGTGCTCGGCGAGGAGCTCGAGCACCACCAGTTCTGCGTGCGCGACCTCGACCTCATCGAGAGACAGGCCGCCGGCTGATGCCCCGGGTCAGTCGCGCGCCCGCGTGTGCCACAGCCACGCGATCCCCGCGAACGGCAGCACCAGCGGCAGCCAGCCGTACCCCGCGCCGTACGCCGACCACACGGTCGCGTCGGGGAAGAGCTCTGGGTCGAGGACGGTCAGCGTGCCGACGGTGAGCACGCCGACGAGCTCGAAGACCACCGCCGCCCAGGCCAGCCGGCGCGGGTCGGGCCCGACCTCGGCGAGGCCGAGCGTGGCAGCGACGTAGACGAGAGCCGCGACGGCCGAGAGGGCGTACGCCAGGGGTGCCTCGTCGGCCTTGGTGAGCAGCTGGACGAGGGAGCGGGCGGTCGCGGCGAGCGCGAACACGCCGTAGACCGCGACGAGCGCGCGGCCGAGGCCCGAGGACGTCGAGGAGGAGGTGGCGGCGCGGCTCACGAGCGCCACACCGCCAGGGCGCGCACGACGATGAAGGCCTGCGCCAGCCCGGCGATCAGCAGCACCGCCGTCGCTCCCCGGCTGCGCTCGGCCAGCGACCAGGCGAATCCCATGGGTAGCAGCACGAGACCGGCCACCAGGTAGCCGAAGAACGTGACGAGTGCCGGCCCGGACAGGTCGGCGCCTCCGACCTGGACGGCTGCGACCACGATCAGGACCAGCGTCGCGACCTCGATGACGGCGGCGAAGCCGAGCAGTCCCCAGTCGGGCGTGCGGTCGAGCACGACGTAGACCAGCACGACCGCGGCGAAGAGCAGCGAGGCGACGACGAGCGCGAGGGGCAGGGGTCCGTCCACGAGGACTGATCCTCCCAGAGCGCACCTCACAGCACCGCCACAGGATCGCGTCAGGTCGCCGACAGGCACGCCCGCGACGCTCGGGGCACCGCAGAAGACCGCCGCCTCGAAGGATCCCGATGAACCCGACCTACCTGCTCGCCGCCGTCGACCTCGTCGCCGTGCTGGTGCTCGCCCTCGCCGTCTACTACCCGCGCCACCGCCGAGCGGACCTCGTCACCGCGTTCGTCGCGGTCAACGTCGGCGTCCTCGCCGTCACGATCGTGCTGGCCGGCAGCGCCGCGTCGGTCGGCCTCGGGCTCGGCCTGTTCGGCGTCCTGTCGATCATCCGGCTGCGCTCCGACGAGCTCGGTCAGCACGAGATCGCCTACTACTTCGCCGCCCTCGCGATCGGCCTGCTCGGCGGTCTCGGCACCGGCGACGTGCCGCTCTCGATCGCGCTGATGGTCGGGCTGGTCGTGGTGCTCGCGCTGGCCGACAGCCGGCTCCTGCACGCCACCGGTCTGCGGCAGGTCGTCGTCCTCGACTCCGCGGTCACCGACGAGCGCGAGCTCGTCACCCGCCTCGAGCTGCTCCTCGACGCCAAGGTCAACCGGGTCACGCCGATGCGGGTCGACCTGGTCAACGACACGACGACCGTCGAGGTCCACTACGCGCCCGCGCGGCCCGCGATGCCGCGCGCCGAGCGCCACGATGCCCCGGCAGTGACCCGATGAGCGCTCTCGACGTCCTCGACGCCGTCTCCCTCGAGGAGCTCAACGACGCCGCGGAGCTGCTGGTCCGCGTCGACCGCAAGTACGTCATCCCCGCCGCCGAGCTCGACGCCGTGGTCACCGGGATCGACGCGCTGCGCGTGCTGGAGATCGACGGCCGGCGGGAGTCTCGCTACGTGTCGACCTACCTCGACACCGTCGGCCTCGACAGCTGGACGGCAGCGGCCCACCGCCGCCGGCGCCGCTGGAAGGTCCGCACCCGGGCGTACGCCGACACCGGCGAGCGCTGGCTCGAGGTCAAGACCCGCGGCCCGCGCGGCACCACCGTCAAGGAGCGGCTGCCCCACGACGGCACCGAGGTCACCGGGCCGGCGACCGAGTGGGTACGCGACCGGCTCGCCGCGGCGTCCGTGCACGACGTCGACCCCTCCGGCCTGGTCGCGACCCTGGACACCGGCTACCGGCGTACGACCCTCATGCTTCCCGCCGACGGCGGCCGCGCCACCGTCGACCGCGACCTGCGCTGGGTCTCCGGCCACGGCACCGCCGAGGTCGGCGACGTGCTGGTCGTCGAGACCAAGTCGGGCAGCCACCGACGCGGTCCGCTCGACCGGCGGCTGTGGGAGCTCGGCCACCGGCCCGTCCGGATCTCCAAGTACGGCACGGGGCTGGCGCTGCTGACCCCCGACCTCCAGCGCAACCGCTGGCACCGCGTCACCTCACGCCACCTCGCCGACCACCTCACCCTCCACGAAGGAGTCCTCGCATGAGCGACCAGCCAGCCCGACCCGGCCACCAGCGCCTCGCCGTCCTCGCCGTCCTGGCGTCGCTGACGCTCGGCGGCTGCGCCGTCGGTACGTCCGACCGGGACACCGGCTCCACGACCGGCGTCGCGGCCGCAGCCCGCGACGTCGCCGACGGCGCGGGAGTGTGGGACGCGAGCGAGGTGCACGAGATCTCCGTCGAGGTCGACGAGGACGCGGTCGCGGCGATGATCGACACGTACCAGGAGACGGACGAGAAGGAGTGGCTCGAGGCCACCGTCACCATCGACGGGAAGACCTTCGAACGCGCCGGCATCCGGCTCAAGGGCAACTCCTCGCTGCGCGGCGTCGACGACGGCGCCGACCCGACCGACCTGCCGTGGCTGGTCCGGCTCGACAAGTTCGTCGACGAGCAGTCGATCGACGGCTGGAGCGAGCTCGTCGTGCGCTCCAACAGCACCGAGACCGCGCTCAACGAGGCGCTCGCGCTGGACCTGCTCGCCGAGGCCGGGCTGGCCAGCGAGCACGCCGTCGCGTCGTCCTTCAGCGTCAACGGCACCGACGCCCGGCTGCGGCTCGTCGTGCAGAACCTCGACGAGGAGTGGGAGGCCGAGAACTTCTCGACCGACGGGCTGCTCTACAAGGCCGAGGCGGGCGGCGACTGGTCGTGGCGCGGCGACGACCCCGAGGCGTACGTCGACGTCTTCGACCAGGAGACCGGTGACGACGACCTGACGCCGCTGATCGACTTCCTCGACTTCATCAACAACAGCAGCGACGAGGACTTCGCCGCCGAGCTGCCCGAGCGGCTCGACGTGGAGTCCTTCGCCCGCTACCTCGCCTTCGAGGAGGTGGTCGACAACTTCGACGACATCGACGGCCCGGGCAACAACTCCTACCTCCGCTGGGACGCCGAGACCGGTGGCTTCACGGTCGTGGCGTGGGACCACAACCTCGCCTTCGGCGCGGGGCCGGGTGGCGGTGGGTTCCCCGGCGGCTTCCCGGGCGGGGACGGCGAGCGGCCCGAGGGCATGCCGGAGGGGATGCCGACCGAGATGCCGGAGGGGATGCCGGAGGGGATGCCGGAGGGGATGCCGACCGAGATGCCGGAGGGCGAGCGGCCCGACTTCGGGGAGGGCGGACCCGGGGGTGGCATGGGCGGACCGGGTGGGCGTACGAACGTGCTTGTCGAGCGCTTCACCGCGGTCGAGGAGTGGGCCGACCTCGTCGAGGAGGCGAAGGCCGACCTCACTGAGGAGCTCTACGCCAGCGGGTACGCCGAGGACGTCCTCGGCCGGTGGGTGGAGGTGCTGACCGAGCAGGCCGGTGCCCTCGTCGACGCCGACGTCGTGCAGGAGGAGGCCGACGCGATCCGGGAGGTCATCGCTGGTTGAGGTGGTCTCGAGGCTCGCTGCGCTCGCACCTCGACCAGCGACGGGGGCCCGCTCGCACCTCGACCAGCGAGGAGTCAGGCGGAGGCAGCGGAGAGCGGGAACTCCTTCATCGCGTGGTCGGCGATCTTCTTCATCATGAAGCCGTCGATCCCGCCACCGACGATCCCGCCCGCGAGGGGGACGCCGCGGCCGAGCCGGGAGAGCAGCTTCTCGCTGACCCCGCGCATCAGCCGGAAGCCGACGGCCTTGTTGACCATCATCAGCGCCGCGGGCGGCAGGCCCCGGAGTGCGTACGAGGTCGCCGCGCTGCCCGCCGACGTCATGCCGGCCTTCTTGAGCACCTCGTCGGCGTCGGAGCCGACGAGCGTCAGCAGGATGGCGGACCGTACGCGCGGCTCGTCCACGTCGTAGCCGCGCAGGACGGCGATGCCGCCGACCATCCGGACGGCCTGGAGGTAGAACTCCGCGACGTTGACCGGCAGCGACACCGGCATGGTGATGAACCCGCCGAGCCCGGTGACGAACCCGCCGACGCCGCCGGTGAGGGTGCTGCGGCGGGCCAGGGCGGCGATCGCCTTCTCGCGGTCACCGCCGGCCTTGCGCAGCGCCTCGTCCGCGCCCCCCCGCACCGGGCTCAGCGGTCCGCGCCCGTCGAGGCCGACGTCGAGGAGCATGTCGACCAGCCGGTCGATCGCCCCCGGGTCGGGCCGCGGGTCCTCGGCGGCCTCGAGGGCGGACTTGGTCGTGGCGGCCTCAGAGCGGCCGGAGGTGATGAGGTCCTTGAGTCCCATGCGACAAACACTACGAACACAAGGGTGAGACGCACGTCACACCCTCCTAGCGTCGGGGCATCCGGGCGCACTCGGTCGCCCGAACCCCCACCGGAGGCTCGTCATGACCCACCGCCCTCGTCTCTCCCGCACCGTCGTCGCGGCCGGCGCCGCCGTACTGGCCGGTGCGCTGCTCGCGCCCGTGTCCGCCGCGGCCGACACGACCCCCGAGCCCGCGGCCTGCCCGGCCGGGGTCGCCGACGTCGCCGACTGCTGGACCGGCCAGGACGCCAACGGCGCGTACTACGCCATCGCCGTCCCGCACGACTGGAACGGCGACCTCGTGGTCCACGCGCACGGCGGCCCCGACCTCGCCGCCGCCTCAGACCCCGAGCGCAGCGTCGAGGACCTGGACCGCTGGGCCGTGATGGCCCGCGAGGGCTATGCCTGGGTGGGCTCGGCCTACCGCCGCGGCGGCTACGGCACCCGCATGGCGGTCGCCGACACCGAGAGCGCCCGTGAGGTCTTCGTCGAGGCGTTCGGCGTGCCCGGTCGGACGTACGCCCACGGGCAGTCGTGGGGCGGGGACGTCGCCGCCAAGCTGGTCGAGGTGCACCCGACGACGTACGACGGGGTGCTGCTCACCAACGGCGTGCTCGCGGGTGCCTCCCGCGGCTACGACTACCGCGTCGACCTGCGGGTCGTCTACCAGTACTACTGCGGCAACCACCCCCGTCCGACCGAGCCGCAGTACCCCCTCTGGATGGGCCTGCGGAAGGACTCCACGATGACCTCGGCCGGCCTGCGCTCGCGCCTGCAGGAGTGCACCGGCTACCAGTCCGCGCCCGCCGACCGTACGGCGCTCCAGCAGCGCAACCTCGACGACATCCTCGCCGTGACCAAGGTGCCCGAGCGCACCCTCGAGTCGCACCTGCGCTTCGCGACCTTCACCTTCCGCGACATCGTGCACAACCGGCTCGACGGCCGGAACCCGTTCAGCAACGAGGGCGTGACCTACTCCGGCAGCCACGACGACGAGGCGCTGAACGAGGGCGTCGAGCGCTTCTCCGCCGACCCGTCCGCCACGCGCGACCTCACCTGGGACAGCGACCTCACCGGCGCCGTACGCATCCCGACCGTGACGCTCCACGCGATCGCCGACCCGACCGCCTTCGTCGAGCACGAGTCGGCCTACCGGGCGACCCGCGAGGGGTCCGGCACGGCCGACGACCTCGTGCAGGTCTTCACCACCGAGGCCGAGCACAGCTCACTGAGCGACAGCGGGTACGCCGCGGCGATGGACGCCCTCGCCACGTGGACCGAGACCGGTGCGAGGCCGACCCCGGCGGGCGTCGCGGCGTCCTGCCCGGGCTTCGACGCGACGTACGGCACCGGCTGCTTCGTCGACCCGGCCTTCACCCCCGCGCCGTACGCGGACCGGGTCGAGCCGCGACCGGGCGGGCACCGCTGGCCCACGATGACGGCGGCGCAGGAGCGGGCCTGGGCTCGCATCCCCGGCATCGGGATCGAGCCGTGACCCGTGGCTGATCGCGTGAGCGCCGTCACGGCTGGACCTACGATGTGCCGGTGCTGACGCGTCCCCGCCGCCGCGAGCAGTCAGTGGCGCGCCAGGTGCTGGTGCTGCAGCTCATCGCAGTGCTGGTCCTGGTGGTCACGGCGCTCGCCCTCGCGACGTACGACGCACGTACCGACATCCGGGCCAGCGCCCGGGACGAGGCGGTGTCGGTCGCGAGGGCCGTGGCGCGCGCGCCGGTCGTGCACGAGGCCATCGACACCGGCGACCCGACGTCGCTCCTCCAGCCCTTCGCGGAGTCGGTGCGCGTCGACACGGGCGTCGACTTCGTCGTGATCATGGACCGCGACCGCACCCGCTGGTCGCACCCCAGCGTCGAGCAGCTGGGCAAGAAGTTCATCGGCAACCTCGGCGGTGCGCTCGAGGGAGAGGTCTACACCGAGGAGTACGTCGGCACCCTCGGACCGTCGATCCGCGCGATCGTGCCGGTGTTCGCGACCGGAGCCCCCGGAGCCACTGGAGCCACCGGCGCCACCGGCAGCAATGCCGCCGCGCCGGTGGTCGCGCTGGTCGCGGTGGGCATCACCCTCACCCAGCTCGACGACCTGCTGGTCGACGAGTTCTGGGACATCGTCGTCGCCGCACTGGCCGTGCTGCTCGTGGGCATCGTGGGCGCCGGGCTGATCGCCCAGCGGCTGCGGCGCCAGACCCACGGCATGGGCGAGCGTGAGATCACCCGGATGTACGAGTACTACAACGCCGTCCTGCACGCGGTCCGCGAGGGGCTGCTGCTCATCGACCTCGAGGGGCGGGTGCAGCTGGTCAACGACGAGGCGCGCCGGCTGCTGAGCCTGCCCGACGACGTCGTCGGTCGCTCCCTCGACGACCTCGGCCTCCCGCCCGCCCTGGTCCAGGCGGCCTCGGGGGAGCGCGGCGCCGACGAGGTCTACGTCACCGGCGACCACGTCCTCGTCGCCAGCTCGAGCGCCGCCTTCTGGGACGGCAAGGAGGTCGGCGCCGTCGTCACGCTGCGCGACCACACCGAGCTGCAGGCCGTGACCGGCGAGCTCGACACCGTACGGGGGCTCACCGAGTCGCTGCGCGCGCAGACCCACGAGGCGGCCAACCGCCTGCACACCGTGGTGTCCCTCATCGAGATGGGCCGCCCCGACGACGCCGTCGACTTCGTCACCGACGAGCTCAAGGTCGCCCAGATGCTCACCGACCGGGTCGTCGGCGCGGTGGGCGACCCCGTCGTCGCCGCCCTGCTGCTCGGCAAGTCCGCAGAGGCCGCCGAGCGCGGCATCTCGCTCACCGTCACCGGCGAGCTGCCCGCCTCCTTCGACGTCGGCTCGCCCCGCGACCTCGTCACCGTGCTGGGCAACCTCGTCGACAACGCCATCGACGCGGTCGCCGGGAGCGCCGAGAAGCGGATCGTGGTGCACCTCGAGGGCTCGCCGACCCACGCTCGGCTGGTCGTCGGGGACAGCGGTCCGGGCCTGACGCCCGAGGAGGCCGCCCACGCGCTGGAGCGCGGGTGGACGACCAAGGCCGACGCCGGCGACCTGCACGGCGTGGGCCTGGCCCTCGTCTCGCAGGTGGCTCGCCGCCTCGGCGGCGGGGTCACCATCGGCAGGTCGGACCTCGGCGGCGCCGAGCTCGTCGTGGTGCTGGGGGAGCAGCCGTGACCGACTCAGTGAGCAACGTCCGGGTCCTCGTCGTCGAGGACGAGCCGCTCGTCGCCGAGGCGCACGCGGCGTACACCAGCCGCGTCGCGGGCTTCGAGGTCGTCGGTGTCGCGCACTCCGCGACCGAGGCCGCGCGCATGCTGGGCGAGCGCGAGGTCGACCTCGTCCTGCTCGACATGTACCTCCCCGACGGCCACGGCCTCGGCCTGCTGCGCAACCTGCGGGCCGGCGGGGCGCTCGTCGACGTGATCGCGGTGACCTCGGCCCGCGACGCCGAGATGGTGCGCCGGGCCGTCGCGCACGGCGTCATCCTCTACCTCATCAAGCCGTTCACGTTCCCGATGTTCCGCGCCAAGCTCGAGCAGTACGCCGACTACCGCCGCCAGCTCGGCGCCGCGCCCGACGAGGTGGTGCAGGACGAGGTGGACCGGATGCTCGGCTCGCTGCGGGTGGCGACCTCCGACGGGGCGCTGCCCAAGGGGCTGACCGCCGAGCGGCTGCACGAGGCGATCGACCACCTGCGTACGCCGCCCGGGGTGCTGTCCGCGCGTGAGCTCGCGGAGAAGCTCGACAGCTCGCGGGTCACGGCCCGGCGCTACCTCGAGCACCTCGCCGACGTCGGGCTGGTGACGCGGTCGCTGCGCTACGGCGGCAGCGGGCGGCCGGAGGTGGAGTACCGCTGGCAGCAGGCCAGCCCCGGCCGTACGCCCTCGAGCGGTGCGTGAGGCAGGTTCTCACTCGCGTTCAGAACCTGTCACTCACCGCCCACCGGCGCGGCGTACGGCGACACGCACGAGGGCGGTGCGCCAGCCACCTTCCCGACGTAGGGGATGTGGCTGACGCACCGCCCCGCGGCTCAGTCGTCCTCGCCCTGGAAGACGACCTCGCGCTTCTTGCGTACGGACGGCAGCACCGCGACCACGATGATGATCGCCGCCAGCAGCAGCAGCGACGCCGAGATCGGCCGGGTCACGAAGACCGACGGGTCGCCCCGGCTGATGATCATCGCGCGGCGCAGGTTCTCCTCGAGCAGCGGCCCGAGCACGAAGCCGAGCAGCAGCGGCGCGGCCTCGCAGCCCCACCGGATGAGGAAGTAGCCCAGCAGACCGGCCCCGGCGATCGCGAACACGTCCCACGCGTTGAGCCCGATCGAGTAGCAGCCGATCGACGCGAACGCGATGATCGCCGGGAACAGCACGTTGTAGGGGACGGTCAGCATCCGCACCCAGATGCCGATGAGCGGGAGGTTGAGCAGCACCAGCAGCAGGTTGCCGACCCACATCGAGGCGATCAGGCCCCAGACCAGCTCGGGCTCCTGCTCGATCACCTGCGGTCCGGGCACGATGCCCTGGATGATGAAGGCGCCGACGAGCAGCGCCATCACCGGGTGGGTCGGCAGGCCGAGCGAGAGCAGCGGGATGAACGACGTCTGCGCGGCCGCGTTGTTGGCCGACTCGGGCGCCGCGACGCCCTCGATGACACCGGTGCCGAACTTCTTCGGCTCCTTCGACAGCCGCTTCTCCAGCGAGTACGACGTGAAGCTCGCCAGGACGTGCCCGCCGCCCGGCAGCACGCCGAGCGCGGAGCCCAGCACGGTCCCGCGCAGCACCGGCATGCGGATGCGGCGGAAGTCGTCCCGGGTGAGCCACAGGCCCTGCACCTTGCGGGTCACCAGCTCGGAGGACTGCTTCGACTCGAGGTTGCGGAGGATCTCCGCGAGGCCGAACAGGCCGACCGCGAGCGAGACGAAGTCCAGGCCGCCGTAGAGCTCGCGCACGCCGAAGGTGAAGCGCGGGACGCCGGTGAACTGGTCCTGTCCGATCGTGCCGAGCAGCAGGCCCAGCACGATCATCGCCAACGCCTTCACCGTCGACCCGCTGGCCAGCGCGATGGAGGCGATCAGGCCGAGCACGACGATCGAGAAGAAGTCAGCCGGACCGAACTTGAGCGCCAGCTGTGCCAGGGGCGGCGCGAACATGGCGAGGACGACGGTGGCGACCGTGCCGGCGAAGAACGAGCCGAGGGCGGCCGTCGCGAGCGCGGGACCGGCCCGCCCCTGTTTGGCCATCTGGTGTCCGTCGAGCGCCGTCACCACCGAGGAGGACTCCCCGGGCAGGTTGAGCAGGATCGCTGTCGTGGACCCGCCGTACTGCGCGCCGTAGTAGATGCCGGCGAGCATGATGAGCGAGGCGACCGGGTCGAACTCGAAGGTGATCGGCAGCAGCAGGGCCACCGTCGCCGTCGGGCCGATGCCCGGCAGCACGCCGACCGCGGTGCCGAGGGTGACGCCGAGGAGGCAGATCAGGATGTTGCTGGGCTGGAGGGCGGTCTCCAGGCCGAGGAGGATGCCGTCCACGTCAGCCTCCCAGCCAGTCGCCGAACAGCGGCAGCTTGAGCTGGAGCAGCGCGACGAAGACGACGAGGCACAGGGCGGTGATGCCCGCCGCGGTCAACGCCGCGCGCAGAGGCTTGACCTCGGGCGCGGCGAGGGCCGCCAGGAACGTCGTGACCAGCAGGGTGGGCCCCAGGCCCAGGCCCCCGACCGTGAAGCCGAAGAAGAGGATCGCCGCCACGAGGAGACCGGCCCGGCGCCAGGGCACCGGCGGACGTACGACGTCGCGGATCGCGGGATCTCCTCCCCGGAACGCCATCACGACGACCAGCAGGCCGAGCACGGTGAGGGTGCCGCCGAGCGCGATCGGGACGTAGCCCGACCCCATCCGCAGGGCGGAGCCGACGTCGTACTGCGCGCCCCCGATCGCGAACGCCAGCCCGAGGACGATGAAGGCGGCGCCCGCGAACAGGTCCGGCCGGAAGGGGGCCGGACGCGTCCCCGCGTCCGGCCCCTCGCCCGTGTGCGTGCTCATCCGCCGGTGACCCCGGACTCTTCGATGATCGGCGTCCACAGGTCGATCTGCTCCTCGAGCTTCGCCGTGTGGGCCTCGGGGGTCACGTCCTCGGCCGGGACGGGCGTGGTGCCGAGCGTGCCCATCTGGTCGATGACGTTCTGGTCCTCCAGCGCCACCTCGAGGGCCGCGGTGAGCTTCTCGACGATCTCGTCGGGGGTGTCGGCCGGGACGTAGAGCCCGTGCCAGACGCCGACCTCGACGTCCGGGAGGCCCGCCTCGGCGGTCGTCGGGAGGTCGGGCAGCGCCTCGACCGGCTCCGGCGTGGTGACGGCGTAGCCCTTGATCTCGCCGGCCTGGATCTGCGAGGCGGTGTTGGTGGTCTGGTCGCACATGAAGTCCACCTGGCCGCCGACCAGGTCGGTCAGCGCCGGGCCGGTGCCGTCGTAGGGCACCTCCGTCAGGTCGACGCCCACCGCCTGCTCGATGAGCAGGCCGCACAGCTGCGACGCGGCACCGACACCGGCGTTGGCGAGGGTCACCGTGTCGGCGTTCTCCTTGACGTAGGTGACGAGCTCCTCGAGCGTCTCGGGCTCGAAGTCGGGGCGCGCCACGATCGTCATCGGCACGTCGGTGACGAGGCCGACGGTCTTGAAGTCCTCGAGGGGGCTGTAGGCCAGGTCGGGGTAGAGCGCCGGCGCGGTCGACATGCCGATGTGGTGGATGAGCACCTCGTAGCCGTCGGCGTCCGCGTCGGCGACCTGGCCGCCCGCGATGGTGCCGCCGGCACCCTCCACGTTCTGCACGACGATGTCCGCGCCGAGCTCCTCGGCCATCGGCTCGGCGATCAGGCGGGCCACGGTGTCGGTCGGTCCGCCCGCGGAGAACGGCACCACCAGGGTGATCTCGTCCTCCGGGTAGGAGGCCGGGTCGGCGTCGCCGCCACCACAGGCGGCGAGCGAGAGCATCGTCAGACAGGCGAGTGAGGCGAGGGGGATGTGCCGGCGCATGGCGGGCTCCTTCTTCGGGGGTGTGTTGGTCGTCACACTCCCCTGCGCGCGAACGCGGGGTCACCATTGTGGAACTTGTGTTCACCGGCCGGGTCCACCCTTGCGGGTGGTGCGTGAGGCGGGGTCCGGGCGCTCAGGCGACGGACGAGCGGAACCCCCGCAGCCGCAGGCTGTTGGTCACCACGAACACGCTCGAGAAGGCCATCGCCGCACCGGCGAGCATCGGGTTGAGCAGGCCCGCGGCGGCGAGCGGGAGGGCCGCGACGTTGTAGGCGAAGGCCCAGAACAGGTTGCCCTTGATGGTCGCGAGCGTGCGCCGCGAGAGCCGGATCGCGTCGACCGCGACGAGCAGGTCGCCGCGCACGAGGGTCAGGTCGCTCGCCTCGATCGCCACGTCGGTGCCGGTGCCCATCGCCAGGCCGAGGTCGGCCTGGGCGAGCGCGGCCGCGTCGTTGACGCCGTCGCCGACCATCGCGACGACCTTGCCCGCAGCCTGCAGGCGCTGCACCTCGGCGACCTTGTCGGCGGGCAGCACGTCGGCCACCACCGTCTCGATGCCGACCTGGGCGGCGACGTGCTGGGCCGCGGCCTCGTTGTCACCGGTGAGCAGGACCGGCGTCAGGCCGAGGTCGCGCAGCCGGGCGATCGCCTCGGCCGAGGTGGGCTTCACGGTGTCGCCGACCACGATGACCCCGCGTGCGCGCCCGTCCCAGCCGACGGCGACGGCCGTACGCCCCGCCGCCTGCGCCTGCTCGACCGCGTCGGCGAGCGCCGGGGGGAGGTGCTGCGCCCAGTCGGCCAGCAGGCTCGGCCGGCCCACGACGACGGCGTGGCCCTCGACCACGCCCTGCACGCCGAGGCCCTCACGGTTGGTGAACTCCTCGACCCGCGGCAGCGGCTGCTCGGTCGACGGGTGGGCCGCGGCGATGGCGCGGCCGATCGGGTGCTCGGACGCCGACTCGAGCGCGGCGGCGAGGCGGCGTACGTCGTCGACGGACTCGCCCTCGGCGGCCACGACCTCGTGGACGGTCATCTCGCCGGTGGTCACGGTCCCGGTCTTGTCGAGCACGATCGTGTCGACGCGACGCGTGGACTCGAGGACCTCGGGGCCCTTGATGAGGATGCCGAGCTGGGCGCCGCGGCCGGTGCCGACCATGAGCGCGGTCGGCGTGGCCAGGCCCAGGGCGCACGGGCACGCGATGATCAGGACCGCGACGGCGGCGGTGAAGGCGGCGGTCGCACCGCCACCGGCGCCGAGCCAGAAGCCGAGGGTGGCGACGGCCAGCGCGATGACGATCGGCACGAAGACCCCGGAGATCCGGTCGGCGAGGCGCTGCACCTCCGCCTTGCCGTTCTGCGCGTCCTCGACGAGCCGCGCCATCTGGGCGAGCTGGGTGTCGGCGCCGATGCGGGTGGCGCGTACGACGAGCCGGCCGCCGGCGTTGACGGTCGCGCCGACGACGGGGTCGCCGGGGCGTACCTCGACCGGGACGGACTCGCCGGTCAGCATGGACGCGTCGACCGCGGAGGTGCCCTCGACGACCTCGCCGTCGGTGGCGACCTTCTCCCCGGGGCGTACGACGAACAGGTCGCCGACGGCGAGCTGGTCGGTGGGGATCCGCACCTCCACTCCGTCGCGGATCACCGCGACGTCCCGGGCGCCGAGCTCGAGGAGGGCGCGCAGCGCGGCCCCGGCCCGGCGCTTGGAGCGATGCTCGAGCCAGCGTCCGGCGAGGATGAAGGTGGTGACCCCGGCGGCGGCCTCGAGGTAGATGTTGGCGGCGCCGTCGGTGCGGTCGACCGAGATCTGGAAGGGGTGGGTCATCCCGGGCTCGCCGGCGGTGCCGAGGAACAGCGCCCACAGGGACCAGCCGAGCGCGGCCAGCACGCCCATCGACACGAGCGTGTCCATCGTCGTCGCGCCGTGGCGCAGGTTGGTCCACGCCGCCCGGTGGAAGGGCCACGCGCCCCACACCACGACGGGCGCGGCCAGGGTGAGCGACGCCCACTGCCAGTAGGTGAACTGCCACGCCGGCACCATCGCCATCGCGACCACCGGCACGCTCAGCGCGGTGCTCACGAGCAGCCGCTGGAGCAGCGGGTCGCGCTCCGGCGCCTCGTCCTCCACGGGGGCGTCGGGCGGCGTCGGCAGCGCGGCCGCGTAGCCCGCGGACTCGACGGTCCGCAGCAGGTCGTCGGTCGACACCGTGCCGGGGAAGGAGACCTTCGCCTTCTCGGTGGCGTAGTTGACCGAGGCGGTGACGCCGTCGAGCTTGTTGAGCTTGCGCTCGATGCGGTTGGCGCACGACGCGCAGGTCATGCCGGTGATGGCGAGCTCGATGTCGGTGAGCTGACCGGTGGCGTGGTCAGTGGCCATGGCCGTCTCCCTCCTCGGAGTGGTCGTCGCCGGACGCGTCGTTGTCGGACTGGGCGCCGCTCGACGGGGTGCCGCCCGACTCGACGGTGAACGCAGCCGTACGGACGGTGCCGCGGTGCTGGAAGTCGAGGAAAAGGCGGTACGTCGCGGGCTCGGGGAACGCGGTCGCGAAGTCGATGCCCGGTCCGGGCTCGCCCTCCTCCGGGTGCACGTGGAGGTAGCCCAGGTCGCCGGCGCGGAGCGCGACCAGGTGGCCGAAGGCACCGAGGTAGGGCTCGAGGTCGGTCACCGGCTCGCCGTCGAGCTCGACGCGGGTGGTCAGCACGGTGCCGGCGCCGGGGGCGGTGTCGCCCTCGAGGGTGACGGTGTACGTGCCCTCGTCGGTCTCCAGCTCCGCGGTGCGGTCGTCGTCGGGCAGGTCGGTCGGCGTGAAGCGACCGGACACGGCGACGTCGTCGGCCAGGGTGACGGCCTCCCAGCCCTCGGGGACGAGGTCGGCGATCACCCGCCACGTGCCGGGAGTGAGGCGTACGTCCACCGACCACGTGCCGGTCGCGCGGTCGAGGCGCGGGTGCACGTGCTGGAAGCCGGTGAGGTCGCGGCGCACGACGATGAGGTGCAGGTCCTTCTCGTGCTCGCGGGTGTAGTCGAGCAGCGGGCGGCCGCTGGAGGTGAGCACCCGGAACTCCAGGCGGGTCCGCCCGGCGGGGAGCGTCCGGTCGGCCAGGGCGAGGGTGAAGCCGTCGGCCCGGGCGGTCAGGCCGGTGGCCTCGGCGACCGCCCCGTCGTCGTGCCCGCCGTCGTCGTGCCCGTCGTCACCGGAAGCCGCGCCGTCGGCAGCAGCGTCGTGCCCGTCGTCGGCGTGCGCCGCGACGGGGTCGGTGTCGATCGGGCCGACGAGCCGTCCACCGCCCCACGCCGCCGCGAAGGCGGCGACGAGGGCGGCGATGAACGCGGCCACGCGAATGGGGGTGGTCAACTCGACTCCCGGTGGCTGATGGGGTGAAGGTTCAAGCGCTCGACTCGGCGCCCTGTCGGCTCGCTGGCGCTCGCGGACAGGTCACCGCTCTCAGGCGAGCGCGTAGCCGGCCTCCTCGACGGCGGCGCGGACGGCCGACTCGTCGAGGGGCGAGGCGCTGGTGACGGTGACGGCTCCGGTCTCGACGACGACGTCGACGTTCTCGACACCCTCGATCTCGGAGATCTCCTCGGTGACCGAGGCGGCGCAGTGGCCGCAGGTCATGCCGGTGACGGTGTAGGTCTGGCTGGTCATGGTGGCTCCTCTGTCGGGGTGGGTGGGTCAGGACCTCACGAGGCGGGCGATCGCCTCGGAGGCCTCCTTGAGCTTGAGCTCCTGCTCCTCCCCGCCCTGCCGGGCGGCGTCCACGAGGCAGTGCGCCATGTGGTCGTCGAGCAGGGACAGGGCGAGCGACTGCAGCGCCTTGGTGACTGCGGACACCTGGGTGAGGATGTCGATGCAGTACTTCTCCTCCTCGACCATCCGCTGGATGCCGCGGACCTGGCCCTCGATGCGACGCAGTCGCTTGAGGTGGGCCTGCACGGCCTCGGTGTTGTCCTCGAGGTGCCCATGGTGCTCGGTGGTGGCGTCGCTCATGCGGTGACCATACCCCTAGGGGGTATTCATTTCAAGGGCGAGGCTCACCCGTGAGGGTGGAATCGGTCGTGCTGGCACCACCACGGAGGCTCTCAGCGGCCCTCTCGGTCTACTGTCGCGCGTGACGGTCGGGGGGTCGTCGAGGGGCGATGTCCGCTCCTCCGGTGACGACCCTGAGGACCCCCAGTTGACCAGCATGGACATCCGCGTCGCGCTTCTCGGCGGCGACGAGCTCGTGAGGCGTGGCCTCGACGGCATGCTCAGGACGCTCGGCGGCTTCGAGCTCGGCAGCGTGAAGGACCGGGCCCGTCGTCCGATCGACATCGCCCTCGTCGAGACCTTCGGGGCCCCGCGGGGCGACACGACCCTGGAGCGCGCGGTGGCCGACCCGTTCATCGGGCACGTCGCGATCTACACGTGGAACCACCAGCCCGGGCTGGTCCCCGAGCCGCTCGCCCAGGGCGTCACCGGCTACCTCTCGAAGAGCCTCGGCGCCCAGCAGCTCGGCCGCGCCCTGCGCGCCATCCACCTCGGCGAGACGGTCGTGGCTCCGCTCCTGCCGGTCCTGCCGACCAAGGAGCTGCGGTCCACGACCCAGGCCGACCTGCTCACCGCGCGCGAGCGGGAGACCCTCGCCCACATCGCCACCGGCAAGAGCAACGACGAGATCGCGCAGCAGATGCAGATCTCGCTCAACTCCGTGAAGTCCTACATCCGCAGCGCCTACCGCAAGACCGGCGTACGCAGCCGCAGCCAGGCGGTCCTCTGGGCCGTCTCGCACGGGCTCGCAGCGGAGGTGCTCGAGCGGGTCTGAGGGCTCGCCCACTGCCCGCGGCCGATCAGCACCTCGCGCAGCACGTCGGGGCGGTCGGTGATGATGCCGTCGACGCCCATGTCGAGGAGCGAGCGCATGGTCGCCGGGTCGTCGACCGTCCACACCACCACCCGGATGCCGAGCTCGTGCGCCCGCGCGATCACGCGCTCGGAGTGGACGGGCAGCCGGCCCAGGCGGATCGGCACGTGCGCGAAGGCGCCCGCCGCGGCCTCGGTCCGGCGCAGGCCGGGAGGTCGTACGCCGCCGCGCGAGCACGCGACGAGCGTCGTCAGCGAGCGCCAGCCGAGGGCCGTCGTGACGCCGGGTGCCTCGTCCCGGAGCCGCCGCAGCCACCCGCTCCACGCGCCGGCGACGAGCGTCCGCTCGGCCCAGCCCGGGTTCGCCCGCAGCAGCCGGGCCATCGCGCCGATCGTCGCCTCGTCCTTGAGGTCGATCGCGAAGCGCGCGGTCGGGAAGCTCGCCATCGCCTCGCTGAGCGTGGGGACCTGGTCGGTGCCGCCCACCCGCAGCCGGCGCAGGTCGGCGAGGTCGAGGTCGGCGACCCGTCCGGGGTGCCCGGTGACCCGGCCGAGGGTGGCGTCGTGGAAGCACACCAGGTGCCCGTCGCGGGTGGTGCGGACGTCGGTCTCGAGGTGGGTGAGGCCCAGGGCGGTGGCCCGGCCGAAGGCCGCGAGGGTGTTCTCCGGGGCGAGCCCCATGCCGCCGCGGTGGGCGATGGCGAGGGGGCCGGTGTGGTCGCCGTAGCTGGTCACGACCTCAGCATGTGGGCGCACGGCCACCGGTGTCGCGCCGAGGGGGCTCGGTGGAGCGAGTGTTCACCGAGGCTTCGCACCCGCGCCCGGAGGGCGTCGGCAGACGTCCCCCGGGCGCGGCGGTGCGCGGTGGCTCAGCTGCGGTAGCCGCCCAGCAGCTCGGCCAGGCGCAGGTGCGGCTGCGCCTCGTCCTTGCGCCCCTTGCGCTGCAGGGCACGGCCCAGCAGCAGGTGGGCGTACGGCTCGTTGGGGTCGTGCTCGAGGAGCTCGGTCGCGACCCGGATGGTGCCGTCGAGCTGGGCGGAGTGGAACAGCGCGCGCGCGAGCAGGAGGCGTACGTCGGTGAGCTCGTGCCCGACGTCGCCCGGGTCGTCGAGCAGCTCGGTGAGCAGGACGGCGGCCTCGCGGTAGGAGCGCTCCTCGAACAGCGTCTGCGCCCGCAGCCAGCGGTCGTGGGTGGTGTCCTCGAGCAGTCCCGCGTGTCCGCGCAGCAGGTCCTCGAACGGGGTGAAGTCGGTCATCGTCGCTCCTCTCGGACTGTTCCTGTCCTGTCCGTCTGGTCCGAGCGTGCGCCCGGACGAGGGCCCAACGCCGTACGTCGCCCGGCGATTCCGCTGAATACTGGGAGGAATACTGGGAGCCCCAGCCCCGTTGAAGGTCGTACAAACTTCAACCACAGTGGGTTGATCGAGGGCAGGAGGGAATCATGCAGTTCGGCATCTTCAGCGTCGGTGACGTCACGACGGACCCGACCACCGGGCGCACCGCGTCCGAGGCCGAGCGCATCGACCTGATGACGAAGGTCGCGCTCAAGGCCGAGGAGGTCGGCCTCGACGTCTTCGCCACGGGCGAGCACCACAACCCGCCGTTCGTCGTGTCGTCGCCGACGACGCACCTCGGCTACATCGCTGCCAAGACCGAGCGGCTCCTGCTCTCCACGAGCACCACCCTCATCACCACCAACGACCCCGTGAAGATCGCGGAGGACTACGCCTTCCTCCAGCACCTCTCCGGCGGCCGCGTCGACCTGATGATGGGCCGCGGCAACACCGGGCCGGTCTACCCCTGGTTCGGCAAGGACATCCGCGACGGCATCAAGCTCGCGGTCGAGAACTACCACCTGCTGCGCAAGCTCTGGCGCGAGCCGGTCGTCAACTGGCAGGGCCAGTTCCGTACGCCGCTGCAGGGCTACACCTCCACGCCGGCGCCGCTCGACGGCACGCCGCCCTTCGTGTGGCACGGCTCGATCCGCAGCACCGAGATCGCCGAGCAGGCGGCCTACTACGGTGACGGCTTCTTCCACAACCACATCTTCTGGAACAAGGAGCACACCGAGCAGATGGTCGGCCTCTACCGACGCCGCTTCGAGTTCTACGGCCACGGCGCCGCCGACCAGGCCTTCGTCGGCCTCGGCGGTCAGGTGTTCATGGCGTCCACCGAGGCGGAGGCCAAGCGCGTCTACCGGCCCTACTTCGACAACGCCCCGGTCTACGGCCACGGCCCGTCGCTGGAGGACTACACCGAGATGACGCCGCTGACCGTCGGCACCCCCGAGCAGGTCATCGAGCGCACCCTGGGCTTCGCCGACTACGTCGGTGACTACCAGCGCCAGCTGTTCCTGGCCGACCACGCCGGCCTGCCGGAGTCGCTCGTGCTGGAGCAGGTGGAGATGCTCGGCACCGAGGTCGTGCCCGTGCTGCGCATGGAGTTCGAGCGCCGTCGCCCGGCCCACGTGCCGAGCGACCCGCCCACCCACGCCTCGCTCGTGGCCGCCGGCCCCGACGCGCCGCACCACCTCGTGGAGCCGGCCCGGGCCCGCGTCGAGGAGCTCCAGGCCGAGCAGGCCGCCGCGGGAGCCACCGCATGAGCGAGCGGAGCGAGCGAATCATCCAACGCAGTGCCACTCGTGCCTCATGCGCGCACGGAGCGAAGCGAGTACGCGCATGAGCCGACGCATCGTCGTGGTGACGGCGGGGCTGACCGTCCCGTCGTCCACCCGGCTCCTGGCCGACCAGGTCGCCGAGGCCACGTCCGCCCAGGTCACCGCCCGGGGCGAGGCCGTCGACATCGAGTTCGTCGAGCTGCGCGAGGTCGCCGGCGAGCTGGCGACCTTCATGGTCACCGGCGGCATCCCGACGCCGCGGCTGACCGAGCTGCGCGAGCAGGTCGCCGGGGCCGACGGGCTGATCGCGGTCACGCCGGTCTTCAACGGCAGCTACAGCGGGCTGTTCAAGATGTTCTTCGACGCCCTCGACAAGGACTCGCTGACCGGTACGCCGGTGCTCATCGCAGCGGCCGCCGGCAGCGCCCGGCACTCGCTGGTGCTCGACCACGCGATGCGCCCGCTCTTCGCCTACCTCCGCGCGGTCGTCGTGCCCACCGGGATCTTCGCCGCCACCGAGGACTTCGGCAGCCACGGGCTCTCCGACCGCATCACCCGCGCCGCGGCCGAGCTCGCCGCGCTGGTGATCGGCCAGGGCGGCTACGCCGTCGGCGGGTTCACGCCCGACCTCGCCGCCCGCCCGCGGCGTACGTCCGGCACGCACGTCGAGACCGACGTGACGCCCTTCGGCGACCTGCTGCGCGGCCACGCCGGCTCGGACTGAGCGGCGGGGGTCGGGGGTCCCTCGGGGTGAGCCGTCCCGCGCAGCCTCGCGCCTAGCGTCGAGAGGGATCAGTCGACCCCTTCGAAAAGGACGAGCCATGGCGCGCAGGACGACCACCTCCCAGGACCGGACGGGCGAGGGCGGCGAGCTCCACCAGGCGCCGACGCGCGGCCAGGTGATGACCACCGCCCAGGGCACACCGATGGGCGACGACCAGAACTCGCTGCGCGCCGGCGACAGGGGTCCCACCCTGCTCGAGGACTTCGCGATGCGGGAGAAGATCTTCCACTTCGACCACGAGCGCATCCCCGAGCGCGTCGTGCACGCCCGCGGCTACGGCGCCCACGGCTACCTCGAGTGCCTCGATCCCGTCACCGACCTGACCCGCGCCGCGCCCTTCCAGCGCAAGGGCAAGCGCACGGAGGCGTTCGTCCGCTTCTCGACCGTCGCGGGCAACCTCGGGTCGTTCGACCTGGCGCGCGACGTACGCGGCTTCGCGGTCAAGCTCTACACCGACGAGGGCAACTGGGACATCGTCGGCAACAACATCCCGGTCTTCTTCATCCAGGACGCGATGAAGTTCCCCGACCTCGTGCACGCGGTCAAGGAGGAGCAGGACCGCGGCTGGCCGCAGGCGCAGAGCGCCCACGACACGTTCTGGGACTTCATCTCGCTGATGCCGGAGTCGACCCACATGACGCTGTGGCAGATGTCCGACCGCGCGATCCCGCGCTCGTTCCGCTTCATGGAGGGATTCGGCGTCCACACCTTCCGCTTCGTCAACGCCGACGGTGACGCGACGTTCGTGAAGTTCCACTGGAAGCCGCGCCAGGGCCTGCAGTCGGTGGTGTGGAACGAGGCGGTCAAGATCAACGGCGCCGACCCTGACTTCCACCGCCGCGACCTGTACGCCGCCATCGAGGCCGGCGACTTCCCGCAGTGGGACCTCGGCGTGCAGGTCTTCGACGAGGCCTTCGCCGAGGAGTTCGAGTTCGACGTCCTCGACGCGACCAAGATCATCCCCGAGGAGCAGGTGCCGGTGCGCGTGATCGCCCGGCTGACGCTGGACCGGGTGGCGACCAACGTCTTCGCCGAGACCGAGCAGGTGGCCTTCTGCACGCAGAACGTCGTGCCCGGCGTCGACTTCAGCGACGACCCGCTGCTCCAGGGACGCAACTTCTCCTACCTCGACACCCAGCTCAAGCGGCTCGGCAGCCCCAACTTCACCCAGATCCCGATCAACGCGCCGCGGTGTCCCGTCGCGCACTTCCAGCGCGACGGGCACATGCAGATGTCGCCGCAGGAGGGGCGGGCCAACTACGAGCCCAACTCGCTCGGCGCCGCAGAGCGCGGGCCGCGCGCCGACGTGGAGCACGGCTACACGAGCGTGCCGCGCGAGGAGGGTGGCCAGGTCCGACGGGTGCGGTCGGAGACGTTCGCGGACCACTACAGCCAGGCCCGCCAGTTCTGGATCAGCCAGACCGAGGTCGAGCAGCGGCACATCGTCGCGGCGTACGGCTTCGAGCTCGGCAAGTGCGAGGAGCCCGCGATCCGCACGCGCATGCTCGGCAACCTCCGCAACGTCCACGAGGACCTCGCGCAGGGAGTCGCCGACGAGCTCGGCATGCCGCTGCCCGAGGCCAACCCGGCGGCGATCGAGCCGCGTACGGACCTCCCGGAGTCGGCGGCCCTGAGCATCCTGCGCAACGGCCCCGACTCCTTCGCCGGGCGCAAGCTCGGGGTGCTGGTGACCGCCGGCTCGGACGGCGCGCTGGTGAAGGCGCTCGAGGAGGCGTTCACCCGGGCCGGTGCCCTCGTCGAGTACGTCGCGCCCGCCGCCGGCCCGATCAAGCTCAAGGGAGGGCGCAAGCTCACCCCGGACCACGCGGTCGTCGGCGCGCCGTCGGTGCTCTTCGACGCGGTGGCGGTCGTGCCGTCCGCAGACGGGGCCGAGGCGCTCGCCGGGCGCAAGACGGCCTGCGACTTCGTCGACGACGCCTTCGCGCACCAGAAGTTCCTCGGCTGGTCGGCCGACGCCGAGGCGCTGCTCGACGCCGCGGGGGTCACGCCCGACGACGGCTGCCCCGAGCTGACGGCGGACTCGGTCGCCGGGTTCCTCGAGCAGTGCGCGGCGCTGCGGCACTGGGAGCGGCCGGTCCGCGACTGATCGGGGTGGTGGCGGCCCCTTCCCGGGGCCGTCACCGCTGGTTAGGTTGGACGGACCGCCCGACGACAGGGAGTCCGCCATGTCCGTCCTGCTCAACCCCTACCTCAACTTCCCGGACGTCAAGGCCCGTGAGGCCATGGAGTTCTACCGGTCCGTCCTCGGCGGGGACCTCAGCATCATGACGTTCGGCGACATGGGGACCGAGGGCCCGCTGGCGTCGCAGGTGATGCACGGCCAGCTCACGACGCCCGGGGGCATCACGCTGATGGGCGCCGACGCGCCCCCGGAGATGGTGCAGGTGACCTTCGGCGACAACGTGTCGATCAGCCTGTCCGGCGGGCCGGAGGACGGCGACGAGCTGCGGGCGTGGTTCGCCGCGCTGTCCGACGGAGGACAGGTGCGGCAGCCGCTCGAGCCCGCCCCGTGGGGCGACGAGTTCGGCATGTTCGTCGACCGTTTCGGCATCGGCTGGCTGGTCAACATCGCGGGCAGCTCCGCTCCCTCCTGACCCGTCGCACTCTCCTGTCACAGCCCTTGGGGGGCCGCCCCTCCCTCCGGACGTACCCCTGGGGCGGTAACCCGGTGTGACACCGCCCCTCGGGTGTGTGCACCGTCACCGGGCGGTGGTTACGTCGGTGGTTCGGCACGACCGAAACCCAACCCCCGGGAGGGAATCATGAGTGACACAGTGTGGAGCTACCGCGACACCACGTGGAGCCAGGACAGCGACCTCGTCGGCTACGACGTCGAGGCGACCGACGGGTCGCTCGGCAAGATCGACGAGGCGAGCAACGACGCGGCCGGCCAGTGGCTGGTCGTGGACACCGGCTTCTGGATCTTCGGCAAGAAGCGCCTGATCCCCGCGGGCGCCGTCACGGGTGTCGACCACGACGGCAAGAACGTCATCGTCAACATGACCAAGGACCAGATCAAGTCCGCGCCGGACTACGACAAGGACGACTGGAACGACGACTCCCGCGGTCGCCACACCGACTACTACACCCCGTACTCGTCCCGCTGACCCAGCGGCACGAGCCTGTTCCCCGCCGCCCCGGCCGACACGCTCGGCCGGGGCGGCGGCGCGTCCGCGGTCAGGGGGCCAGCGCGCCGGACAGGAGCCCGGCGACCTGCGGGTCGAGGGACGAGGTGTCCGCGCGGTGCCAGAGCAGCCGCAGGAGGACCTCCGCGCCGTCGCGGACCTCGTGCTCCCTGCCCGACCCGATCGTGACGTCCGCGGGGACGTCGCTCGCCACGAGCCGTACGGCTGCCGGCAGCGGGTCGACCCGCCCGAGCCGCACCTGCCGCGGGTAGAGCACGTGCGCCACCTCCAGGACGCCGTCCCAGGCGAGTGCGGGGTCGTACGGCGTGGGACGGCCGACGGCTTCCTCTGCGTCCCACGTGTGCATCGCGACCTCGTGCACCTGCCGGCGTCGCCAGAACCCGGCGGTGCGGTCGGCCGCGTCGAGCGTCCAGGCCGGCGCCTCCGGAGGGGTCGCGGACAGCACGTCGACCAGGTGCCCGGCCTGCTGGGCGTACCAGGCGGCGAGGTCGGTCTGCTCGGGCGACGGTGGCACGGGCTCGAGGTCCGGGCTGCGGGCCGTCACGGCGTGCGCTGCCCACTGGTGCACGCCGCCGAGGTGCACGACCAGGTCGCGTACGGACCATCCCGGGCAGTGGGTCACCGGGGCGTCGGGGTCAGCGGTCGCGACCGCCGCGGCGAACCTGCCGGTGTGCACGCGCAGCAGTGCGAGCCAGTCAGCACGGTCCATCACGACTCCCAGGCCGGGCCCTCGCCGCCCACGCGCTCGACGAGCCGGCGCCCGACGTGGCCGGCGTTGGCGAGGTGCACGTCCTCGGGGACCGCGGGGAGGTTCTCCTCCCAGTCGAGCAGGCACGAGCCGCGCAGCTGCAGCATCCGGGCGGGACGGCCGAAGAAGAACGGGTGGGCGTGCGCGCCGCCGTCGCCGTAGCGTCCGACGTGGCAGCGTCCGACACTCGGCAGCTCCTCGATCGCGGCGGCGATCCGGACCGTCAGCACGCCGAGCTCGGCGGCCATCTCGTCCGGCAGGTCGGCGAGGTCGTAGTGCTGGACGGGCCGGAGGATGAAGGACACGGGCAGCTTCATGTCGAGCGTGGCCAGCAGCCAGCGCTCGTTGCGCCAGGCGAGCCGGGCGGCGCGCTCGGGCGGCATCGGCTGGCGGCAGAAGCAGTCCTCCGGGTCCTCGCCGTTGCGCGCCGGCTCGGCATCGGCGAGCGGCTCGAGCGGCTTGACCCGCAGTCCCTCGAGCTCGAACGGGAAGATGTCCCAGCCGGGCATCGCCTCGATCGCGACCGGCAGCCGGCCCTCCTCGTCGGTGGCCGCGGCGACGCGGGCGTGGAACTCCTCGGCGGTCTCGAGACGGGTCATGGCGCCGAGTCAATCAGGCGTGGGCCGGAGGCGCGCGGACACAGCTCGCTAGAGGCAGCTCTGCTGAGCGTGGGCCGGGCGAGCCGACGGCACTTCTGTCCGCGCGCCTACGAGGCGGTCGCGGGTCACCAGGGGGATGGCTGGTAGTCCTTGACGAAGCAGCCGAACAGGTCGGTCCCGGACTCGCCGAGCACGATCGGGTCGTAGACGCGCGCGGCACCGTCGACGAGGTCGAGCGGTGCGTGCCAGCCCTCGGCGGCGATCCGCAGCTTCTCGTGGTGCGGCCGCTCGTCGGTGATCCAGCCGGTGTCGACGGCCGTCATCAGGATGCCGTCGGTCTCGAACATCTCGCCCGACGACGTGCGGGTCATCATGTTGAGCGCGGCCTTGGCCATGTTGGTGTGCGGGTGGCCGGGGCCCTTGTAGCGCCGGGAGAACTGGCCCTCCATGGCGGAGACGTTGACGACGTACGCCCGGCCCGAGGTCGCCGCCCGGGCCGCCGCCGCGAGCGCCGGGCGCAGTCGCGAGACCAGCAGGAACGGTGCGATCGAGTTGCACAGCTGCACCTCGAGCAGCTCGAGCGGGTCGACCTCGCCGACGGTCTGGGTCCAGGAGTTGTTGGTCTGCACGTCGGGCAGCAGGCCGCCGGCGTCGACGGCGGTGCCGGCGAGGTGCGCGTCGAGGGAGGCGTGCCCGGCCTTGAGGGCCAGCGCGGTGAGGGTCGCGGCGTTGTGCACGGCCATCGCGTGCTCGACCGACTCGCCCTCGTGGTGGGCCACGGCGGTGTCACGCAGGGCGCCGGCGATCGCGGCCGGGTGGGCCTCGGAGATCCGGTCGAAGGTCACCAGCTCCGGCACCGAGTCGTCCGGGAGCGGCAGCGACTCCGCCTCGACGAGGGGGGCGTACGCGCCGGGCGTGCGGCGGACGGTCTGGCAGGCGTTGTTGATGAGGATGTCGAGCGGACCGGCCGCGGCGACGTCGTCGGCGAGCGAGACGACCTGGGTGGGGTCGCGCAGGTCGATGCCGACGACCTTGAGCCGGTGCAGCCACTCGTCGCTGTCGGGCATCGCGCTGAAGCGGCGCACCGCGTCCTTGGGGAACCGGGTGGTGATGGTCGTGTGGGCGCCGTCGCGCAGCAGCCGCAGCGCGATGTACATCCCGATCTTGGCGCGGCCGCCGGTGAGCAGCGCCCGCTTGCCGGTGAGGTCGGTGCGCTGGTCGCGCTTGGCGTGGCTCATCGCCGCGCACGCCGGGCAGAGCCAGTGGTAGAACGCGTCGACCAGCGTGAAGTCCTGCTTGCAGATGTAGCAGCCGCGCGCGGTGATCAGCTCGCCCGCGAAGGCGCCCGCGGCGTTGGAGACCAGCGGGATGCCGGCGGTCTCGTCGTCGATGCGCATGGGCGAGCCGGTGGCGGTGCGCGCGATGATGTCGAGGTCGTGCTGCTGGCGCTCCATGCGGATCTCGGCGCGACGCTGCTTCTTGATCAGCTTGTACATGTAGGACGCGGCGCGCTTCATCGTGCGTACGTCGTCGTGGTCGGGGTGCAGCGTCGAGACCTCGCGCAGCACCTCGAGCGCGATCGCGAGCTTCTCGGGATCGATGCCGGGCGAGCCCGGACCCTGCTGGTGGTTCACCGGAGCAGGGTACGGCCGCGACTCACTCCCGCCACAAAGGCCGGAACGACCGGCCGAACCACCCGAGGCCCGAGTCCCTCGGCGTGCGGGGCAGCTCCGCCCCGCCGTACGTCGCGCGCCGTGCCGTGCCGTACTCCAGCCAGGTCCGCGCCGGACCCTGGCCGATGCCCGGCCGCGCCCAGTCGCACACGCCGTCGGCGAACACGGCCTGCAGGCGGCTCCACTGGGCGTCCGTGAACGGCACCGGCAGCCCGCCGGGCAGCCGGTAGGACGAGCGGTCCAGCGGCTGGAGCCGGCAGGCGAGGACGTCGTTGGCCGCGGGGCCGCCCGCCTCCTGGCGCGGCGTGGAGAGGTTTGTGGTCGCGAGGTCCGCGCGGCACACCACGCCCGGCACGCCGTCGGCGAGGCAGCGGTCCTGCAGCGACGCGGGCCTGCCCTCGACGACCTTCTGGGCCAGCGGCACCTTCCGGTCGTCCTCCTCGACGCGGGCCAGCCACCGGTCCATCGCGATGAACGCCTCGGTGGGCCACCGCACGTCGCCGAGCAGCGGGGTCGGCCCGAACCACTCGACGCGGTTGTCGGTGTGGCCCTGCGAGCGCTGGAGCCGCAGGTGGCTCCACACGGCGTGCGCGTAGTCGTGGGCGATGCCCGGGTCGGGCCCGGCGTGGTTGATCATCGCGACGCCGCTGGTGTTGCTGAACTCGTTGAGCAGTCCGGTGCGGTAGGCGTTGGCGATCGACGCCGGGTCACCGGCCGTGCGCGCGGCGATCGGGTCGGCGTTGACGTCGAGCCCGCCGATCTTCTCGTTGAGGTCGACGAACTGCTCGGGCGTGATCCGGCCGGCCTCCAGCGCCTCGAGCCCGTACTGGACGCCGGCGTTGCCGAACGGCAGGCCGGCGAAGCCGCGACCCGCCGCCTGCTCCTGCGCGCTCCAGACCGACTGCGGGCGCGGGCCGAGCTGGTTGCGCATCAGCGTGAGGATGTCGCAGCGCACCCCGCCCGGGTTGGTCTCGGAGTCGAAGCGGGTGCGGGGGTCGCCGGCGACCGGTTCGGGGATCCCCGGGCACGGGTGCTCGGGGTTGATCGCGCTCTTGAAGAGCCCCTCGTCGGCGGTGACCGCGTTGACCGGCGTGAGGTGGCCCTCGACGTCGGCGACCTGCGTGGGGGACCACACGACGCCGGGGCCCCACTCCTGCGGGTTCTCGAAGTAGCCCCGCATGAGGTGGTAGTCGGCGAACTGCGAGCCGGGGCTCATCACGTCCGGGTAGGAGCAGGTCGTCACCAGCCCCTGGTAGATGCCGGGGTACGCGTTGGCGACCGTCTGCTGCGCGACCGACCCGCCGCTGCAGCCGGTGCCGATCGTGTAGCGGATCGTGCCGTACTGCTCCACGAGTCGCTCCTTGGCCATCATCAGCGACTCGGCGTTGTGGGCGACGTTGCAGTTGTGGCCGGTGTTGGCCAGCGCGGTCGACATGACCGCGAAGCCGCGGCGCAGCGCCTCGACGTACGAGTTCTCCAGCAGCGGCACCGGGATCGCGTCGAGGGTGCCCGACGCGTCGTCGAGCGGCGGCTCGGCCGGGGCGTAGCTCGCCCCGCAGCCGCCGCCGTGGGTGATGAGCACCTTGCGGTTCCACTGCCTCTGCGGCTTCCAGGCCGTCCACCGCTTGCCGGGGGTGAAGAGCGTGAGGATCGTGTAGCGGTCACGGTCCTGGTAGCCGTCCTCGCGCCGCACGACGAACGGCACGGTCCTGCCCTGGTCGGTGGTCGCGGTGTCGACGTCGCTCGCCGGGGCGGCCGGGTCGTACGGCTCGAGCGCCGCGCGCCCGACCGGCTTGTAGAGGAAGGAGTACGTCGCCGGCTCGTTGCACAGCGCGTCGCGGGCGGTGTCCTGGCAGTCGTACGCCGCGGCGACCGGGCCGCTGAGCACGGGACCGCCGTTGCGGTGGTTGGTGATGACGACCTTGTCGGGTCGCGCCTCGCCGGCCCGGGCCCGCAGCACGTTGCGGCCGTTGTCCAGGCCCTTCAACAGCACGGTCGAGCGGTGTCGGAACTTCCGCGACACGTCGCGGCCGTCGAGGGTGACCCGGAGCCGGCCGGCCCTCCGCGGCGCGGTGATGCGCACGAGCACGTCGCCGCCGGAGACGAGGTCGGCGCGGTTGGAGAGGACCTGGATGCGCACCTTGCCGCCGCGGTCGGCCTGGGGCGCCGCGGTCCCGGGCGTCGGCCCGACTGCGAGCAGCGCGGCCAGCAGGCCGAGGGCGAGCGCGGCGACGGACGCGCGGACGGGTCCGCGGGGAGTGGGGCGGGACGGGTGCGGCACGGCGTACCTCCTGAGGGGCTCGGGAGGTCAACGACGCGGGGGCGAGGCTGGTTACTGGGCGGTCACTCGCGGGCGGGCGAGCCGTTGATCCGGACCCGGTCGGCACGCATGCCGTGCTCGACGCCCCACAGCACGGCCTTGGACCGCGAGTCGACGCCGATCTTGCGGTAGGCCGAGCGGATGTAGGACTTGATCGAGTTGAGCGACAGCAGGGTGCGCTCGGCGATCTCCTGGTTGCTCAGGCCCATGGTGATCAGCGACAGCACCTCGGCCTCGCGGGCGGTGAGGCCCTCCTCGCGGCCGGGCCAGTCGCCGCCGACGAGTGCGGAGCGCCCGCGTGAGGGCGAGACCACCAGCTGGCCGGCGGCGATCGCGCACAGCGCGTCGACGAGGCGGGCGGCCGGGAGGCTCTTGGAGAGGTAGCCGCGCACGCCCTGGCTGAGGGTGTCGCGGGTCAGCCACGGCTGGAAGTTCCACGTGTAGACCGCGACCGTGCGGACCTGGGCGTTCTGGACGAGGTGCTGCACCGCGGGGCCGTTGCCCTGGCCCATCCCGAAGGTGTCGTAGAGGGCGACGTCGACCGGCTGGCCGACCGGCTTGCCGGCCACCAGCTCGACGACCTCGACCCGGTGGCCGTAGCTGCGCATCATCGCGTCGAGGCCGCGGACGACGACCTCGTCGTCGTTGACGAGCGCGACTCGAATCACCATGCGTTCAACGTACTGCGGTTTATGTATGTTGAACCCCTTGTTCGAGAGAGTTGGGGGCATCGTGCGGGAGAGCGCGACCGCGGTCGAGGAGACCCGCACCGGGGGGCTTGGCATCCGCTGCGAGGGGGTCGTGCACCTCTACAAGACCTTCGGCGGGCACGACGTCGTCGCGCTGCGCGGCGTCGACCTGACCATCCGGCCGGGGGAGCGCGTCGCCTTCCTGGGCCCCAGCGGCTCCGGCAAGTCGACCCTGCTGGCCCTCCTCGGCGGCATCCAGAAGCCCAGTGCCGGCAAGATCTACCTCGGCGAGGAGGAGGTCTCCCGGATGGGCGAGCGCTACCTCGCCCGGATCCGCTCCCGCCAGGTCTCCACGATGCTCCAGGGCGCCACCCGCAACCTGCTGCCCTACGCCACCGCCCGCCAGAACATCGCCTTCGCGCGGCTGTCGCTCTCCACCGGGGCGCGCGAGCAGGGCATCCCCGACGTCGAGCTGCTCGACCGGGTGGGGCTGCTCGACCAGGCCGACCAGGTCGTCTCCACCATGTCCGGCGGCCAGCGCCAGCGACTGGCCCTCGCGTGCGCGGTGTCGACCTCGCCGCGGCTGCTCCTCGCCGACGAGCCGACCAGCCAGCTCAGCCACGCCGACCGCGACCACGTGCTGCACCTGATCCACTCCCTCGGCGACGACTTCGGCACCACGATCGTCGTGGTCACCCACCAGCCGGAGGTCGCCGCGACCTTCCCGCGCACGGTGACGATGAAGGGCGGTCGCGTCGGCGCCGAGGGCCACGGCGGGTCCGAGTACGCCGTGGTGGGCGAGGACGGCGTGCTGCACCTGCCGGGCCACATCGCCGCGGAGTGGCCGCCGGGCACGCTCGTCCGGTTCGAGGACGACGAGCAGGGCCGCATCATCGTGACCCGCGCGAGCAGCGAAGGAAGCAGCACTCCATGAACCCACCCCACGACGGTCTCCTCCTCCGCTGCGCTCCCCCGAACAACGCCGCAGGGACCCCGGCATGACCGAGCTCAGGCTCGACTCGATCACCTACGTCAACGGCCGCACGCTGCTCGACGACGTGAGCGTCACCTTCCCGGCCGGCAAGGTCACCGCGCTGTCGGGACCCAGCGGGTCGGGCAAGACCACCCTGCTCTCCATCGCGGGAGGCCTGCTCCAGGCGACCTCCGGCACCGCGGAGCTCGACGGGCGGGAGATGTGGACCGGCAGCGGCGACCCGCTGCCCGAGGTCGCGTTCGTCCTCCAGGTCTACGGCCTCGTCCCCATCCTCTCGGCCCGGGAGAACGTCTCCATCGCGCTGCGCGCCCGCGGCGTCGCCCCCGCCGACGCCGACGAGGCCGCCGAGGCCGCGCTGGCCCGGTTCGGCATCGCCGACCTCGGCGAGCGCCAGGTCGAGGAGCTCTCCGGCGGCCAGATGCAGCGCGTCGCCTGCGCCCGAGGGTTCGTGGTCGGTGCCGAGGTCCTGCTCGCCGACGAGCCGACCTCCGAGCTCGACGAGGGCAACCGCGGCGTGGTCCTCGCCGAGCTGCGCGAGGAGGCGGCTCGCGGAGCCGTCGTCGTCGTCGCCACCCACGACCCCGCCGTCGTCGAGGCGTGCGACCTCCACATCGCGCTCGACGAGGGGCGGGTCGTCCGTTGAGCCGTGTCCTCCGGGGCGCCTGGAGCCGCCGAGGTGCGCTGGCGACCCTGGTCCTGATGACCGTGGTGGTCGTCGGCGGCGCCGTCACCGTCCTCCAGTTCGCCGAGGCCGCCGGCACCTCGCCGTGGCTCGCCGCACCCCTGCTCCTGCTGGGTGCGGTGGCGGTGCCCAGCATCGGCGCCGAGCTCGCGGTCGCGCGCCGCGAGGAGATCGGCCTGGCCCGGCTCCGCGGCATCCACGGCGCCCGCCTGTGGCGGTTCCTGCTGGTCGAGCCCCTGCTCGCGATCGCACTCGGAGCCGTGCTCGGCCTGGCGCTCGGAGCCGCCGGGACGCTGTTCGCCACGGCCACGTGGCTCGACGAGGCCGCACCCGCGATCGGTCGGCCGGCCCTGCTGGCCACTGCCGCCATCGCCGCCGCCGGGCTCGTCATCGTCGGGCTCTCGGCGGGAGCCGCGCTGCGCGAGCCGCTCGCGGTCCAGGTCTCGGCCCGCCGCCGACCGCGCCGGGCCACGACCCTCGCCGTCTTCCTGAGCGTCCTGGTGCTCGTCGGGGCCGGCGTCGCCGCCTACCGCAGCCGCCAGAGCGACGGCGCGCCCGACCTCGTCGTCCTCCTCGGCCCGGCCCTCGTCGGCCTGGCGCTCGGCCAGGTCGCGATCTGGGTGGTCCGGCTCGCCGCCCGGGGGCTCACCCCGGCCACCGAGCGACGCGGCCTCGGCGCGTTCCTGGCCGCCCGCCGCCTCGCCCGCGCGGACGACCTCGTCACGCCCATCCGCCTGGTCGTCGCGGCCGCCGTCGTGGGCTCGCTCGCGCTCAGCGGCGCGGTCGCCGTCAGCGGGTGGACCGACGAGCAGGCCGCCGTCGAGGTGCCCGGCGCCAGGACCATCGACGCGAGCGAGCTGGGCGCCATGGGCGCCGTGGACCTGACCGAGAGCGCCGACCCCGAGGGTCGCCACCTCCTCGCCGCCGCCATCGTCCGCAACGAGACCCGGCTGCCCGAGCGCCGGGCGTACGTCGACGCCGCGCGCTGGGACGCCGTCGTCGGCGACTTCTACGACGACACGCCCGCGCGTGCTGCCTCCGACGCGGTCGCCCGCCTCGACACCGGGCTCGCCCCGGTCCAGGTCGCCGGCGACCGGCTCACCGTGACCGTCTCGGGCCTCGAGGTCCCTCCGGTGCGGACGTTCCGCGGGCCCGACGGGGAGGACGTACGCGTCGGGGGCGGGATCGCCGAGCTCACCCTCAGCTATGTCACGACCCGCAACGTGTCCGGCGCGGTCGCGGTGCGGAGCGAGGTGCCGCAGGACGGTCGTGCGGTCACCCGGTCGGTGCGGCTGCGCGACTGTGCGCGCGGCTGCAGCATCACCGGGCTGGACGTCGCACGCGACACCCGCGGCGTCATCGACGGCAGCGACTTCGTGGTCCTGCTCGACCAGCTCGACCTGGGCGACAAGGACCTCCTCGCCCAGTCCTGGGTGCCGGACCGGGCGTCGGTGGAGGCCGCGACGAACACCAACTTCTTCCGCAACTGGGAGCCCCCCGCCGTCCTCGTCGTCAACCGCGCAGACGGGCTCCAGGTCGCCCTCCTGCCGGGGGGCGCCGCGCTCCGCCTCGCGCCTGACCGGGGCGGTTCCGGCATCCCGGTGCTGGTCGCCGGCCAGGACGCACCCCAGGCGCTCGACCTGGGTGGCGACGACCGCACCACCGAGGTGCTCGGCGTGGCCAGGTCGATGCCGCTGGTCGGCACCGTCGGGACCCTCGCCGACATCCGTACGTCCGCTGTCGGCTCCGACCCGACGGTCCCGTCCGCCGAGGTCCAGATCGTCGCGGCCCCCGGCACACCGGCGTCGGTGCTCGACGAGGTCGCCGCGGCCACCGGCACCGAGTGGCGGACCAGGCAGGCGGTCCGGGAGTCGCTCGGGGAGCGGTTCGGCGGCGCCCAGTCCGTGGCGTACGCCCTCACCGCGCTCGCCTGCGCCCTGGTCGCGCTCCTCGCCCTGGGGGCCGGCGTCGCGCGGCACCGCCGCGACTACCGCCGCGACGTCGCGTCCCTGCGGGTCCTCGGCATCTCCACCGGCACCGTCCGCCGCGCCGGCCGCGCCGAGCTGGTGAGCCTGACGACCCTCGTGCTCGCCGGCGTCGTCGCCGGAGGGTGGCTCGCGGTGACCCTGCTGCTCGACGGCCTGCCGCTCCTGTCGATCCCGGTCGCCGGGCTGGCCCTCGACACGGCCCCGCACGCCTGGCCGCTCGCGATCCCCGCCCTGGTCTCCGCCGCCGCGGTCGTGGTCGTCGGCGGACGGGCACGCGCCGTACGCTCCGCCGCCACGCGACCCAGCCTGCTGCGCGAGGAGGAACGATGACCTCGCTCTTCGGTGCCATCCTGCGCGGCCTGCGCGCGCGGGCCCTCCTCAGTGCGGGCTCGGTGCTGCTCACCGCCCTCGCCGTCGCCTCTGCGGTGCTGGGCCCGATCTTCGCCGCCGCGGTCACCAACTCCTACGTCGTCACCCGGCTGCGGGAGGCGCCCCCGGCCCTGACGGGGCTGAGCCGGATCTTCACCCCGGACTCCGCGACGAGCAGCACCGACGCGGTCGCGCGGGCCGTGGCCGGCACCGAGTCGCTCAACGACGGCCCCTGGGGGCAGTCCGTCGGGATCGTGCAGTCCGAGCGGGTCATGGCGCTGCGCGGCGCCGTGGAGTTCTGGGCCCGTGACGGCGCCTGCGAGGCGCTGGAGGTCACCGGCCGCTGTCCCGAGCGCGACGGCGAGGTGCTGCTGCTCGAGAAGGCCGCCGAGCAGCAGGACGCGGTCATCGGCGAGCCGCTCGAGCTCGTCGGCTTCGAACCTCCCGCCCTGACGGCCCTCGGGCTGCCCCGGCCGGGCCTCACGACGGTGACCGTGGTCGGCACGTACGCCACGCCCACCGACGCGACCGAGTGGCTGCTCCCGCAGCGGCTGACGTCCACCAACGAGGCGGTCAGCGACAGGCCCGGCGGCGGCTACACGCCGTACTCGCCGGGGCCGGTCATCACGACGCCCGCGACCGTGGAGGCCATGGGCGGCTGGACGGTCCGCGTCGACACCTTCCTCGACGTGCCCGCCGACATCACCCCGGCCGAGCTCTCGGTGGCCGCACGCTCCGCGGCGACCATCCCCGACGACCAGGCGGTCGAGGTCGAGGGCGGCACGCTGCGCGACGACGGCACCAACGACCTCGCCGCGGTGCTCGACGAGGTCCGCACCCAGCAGGACACCGCCCGCAGCTCCATCGCCCCCGCGGTGCTGTCGCTCGTGCTGGTCGCGCTGGCGCTGCTCATGCGCCTGCTCAACGCCGCCACCGAGCTGCGCGTGCCGGAGCTCGCGCTGGCCTCCCTGCGCGGGGTCACCTCGCGGCGGCTCTGGGGACTCGGCCTCGCCGAGCCGCTGACCATCCTCGTCATCTCCGCCCCGGTCGGCATCGCCCTCGGCCTCGGCAGCAGCCTGCTGCTGGTCCGCGCCTGGCTGGTGCCGGGCCTGCCGCTGCCCGTCGTGGCGACGAGCTGGGTCGCCGCGGGCCTCGTGCTGCTCGCCGCCCTCGCCGTCGCCTGCGTGGCCATCGGGCTGGTGGTCCGCGAGTCCCTCGCGTCCCAGCTCGCCGGCGTACGACGTCCCGTGGCGGCCCGCCGCTGGTCGGTGATCGCCCAGCTCACGCTCGTCGCCCTCGCCGCGGCGGTGCTGCTGAGCAAGCTGTCCGACACCGACGGAGGCGACCCGGACGTCACCGACCTCCTGCTGCCCGTGCTGCTCGCGGTCGTCGCCGGCCTCGCCGCCACCCGGCTCACGGCCGCCCTCGCCACCTGGTGGACCCGTCGCTCGCGGGGCCGCTCGCTCAGCGGCTTCGTCTCCTCGCGCGCGATCTCGCGGCGGCAGGAGGGCACGCTCATCATCCTGCCGATCACCGCCGCCATCGCGGTCTCGGTCTTCGGTGCCGGCGTCTACGACTCCGCCGCCGCGTGGCGCACCAGCGTCGCGGCGACGGTCTCGCCCGCCCACACCACCTGGCACTCGCCGGTGAGCTATGCCGAGACGCTGGAGCTCACCCGGAGCATCGACCCCCAGGGGGAGTGGGTGATGGCCGCGGGCTCCGTGCTCAACCCGGGCGCGCACTTCTCCGTGGTCGACAGCAGCCGGCTCGCCCGGGTGGCGACCTGGCCGCCGACGTGGACCCCGGGACGCGACGTCGAGCAGGTCGCCGCGGACATCGCCCCGCCGGGCGAGGTGCCCACGTTCTCCGGCAGGCGGATCTCGGTCACCGTCGACAGCCGCGTGGCGAGCGACAAGCCGCTCGCCCTCGAGGTCCGCTTCGGTCGCCGCGACGGCATCCCGCTGAAGGTCTACCTGGGGCCCTTCGGTCCCGGTGAGTCGACGCGGTCGGCCAGGGTGCCGTGGTGCCGCGAGCTCCCGTGCCCGATCGAGGGGATGACCCTCGGCGGCGGAGCCGGCACCAACACGGCGATGACCGGCGATCTCGCCGTGACCGAGGTCCTGGTCGACGGTCAGCCGGTGCCCGGCGCGATCGAGGGAGCGCACTGGGTCGCGACCCCCGACCCGGCCGTACGCTCCTCGATCACCGACCTCCGCGAGGTCGACGGGACGCTCGAGATGACCGTCGACACGGGTGACTCCGTCGGCATGGCGCGCCTCACCGCCGGCGGCATCGTCGAGCAGCGTCCGGCCCTCGCCGGCCCCAAGGTGCAGCAGACGGCCCTCGCCAAGCTCGAGGAGGGCTTCGGCCTGGTCCGGGTCGACCCGATCGGTGGCGTCGGAGCCGTCGAGGGCATGCCGTTCACCGGGCCGTCCGGCCTGCTGGTCGACTACTCGTCCTTCATCACCGACCGACCCGTCTACAACAGCAACCTCGACACCCGGGTGCTCCAGCGCGAGGGGGCCCCGGCCGGGATCACCGACGCCCTCTCCGCGGCCGGGCTCACGATCGAGACCACCCTCGCCCAGGAGCGGCGCGTCCTCGACCAGAGCGCGTACGCGCTGGCGCTGCGGCTGTACGCCGTGGTCGCCGCGCTGGTGCTGCTGATGGCGCTCGCCGGGCTGTTCGTCAGCGCCGCCGTCCAGCTGCCCGCCCGCCGCCGCGACGCCGCGGCCCTGCGGGTGGTCGGCGTACCCCGCTCGTCGGTGATGGGGGCGGTCGTGCGCGAGCTGGCCGTGGTGCTGGGCGGGGCCGCGATCGCCGGCATCCTGGCGGGCTCGCTGGCGCAGTGGGTCGTGCTGCGCACGATCACGCTGGGCTACGCCGAGGGGCTGGCGACGCCCGCACTGGTGGCGACGATCTCGCCGCTGCGCCTCGTCGTGCTCGCGCTGCTCGCGGCGGCCGTCTTCGGTGCGGTCGCCCTGCTCAGCGCGTCGATGACCGTACGGGGCGCCCGGGGGGCGACGCTGCGCGAGTCCGCTCGCTGAGGACGGACCGGTCGGGCGTCCCCGCCAGCCCGCCGGCGCGGCGTGTCGGACGACCACAACCTCCGCGCGGCGTACGGGGTCGAGCGTGACAGCGCGCGCTCGTGCGACTTCTGGTCGTCCGGCGCGCCGCAGGTCGACGCGCGTCGGTCGCCCTGGGTCAGGAGCAGCAGGGGTCGAAGCGGAACCCGACCCCGCGGATCGTCCGGATCCACTGGTTGCTCGAGGCGGCCCGGCGCAGCTTGCGGCGCAGGTTGGCCAGGTGCACGTCGACGACGTGGGTGCTGTCGGGGACGAACTCGCTCGCCCACACCGCGCGCATCAGGTCCTCGCGGGCCACGACCACGCCGGGGTTGCTGACGAGGTGGGCCAGCAGGTCGAACTCGGTGCGGGTCAGGCCGACCTCCGCGCCGGAGACGAGGACCTCGCGGGCGCCGCGGTCGAGGGTCAGGTCGCTGCAGCCGAGCGCGTTCGTCGGGTCAGCCGGGGGGACGGGGGCCGCGACGGTGCGCGCGGAGGCCTGACCGGCACCGAGGAGGTCCGTGCTGCGCGGGCGGCGGAACAGCGCCGCCACCCTCGCCTGCAGCTCACGCATCGAGAACGGCTTGACGAGGTAGTCGTCGGCACCGACCTCGAGGCCGACCAGGCGGTCGACCTCGGCCGTACGGCCGCTCACCACGATGACGTAGCAGTCGCTCGTCGTCCGGATCCGGCGGCACACCTCGACCCCGTCGATGTCGGGCAGCGTGAGGTCGAGCGTCACCAGGTCGGGCTGTACCTCGCTGATGACGGCCAGCGCCTCGGCGCCGGTGTGCGCGACGACGACGTCGAAGCCGGCCTGGTCGAGGAGCTCGGAGATGGCGTCGCCGACGTCGCGGTCGTCCTCGACGACCACGGCTGTCCGTGCGTTCATCATCCGTCTGCTCCCCAGTTGACGCTTCACGTACCCGACGGCGCCCGGTTCAAACCGGGTCGTCCGAGACGGGTACGACCCACCCGCTGCCGATGCTAGGCGGCAGCGGGCGGTCGCGTGGTCGTTCTGGGTGCAGCACCCCCCGACGGGGGGTCGGCTGACCGCTCTCCGAGCGTCAGAAGTCCAGGCCCCTGGCCCAGTCCTCGGAGTCGATCCTGGCCACCAGGTAGGGACCGCCGCCGGCGCGCCGGTCCTGCTGGCCACCGTCCTCGCGGTCCATCCGGTAGCCGATGCCGCGGATCGTGTGGATCCACGTGGCGTCGGAGTGCCGGCGCAGCTTGCCGCGCAGGTTGGCCACGTGCACGTCCACGAGGTGGTGGTCGTGGGTGAGCGCGCTGCTCCAGATCGCCATGACCATCTCCTCGCGGGTGCAGACCCGGGAGAGGTGGGTGGCGAGGTACTCGAGGACGTCGTACTCGATGCGCGTCAGGTCCACGATCTGGCCGTCGACCTGCACCTCGCGGCGCGCCGAGTTGATGACCAGTCCGCCACCGGCGTTGATCGTGCTCGGCTCGTCGGCCGGCTGCGACGGGCTCGGCACGTGCGGCCCGTTGTGGACCGCGGCCTCCTCGGCCGAGGCGCCGGAGCGCGGGCGACGGAACAGGGCCGCCACCCGGGCGCGCAGCTCGCGCGGCGAGAACGGCTTGAGCACGAAGTCGTCCGCGCCGACCTCCAGGCCGATCAGCTTGTCCACCTCGTCGGACCGCGCGGAGACGATCACGATGTAGCAGTCGCTGGTCTCCCGGATGCGGCGGCACACCTCGATGCCGTCCATGTGCGGCAGCGTCAGGTCGAGCGTCACGAGGTCCGGCGGATCGGCTGCCGCCACGCCCACCGCTGCTCGTCCGTCGCGCGCCGAGGTGACCCGGAAACCTGCCCCCTCCAGGGTCTCCACCAGCGCGGACGAGATGTCCGGATCGTCCTCGACGACCAATGCATGTAGTTCTTGCACGTCAAACCCCCACAGATGCGAAGGCAAGGGCCCCACGCCCTCGCCGTGGCGCCGCCCGAACGGCGTCGGTTGATGCTAATGCCATCAACGGTTCAGAGATAGGGAACTTCTGACGGACGAACAGGCTGTCTAGACCGGTCACTTTGACGGAATCTTTTGCCACCGAAAGCCTGTGCTGCGCTTTCCGCGGTCTACGTCAGATCGATCGCGCGATTGACCCAGATGCTCTCCGCGACCATCCCCACTCTTTGGTAGAGGCCGAGGGCGCCGGTCCGCGAGTCGGTGCTGAGCTCGGCGGTGGTGGTGCCGTGTGCGCGGGCCTGGGCGAAGGAGTCGACCAGCAGCGCCTGCGCGATCCCGCGGTGTCGCTGGTCGGCGCGCACGGCGAGCCGGTCGACGTACCCGGTCGAGCCGTTGTCGGAGACCAGGACGAGGGAGACGCCGACGACCTGCCCGTCGCCGTCGACGGCGACGCGCAGGTTCCACGGCTCGAAGCCGGGCCGGCCCAGGGTCGCGGCCTCGAAGTCCTCGTAGGGCTCGCGGTCGCGGACCGACCACTCGAGGAACGCGTCCTCGAGCACGTCGTGGGCGGCACGCATGTCGCCCGGCTCGGCAGCGCGTACGACGTAGCCCTCCGGCAGCTCGCGCTCGGGGATGGTGGCTCCTGCGGGCAGCTTGAGCACCCAGCTGGTCCAGCGCACGTGGAAGCCGAGCTCCTCGAGCAGGCGGTCGCCGGGCGAGCCCTGCGGGACGGGCATCCCGATGACGCTGGAGCCGACGCGACGCCCGAGGTCCTGGAGCCAGTGCGCCAGCCAGGTGCCGATGCCGCGCCCGCGGTGGCTGGGCAGCACCGAGGTGTCGGCGCGGTCGGCGCCCATCAGCTCGGCGTACGCCACCAGCGTGTCGCCGTCCCAGACGCCGATCGAGCGCGCGGCGAGGTCGTGGCTGGGCTTGGCCCAGTCGCTGACGATGTCGGCCTCCTCGATGGCGACCTCGCCGATGTCCTCGAGCTCCTGCGCGGCCATCAGCCGGTGGACCGCGGTGGCGTCGCTGGTGCGGAGCGGGCGGGTGGTCAGTCCCGCGGGGAGCTCGGGCGTCTCGGGCATGGGGGGAGTGTGCTGCCTCACGTGCCCCGCTGTCGCGCGCTTATTCGGCGCTCGAGGAATGCCCGAATCCCTCGTGAAGCCCTACCGTGGGAGCGTGAACGACGAGCACCCCGCAGCGCCCGAGCAGACCTTCTCCGACCTCGGCCTCTCCCCCGAGGTCCTCAAGGGACTGGCCGCCGTCGGCTACGAGACCCCGTCGCAGATCCAGGCGCAGACGATCCCGCCGCTGCTCGAGGGCCGCCACGTGGTCGGCCTCGCGCAGACCGGCACCGGCAAGACCGCGGCCTTCGCGCTGCCGATCCTGTCGCGCCTCGACCTCTCGCAGAAGACCCCGCAGGCCCTCGTGCTGGCCCCGACGCGCGAGCTCGCGATCCAGGTCTCGGAGGCGTTCGAGAAGTACGCCGCCCACATGAAGGGCGTCCGCGTCCTGCCGATCTACGGCGGCCAGGGCTACGGCGTGCAGCTGTCGGCGCTGCGCCGCGGCGTCCACGTCGTCGTCGGCACGCCGGGTCGGATCATGGACCACCTCGAGAAGGGCACCCTCGACCTCAGCGAGCTGCGCTTCCTCGTCCTCGACGAGGCCGACGAGATGCTCAACATGGGCTTCGCGGAGGACGTCGAGACGATCCTCGCCGACACCCCCGACGACAAGCACGTGGCGCTGTTCTCGGCGACCATGCCGGCGCAGATCCGCCGCATCTCGAAGAAGTACCTCGAGGACCCGGTCGAGATCACCGTCAAGAACAAGACGTCGACGGTCTCCTCGATCACCCAGCGCTACCTGATCGTGTCCTACCCGCAGAAGGTCGACGCCCTCACGCGCATCCTCGAGGTCGAGAACTTCGAGGGCATGATCGTCTTCGTCCGTACCAAGAACGAGACCGAGACCCTCGCCGAGAAGCTCCGGGCACGCGGCTACAGCGCGATGGCCATCAACGGCGACGTCGCCCAGGTGCAGCGCGAGCGCACGATCAACCAGCTCAAGGCCGGCAAGCTCGACATCCTCGTCGCCACCGACGTCGCGGCCCGCGGCCTCGACGTCGAGCGGATCAGCCACGTCGTCAACTACGACATCCCCACCGACACCGAGTCCTACGTCCACCGCATCGGCCGTACGGGTCGCGCGGGGCGCAGCGGCGACTCGATCGCCTTCGTCACCCCGCGCGAGCGCCACCTGCTCCGCGCGATCGAGAAGGCCACCAGGCAGCCGCTCACCCAGATGCAGCTGCCGACGGTCGACGACGTCAACGCCACGCGGCTCTCGCGCTTCGACGACCAGATCACCCAGGCGCTCGCGCAGCCGGAGCGCATCGACTTCTTCCGCGACGTGGTCGCCCACTACGTCAGCGAGCACGACGTGGCCGAGGTCGACGTGGCCGCCGCGCTCGCCGCGGTCATGCACGGCGAGCAGCCGCTGCTCCTCGAGCCCGAGCCCGAGCCGCGCCAGCGCTCCTTCGAGGAGCGCGCGACCCACGGCGGCAAGTCTGACCGGGCGCCGCGCGAGTCGCGCAGCGGCGCGCCGATGGCGGCGTACCGCATCGAGGTCGGCAAGCGGCACAAGGTCGAGCCGCGCCAGATCGTGGGCGCCCTGGCCAACGAGGGCGGCCTCTCGCGCGGCGACTTCGGCTACATCTCGATCAAGCCCGACTTCTCGGTCGTGGAGCTGCCCGCCGACCTGCCCGCCGGCACCCTCGAGCGCCTCGAGAGCACCCGGATCTCCGGCAAGCTCATCGAGATCAAGCCCGACAACGGTCCGTTCCGCGGCCGTCCGGGCGGTGGTCACCGCAAGAGCGGCGGCTACAAGGGCAAGAACCCCCGCTGACCGGGCACTTCCTCCCCCTGAGATCACGCTGACCGGGCACTTCCTCTCCCGTCACAGACGCCGACCGGGCACTTCTTGTGAAAGAAGTGCCCGGTCGGCGTGTTCTGCGGGGCCGGACGTGCCTGCTCGGGTCAGGCGCTCTGGTTCTGGATCGCGGAGACGTCGAACTCGAGCTTGATCTTCTCGGAGACGAGGACGCCGCCGGTCTCGAGCGCGGCGTTCCAGGTGAGGCCCCAGTCCTTGCGGTTGATGGTGGTCTCGCCCTCGAAGCCGACGCGGACGTTGCCGAAGGGGTCACGGGCCGAGCCGGTCTGCTCGAACTCGATCGTGACGGGCTTGGTGACGTCCTTGATGGTCAGGTCGCCGGTGATGGTCCAGTCGGAGCCGTCGCGCTTCACGTCGGTGGAGACGAACGTGATGGTCGGGTAGGTCTCGGCGTCGAAGAAGTCGCCGGACTTGAGGTGACCGTCGCGGTCCGCGCTGCCGGTCTCGATCGAGGCGACCTGGATGGTGAGGTCGACCTTGGACGCGGCGGGGTTCTTCTCGTCGATGTGGGCGGTGCCCTCGAAGGCGCCGAACTGACCACGGACCTTGGTGACCATGGCGTGGCGGGCCACGAAGCCGAGGCGGCTGTGGCTGACGTCGAGGGTGTAGTCGCCGGTGATGTCGTCGATGGCGGTGGTGGGGGCGTCGAAACCGGTGCTCATGGGAAACAGCTCCTGCAAGTGGGTGGGTTGGTAGAACTTTCAACCACTGTAACGACCCACCCCCGAGGTCCATTCCCGATCGGCCGCACGTTTTCCGACCGTGCCGGGAAATGGCCGCGAGCCACGCCCCGGTGGGGCGTGGCTCGTGCGTGTGAGCTGCGTGTGACTGGCGTCAGGCGGCCTGGGTGGCGATCGCCTCGGCGACCGACCAGTGTGCCTCCATGTGGGTGCGCCCCGACGCGTCGGTGACGGCCACCCAGGTGCAGACCGGCTTGCCGGTCATCGTCTGCTTGCTCATGTGACACCTCCCGTTCACTTTCTGTTCACCAAAGATATCACGTCCCCACTGGCGCACCACGAATTCGCTGGAACTCGGTCGGAGTGCTCCACCTGTGCACCCGTCAGGGGGCGAAGGGGTGATTCCTCCTCCACTTGGGGATGGTGGGACTGGGCTCCGGGTACGCGCCTGAGCCGATTCGTACCCAATCTGCCCGATATCGGGCAAGAAGTTGGCTTCTCATCGGCGTGGGGAGCATGCTCGGCACGTGCCCGACTCAGCCCTCGTCTCCCACGTCGTCGCCACGACCTCGTTGACACCGGGTGAGGCCGCCCGGGTGATCGATGACGTGATCGCCTTCCACGCGCAGCCGGTCGAGGACTACGTCCGCGCGCGCCACGCGAGCCTCAAGACGTACGGGGCCAGGAATCCCGAGATCTTCGCGCGCATCGCCGAGGAGCTCGCCCACCGCGTCGTGGCCGCGCCGGAGCTCTCCGAGCGCCAGCTGCGACGCATCATCTACGGATAGGACGCAGGAACCATGTGTGGAATCGTCGGCTACATCGGACGCCAGGAGGCGGCCCCGGTCGTCCTCGAGGGACTCACCCGGCTCGAGCACCGCGGGTACGACTCGGCGGGGGTCGCCGTCCTCGGTGGTCGCGGCATCCGGGTCGCCAAGCGCGCGGGCCGCGTCCGTGACCTGACGGGCTCGCTGCCGAAGCGCTTCGCCGGCACGACCGGCATCGGCCACACCCGGTGGGCCACGCACGGTCCGGCGACGGACGTCAACGCCCACCCGCACGTCGACGAGTCGGGCCGCGTGGCGGTCGTGCACAACGGCATCATCGACAACTCGGCCGCGCTGCGCGCCGACCTCACCGGGGCGGGCGTCGAGCTGGCGAGCGACACCGACACGGAGGTGCTCGCCCACCTCGTCGCGCGCAGCGACGCCGACACCCTCGAGGGCAAGGTGCGCGACGCGCTCGGCGCGGTCGTCGGGACGTACGGCCTCGCGGTGGTGCACGCCGACTTCCCCGACCGCATCGTGGTCGCCCGCAACGGCAGCCCGCTCGTGGTCGGCGTCGGCGACCGGGAGATGTACGTCGCCTCCGACCTCGCCGCGATCGTGCGCCACACCACGACCGTCGCGATGCTCGATGACGGCGAGATGGCGACGGTGACCGCCGCCGGGTTCATCACGATGCGCCACAGCGACCTCGCCACGACGGGCAAGACCGCGAGCCAGGTCGACATCGACGCGTCGGCGTACGAGGCGGGCGAGCACGAGTCCTACATGCGCAAGGAGATCCTCGAGCAGCCGACCACTGCACAGGCGGTGCTGCGGGGGCGGCTCGACGAGCGCTTCGGCACCGCGCACCTCGGCGGCCTCGACATGGACGCGCGCGACCTCCGCGCCGTACGCCGGGTCAAGATCCTGGGCTGCGGCTCGGCCTACTACGTCGGGCAGATGGGTGCGGCGCTCATCGAGGAGCTCGCCCGCATCCCCGCGGACGCGGAGGCGGCGAGCGAGTTCCGCTACCGCGACCCGGTGATCGAGCCGGACACCCTCTACGTCGCGGTCAGCCAGTCCGGCGAGACCATCGACACCCTGCTCGCCGTGCAGGAGGTGCGCCGCAAGGGCGGGCGCTGCGTCGGGCTGGTCAACGTCGTCGGCTCGGCCATCGCGCGCGAGTGCGACGGCGGGATCTACCTGCACGCCGGCCCCGAGGTCGCGGTCGCGAGCACCAAGGCGCTGACCAACATGTTCCTCGGCTTCGCGCTGCTGGCCCTCCAGCTCGGCCGGGTGCGCGACCTGTCGATCGCCGACGGCAAGCGCCTCGTCGCGGGCCTGGAGCGGCTGCCCGGCCAGATCGAGGAGGTCCTCGCCTCCGAGGCGGACCTCGTCGACGTCGCGAAGGAGCTGGCCGAGGCGCGCAGCCTCTTCTTCATCGGCCGGGTGCGCGGCTTCCCGGTGGCGCGCGAGGGCGCGCAGAAGTTCAAGGAGATCAGCTACCGCCACGCCGAGGCCTACCAGACCTCCGAGCTCAAGCACGGCCCGCTCGCGCTCATCGATCCCGAGGTGCCGACGGTGGCTCTGGTGCCGTCCGACGAGCTGACCGAGCGCAACATCGGGGCCCTCCACGAGATCGACGCGCGGCAGGGGCCGCTGGTCGTGATCACCCACGAGGAGGTCGACCTCGGCGAGATCGGCGCGCGCCGGATCGTGGTGCCGCGCAACGAGCCCGAGCTCGACCCGATCCTGCTGACGATCCCGCTCCAGCTGCTCGCCTACCACGCCGCACAGCACCTCGGCCACGACATCGACAAGCCGCGCAACCTGGCCAAGTCGGTCACCGTCGAGTAGGTGGCACCTCAACCGCCCGATGGCGGGGAGCCAGGCCCGGAAATGGACTGGCCGCCCCTTGCCGCATGGGGTCGGCAAGGGGCGCGCCGAGCAGAACCCTCCCACCAGTCCCGCGTCCTGTCCGGGGATCACCGGAACTGCCGTCGGATTTTGCTGTGGGGCCGGTCACCGGCGTCCCGGAGCCGCTAGGCGGGGGCCTTCCGGGACGTCGCCACGAGGTCCAGCGCCTGCCGCGCCAGCGGCTCGACGAGCGCCCGGTCGGCGGCGATGAGACCCACCCGCGTGCGTCGTTCGAGCAGGTCGTCGACGTCGTGGCCGCCCTCGTGGGTGACGGCGAAGACCAGCTCGGCGAGGGTCACCGGCACCCCCGCGGACGTCGGCGCGAGCAGCTCGTCGTCGCCGAGCCCGGTGACCTCCTGGGCGGTGTCGACCACCAGTGCGGCGTCGGTGCCGAAGCGGCGTACGAGCCGGGCCGGCGCAGCGACCCGCCGCAGCGCCTCGGGGGACGCGGCGCCGAGCAGCGGCAGCGTCGCGGTCCGGCACGGTCCGGCCTCGAGCCGGCCCTCCGCGACCAGCGCGTCGAGGACGTCCTCGGCCATCCGGCGGTAGGTCGTCAGCTTGCCCCCGACCACCGTCGTCACCCCGGTGCGGGAGGTCAGGATCGCGTGGCGGCGCGACAGGTCGGCCGTCGTGTCGGCGCCGGCCACCTCGAGCAGCGGCCGCAGCCCGGCGTACGCCCCGACGACCTCGTCGCGCGTCGGCGGGGTGGCGAACGCCGAGGCCACGACGCCCAGCAGGAAGTCGATCTCGCCCTCGCTCGGCACGGGCACGTCGGGCACGGGACCGGTGACCGGCTCGTCGGTGAGGCCGACGTAGATCGTGCCGTCGGGTTGGGGGAGCACCATCGCGAACCTCGCGCCCGTCCCCGGGATCGGCACCATCACCGCGACGCGGGTGTGGGGCAGCGCCGACCCGCGCAGGACGAGGTGGGTGCCGCGGCTCGGCCGCAGGCGGACCTGGTCGTCGAGCCCGCCGGCCCACACGCCGGTGGCGTTGACCACGGCCCGGGCGCGGAGCGTACGGGTGGCGCCGGTGAGCTCGTCGCGCAGCTCGGCGGTCGTGCCCGTCGCGGCGACGACGCGAGCACGGGTGCGGACGTGGGCGCCGTACGCCGCCGCGGTGCGGGCCACGGTGACGACGAGGCGGGCGTCGTCCTCGAGCTGCCCGTCCCAGGCGAGGAGGCCGCCGCGCAGGGTGTCGGCGCGCAGCGCGGGTGCGAGGCTGAGCGCCTCGGTGGCGTTGAGCCGGCGCGGCCGGGGGAGGGTACGCGCGGTGGTGCGGGCGGTGCGGCGCAGCGCGTCACCGGCGTGGAGGCCGCCCCACGTCAGCGCCGTGCGCCCACGCGACATCGCGTCGTTGACCGGGGTCAGCATCGGCAGCGGGTGCACGAGGTGCGGCGCGGTGACGTCCATCAGGATGCCGCGCTCGACGGCGCTCTCGTGGGCGATCGCGAGCCGGCCCTGGGCGAGGTAGCGGAGCCCGCCGTGCACGAGCTTGGACGACCAGCGCGAGGTGCCGAAGGCGAGGTCGTGCGCGTCGACGGCGAGCACCGAGAGCCCGCGGGTCGCCGCGTCGAGGGCGACCCCCGCGCCGGTGATGCCGAGCCCGACCACCACCACGTCGACCTCGTCGGGGACCCCCGCGAGGCCTGCAGTGATCCGGTGCTCCCCGGCGGTCACCGGGGCTCCAGCGTCCGGGTGATGAGGCGGGCGTACTCGTCGTCGAGGTCGTCGAGCCCGATCCGGTCGTCGGTCATCGTCAGGGCGGAGAAGACGAACCCGTGCCCGGCCAGCGTCAGCGACCGCGCGATCAGCACCGGGTCGCCGGCACGGACGGAGCCGCTCTCCTGGCCGGCCGCGATCCCGGCCGCGAGGATCTCGATGAGCGCCTCCTGGGATCGGCCGCGCCGGTGGAGGAGGTAGGGGAGCATCAGGTCGGGGTCGAGCTCGACGATCCGGACGAACAGCTCGTTGTCGCGCAGGGCGCGCACCGTCGACAGGGCCGCGGCGGCGATGCCGGCGGGGGTCGTGTCGGCGGGCGCGGCGGCCTGCGTGGCGGCGGCGATGCCCACCCACTCGCGCGTCATCAGGTCGCCCAGCAGCGAGCCCATGTCGGGCCACGCGCGATAGATCGTCATCCGGGAGACCCCGGCGCGCCTCGCGACCTCGGTGAGGGTGGTGCGGCGCCAGCCGACGTCGAGGATGCAGGCCCGGGCCGCGTCGAGGTAGGCGTCGAGTCGCGGATCGCCCGACGACCGATCAGTGTGACGAAGTGACGTCATGTGTCACACTGTAACGCATGAGCCCGGAGACGCCCACCGTCGAGATGCACCCGCAGCGCTGGGGCGACCCTGCCGCCGCCACCGCCCTGCCCGAGTCCGCGCTGGGCCTGGTCGACCTCGCCTTCGGCCTCCAGGACCGGCCGGCCGCGACCGGTGCGACCCCGCCTCCTTCCGCGCTCGACGACGTCCTGCTCGACGGGCTGCGGGGGATCGTGGGGGCTGAGCACGTGCTGGTCGACGACGCGACCCGCGCCCTGCGTACGCGTGGGAAGTCCACCCCCGACCTGCTCCGCGCGCGGGCCGGCGACCTGGCCGACGCCCCCGACGCGGTGGTGCGCCCGGACGGGCACGCCGAGGTCGAGGCGGTGCTGGCGTGGGCGCACGAGCACCGCGTCGCGGTCGTCCCCTTCGGCGGCGGCACCTGCGTCACGGGTGGCCTCGCGGCCCGCCGTGACGGGTTCGCCGGGCTGGTCTCCCTCGACCTCGTGCGGATGAAGCGGCTGCTCGCCGTCGACGACGTCTCGATGACCGCGACGCTGCAGCCCGGGCTCCGGGGGCCCGAGGCGGAGGCGTTGCTCGCGGCCCACGGCCTGACGCTGGGCCACTTCCCGCAGTCGTTCGAGCACGCGTCGATCGGTGGGTTCGCCGCCACTCGCTCCAGCGGCCAGTCGAGCGCGGGCTACGGCCGCTTCGACGCGATGGTCGTCGGCCTCACCGCGGCCACCCCGACCGGACCGCTCGACCTCGGCTCGGCGCCGGCCAACGCCGCCGGCCCCGACCTGCGCCAGCTCCTGCTCGGCTCGGAGGGCGCCTTCGGCGTGATCACGTCGGTGACGGTCCGCGTCCGCCGACTCCCGGAGGTGAGGGCGTACGAGGGGTGGCGCTGGCCGTCGTTCGACGCAGGGTCCGACGCCATGCGCACGCTCGCCCAGGCCGGCCTGCTGCCGACGGTGCTGCGGCTCTCCGACGAGTCGGAGACGGCGATCAACCTCGCCGACCCCTCGTCCATCGGCGGCGCCGACGACCCCGGCTGCCTGATGGTCACCGGATACGAGGGCACCGGGGAGCAGGTCGCCGCCCGGCGCGACGCCGTCACGGCCGCGCTGACCCGCCTCGGCGGGACACCGCTGGGCACGGAGCCGGGGGACAAGTGGGTGCAGGGGCGGTTCCACGCGCCCTACCTCCGCGACGCCCTCCTCGACCACGGCGTCCTCGTCGAGACCCTCGAGACCGCGACCTTCTGGTCCAACCGCGGGCGCCTGTACGCCGACGTGAAGGCGGCGCTCACCGGTGCGCTCGGCGAGGGGGCGCTGGTGCTCTGCCACGTCTCGCACGTCTACGAGACCGGCTGCTCGCTCTACTTCACTGTCGCCGTCCGGCAGGGCGACGACCCGATCGCCCAGTGGCAGGCCGCCAAGGCGGCGGCCAGCGACGCGATCATCGCCGCCGGTGCGACCATCACCCACCACCACGCCGTCGGCACCGACCACCGCCCGTGGTTCGCCGAGGAGGTCGGCGAGGTCGGCGTACGGGTGCTGCGCGCGGTCAAGGCCGAGCTCGACCCGGCCGGAATCCTCAACCCGGGCGTGCTCGTCCCCTGACCCGGGCGGGCGTCATACGGATCCGCACCAATGGGTGGTGGTCGGTATGACGCGCGCCGCCCGGTTCGCCGCTGCGTCATACGGATCCGGACCCATGCGTGGCGGTCGGTATGACGCTGGCGGGTCGGGTGGGCTCAACCAGCGGTGGCGAAGGACCAGACGAGCAGCTCGCTCTCCTCGGTCGCGGTGACGACGTGACCCGGCTCGTCGGAGATCCGTACGGCGTCCCCGCCGCGCAACGAGTGGGGGCCGAGGTCGACCGCACCGGTGGCCGCGAAGACGTGCTGGCGCGGGTCGTCGGGCAGCACCACCGAACCGCCCGGCGCGAGCCGGGCGACGAGCAGGCGCGCGCCGGTGGTGCCGATCGGCAGGCCTCCGCCCCCGACCACCTCCACGAGGCCCGACGCCGGCTGCGGCGCCTCACCCACGACGTACGCCGGGGTGGCGCCCGAAGCAGACGGCGCCAGCCACGCCTGGACGAAGCGGCACCGTCCGGACTGCGGGTCGGCCACCTCGCTGTGGCGGATCCCGGTGCCGGCCGAGAGCACCTGCGCGCGACCGGCCTCCACGACGTGCTGGGCACCTGAACGAGCCGAGTCGGTGTGAACGAGCGCCCCCTCGAGCACCCACGTGACGATCTCCAGCTCGGAGTGCGGATGGTCGGGGTAGCCCGCGCCCGGGGCGACCTCGTCGTCGTTGTGGCACACCAGCGGGCCGAACCCGAGGTTGCCGGGGTCGAAGTGCGGGCCGAACGAGAAGGAATGGCGCGTCAGGCGCCCCCTGACGGCCTCCGACGACCTGTCGGAACCGGCGTACAGGGCCACTGTCATGCCGATATCTTCGCGGATGTGCCTTCCCCCCAGGACGTCCCCCTGCTGCCCCCTGGGTTCCGCTTCGGAACCAGCACGGCGAGCTACCAGATCGAGGGCGCCGTGGCCGAGGACGGGCGCGGCCCGAGCATCTGGGACACCTTCACCGCCGAGCCCGGTCGCGTCGCCGACGGGAGCACCGGCGCTGTCGCCTGCGACCACTACCACCGGGTGGAGGAGGACGTCGCGCTGATGAAGGAGCTGGGCACGGGGGGCTACCGCTTCTCGATCGCCTGGCCGCGGATCCAGCCCACCGGGCGGGGGCCGGCCAACGAGAAGGGCCTCGCGTTCTACGACCGGCTCATCGACACGCTCCTGGCCAACGGTCAGCAGCCGATGGTCACGCTCTACCACTGGGACCTGCCGCAGGCGCTGGAGGACGACGGCGGCTGGCTCAACCGCGACACCGTCGACCGGTTCGCCGAGTACGCCTCGATCGTCGGCGAGCGCTTCGCCGACCGGGTCGAGCACTGGATCCCGGTCAACGAGCCCAACGTGGCCTCGATCCTCGGCTACGGGATGGGCACCCACGCGCCCGGCAAGAAGCTGCTCTTCGACTGCCTGCCCGCCGCGCACCACCTGCTGCTGGCCCACGGCCGCGCCGCGATCGAGCTGCGCCGCGCCGGCGCCGCGTCCGTCGGTTGCGCCAACAACCACGCGCCCATCTGGCCCGCCAGCGACGACGACGCCGACGTCGGGATGAGCAAGATCTTCGACGCGCTGTGGAACGGCACGTTCCTCGAGCCGATGCTGCTCGGTCGCTACCCGGCCGACCTGATGCCGCTCTTCGAGGAGTTCATGGCCGACGGCGACCTCGCGACCATCCGCCAGCCGCTCGACTTCTACGGCGTCAACTACTACAACCCGATGAAGGTCGCCGCCGCCGACGAGGACTCGGAGACGCCGTTCGAGTTCCGCGAGGTGGTGGGCTACCCCACCACCGACTTCGGCTGGCCGATCGTCCCCGACGCGCTGCGCGAGTGGCTGGTCATGTTCCGCGCGCGCTTCCGCGCCGCGCTGCCGCCGATCATGATCACCGAGTCGGGCTGCAGCTATGGCATGGGGCCCGACGAGAACGGCGTCGTCGACGACCAGCCGCGCATCGACTACCTCCGAGCCCACGTCAACGCCGTCTCCGAGGCCATCCAGCGCGGCGTGGACGTCCGCGGCTACTACTGCTGGTCACTGATGGACAACTTCGAGTGGGCCGAGGGCTACACCCAGCGCTTCGGGCTGGTCCACGTCGACTACGACACGCTGGAGCGGACCCGCAAGAAGTCGTTCCACTGGTACGCCGACCTCATCAGGGCGCAGCCCCAGCACCTCTGAGCCTCGGTTTCGACTCGGGCTCGTTCCTCGCCCGGCTCAACCGGCGGTGTGGTGGCGAGCGTGGACCCGCTGGTTGAGCAGCGAGCGTGGACCCGCTGGTTGAGAGGCGGAGCGCAGCGGTGCCGCTGGTTGAGCAGCGAGCGCAGCGAGCGTGTCGAAACCGAGATTCATGGGTGACCTTGGGTTTCGACTCGGGCTCGTTCCTCGCCCGGCTCAACCGGCGGTGGTCGTTCCTCGCCCGGCTCAACCGGCGGGTGGGCAGCCCTTCCGCCAGTAGCCGCGTGCCAGGGCCGGGAGGTCCGCCTCGCGACCCTCGATGAGCGCGATGCGTTTGTCGCGTCGCCAGCCTTGCAGCCGCTTCTCGTACGCGTACGCCTCGTCCACTCGCTCGAAGTCGGCGGCCCAGACGAGCACCACCGGTCGGCGCCGCTTGGTGTAGGCCGCACCGACACCCTCGTTGTGCTCGGAGATGCGACGCTCGAGGTCCCAGGTGCTGCCGACGTAGAAGCTCCCGTCTGCGCACTCGACGATGTAGGTCCACGGCATGGGTCCATGACAGCCGGTGCGTGACCGCGGGGACAGGTCCGTCCGCACATCTGTGGATGACCTTGGTTTCGACTCGGGCTCGTTCCTCGCCCGGCTCAACCGGCGGTGTGGTGGCGAGCGTGGACCCGCTGGTTGAGCAGCGAGCGCAGCGAGCGTGTCGAAACCGAGGCTCGTGGGTGACCTTGGTTTCGACTCGGGCTCGTTCCTCGCCCGGCTCAACCGGCGGTGGTCGTTCCTCGCCCGGCTCAACCGGCGGTGGTCGTTCAACCGGCGGTGGTCGGTCAACCGGCGGTGCTCGCTCAACCAGCGGCGAAGCCAGCGAGACCCACCGATAGGCTCTCTCGCATGACCGAGCCCACCAGTCGACGCGTCGTGTTCGTCGTGGGCTCGGGGCGCAGCGGCACGAGCACGATGGCCGGCACGCTGCGCACCCTCGGCCTCCACGTCCCCCAGCCCGAGGTCGTCGCGGACGCCACCAACCCCAAGGGTTTCGGCGAGCCGCGCTGGGTGGTCGACCTCCACACCGAGCTCCTCGCGCGGAGCAACGTGCAGGTCTCCGACGCCCGCCCACGCGCGTGGCTCGACACCGGCACCACCAGCGGCGACCACGCCACCCGCGCGCGCGTCGCCGCCTGGCTCGAGGAGCAGTTCGCGGTCGCCGACGAGCTGGTCGTCAAGGACCCGCGTGCCGCCTGGTTCCTCGGCCTCTGGCGCGCCGCGGCCGACCGCTGCGACGCGATCCCGTCCTACGTCACGATGCTGCGCCCGGTCACCGAGGTGGTCGGGTCCAAGCAGACCTACTACGGCCGGATCGGTGCCGGCTCCGACCAGGGCGCCGTGACCCGCACCGCTGCCTGGATCAACATGATGCTCCACACCGAGCGCGCCACCCGCGGCCAGCAGCGCGCGTTCGTCCGCTACGGCGACCTCCTCGACGACTGGACCCAGCCGGTCTTCGCGCTCGGCGAGGCGTTCGACCTGGCCGGGGTGAAGACCGCCATGGCCGCCGACATCGCCGAGGTGCACCGCTTCATCGACCCGTCGCTGCGGCGCGTCACCATGACCTGGGACGACATCGGCGTGCCCGACCGGCTGCGCGAGCTCGCCGACGAGACCTGGCAGGCGCTCGACGCGATCGCCTCCGACGACTCCGCGGGCAACCAGGAGCGCTGCGACCAGCTCCGCGCGGCCTACGCCGAGCAGTACGCCGAGGCCGAGGCGTTCGCCCACTCGACCGTGGTCGCCCAGCGGCGTACGGCTGCCGCCGAGGCACGGCGCGAGGCGGCCGCGCAGCCCACGCGCAGCGGGGCCGACCGCGTCCCCCACGCCGTACGGGCCATGGTGCCGCCGGCGGCGCGGCAGAAGATCCGCAAGGCGATGGGCCGGGAGCGACCTGCCTGATGCCCGACATCGCCTCCCTCGAGCAGGACCCGGCGTACGACGTCACCTGGCCGTGGACGTCCGGCGAGCCGCTGCTGCCGGGGCTCACCTGCGTCTTCCGGGTCCGCAACGAGGCGCGCAACCTGCCATGGGTGCTGCCGCCGATCTTCGCCGCGGTCGACCACGTGCTGCTCGTCGACAACGGGTCCGACGACGGCACGGCCGACGTGGCGCGACGCGTCGCGGAGGAGTGCGGGGCGACGGAGCGGCTGACCGTCCTGGACTACCCCCACCGGGTGGCCCGCGCCGGTGGCGAGCACCTCGCCACCCCGGCGACGAGCGTCCACTCGCTCACGCACTTCTACAACTGGTGCTTCTCCCACGTCCGCACGACCTACTCGATGAAGTGGGACGGCGACATGGTGCTGACGCCGGAGGGCACCGGCATCCTGCGCGACCTGTCGTGGCAGCTCCAGTCCACGCGCGCGATCGTCGCGATGCCGCGCCACCCGCTCACCGTCGTCGACGAGTCGACCGGCTGGCTCGACCTGTCGCTGCGCTTCCTCGAGCCGTGGGTCTATCCGATGGGACCGGACTTCACCTTCGTGAAGGCCTTCGACTGGGAGCTGCGCGAGTTCCCCCCCGGCATCGAGCGGATCGTGCTCCAGCAGGGCCTCGTCCTCGAGGTGAAGTGGCTCGACGCCGACGAGTACGCTCACTGGCGGCGCGACGGCGTCGACTTCACCAACACGCGGCTCTACCGCAAGCTGCGCGAGTTCGAGGTCGACGAGGCCATCCGCAACGGCGACCCCGGGGCACTCGGCGGGCTGGTCAAGGTGACCGCCCCGGAGGGCGTCCACATCATCGACCACGTCAGCCGCGACTGGCTCTGGCGCCAGCCGCGACCGCTCGTGCAGCACTCGCTGCCCGCCTCGCTGAAGGAGCGTGTGCGACCGTGACGCATCCCCTCCACGACCTCCGGCTCCCGGGGCCCACGCTGGTCCTGGTCGACGACTCCGACGGCCTCGCGCTCGACGCGCTGCGCGGCATCGAGGACGTGCCCGGCGTCGAGCCGACCGTCGTCCCGCTGTCCACGCTCGACGGCCCGCGCAAGGGCTGGGGCTCGGTGCTCGTGGTCGCCGCCGACCGGGCCCGGCTGCGCCGGATGGCGAGCGCCGTGCCGCTCCTCGGGCAGTGCAAGGCCGTCGCCTGCTGGCTCACCGACTCGCCGACCCCGTGGGTGCTCGTGCCCCGGCCCGAGTGGCCGCGCCTGGTGCACCTCGCGGCCCGCGAGGCCGGCGACCGCGGCGTGCTCACCGTGGCCCGCTTCGCGTCCGGTGCGCGCGCCCAGCTCGTCGTGATGGAGATGGCGCGGCAGGCCGCCGGCCCCGGCGACACCACGCACGGCGGCGTCGTCGTGTCGTACGCCGGCCGCCCCGCCGCACCCGGCCTCGACGCCCGGTCGGTGCTGCTGCCCGACGTCGCCGGTGCCGGCGACGCGGAGCGCGACGTGCCGCCCGACGTGGTGGTCGCCCGTCGCGGCGCCACCTCCCAGCAGAGCGTCGCCGAGCACCACGTCATCGACCGCGCGCCGATCGTCGTCACCGATCCCGGGCCCGAGCCGGTCGACGAGCGGGTCTTCAACCCGATCGGCTTCCGCAAGGACTGGGACCACCCCGTCGTCGACCTCTCGCGGATCGGCCGCGGCCCGGTCACCGAGGGTGTCGTGGCGGCGGCTCGCGCCTTCCAGGGCGTACGCCTCCCGGCCGACACCCGCACCGCCGACCTGCTCGCCCTCGCCATCTCCGGCGTCCCGCTCGTCACCGAGGGCGTCCTCGACGTGGCCCCGCCGCTGGCCGCCGCCCTCGACGCCCCGGTCGACCTCGACGACCCGCTGCGCCGCGAGGAGCACAGCCTCGCCGTGCGCAGGGCCGCCTTCGACCACCACTCGACGCTGGCCTGGCGCTCGGCCCTCGCCACCCGCGCCGGCGTACGCCACGTCGCCCTGCCGCCGGTCAGCGCGCTGCTGTCGACCAAGCGGCCCGAGATGCTCGACTTCGCGCTGCGTCAGGTCGCGCGCCAGCGGGGCGCGGAGGTGGAGCTGGTGCTCGCCGCGCACGGCTTCGAGCCCGACCGCGACGCCGTACGGCGGGCGCTGGGCGACCGACCGCACCAGGTCCTCACCTTCGACCAGTCCGACTTCTTCGGCGACGTGCTCACGGCGGCCGCGCGCGCCGCGTCGAGCGAGGTGCTGCTCAAGGTCGACGACGACGACTGGTACTCACCCGACGCCGTCCACGACCTGCTGATGGCACGCCGCTTCTCCGGCGCGGACGTCGTGGGGATGCCGTCGGAGTTCGTCTACCTCCACCGCAACGAGCACCGCGACGCCCTCACCGTGCGCCGCAACCACCCCTCGGAGATCTTCGCCCGCTTCGTGGCCGGCGGCACCCTGCTGCTCGACCGCGGGCTGCTGCGCTCGCTCGGCGACTTCCGCCGGGTCCGGAAGTTCGTCGACGCGCAGCTGCTCGCGGGCGTCGAGGCGGCGGGCGGGCGGATCTACCGCACCCACGGCCTCGGCTACGTGCTGCGCCGCACCGGAGCGGGCCACACGTGGGAGCGGGACGACGAGGAGTTCCGTCGACCTGACATCGTGGCCTCCGAGTGGCCGGGGTTCCAGCCCAGCCTGGCGCTGGAGGCCGACCCGCTCGACATGCCCGACGGGGGGAGCTAGGACATGGCGCGGCAGCCGGTGGTGCGGCACAACGACTGGGGGTCGCTGACCCCGGCGACGCTCGGCCAGTGGGAGCCGACGCTGTCGGTGACCGTCGTCGTACCGACCTTCAACTACCAGCGCACGCTGCCCTACGTCCTCGCCGCGCTCGCCGGGCAGTCCTACCCCGACCACCTGCTCGAGGTGCTCGTCGTCGACGACCAGAGCTCACCCGCGCAGGAGCTGCCCGAGGTGCGTCCCGAGAACACCCGGCTGATCCGGGTCGAGGAGGGCTGGGGCCGCGCCAACGCCTGCCACCTGGGCGCGCTCGCTGCGGAGGGCGACGTGCTGCACTGGTACGACGCCGACATGCTCGCCCACCGCGAGGAGGTGGAGGCGCACGCCCGCTGGCACCACCTCGTCGACTACGCCGTGCCCGGGGGCCACAAGCTCTTCGTCGACCCGACCTCGCTGCTCGAGCAGGACCCCGCCGTCGTCCGCGACCGCGTTGCCGCCGGCGAGGCCGGTGACCTCTTCCCGGGCCAGGAGCACGAACCGCACCAGTGGGTCGAGGACTACTGGGCCAAGACCGACGACCTCCGCACGGCCGGTCCGCGCGCCCAGCGCTACCACATCGGCATGACCGGCTCGGTCACGAAGGCGCTCTACCTCGACTCCGACGGCTTCGACCGCACGCTGCGCCTCGGCGAGGACATGCACCTCGGCCACTCGCTCGCCCAGGCGGGAGGCGTCTTCGTCGTCGACCGCGAGGCCCGCAGCTGGCACCTCGGCCGGTCGCAGGTGCTGCGTCGCGCCGAGCAGGTCAACCGCTTCAACGACCCCTACCTCGCCGACCTCGTGCCGACGATGCGCCCCAAGCGCAACCGTCGCGGCCGGACCTACCAGGTGCCCTACCTCGAGGTCGTCCTCCAGACCGGTCCTGCCGACGAGACCATCCACGTCGTCGACTCCCTGCTCGACGGCGACGTCCCCGACCTCCGCGTGACGGTCGTCGGGCCGTGGAGCACGGTCCACGACGACCGCGTCCAGCCGGTCGAGGACCCGGTCCTCGAGACCCGGCTGGTGCACCGCTCCTACCTCCACGAGCCCCGCGTGCGCCTCGTCGAGTCGGCGCCGGCCACCTCCGACGCCGAGTTCGTGCTGACCCTCCCCGACGTCACGCTCGCCCCGCTCCCGGTCGCGCTCGCGGCCCTGCTCGACGACCTCGAGCGCACCCACCACGGCGCGCGCGTGCTGGCGTACGACTCCGGCGCGGCCGCGCGTCTGGAGCGCACGTCGGCGCTGGCGCGGGTCGGCCGGCTGGCCGACGCGGGCGACGACCGCGAGGCGCTGCTCGACGAGTCGTTCGGCGTGAAGACCTATCCCGCCACGGACGTCGGCTGGGTGCCGGTCGAGGAGCGCGTGGTCGAGCGGTTCGTGCTCGGCGCCCGGCCGCCGATGGACCCCGACAAGTCCGAGAACCGGCTGCGCAAGGCGCTCCGCAAGGCCGAGGACGCCGCGGTCGTACGCCCCGCCGAGGTGCCTGCCGAGGTGTCCGCCGAGGCGCCTGCCGAGGGCGAGCACAAGCGGGGGCTGTTCGGCCGCCGCCGCTGAGGAGCCTTGGTTTCGACACGGGCTCGTTCCTCGCCCTGCTCCACCAGCGGCCTGCGCAGCGAGCGTGTCGAAACCGAGGTCGGAGGTGTCAGTCGGCGCCGAAGAGGTCGCGCGTGTAGACCTTGTCCTTGACGTCGGCGAGCTCCTCGACCATCCGGTTGGCCACGATGAGGTCGGCTCGCTCCTTGAACGAGGCCAGGTCGCTGGTGACCTCGGAGCCGAACCACGAGTCCTCGCCGAGCTCGGGCTCGTAGACGACGACCTCGACGCCCTTGCCCTTGAGCCGCTTCATGATCCCCTGCACCGACGACTCGCGGAAGTTGTCCGACCCGGTCTTCATGATCAGCCGGTGGATGCCGACGACCTGCGGCGCGCGGTCGAGGATGTCGAAGGCGATGAAGTCCTTGCGGGTGGTGTTGGCCTCGACGATCGCCGAGATCAGGGTCTGCGGGACGTCGCTGTAGTTGGCCAGCAGCTGCTTGGTGTCCTTGGGCAGGCAGTAGCCGCCGTAGCCGAACGACGGGTTGTTGTAGTGGGTGCCGATCCGCGGGTCGAGCCCGACGCCGTCGATGATCTGGCGGCTGTCGAGGCCGCGGGAGATGGCGAAGGAGTCGAGCTCGTTGAAGTAGGCCACCCGCATCGCGAGGTAGGTGTTGGAGAAGAGCTTGATCGCCTCGGCCTCCGTGGGCTCGGTGAACAGCACCGGCACGTCGTCTGCGTCCGCGCCCTTCACGAGCAGCTCGGCGAACGCGCGAGCCCGGTCGGAGTCCTCGCCCACCACGATCCGGGCGGGGTGGAGGTTGTCGTGCAGCGCCCGGCCCTCGCGGAGGAACTCCGGGGAGAAGATCACCGCGTCGGTGCCCAGCCGCTCGCGCACGTCCTCGATGTAGCCCACCGGCACGGTCGACTTGACGACCATCGTGGCGTCGGGGTTGATGCGGGTCACGTCGCGCATCACCGCCTCGATGGAGCTGGTGTCGAAGTAGTTGGTGACCGGGTCGTAGTTGGTCGGCGTCGCGATGACCACGAAGTCGGCGCCGGCGTGTGCCTGCTCGGCGTCGGTCGTGAAGGTGAGGTCGAGGTCCTCCTCGGCGAGGAAGCGCGAGATGTCGTCGTCGTGGATCGGGCTCCTCCCGGCACGGAGCGTGTCGATCCGGTCGGCGTCGAGGTCGAGGCCGACGACGGTGTTGTGCCGGGACAGCAGCACGGCCATGGACAGGCCGACGTAGCCGAGGCCGGCGACGGAGATCTTCGTGGTCACGGACGCCAGTCTGCCCCACCTGTCTGCCACACCGGCGGATCGCGTCAGGGGCCGCTGATTCGCGGGACAGCGCCGCCCGCGTCCGGCAGGCTTGGGTCACGACGACGCGCCGACGTCGTGCCCGACGGAGGTGAGCATGCCCGCGATGCCCGAGTGGATGTGGAAGGCCCTACCCGTCGCGCTGGTCGTCGGGCTGGCCCTGGCCGCCGCCGGATGGCTCGGTCCGCTGTCCACCCTCGTGCCGGTGCTGCTCGTCCTGCTGCTCCTGCGCCGGCTGCCGCGGGGCACCCGCTACTCGCCGTACGTCCCGAAGGGCGCCGACCCGCAGGCGCGCGACGCCTCGCAGGACGTGGCGTTCCCAGGCTGGCAGCTGCCGCCGGAGGAGAGGTTCGAGCTGGTGCGCGAGCCGGGGCCCCGACCACAGCCGCAGCCCTCGCAGGAGCCCAGGCCTGACGTCCGCCCGGGCATCACCGCGCCCGACATGCTGACCGGCGACGGCGGCACCGACGGTGCGGTGCCGGAGGGGTGGTACCCCACCACGGACGGCAGCCGCGAGCGGTGGCACAACGGCGCGACCTGGACCGCGCACGAGCGGATGCCGGGCGGCGGATAGGTCAGCCTGCGGCCGGCAGCACCGCGAACCACGGCTCCGACCACCCCGCGACCCGCAGGTCGCCGCGGACGAACGCCTCGCGCGGCAGCCGGACCGGGCGCCCGCTGCTCGGGTCGTACGCCGTCAGCGCGTGCTCGTCGCCGTCGACGACGAGCACGACGTGCCGCGGCAGCAGGCGGTTGCCGACGTACAGGGGGACCGCGTGCCCGCGCCCGACGGCGCGGGCGACCACGTCGTACGCCTCCCCGCGGCGCCGCGGCGAGACGGTCCGCACCCGGTGGCGGGTGCCCGGTGGCGTGGTGCCGCCGGTGTCGGTCAGCTCGCGGGCGAGCGCCCACGGGGTGGTGCCGAGCCGAAGCGGCCAGGCCCACCGGGGCGTGCCCGAGGCGTCGGACCAGCGGTTCGTCCGGACGTGCGTGGCGAGCACCTCGTCGGCGAACCTGCGCCCCGGCGTACGCCGGTCCCGCGGGCGCCCGGCCACCTCGCCGGTCTCCAGCCAGGCGGCGTACGACGCGTCGCCGAGCGCGCGGGCCGCGACGAGGCAGGCCGAGCCGCACGTCGTCCGGTCGGGCTGCACCCAGCCCCGGCGCGGCCGCGGCCGCGGACCGACGACCGGGGCCGGCGGCGGCACCGCCTCCCGCGCGGACGACGACCGCCCGGCCAGCGCATGGCGCAGCCGGGCGGTCAGGTCCTCGATCAGGCGCACGGTCCCTGTCTACCGCAGGCGCCGCGCCCGCACCGGGCAGGCGAGCGGATCAGCCGCGGTCGCTCGAGTCGCCGGTCACGACGACGTAGAAGCGCTTGCGGTTGCCGTCGGTGGTGACGCTGCCGTCGCTGTTCCGCGGGCTGACCACCAGGTGGTTGGCGTTGCCGGTGCCCGGGGGCGCGCAGTTGACGACGCCGGGCTGGCACATCGCCGCGGAGATCTCGCCGGAGAACTCCGGGTTGGCGTCCTCGCCGGGAGCGCGGCCGTTGGTGATCAGGTCGCCGTTCTGGTCGACGGTGTTCTGCAGCGCGACGACCGCCAGGACGCCGTTGTTCGAGAGGTTCTCGCCGGCGTTGATGTAGACGTTGCCGTTGGCGCGCAGCCCGGCGACGTCGGCGCCCATCGGGGCGAGGGTCGGGTAGGCGGCGGTCACGCTGAAGCCTCCGGACTGGGCGACGATCGCGCCGCTCGCGTCGACGAGCGCCCAGCGGCCCACGCCGGCCGGGCCCTGCGGACCTGACGGAAGCTGCCCGGCCTTGAAGTCGCGGGACTTCAGCGACCCGTTGCGGATCTTGTTGGAGCCGATGACGTCGTTCTTGATGTCGCGGCCCTTGATGGTCCTGTCCTTGATGTCGGCGGACTGGACCGAGTTGTTCCTGATGTCCGCGGAGCCGATCAGACCGGTGGCGTAGGACGTCCCGGTGGACGCCACGACCAGGGCCATGACGGCGACGGCCATGGACGGCGACGGGCGGCGGATGGAGGGGAGGCGCATGGGTGGTGACCCTTCGTCGACAAGGCCGCCGGGACCGACGGCTCACCCTTCGTTCGGAGTGACCTGGCTCACGGATTGTCGGGGGCCCGCCCCTCGCTCCCTCGCCGCCCTGTTGGGCCGCGCTGGCATGGTGGTGGGCATGGGAATCATGAAGAAGGCCGGCGCCCTCGCGGTGGCCAAGAAGGTCTACGACGAGGCACGCAAGCCGCACAACCAGGCCAAGATCAAGGAGGCCGCCCGCAAGCTGCAGGAGCGCCGGGGCGGCAAGCGCGACTGATCGGGGCCTCGGCAGTGCTGCACTGCCGACCAATCCACGGGACGACGCGTGACGAACGCCACTCGAGGGCCGAGACCTCGGCCGACACTCGACACCAGGAGTTCACATGCAGCACCGCAAGCTCTACGCCGGGATCGGCGGAATGGTCCTCGCCGGCACCGCGGCCGTCGCGGGCATCCAGGCCAGCAGCGCCACTGAGGCCAAGCCGGCGGCCTCGGCCCCGGTCCAGCTCGAAGCCAACCTGAAGGCGATGAACGACTCCGGCGCGGCCGGTCGCGTCGACGCCGACTTCACGGGCCGCAAGGCAGAGGTGCGGATCAAGATCCGCGGGCTCGCCAAGAACCTCCCGCACGCCCAGCACCTGCACTTCGGCGCCGAGGCCCGCAACGAGTGCCCCAACGTCTTCGACGACGCCAACAACGACCTGCGGATCAACGTCGCCGAGGGCGTCCCCGACTACGGCCCGATCCTCAAGTCGCTGACCACCTCCGGCGACACCAGCCCCAAGAGCGGCCTGGCGGTCGACCGCTTCCCGACCGCGCCCAAGGGCAAGGTGGACTACGAGCGGACGATCAACTTCGCCCCCGGCGCCGTGCTGCGCGCGATCAAGAGCGGCAAGGGCGTCATCGTCATCCACGGTGTGGACCACAACGGGAACGGCGTCTACGACTTCGACGGTGCGGGCGCGAGCGAGCTCGACCCGAGCCTGCCGGCCGAGGCGACCGACCCCGCCCTGTGCGGCGTCCTGCGCTGACCGGTCGCTGACCGGTCGCTGACCTGTCCTTCTCCCGGTTCGACCACGGGGGAGCCGTCGACCCCGTCCCGCTCAGCGGCGGGGTCGACGCATGCCCGAGCGGTGTCCCCAGCCGAACGCCGCCAGCCCGACGAGCACCGGCCACAGGGCCAGTCGCTCGAGCGCGCCGGCCGCCTGCTCGTCGCCGGAGACGACGAACCCGACGGCCGCGGCGGCGGTCACCGCACCCGTCGCGAGCAGCGCCTTCGACAACCGCGGCCTGTCCTCGCGCACGCGGGCCCCGAGCAGCAGCAGCGCCAGCGGCTGCCCGACGAACAGCGGCGTCGCGGCGATCGAGTGCAGGGTGGCGTCCTGGTCGAGCGGCGCCAGCCCCGTGGCGTACGAGCTCACGCCGGAGGCGACGAGCAGGCCGGTCACCCAGGGCCCGAGCGGCCGTGCCAGCAGCAGCGCGCCGGCGGCGAGGGCGACGCCGTACGCCATGAACGACCCGTTCATCACCTCGTGCCGCGGCGAGCAGTACGCCGCCGAGCACCCGACCTCGCCGAGCCGGCTCACCGAGTCGGACACGAAGCTGTAGCCGCCCGTCGTCGCGGCCGCGGTGACCACCTCGGTCGCGACGTAGGTCGGGCGCAGCAGGAACAGGAGCGCGCCGAGCCGGATCGCGCGGGCGGGGGCGTCGGGCACGCGGTCAACCTACTGGCGCCACCCCATCACTCGGGGTGGGCGGGCGTTGCCATCGCGGGGGAGGAGGCGTAGGACGGACGGATGACCACCACACCGATGGAGCCCGAGTCCGACCCGCAGATCGTGCCGTCCGGGGACCCCTCCGTGAATCCGATCGACCCCGGCCAGGAGCCCGACGCCCCCGTCCCCGAGACCGAGCCCGAGCCGGTCTGACCCGCGCCACGTGGGCACCGACCTCGAGCGCTTCGTCCGCGCGCAGGACGACCGCGGCACCTACGACCGCGCGCTCGCCGAGCTGCGCGCGGGTCGCAAGACCAGCCACTGGATGTGGTTCGTCTTCCCGCAGGTGGCCGGGCTCGGGCACAGCCCGACCGCGCAGGCGTACGCCGTCGCCGACCTCGCGGAGGCCCGGGCCTACGTGCGCCACGACGTGCTGGGCCCCCGGCTGCTGGAGTGCTGCCGCGCGCTGCTCGACCTCGACGACGACCTCACCGCCGAGCAGGTGCTCGGCGGCACGGACGCGATGAAGCTGCGCTCGTCGATGACGCTGTTCGCGATCGCCGACCCCGACGAGCCGACGTACGACGAGGTGCTGGCGCGCTTCTTCGACGGCGAGCCGGACGAGCGCACTCCTGGCCTGCTGATGTGACGGCCCTCATGCCTATGCTCGCCCCATGACCATCCAGCAGCCGACCGACCTCACCCACGCAGCGATGCTCGGCCTCGGTGTCCACCGTCCCGAGCGGGTCGTCACCAACGACGAGATCTGCGAGGTCCTGGACTCCAGCGACGAGTGGATCCAGACCCGGTCGGGGATCCGGACGCGCCGCTTCGCCGGCGAGGACGAGACGCTCATCGGCATGTCGGTCTCGGCGGCCGAGAAGGCCCTCGCGGCCGCGGGTGTCGGCGCCGAGCAGGTCGGCTGCGTCATCGTGGCCACCTCCACGCACCCCGAGCACACGCCCGCCTCCGCGCCGCAGGTCGCGACCGCGCTCGGCATCAACGCCGCCGCCTTCGACATCTCCGCCGGGTGCGCGGGCTTCTGCCACGCCCTCAACCTGGCGGCGTCGATGGTGCGCTCCGGCGCGGAGTCGCACGTGCTGGTCATCGGCGTCGAGCAGCTGAGCCGCTTCATGGACCCGACCGACCGCGGCACCGCGTTCATCTTCGCCGACGGTGCCGGCGCGGTCGTCGTCGGACCGTCGGAGTCGGCCGGGATCGGCCCGACCGCCTGGGGCTCGGACGGCTCGCAGGCCCACGTCATCACCCAGACCCCGAGCTGCATGGGCGCCCGTGAGCACACCGACGCCGACCATCCGGTGGTGCAGATGGAGGGCACGGCGGTCTTCCGCTGGGCGCCCTTCGCGATGGCCAAGGTCGCGCACGAGGCACTCGACCTCGCCGGCATCTCGGTCGACGACCTCGACGCCTTCATCCCGCACCAGGCCAACCTGCGCATCACGCAGACCCTCGCGAAGAACATCCAGCTCCCCGAGTCGGTCGCCGTCGCGACCGACGTCGTCGACTCGGGCAACACCTCGGCCGCGTCGGTGCCACTCGCGATGGAGGCGATGCTGCGCAACGACGAGGCGGCCGTCGGCGACACCGCGCTGCTGATCGCGTTCGGTGCGGGGCTGTCGTACGCCGGGCAGGTCGTGACGCTGCCGCCGCTCGGCCAGTAGCCCGCGATGGACGACGCGGCGTGCGAGGTCCGGCTCCGCAACGGTGACGCGGTCTGGATCCGGCCGATCCGCGACACGGACGCCGCCGAGCTGCAGCGCGCGTTCGCGCTGATGAGCGAGGCGTCGCAGTACCGGCGCTTCATGACCGGCACCCCGCGGCTCACCGACAGCCAGGCGGCCTACTTCACCGCCGTCGACCACGTGGACCACGAGGCGTACGTCGCCCACTCCCCGGACGACGAGACCTGGATCATCGGCGTCGCGCGCTTCATCCGCTACCCGTCGGCTCCCGACGACGCCGAGCTGGCCGTCACCGTCGCCGACTCCTGGCACGGTCGTGGACTCGGCACCGCCCTGCTGCGCGTGCTGACGGCACGCGCGATCGCGGTGGGGGTGAAGCGGTTCCGGGCCGAGATGATGGCCGACAACGAGGCCGTGCTCAGCCTCCTGCGCAGTGCCGGGATGACGGACGAGACGGTGAGCGGTGACGTGGCGAGCGGCCACATCGTGCTCGCGCCTCCGAGCTGACCCGGGTCCGCGCGCCCGGCCGTCGGGCTGGCGATGGGCTGGCGATGGGCTGGCGATGGGCAGGCTGTGGGGTGGTGATGGGCTGCGGGCTACGTTCTGACGATGGCACGCAGATGGATCGCGACCCGCCCGGGAGGGCTCGACGTCTTCTCCTTCGAGGAGCACGACGTTCCGGCACCTCAGCGAGGAGAGGTCACGATCGCCGTACGCGCCGCTGGTGTGAACCCGGCCGACGCCAAGCACGTCGCGCGCGGTGCCGGGGAGTTCCCTCGAGCCGTCGGGTACGAGGTCGCGGGAGTGGTGACCGCCGTCGGGCCGGACACCGAGATCGCCTCGGGTCCGGTCGAGGTGGGGGACGAGGTGCTCGCCTTCCGGATCAGCGGCGGCTGGGCGACCGACGTGACGGTCTCAGCGGCGGACGTCTTCGCCAAGCCGACGACGCTGTCCTTCGGTGAGGCGGCCAACCTGCTGCTGGCCGGTACGACGGCGGCGGAGATGCTGCACGTCACCGGTGTGGGCGAGGGCGACACGATCCTGGTGCACGGCGCTTCGGGAGCGGTCGGGGTGAGCGTGCTCCAGCAGGCGAGCCGCCGCGGTGCCCGGGTCGTCGGTACGGCGAGCCCCGCGCGCCACGACGTCGTGGCCGGCTTCGGTGGGGAGCCGGTGACGTACGGCGAGGGGCTGGAGGAGCGGGTGCGACGCATCGCTCCCGAGGGCGTGGTGGCGGCGCTGGACTGCGTCGGCACCGACGAGGCGATCGACGCGTCCCTCGCCCTCGTCGCCGACCGCGGTCGCATCGTGACCATCGCCGCCGCCGAGCGGGCCCGCGAGGAGGGACTCGTCGCGATCGCCGGCGCGATGCCGAGCAGCATGGCCTACCGCGCGTCGGTCCGTGCCGAGCTCGTCCGGCTGGCCGGTGCGGGCGACCTCGTGGTTCCCGTGGCCCGTACGTTCCCCCTGGCCGAGGCACTGGAGGCCGCGGCGCTGCTGATGGGCCAGCATCCCGGGGGCAAGCTCGTGCTCGAGCCGTGACCAGGTCGACCACGGCCCGGCGAGGGCGCCTCAGCTGACGGTGGGCTCCTCGGCCAGGGCCAGACGTTGCGCGACCAGGCCGCGGGTCGCCCCGAGCGCCTCGGAGACCTCCCACGCCACCTCGGCCGCCCGCGCGCCCAGCTCCTCGGCCCGTGCGTCGTCCATCCGCACGGTGGGGACGGAGAGTCCGAGCGCCCCGACCACGGTGCCGGTGTGGTCGAAGACGGGAGCGGCCACGGCGCGGATCCCCGGCGTGCGCTCGGCATCGGATCCTGCCCATCCGCGCGTCCGGGCGGCCGCGAGCTCGGCGGCGAGGGTGGCCGGGTCGGTGACGGTCCGCTCGGTCACCGGCTCGATCCCGCGGGCGAGGGCGGCCTGCTGGCGCGCCCAGGGCAGGCTGGACAGGATCGCCTTGCCCGGCGCGCCGTGCGTGAGGGCGATGGGGACCCCGATGTCGGTGTAGTGCCGGCGCAGCTCCTGGCGTGACTCGACCTGGTCGACGACGGCACGTTCGTACGTCGCGAGCAGCTCGTGCAGGCCGACGGTCTCGTCGACCTCGTCGCGCAGCGCCACCATGTAGGGGCGCGCGGCCTCGCGCAGGCTGGACGGCACGGCTCCGGAGCGACCCAGCTGGACCAGCAGCGGACCGGGCCGGTAGCGCTTGTCGGGGCCCTGGCTGAGCAGCCGGTTGGCCGTCATCGACCCCAGCAACCGGTGGGCCGTGCTGGTCGACAGCCCCGTCGCGCGGGCGATGTCGCTGATCCCCAGCGCGGCGTGGTGCGCGTCGAAGCACCGAAGGATCGCGACGGCCCGGTCGATCGACTGCACTGAGCTGCGTCCGTTCACGGTCCCGTTGCCCTCTTCCACGTAGGTCAGTGTGCCCGACGTCGACGAGACCCTTGACGGCCCGTGTGGCGTGTGCCACAGTTCCCACATGACGGCAAGCAATCCCACGATACGGGAAACCTCTCCCCGACGTCCACTCGACGGCTTCCGTGTCCTCGACCTGACCCGCTTCCTGTCCGGCCCCTACTGCACGATGGTGCTGGCCGAGCTGGGGGCCGACGTGATCAAGGTCGAGCAGCCGCACACCGGAGACGACTCGCGTCGCATGGCGCCGAAGGTGGACGGCGAGAGCTATCCCTTCGCCATGCCCAACCGCAGCAAGCGCTCGGTCTCCCTCGACCTCAAGACCGACCGCGGCCGGGAGCTGTTCCTCGCGATGGCCGAGCAGGCCGACCTGGTGATCGAGAACTTCCGGCCCGGCGTCGCCGACCGGCTCGGCATCGGGTACGAAGGCGTCAAGGCCGTGCGCGAGGACATCCTCTACTGCTCGATCAGCGGCTTCGGCCAGACCGGGCCCTACCGCGAGCGTCCGGGCTTCGACATCATGGCGCAGGGCATGGTCGGGTTCCTCCGGATGACCGGCGAACCCGGCGGACGTCCCGCCAAGGTCGGCATCGCCGTCAACGACATCGCCGCCGGCGCCACCGCGATCTACTCGATCATGGCGGCCCAGATGCACCGGATGGCCACCGGCGAGGGTCAGTACATGGACATCTCGCTCGTCGACGCCGGCCTCGCCTGGGCGGTCTGGGAGTCCGGCGCCTACTTCGGTGCCGGCGAGGTGCCCCAGCCCACGGGCACGCGGCACCGTCGCTCCACCCCCTACCAGGCCTACCGGACCAGCGACGGCTACGTGACGATCGGCGCAGCCAACGACCGGTTGTGGCTGCGACTGCTCAGCGCGCTCGACCGCCCGGAGTGGGAGCACGACCCGCGCTTCCTCACGCTCCCCGACCGGATGGCCCACATCGAGGAGCTCGAGCGCGAGATCGAGGCGATCACGTCCACGCGCACCACGGAGGAGTGGATCAAGACGATCGACCAGGTCGGCGTGCCGTGCGGCCCCGTGCTGACCTTCGACGAGACCCTGGACGACCCGCACGTGGTCGCCCGGGGCATGGTCACCGAGCTGCACCACCCGGTCATCGGCGACATGAAGACGATCGGTCCGCCGACGAAGTTCTCCGCCATGGACTACTCCGTGCGCGGCCCGGCCCCCTGGCTCGGCCAGCACACCGCCGAGGTCCTCCGGGAGATCGGCACGAGCGAGGAGGACATCGCCGCCCTCTTCGCCGACGAGGTCGTCTTCGACGCCCGCCCCCACCTCCACGACCGAACGAATGACGAGGCCTGACATGTCCGACCACATCGTGGTGGAGCGACGCGACGCCGTCGCGACCGTGATCCTCAACCGTCCCGAGAGCCACAACGCGATCAACGTCGCGATGTACCGCGACCTGCCCGACGTGGTCGGGGACCTCGACAGCGACCCGACGGTCAAGGTCGTCGTCCTGCGGGGTGCCGGCGAGCGGTCGTTCGCCTCCGGCGCGGACATCAGCGAGTTCGAGGCGGAGCGGAGCGACGCCACCAAGGCGAAGGCCTACAACGAGAAGGTCGCTGCCGCCGAGCACGCGATCGAGGAGCTCTCCAAGCCGTCGATCGCGATGATCCACGGCTACTGCATCGGAGGTGGCGCGGGGCTGGCCCTCGCCTGCGACATCCGGTTCGCCGACCGGGCCGCCAAGTTCGCGATCACGCCCGCCAAGCTGGGCCTGGTCTACAGCCTGGAGTCGACCAAGCGGATGGTCGACCTGGTCGGCCCTTCCCGCGCGAAGTGGATCCTGTTCTCCGGACTCCAGATCCCCGCGGACCGCGCCTACGAGCTGGGCCTGTTCGACGAGGTCGTCGACGCCGACGCGCTCGAGGAGATGACGTACGGCTTCGCCGAGACGGTGTGCAGCCGAGCGCAGTTCAGCGTGCGTGCCGGCAAGGTCATGGTCGACAAGGTCGTGGCCGGCCAGGTGCGCGACGACGAGGCCACCACGGAGCTGCGCAACTCCTCGTTCGACACCGAGGACTTCACCGAGGGCGTCCAGGCGTTCATGTCCAAGCGCTCCCCGAACTTCACCTGGTCCTGACATGACCACCACCGAGACCGGGCTCCCGGCCCCCCGGGTCGACGCCGACGCGGTGTCGGCGCTGGCCGGCGCAGCGGCGTCCGACCCCACGTGGGAGTTCGGGTCGTTCTTCCTCAGCCGGTTCCTGGAGCTCGACATCTCCTACGACGAGTCGGAGCAGACCTGCACCGTCGTCCTGCCCTACGCCCCGCACCTGTGCAACCCACAGGGGACGGTGCACGGCGGCGTGATCACCACGGCCCTCGACATCTCGATGGGTCACCTCTGCAAGCGGTTCCTGTCCGCCGCCGTGACGATCGAGATGCAGATGCGGTTCTTCCGGCCCCTCACGGGCACCGGCACCTGCACCGGGCGCGTCATCCGCGCCGGGCGCCGCATCGTGCACCTCGAGTCGCGCATGGAAGACGACCAGGGGCGCCTCACAGCTCTCGGCACCGGCTCGTGGCAACGCCTCGACGCGGTGTGAACCACGACCACTCTCGAACCGGCACGGCGTCGCCGTGCCTCGCAACCAGGAGGAACCATGAAGCACACGAGGATCGCGCTCGCCTCAGCGGCAGCGCTGATGATGACGCTGAGCGCCTGCGGCGGTGACTCGGGCGGCGGGTCGGGGGGCGCGTACCCGTCCGAGGACATGGACTGGACGATCGCGTTCGGCCCCGGCGGCGGCAACGACATCATGGCGCGGACGATGGTGGACATCCTCCAGCGCAACGACCTCTACCCCGAGAACATCCGGGTGGAGAACCGCGACGGCGGCTCCGGCGCCACCGGGTGGGGCTACCTCCTGAACCAGGCCGGCGAGGGCTACGGCATCTCGACCACGTCCGGGTCCTTCATCACCACGCCGCTCCAGGCCGACACCGGCTGGGAGCCCACCGACTTCACGCCGGTCGGCCTGCTGGCCGCGGACAACGCCCTGATGATCGCCGCCGGTGACGCCGAGTTCCAGACCTACGATGAGTGGGTGGACTACGCCACGGGCAAGGGCTCCGTCGTCGTGGGCGGCATCGGGACGGTCAACGTCGACTACATCATCCAGCAGATGGTCGCGGACGCCGAGGGCTACGAGATCGAGTACGTCCCCTACAACGACGAGGGGCAGATGCAGACCTCCCTCCTCTCGGGCGCCATCGACACGATGATCTCCAACCCCGGGTCGATCATGGGCCAGATCGAGGCCGGGCAGGTGACCCCGCTCCTGTTCACCGGTCCCGAGCGCCTGGAGGCCCTCCCGGACGTGCCGACCGGCGAGGAGAACGGCGTCAGTGACCTGCCCTCCATGCCGCGCGGGCTGATCCTGCCGCCCGACGCTCCGCAGGAGGCCCAGGACTGGTGGGTCGAGACGATGCAGGAGGTCGTCGAGACCGAGGAGTGGCAGGCCTACCTCGACGAGAACTTCCTCCTCGAGGACGAGCGGTGGGGCGAGGACTTCACCACCTACCTCGACGAGACCCAGACGGCCTTCGAGGAGCAGCTCACCGAGCTGGGTGCACTGTGAACCTGGCTGACACCGCACGCCCTGCGACCCGGCCCTCGGGCCGGGTCGCGGGGTGGGTCCGTCCCAAGACGGTCTTCCTCGCTGCGGTGTTGGTCGTGCTCGCTGTCTACACCGAGATGGCCTTCGCCCTCGAGTGGCGCACCCAGGCCGGCCGGATCGGGCCGGGGTTCTTCCCCCGGGTCGTCGGGATCGCCGGCGTCGCTCTCACCCTGTGGGGCCTCGTCGCCGCCATCCGCTCCCCGCGCGACGACGAGGTCGTGGCCCTGGAGGACGAGGTCGGCGAGGCCGACCTGGGCAAGCACCCGCGACTGCTGGCGATCATGGTCCTGGCGGCCGGAGTCTTCGCCGCCACGCTGATCTCGCTGGGCGCGATCATCTCGTCCGCCCTGTTCCTGATGGTCATGCTCAGCCTGCTCAACCGCGGGCGCCACGTGGTCAACGCCGTCATCGCGATCGGCATCCCGCTCTCGATGTACCTGCTGCTCCAGACCCTCCTGAACGCCGGGCTGCCCGAGGGCATCCTGCCGCGCTTCTGACACCGGAGACCCGACATGGACACCTTCGACAACCTGGCCAACGGCATCGTCGCCGTCGCCACCCCGATGAACCTGCTGCTGCTGCTGGCAGGCGTCATGCTCGGCATGATCGTCGGTGTGATGCCGGGTCTCGGCCCCTCGGCCGGCCTCGCGATCCTGCTCCCGCTGACCTTCACCCTGGACCCGACGGGTGCGGTCGTGATGCTGGCGGCGGTCTACTACGGGGCGATGTACGGCGGCACGATCACGTCGGTGCTGATCAACACACCCGGCGAGTCGGCCACGGTGGCCAGCACGTTCGACGGCTATCCGCTGGCGAAGCAGGGCCGCGCCGGGCCCGCCCTGGTGATGGCCGCCATCGGCTCCTTCGTCGCGGGCACGATCGGCGCCGTCCTGATCAGCGTCGCCTCGCCGATGACCGCGTCGCTCGCGGCCACCTTCGGCCCGCCGGAGCTCTTCCTGGTCGTCATCCTCGGGCTGCTGACCCTCATCGTCATCATCGGCGGCAACCGGCTCCTCGGCGCCCTGTCGGCACTGATCGGCTTCGCGATCGCCACCGTCGGCATCGACATCGGCACCGGCCAGCAGCGCTACACCTTCGGCTCGGTCGAGCTGATCAACGGCATCGACTTCATCCCGGTCGCCATCGGCCTGTTCGGCGTGGGCGAGATCCTGCACACCCTGTGGCGCGGCGGCCACCTCGAGAAGCTCGCCTACTTCAACGTGTCCGCACGGTCCCGTGACTTCTGGCCCACCGGGCACGACCTGCGTGAGTCGGCCGGGCCGATCACCCGCGGCTCGTTCCTGGGCTTCTTCGTCGGCGCCACCCCCGGCGCGGGTGCCACCGTCGCGTCGCTGATGTCCTACAACCTGGAGCGGTCCGTCTCGAAGACGCCCGAGAAGTTCGGCAAGGGCGCGATGCCCGGCCTCACCGGCCCCGAGGCGGCCAACAACGCCGCGTCCTCGGGCGCCATGGTCCCGCTCCTCACCCTCGGCATCCCGGGCTCGGCGTCGACCGCCGTGCTCATCGGCGGCTTCATGATGTGGGGGCTCCAGCCGGGCCCGCTCCTGATGACGCAGAACCCCGAGTTCGCCTGGGGCCTGATCGCCAGCATGTTCCTCGGCAACATCATGCTGCTGCTGGTCAACGTGTTCTGCATCCCGGCCTTCGCCAGCATCGCCCGCGTCCCGTTCCGCGTGCTGGGCCCGGCCATCATCGTGATCTGCGTCCTCGGGACGTTCACCGTCAACGGCTCGATCGTCGAGGTCGCGATCATGCTCGGCTGCGGCCTGCTCGGCTTCTTCATGCGTCGCTTCGGGTTCTCGCCCGCGGCACTGGTGATCGCCCTCGTCCTCGGCCCGATGGCGGAGGAGTCGCTGCGCCAGACCATGATCATCTCCGGCGGCAGCTTCGGCATCTTCCTCGACCGCGGCACCTCGCGGGCCCTGCTCGTCCTCATGGTGCTGCTGCTGGTGCTCCCCCTGGTCACCGTGCTGATCAAGAGGGCGGCCGCCCGCGGCATCGCGCGCTACGGCGCCATGCGTCGTCGTCGCGCACGCAGGAGCGGCGGCCTCCCCGGCGGCGAGCACACGCCACCCGCGACCACCGACACCGTCGCGGATTCGACCGACCGTGAGCCGGAGACCGAACGCGTGGACTCCACGTGATCGCCGGAGTCGCTGCGACCGCGGCAGCCGCGATCGCCGGCGCCGTGGTCGCCAGCCTCCTGCGGCTGCCGGCGGCACCGCTGCTCGGCGCGATGATCGGCGTGGCCGCCCTGTCGCTGGCCACGGAGCTGAGCTGGCCGGCCCCCGGCAGCGTCAAGTGGGTGGTGTACGTCGCCATCGGCGCGCTGCTCGGGCAGTCGGTGACCCGGGAGTCGCTGACGGCGCTGCGCTCCGCGGCCGTCCCGATCCTGCTCACGGTCGCGCTGTTCCTCGTCTTCGGGCTGGCGCTCGCCTGGGGGCTGTGGCGCTTCACCGACTTCGACGCCTACACGGCGCTGCTCGCCACCGCCCCCGGCGGCATCGCCCAGATGGGCGCGCTCTCGGCCGACGTGAGGGCCAACGTGCCCGTCGTGCTGTCGATCCACGTCCTGAGGATCACGTCGGTGATCGTGCTGATGAGCGTCGGACTCAAGCTGATGGGAGGAGGACGGTCATGAACGCGTCCCGAGACCACCGGTCCCTGGCCGGCGTACGCGTCGTCGACCTGAGCCGCGCACTCGCCGGCCCCTACGCCACGATGATGCTCGCCGACGTCGGAGCCGACGTGCTCAAGGTCGAGCCGCCCGCGGGTGACGACAGCCGCGGTTGGCTGCCGTTCGCAGCCCCCGGCCCCGGCGCCGCCTCCGGTACGGGCGAGGAGTCGGCGTACTTCCTCTCCGCCAACCGCGGCAAGCGCTCGGTGCGCCTCGACCTCAAGTCCTCCGAGGGTGCCCGGCGGCTCCGCGACCTGTGCGCCGACGCTGACGTGCTGGTGGAGAACTACCGCCCCGGCCTCCTCGCCCGCCTCGGCCTCGACCCCGCCTCCCTGCGCGCGGCCAACCCCCGACTGGTGACGTTGTCGATCACCGGCTTCGGCTCGGGAGGACCCGACGGGACGCGCCCGGGGTTCGACCAGATCGTCCAGGCGGAGGCGGGCCTGATGAGCCTCACCGGTGACGCGGACGGTGACCCGACCCGCGTCGGGCTGCCCATCGCGGACATCCTGGCCGGGATGTTCGGTGCCTTCGGGGTCATGTCCGCCCTCCGCGAGCGCGAGACGACTGGTGTCGGTCGGGCCGTCGAGACGAGCCTGCTCGCGGCGGTCACGTCGGTGCACGCCTTCCACGGCGCCGGCTGGCTCGCTGGGGGACAGGTGCCCACCCGCACGGGCAACCGGCATCCGTCGATCGCTCCCTACGGCACCTTCCGGTGCTCCGACGCGGCACTGGTCATCGCGGTCGGTTCGGAGTCGCTGTGGCGCCGCTTCGCCGCGGTCGTCGGCATCGACCCGGCCCGACCGGACGTGGCCACCAACCGGGACCGGGTCGCCCACGTCGACGCACTCCAGGCTGAGATCGACGGGCTGCTCGCCGAGCGCAAGGCCGAGGACGTGCTCGCCGACCTGCAGCGCGAGGGCGTGCCCGCAGGACGGATCCGCAGCGTGCCCGAGGTCTACGACTGGGAGCAGGTGCGCCACCTCGGCCTCGTGCACCAGCTGCAGCACTCCACGCTCGGCGAGGTGGCCGTGCCCGGCGGTGCGCTCCGCTACGACGGCGCAGCCTCGGCGTCGCGAGTCCCGCCGCCGCTCCTCGGCGAGCACGAGGACCTCGCGTGGGACCGCCCCTGGCTCGACCAGCAGGCCTCGACCGGAGGTTCGACATGACCGCGACGTCGTACGCCGTCGTCGGTGGCGGCATCCTCGGTGCGGCCGTCGCCCGGCAGCTCCAGGTCGGCGACCCTGACGCATCCGTGACCGTGTGGGAGAAGGAGGACCGGCTCGCCGCGCACCAGACCGGCCGCAACTCCGGTGTCGTGCACGCCGGCCTCTACTACGAGCCCGGCTCGCTCAAGGCCACGCTGTGCCGCCGAGGAGTCGGCCTGCTGCGCGACTTCTGCGACGAGCACGACATCGCCTTCGACACCTGCGGCAAGGTGCTCGTCGCCCTCGACGAGGTGGAGGAGGGCCGGCTCGGAGCCATCGAGGCGAAGGCCCTCGCCAACGGCGTCCCCGGCATCCGTCGACTCTCCGGCGGGGAGCTGCGTGAGATCGAGCCCCACGTCCGTGGCGTCGCGGGACTGCACTCGCCGTCGACGGCGATCGTCGACTTCCCGGGTGTCACGCGCCGGCTCGCCGGGCTCGTGGAGGAGGACGGCGGAACGGTCCGCCTCTCGACCGAGCTGACCGACATCCGGCAGGACGGCACCGGTGTGGTGCTCGTCGGCCGCACCGCCGCCGGAACGGTCGAGGAGCGCTTCGACCGTGTCGTGCTCTGCACGGGGCTCTGGGCCGACCACACCGCTGGGCGTGCGGGCGACACGAGGGAGCCGCAGGTCGTGCCGTTCCGTGGGGAGTACCTCTTGCTGCGTCCCGAGCGCCGCTCGCTCGTCAACGGCCTCGTCTACCCGGTGCCGGACCCCCGCTACCCGTTCCTCGGCGTGCACCTGACGCCCCGGGTCGACGGCGAGGTGATGGTCGGGCCCAACGCCGTGCTGGCCCTGGCACGGGAGGGCTACGACTGGCGCACCGTGTCCGCGCGGGACCTGCGGGAGATCGCGGCGTACGACGGCTTCCGTCGCTTCGCCCGCCAGCACTGGCGCACCGGTGTGACGGAGATGGCGGGCTCCCTGAGCCGTCGCCGCTTCGTCGCCGCGGCCCGTCGCTACGTGCCCGAGCTCCGGCTCGAGGACGTGGTGCCCGGCCCGAGCGGCATCCGCGCGCAGGCTCTGGAGCGGAGCGGCGCGCTGGTCGACGACTTCCGGATCACCACCCGTGACCGGGTCACCGCCCTGCGCAACGCCCCGTCCCCGGCGGCGACCTCCAGCCTGGCGATCGCAGAGCACGTGGTCGACGTGGTGCTGGGCCGCGAGGTGGCGCGGTGAGCCAGGCCCACCTCGACCGGGGCCTCTGGGTGGTCCTCGCGTCGCCCTTCGACGACGACCTCGCCCTCGACGCCGCCTCGCTGGAGCGGCAGCTCGCGCTGGCCGACTCGGTGTCGGCGCAGGGAGTGGTCGCGCTCGGCGTCTTCGGCGAGGCCGACGCGCTCACGCGCTCCGAGCAGCAGGAGGTCGTCCGCACCGTGACCGCCTCCGACCTGCCGGTCGTGCTCGGGCTGTCGGCCCGCACCACCGCCGTCGCGGTCGACCAGGCGCAGTCGTGCCTGGAGGCCGCGCAGCGTCCACCTCGCGCGCTCATGGTGCAGGTCAACTCCCCCCGGGCCGACGTCCTGGTGGAACACCTCACCGCGATCCACGACGCGACCGGGGTGCCCGTCGTCGTGCAGGACTATCCCGCTGCCTCAGGTGTCGCCGTCGCCGCCGACGTCCTGGTCGACGTGGTCCGCGCGTGCGGCAGCTTCGTGGCGGCGGTCAAGGCGGAGTCCGCGCCGACCCCGTCCGCGATCGCCGCGCTGACCGCTGCGGTCGCGACCCCGGTGTACGGCGGCCTCGGTGGCGTCGGACTCATCGACGAGCTCGCCTGCGGAGCGGCCGGCGCGATGACGGGGATGAGCCATCCCGAGGGCCTGCGGGCGACGATCGACGCGCACGACACGGGCGGGTTCGCCGCCGCCCACCGGTCGTGGACCCCGTGGCTGCCGCTCGCCAACTTCGAGGGCCAGCTCAGGATCGGGCTGGCGATCCGCAAGGAGATCCTGCGCCGCCGCGGCGTGCTCACGACCGGTCGTGTGCGTCCGCCCGCCGCCACGCTCCCGCCGCCCCTGGTGCCGCTGATCGAGCAGCACCTCGCCCACCTGCCCCACACCCCAGGAGGAACCCCATGGACCTCGGACTGACCGGCAAGGTCGCCCTCGTCCTCGGCTCGACAGCCGGGCTCGGTCGCGCGTCCGCGGAGGCCCTCGCCGCCGAGGGCGCCCACGTCGTCGTGGTCGGTCGTCGGGCCGAGCTGGTCGACGCGCTGGTGGAGTCGCTCCCGTCCGCGGCCGGCGTCGTCGCGGACGTGACCGACCCCGACGCCCCCGCGCTGCTGGTCAACCGGGCGCGGGAGCAGTTCGGCGAGGTCGACATCGTGGTCCTCAACGGGGGAGGTCCACCGCCCGGTGCGGCCGACTCCTTCACGGCCGAGGCCGCCCAGGCGGCGTTCGACCTGCTCCTCAAGCAGCACATCAGCCTCGTCGGCGCGGTGCTGCCCGGGATGCGGCAGCGCGGCTGGGGCCGGATCCTGGCTGTCGGCTCGAGCGGGGTCCAGCAGCCGATCCCGACGCTGACCGCGTCCAACGTGGGCCGCGCCGCCCTCGCGGCGTACCTGAAGACGCTCGCCTGCACCGTCGCCGGCGACGGCGTCACCGTCAACATGGTGCTGCCCGGTCGCATCGACACCGACCGCGTCGCCCAGCTCGACCGCGCCGCGGCCGAGCGCACCGGCCGTACGCCCGAGGACGCGAGGGCCGCGTCGGAGGCAGCGATCCCGACAGGGCGCTACGGCGAGCCTGCGGAGTTCGGCGCGGTCGTGGCCTTCCTCGCCTCCCGGCAGGCCGGCTACGTCACCGGCGAGCAGGTCCGCGTCGACGGCGGCCTCGTCGGCGCCTACTGACCACACCACCCAAGGAGATCCTCGTGCGACTCGCCACCATCCTCGACCACGGCACCGACGTGCCCGTACTCGTCGACCCCGACCGGGGCGTCGTACCCATCTCGGCGCTCGGCGACCGCCAGGTGCCCTCGCTGCTCACCGTGCTGGAGGAAGGGCTGTACGACGACCTGGTGGCCGCGGCCGCCGAGGCCGACGCCGGGCACTTCCGCCCGACCGCCGACGTCACGTTCACCGCTCCCTACCGTCGTCCCCGCAAGATCTGGGGCATCGGCCTCAACTACGTCGACCACGCCGCCGACCTCTCCGAGTCGGTGCCGGAGGAGCCCGCCTCCTTCATCAAGGGCGACCACACCATCATCGGCACCGCCGACGAGATCCCGATCCCGCCGCAGAGCGAGCGCACCACGGCGGAGGGCGAGCTCGCACTGGTCATCGGACGTGAGTGCCGCAACGTCTCCGAGGAGGACGCCCTCGACCACGTCTTCGGGGTCACCACGGTCCTGGACCAGACGGCCGAGGACATCCTTCAGCGCAACCCGCGGTTCCTGACCCGCTCCAAGAACTTCCCGGGCTTCTTCTCCTTCGGCCCCGAGATCGTGCCGATGGCGGAGGTCCTCGAGCGGTTCGGGGCGATCGGCGCAGTGGAGGTCTCCACCGTGGTGAACGGTGACCAGACGCGCACCAACACGGTCGAGCACATGCGCTACAGCCCGGCCTTCCTCGTGGCCTTCCACAGTGCGGTGATGCCGCTGTTCCCCGGGGACGTCATCTCCACCGGCACGCCGGGGGCGATCCACGTGCGTGCCGGGGACGTGGCCGAGTGCCGGATCCCCGGCATCGGACGCCTGGTCAACCCCGTCGTGGACGCCTGACCCCGACCGGCTGCGCGAGCCGGTCCGCCACGACCGTCCACACGTCCGGGTCGATCCCCATCCCGATGTGGGTGGAGAAGACCTCCACGTGCTCGGCGTCGGGGGAGGTGTGGTCGAGGCAGGCCTGCCACGCCACGATCCCGTCGCGCTTGGAGAAGAGGATCGTGAGCGGCACCGGGATCGGGGCCGTCGGGTCGAGGCGCTCGGCGACCCGACGCGCGTCGGGGTCCGGGCCGCGGCGGTAGGCCCGGGCGACCGTCGTGTGCCGCGGTCCGCCCGCGACCGGCGTGCCGTAGGTGATGACCCGGCGCACGGCGTCGGGGTGCCGGCGCGCGACCTCGCGGGCGATCACGCCGCCCAGGCTCCAGCCCACGAGCGAGGCCGGCTCACCGGCGTCGTCCACCAGCTCGAGCAGCCGCTTCGACAGGCGCGCCACGTCGCGCCGGGGGTCGCCGGTGTTGGTGCCGAAGCCCCAGCCGCGGGCGTCGTACCCGAGGCGCCTGAGGTAGGCGCGCAGCGGCGCGCCGGACAGCTCGGGTGCCCGCCACCCGGGGATGTCGACGACGAGGTGGCCGTCGCCGCGCGGGGCGGTCGAGAGGCGGGGCAGCGCGCCCAGCAGGCGTACGCCGTCGAGCGCCGACCCGAGCTCGCCGAGCGCGGCACGGGTCGAGGGCGGGCCGCCGGGGTGCCCCAGCTCCGCAGGGTCCGCGCGGTGCCGCGCGCGGGAGCGGACGCCCGTGGCGGCAAGGAGATGGTGCCCGCTGAGCGGGAGGCGCGGCATGCCGCGACTGTACGACGGCGTGGGGCAGACCCGGGCGGTCGGGCATGTACAGGGGTCGGGGACGGGCGTAACGTGAAGTTCCGGCTCGTAGGCCCCCGCCGGCGTGTGAGCGCCCTGGCGGAGCGGGAGCGATGCGGCTCTTCCCCCAGGAGGTCGACATGAACACGATCACCCGCTTCACCGCTGCGCTCGCCGTCGGCGTCGTCGCCAGCGGGCTCCTCGCCGGCACGGCGAGCGCGGACGGCGGCGCGATCCCGTTGAACGCCGGGCAGGAGACGCCCGGAGCCGTCAGCGGGGGGAGCGGCTTCTTCAGCTACTCCGTCTCGGGGTCCACGCTCTGCTACACCCTGCGCGTGCGCAACCTCACCGCCGCCCCGGTCGCCGCACACATCCACGTCGCGCCGCGCCACGTCGCGGGCCCGGTCGTCGTCCCGCTGGCGACTCCGACCGCCGCGACCAGCACGGTCAGCGCCTGCATCACGGCGGCCGATGGTGCGGCCATGACACCGGCCGAGCTCGCTGCGATCACCGCCGACCCCGGGGCCTACTACGTCAACGTGCACACTCCCCGGTGGCCCGCGGGCGAGGTCAGGGGACAGCTGAAGAAGTAGCGGGTGGGCCCAGCCCGAGAGCACGCCACGGCTGCGGGCAGGGCTCACTGCAGGTGCTGTGCCTGCTCGAGGATCCACTCGCTGGCGGCGCGCGGGGTGATGCCCCGGTCCCGCAGGGGGGCGTCGTCCCACGTGAGCGGCAGCAGGTCCAGCATCAGACCGGTGCCGAAGATCGTCGCCATCGCCGGTGACGGGCGGGCCAGGATCCGCATGCCGGCCCGGGCCACCTCTCGCGGCATGCGCTGCACCTTGAACGTCCGCCCGCTCGCCTGCTCCGCGATGCGGATCGCCTCGTTGCGGCTGATGGCCTCCGGCCCGCCGAAGGTCACGATGTCGGGGGGATCGGCCTCGGTGGCGACTGCGGCCACGAGCGCGGCCACGTCCTCGGTGGCGACCCACCTCCGCTCGGTGTCCCCCTTCCCGAACACCGCGACCCTGCCGGAGCGGATGTCGAAGCGTCCGAGGGGTGCCAGGTGGACCTCCTGGAACGCGTCGGGCCGCACGACCACTCGTCGCAACGTCGACCGCGCGAGCCGCCGCTCCGTGCTGGCCTTCGCGCGCTCGAGAGGGGTGCCGAGCGCCGAGTCGACGCCTGCGTACGACACGTAGACGAATCGCTCGACGCCTGCGCGCTCCGCGGCGTCGACGAGCGATGCCATGCCGACCTCGTCGACCTCGTGGATGCTGGGACGTCTGGCACCCGCCAGCACCCGACCGATCGCCGTGGCCGACGCCACCACGGTCTGCGCACCCTGGCACGCCGCCACCAGGCTGTCGGGGTCGGTGAGGTCGCCGGCCACGAGCTCGGCCCCCAGCTCCCGCAGCGGGGAGCCGTCCGTACCGGGGCGAACGAGGCACCTGACCTGTGCACCGCCCTCGCGCAGGCGTCGGACGACGCGACGTCCGAGATCACCTGAGCCGCCTACGACCAGGATCATGGCGTGCCGCCTTCGAGCGATGGGGGAAGCCTGGTCCCCAGCATGCTCGCGTGCGTCGGGAAGGGCAACGGGCGAGGCAACGCCCTGCTCCTGCGGCCTCACGCAGGCAGGAGCACCCCGGGGTTGAGGATGCCGGCAGGATCGAGTGCCGACTTGGCCGCAGCCAGCGCGGCGGCGAAGACATCGGGGCGTTGCCGGTCGTACCAGGGTCGATGGTCGCGCCCGATGGCGTGGTGGTGCGTGATCGTGCCGCCGCACGTCGCGATGGCCTCGGACACGGCCGCCTTGATCTCGTCCCACTGGGCCATGGTGCTGCCCCATCGACCCGGTGCGTAGATGCCGAAGTAGGGCGCGGGCCCGTCGGGGTAGACGTGGGTGAACCGGCAGGTGACCAGGCCGGACCCGCACACCTCCCGGACCGCTTCCTCGGCAGCGGTCGTGACGGCGGCGTGGAGCGTCTGCAGGTCGTCCCAGGTGCAGGCGGTCTCGAACGTCTCGACGATCATGCTGCGCCGGGCCAGCACGTCGCGGTGGTAGGGCATCCGCAGGAACGACGACCGCCAGCCGGCGGCCACGTCCCCCTGCCGGCCGTCACGGTCGCGGGCCGTCAGGGGCCTCCCGCCGTGGTCGCCGGCGATCTCCAGTGCCCGGTCCAGCCACGGGTCGACCGGGTGGTCGGCCGACTCGAAGGCCAGCAGCAGCAGGCCTCCGGTGACCGACGTCCCGGCGTTGAGGAACGCCTCGGTCGCGTCGAGGAGTCGGCAGTTGGAGGGGAACAGTCCCGACTGTGCGATGGTGCGCGTCGCCGTGACTGCGGCGCCGTGGTCGTCGAAGGCGACGGGTGCGGTGACCTGCCAGCGTGGCCGTGACTGCAGGCGCATCCATGCCTCGCAGATCACCCCGAGGGTGCCTTCCGAGCCCAGGAAGAGCCGGTCCGGGGACGGCCCGGCGCCGGAGCCGGGAAGCCGACGCGACTCGCTCACGCCTGTGGGAGTGACCACCCGCATCGACTCGGTGAGGTCGTCGACATGGGTGTAGAGGGTGGCGAAGTGACCACCGGCCCTGGTGGCCAGCCAGCCGCCGAGGGTGGAGAACTCGAACGACTGCGGGAAGTGCCGCAGGGTGAGGCCGTGCGGGCGGAGCTGGTCCTCCAGGTGAGGTCCGTGCACGCCCGCCTGGATCCGGGCGGCGCGACTCACCGTGTCGACCTCCAGCACGCGGTCGAGCGCGCCCAGGTCGATCGTCACCGCCGGGCCGTCGAAACGGGGTTCGATCCCGCCCACGACGGAGCTGCCACCGCCGTAGGGGATCGCGGCGATGCCGTCCCGGCTGCACCAGTCCAGCAGGTCGGCCACCTCGGTCTCGGTGCGCGGGCGGGCGACGAGGTCGGGGACGTGCTCGAGGTCTCCGTGCAGGTTGCGCACGACGTCCCGGAACGCCTTTCCGTGGGCGTGGCCCGCCCGGTCCTCGGAGTCGGCCGAGCACAGCGCCGACAGGCTCGCGGGCGGCGTCACGCGTGGGACGGGCACCGCCAGGTCGGCCACGTCGGGCGGCTCGTGGTCGGTGAGGTCGTGGCCCGGCAGCAAGGCGGACACCCGCTCGACCAGCGCGACGACCTCCTCGGTCGTCGCCGCGTCCTCCAGCGTGCCCCACCCCCACCACGAGCGAGTCCCGGCTCTCGTCATCGCCCCCTCCTCCTACGCGAGCCGGCGCCTGAGGAACTCCTCGACGGTCACGGCGGTCGGGAGGAGCGACCGGGTCCGGTCGACGTCCGCAGGTATGTCGTGGGTTGCGAGCCAGCGCCACATGCGCGTGAGGTCCTGGCCGACGAAACGTTCGAACAACCACAGCGGCATCGGGAACCGCCGCGGGGACCGGCCGGTGACGGCGCGCCAGTCGGCTCGGCACTGCGCGATGGTGCGTACGTCAGCGGCGAGGCCGATGTCGAGACCTGCGTACGTCGCGGGGTCGGCGAACGCCTGCGCCGCGATCGCTCCCAGGTCATCGGCGCACAGCCACGGCAGCGGCCGGTCCTCGCCGACGATCCGAGGCATCAGGTGCCAGGCCGCCACTGGCGGGTAGAGGTCCTTGTCGGTCATCAGCTCCATGAAGGCCGTCGGTCGGAGCACGGTCAGCGACAGGCCACGACTGCGTGCGTACGCCGCCACCTCGAGCTTGCCGTCCCACGCCGCGACCCCCGTGCCCGGGGTGCCGGGGCCCGCGGAGCCGTGGACGAGGTGGGAGACGCCGGCCTCCGCCGCCGCGGTGGCCACGTTGCGGCCCTGTGCGACCTCGCCCTCCGAGGTGGCGGTCATGGCGTTCTGCACGCTGTAGACCCCGTACGCCCCGGCGAACGCGCGACCCAGTGACGCGAGGTCTCCCATGTCGGCGGTGACGACCTCGACGCCCCTGCGAGCCAGCTCGCGGGCCGCGGCCGAACCCGCCGATCGCGTCACGCCCCGTACACGCCATCCGTCGGCGAGGAGGTGCCGCGCGACGGCACCGCCCTGGCGGCCGGTGGCGCCCGTGACCACGATCAGCTCGTCGCGCGCCATGAGCACCTCCTCGATCTCCACGCTCGACCCTCCAGTGTGCCGCGGAACCAGCCCGCGGGGGAGCCCGAGCAGACCGGAAGCGGTTCCGGGCGTCCGGGTCGCCTTGACATCGGGGAGGGGTGACCGAATGGTGTCCCCCGAACCGTGTCCCCCAGGATGAGGAGAGCCGTCGTGCCCAGTGCCAGCACCAGTCCGAAGCAACGGTCGTCGGGACTCTCGGGGATGATGCGGCCGCTCAACTCCGTCGTCGAGCGCTTCATCCCCAGTGCACTGGTCTTCGCCATCGTGCTGACCTTCGTCGTGGCGATCCTGGCGCTGCTCCTCACCGACAGCGGCCCCGTCGAGGTCACCCGGGGCTGGGGCGAGGGACTGTCCGGCCTGCTGGAGTTCATGACGCAGATGGCCCTGATCCTGCTGCTCGGCCACACCCTCGCCAACACCGGTCCGGTGCGCAGGCTGCTGGCGTCGCTGGGCGGGCTGCCCAGGACCGCGCTGCAGGGCTACCTGTTCGTCTTCGCGGTCGCCGCCGTCGCCTCGCTCATCACCTGGGGCCTCGGTCTCGTGGTCGGCGTGCTGCTGGCCGTGGAGGTCGCCCGGCAGGGTCGTGAGAAGGGGCTGGCGCTGCACTTCCCGATGCTGGTCGCGGCCGGCTACAGCGGCTACGTCATCTGGCACATGGGCTACTCGGGCTCCGGCACCCTGACCGCCGCCACCGAGGGCTCCTTCATCGCCGAGCAGCTCGGCGAGACCGTCCCGATCAGCGAGACCACCTTCGCCTGGTGGAACCTCCTCGCGATCGTCGCCACGATCCTCGCCGTGGGCATCGGGCTCGCGCTGGTGGCACCGCGCGCCGGCGACCGGGTCATCGAGATGAAGGCCGACGCGCGCTTCGACGACGAGGTCCGGGTCGACGACGAGGTCGTCACGCCGGCGGACCGGGTGGACGCGAGCCGCGTCCTCACGCTGCTGGTCGGCCTGGCGCTGGTCGCCTACCTGGTGATCCACTACTCCGACGGCGGCGCGGCGACCCTCGACATCGTCAACTGGACCTTCCTCGCCCTGATCTTCCTGCTGGTGCGCAGCCCGCTCGAGCTGATCGCGCTGGTGAAGAACGCTGCCTCCAACGTCGGCGAGATCCTGCTCCAGTTCCCCCTGTACGCCGGGATCATGGGGATCATGGCCACCTCGGGCCTGATCACCGTGTTCTCCGACTTCATCGTCGACACGGCCGGGCCGTCGACGTTCGGCGTGCTGGCCTTCCTCTCGGCCGGGGTCGTGAACTTCTTCGTGCCCTCCGGCGGTGGACAGTTCGCCGTGCAGGGCCCGGTGATGCTCGACGCCGGAGCCCGCCTGGGGGTCGACCCGGCGGTCACGATCATGGCGATCGCGTACGGCGACCAGTGGACCAACATGATCCAGCCCTTCTGGGCGCTGCCGGTGCTGGCCATCTCGGGGCTGAAGATCCGCGACATCCTCGGCTACACGCTCGTGACGCTCCTCGCGTCCGGCGTGGTCTTCGCGGCGACGATGCTGCTGGTCGGCGCGGGGTAGCCGCTCGAAGCAGGTCCCGTGACGAACCGCGGGAGCGTTGCTCGACGTGGGTGGCAGCGAGGACGATGAGCCGGTGCGGATCCTGTTCAGCTCGACGCCGCTCGACGGTCACTTCCGTCCCATGGTCCCGCTCGCTCGAGCGCTGCGGGAGCGCGGACATGCCGTCGCGGTCGCCACGGAGCACGGCTGGCACCCGCACGTGGAGGCCGAAGGCCTCGACGCCCTCGCCGCCGGGCGCCCGCACCACGAGGCCTGGCAGCACGTGGTGGACGGGCTCGGCGACTCGCTCGGGCCCGCGCTGGGCGACCTCGGGCACGAGGTCTTCGCCCTCCTCTTCGCCGAGGGGCACGCCCACCGCAAGGCGCCCGAGCTCGCCGACGTCGCCGAGCGCTGGGAGGCCGACGCGATCGTCTTCGAGAGCGCCGACCTCGCCGGGCCGGCGGTCGCCACAGCGCTGGGGATCCCCGCGGTGCACCACTCGTGGGGGCCGATGATCCCGCTGTCGTGGTTCGAGGCGGCGTCGGAGCGGGTCGTGCCCGCCTGGGAGGGGTTCGGGCTCTCGCCCCCGCGCCTCGCGGGCGCGTTCGACGGGCTCTACGTCGACCTCGCCCCGGCGCTCTTCCGGTCGGACCCGCCACCCGGCGAGCAGACCCCGATGCAGCCGTACCCGACCGGCCCGGCAGCGGTGCCGACGTGGGTGGCCGACCTCGAGCCACCGCTGGTCTACGCGACCCTCGGCACGCTGTTCAACCACCCCGACCTGCTGGGCACGTTGCTCGAGGCCCTCGACGGCGTCGGGTCGGCCGTCCTCACCACAGGCCGCGACGTCGACCCGGCCGAGCTGGGCGCAGTCCCGGCCAACGTCCGGGTCGAGCGGTTCCTCCCGCAGGCGCAGGTGCTGCCGCGTGCCGCGGCCGCCATCGGCCACGGCGGGTCCGGGAGCACGCTCGGGGCGCTGGCGCAGGGTGTGCCCCTCGTGCTCCTTCCGATGGGCGCCGACCAGTTCCACGTGGCCGCGGGCGCCGCGGCGGCGGGCGCTGCGATCGTCCTCCGGCCCCACCAGGTGACGCCGGCCTCGGTGCGCGAGGCCCTGCGGGCGGTCCTCGCCGACGAGTCCTACGGCCGTGCGGCACGCGCCGTCCAGACGGAGGTCGCATCGATGCCGTCGCCGGCGGAGACGGCGGTCGTGGTGGAGCGGTTCCTCGCGCGATAGCGAGCCGGGGACCAAGGTCCCGCCGAGGTCCGGACCTTCGCCGCTCGTACGGCGCCGTCGCCTCGCGCAGGGTTGGGCCATGACCCTCGCACTGCCCGCGCTCGCCCCTGTCCTGCCGACCCACGAGCGCTGGTTCGTCGAGTCCCAGCCCGCCGGTGACTGGTCGTTCTTCCTCTCGCCGCTGCCGCTGGTGCTCACCGCGGCCGTCGTCGCCGTCGCCCTCGTGTGGCGCGCGGTCGCGACGCGCGTGGACGGCCCGGAGCTGCGCTTCCTGAAGCCCGTCGGCGGTCTGGTGCCGTGGATCCCCCGCCTGCTCGGCATCCACCTCGGGGTCGCACTGCTCGCCCTCGCCGCCACCGGTGCCTTCATCACGCCGTCCATCGACCACCTCGAGGGTGCCGGCGGCAACGCGCTGCTCCTGGTCGAGGCCGCGCTCGGCATCTGGCTGGTCACCGGCTGGCAGCTGCGCGCCGCCGCCGCCCTGGTGCTCGGCCTCGCGCCCGCGCTCGCGATGGTCGCCGGCCTCACCGCGCTGGGCGAGTGCGCCAACCTCGCCGCGGTCGCCGCCTTCCTGGTCGTCGTGCCGCCCGGCCCCGACGCGTACGGCGCCGCGCACCCGTCGCGGGCGCACCTGAGGTGGGCGCTGCTGTGGCTGCGCCTCGGCGTGGGCACGGCCCTGATCGTGCTGGCCTTCTCGGAGAAGCTGACCAACCCGGCGATGGCGATCGACACCCTCGAGCGCTACCCCGCGCTGGACGTCTTCGCCCTCGTCGGCCTCCAGGTCTCGCCGGAGACCTTCGTCGCGGTCGCCGGGGCGACGGAGCTGCTGTTCGGCCTGCTCGTGATCTCGGGCGCCTTCCCCCAGGTGGCCGTCCTGGTCGCGATGGTCCCGTTCAACGCCACCCTGCTGCTCTTCGGCCAGACCGAGATGGTCGGGCACCTGCCGGTCTACGGCGTGTTCCTCGCGCTGCTCGTCTACGGCTCGTCGGAGGAGACGTTCCGCTCGGTCCGCTGGCTGCCGGGGCGTACGGCTCGACGGGTCGCCGTCCCGGCCGCAGCCTGAGCCGGGGGGCCGGCCACGGCGCGGAGCGCATCCAGGTCCGCCCGGTCCTTGCCACCGCCGACCTCGTCGGGTCGCGGCAGGGCCTTGATCTCCAGCATCTTCTCCAGGGTCAGCACCCGCACGTGCAGGTGGCCGAGCGGTCGGCGTGCGTGCGCCAGGGGACCCCTGGAGAGCACGATCGGCTGCCCGGGCACCGGCACGACGACGCTGCCCTCGTCGTCGGTCTCCGCGAACGTGAGCTGCAGGTCTGCACCGTCGCGCTCGTAGTCGGTGCCGACCAGGTCGTCGTCGTGCGGCGTGTGCGCCCAGCCGGCTGCGGTCAGTGCCGCGTGGACCCGGTCCTCGTCGGCACGCAGGACCAGGACGTCGATGTCCTCGTGGGCACGCGTCTCGCGACCGGCCCACAGGTCGACGGCCCACCCGCCGAAGAACCAGTGCTCGAGCCCCGCCGAGTCCAGGGCGTCGGCAGCACTGGCCAGCGCGGCCGTACGCGGGGTCACCTCCAGCGACGGCTCTCCCACGGGGGGGCTCCCTCCTCGGTCCGCGTCTCCGGCCAGCGTCCTCGTCACGCCGTTCGCTGGCAAGGGCGTGGTGCGGTCGGTCTAGGCGAGGGCGCGCACCTCGCCGCTGAGGTGCTGGTGGGCCGCCGCGACCACCAGATGACGCGCTCGAGCGCCACCACGGCCGCGTCCCCGGGCATCGGGCGGTCGATGTCGAGCGGGACGCAGATGTCCTGGGTGTGGACGAGGACGTCGAGCAGCGGCTCGCGCTCGGAGACGCCCGGGACCGTCCGCCGGGAACCCACGAAGCCGCGCAACGTGTCGACGATCTGCTCGTGACCGAGCGGGCACCGCAGCGCCGCGTCACGCACCGCCGCGTTGTAGCGGAAGCCGGAGCGGGCGGCGAGCACGTGCAGGTCGCGGACGCCGGCGTGGGAGAAGGTCAGGTGCGCGGCCACCTCGCGCACCGTCCAGGCGTCGCACAGCGACGGGGTGCGCCACGCGTCGTCGGGCAGTGCCTCGAGGATGTCGGCCAGGACGGCGCGCTCGGTGTCGACATGACGCCAGATCGTGTCGCTGTGCATGGCGCGCCTTCGTGAATAGACAGAGCGTCTGACTAATATGGCTCTGTGGTCGCGCAATCGTCAACGGGTGGGGGCCAGCCGAACGTGGGGCTGCTGATGTTCGTCGCGGCCCGTTCCCTGGAGGCGCGCGCGTACGACGCGCTGGTGGCCGCGGGTGCCGACGACATCACGCCGACCCAGGCGCGACTGATGGCGCAGATCGATCAGGGCGGCACCCGGGTGGTGACCCTGGCGGCCCGGGCCCGCACCACCAAGCAGTCGGCGGCCTTCCTGGTCGACCAGCTCGAGCGGGCCGGGTACGTCGAGCGCGTCGCCGACCCGCGCGACGGACGGGCCAAGCTGGTCCGACTCACGGCGCGGGCCCGCGCGCTCGGCGACCGGGCCGACGCTGCTGTGGCCGAGGCCCTCGCGGAGTGGGAGGCGCACCTCGGCGCCACGCGCATGCGGCAGCTGGAGGAGACGATGTCGATGCTGCGCGAGATCACCGATCCGTGGGCGTAGGCTCGAGGCCTCGCCTCACCCCTGGGGCGGCCGGGCTCCGCAGGCTCGACCTGCGCGGCGACCGGGATCCGTGAACAGTGGTCCGACCACATCGGCAGGGGTTGCCCGGCGGCCGGGTCGACCGACCCGGTCCGCCGGTGCCGACCGGCGGCTATCCCGCGAGCGAACCCCCGAAGATCTGCCACGCGAGCGCCGACTTCGCGACCAGGCTGAGCACGAGGTAGGCCTTCTCGCCGAACGCATAGCTGCGCCACGGGCCGACGCGGCGGTACTGCAGCCACTGGTTGAGGGCGAAGGTGTTGAAGAAGACGAACAGCGACACGAAGATGCCGACCACGAACCCGGGGACCTCCTCGGCGGCGACGAGGTTGTGGGCGATGGCCACCCATGGGGCGGCGCCCGCGACGCAGCCGAACCAGAACGGCTTCATCGTGAGGGTCGTGCTGCCCGGCGGGTTCGCCGACTCCTGCAGCCAGCCGAACAGGATCATCGCCACGTTCGCGCCGATGATCCCGATCAGCGCGGAGACGTCGACGATGCCGGAGTAGAGGGCGATCAGCACCACCATGATCGTCGCGCTGAACGAGTACTCCACCCAGCGGAAGCGGTTGATGCCGCGGCGGAGGTCGCGCTCGTACGTGCGCCGCAGGACGGTCGCGGTGAGCAGGTGGTCGACGGCGGCGAGCGTGAGGAACGCGGCGATGGCGACGCCGACGGGGAGGTCGAGGAGTGCCTCCGGAGACGCCGGCGGAGTCCCGGGAGGACCGGTCGGGAGGGACTGCGTGATCGTGATCGCGAAGTCCGTCGCGAGCACCACGACCGCGATCGCCTGCACGAGGTGGAGCACCGTGAGGGCGAGGTTCCACCCCCTGAGCGACCGCAGGGCGCGGTCGTCGACGCCGGGCGCGGTCACGTCGGGAGCGGTCATGTCCCCATCATGGGGCACCGGCGACCGGCGGAACGATGATGGCCTCACCCGCCACCACGCGCCGGCTCACGTCGTGGATCGTGAGGTGGTGGGAGCGGGCGTAGCCGCGCAGCGCCTGGAAGGCCTCGTCCGGAGTGAGCCCGTCGTGGCCGACGAGGTAGCCCTTGGCGAGCTCGATGCCGAGCCGTGACTCGAGCGCGGTCTCGAGCTGCCGGGCCCGCAGCTCGGCCTGCTCCTTGGCCACCCGGGTCGGGCTGGGGCGCAGGTTGCACACGACCCCGCGCACCGTCGGGTCGTCGAGCAGGTTGGTGAAGGCGGCCTCCGCCCACCGCCAGTCGTTCCACGCCTGCACCCGCACCTCCACCGGGAGGTGCACGCCGGGGTGGCGGACGACGTCGTCGAGCAGGTCGGCCAGGGGCCGCCGGTCCTCGTCGTGCAGCAGCCCGACGACGGACGTGCCGATGAGCGCCTCCTGGTCCCATCCGAACAGCATCTCGACGGCCGGGCTGGCGTACGTGATGACGGCGTCGTGGCGCAGCACCAGGGCCGCGTCGGTCGACCGCTCGAGGAGGGGGCGGATGGCCGAGCCGAGGTTGGTGGACACCCCGACGATGCCCACGAGCGCACCGTCGCGATGGATGCCGGCGTCGGTCACGAGAGCGGGGAACGTGCTGCCGTCCTTGCGGCGCACCGGGAACCCGCCCGACCACGGGACCCCGTCGCGCAAGGCGGCCATGATCTCGTCCGCCACGTCCTGTCCCACCTCGGCGACGGTGATCTCGTTGATGTTGCGGCCGACGACCTCGTGCGCCGCCCAGCCGTACAGTCGCTCGGCCCCGGCGTTCCAGTAGACGATCACGCCCTCCGGGTCGGTCGTGATCACCGCCTGCCCGATGGCAGCGAGCTGCTCCTCGGCGCCGATGCCCACGTGGTCCATGGCCCCAGCGTGGACCTCTTCGGGCGGCGACGGCAGGGTCCAACGGCACGTGACCAGGGTCGTTCAGCGGCTCCTGAGGACCCGGGCCGCGTGCACGGCGGAGTGGTAGCGCCACTGGCGGGGACCTGCCGGGGTGCGGGCGGGCGCGGGCACGGCCGGCACGGCCGCACCCTCCCCCGGCGCCAACCCCTCCCCCTCCTCCCCGTCCTCCCGCAGGTCGCTGATGCCGCCGCGCAGGCGTTGCTCGAGCCAGCGCACCATCCCGTCCGTCTCAGCGGTCACGCGACCCAGGCAGATGCCGGTGACGAGGGCATCGGCGACGTCGCGCACCGGCACGCCGGCCTCGAGCGACCACCTCTCCAGGACGGCGAGCGACTCGCGGGAGCCCACGCCGTAGCGGAGCATCAGAGCCCCCTTGGCCTGCTCGACCAGGCAGCTGTCCGACTCATTGACAGGACGAAGCATGTCCACCCCTCCGGGACGCTCGATGACGTACCACCGGGGGTCTGGGGTGGGGTCCCCCATGTGACAGGGGACACAGTGCTGCGACGAAGATAGCAGCGGGCGACAAGGCCGGCAAGGCCGTCGTTCACAGCCCGGCGACGACCTCCGTGCCCTGCTTGATCGCCCGCTTCGCGTCGAGCTCGGCGGCGACGTCGGCACCGCCGATGAGGTGGGCGTCGCGGCCGAGCCCGTCGTACAGGCTCCGCACGGAGTCCTGGCCGGCGCAGACCACGATCGTGTCCGCCTCGACCACGCGCGAGACGCCGTCGACCGTGATGTGCAGGCCGTCGTCGTCGATGCGCTCGTAGGTCGCGCCGCTGACCTGGGTGACCCTGGACTGCTTGAGCACGGCGCGGTGCGCCCAGCCCGACGTCTTGCCGAGCCCGATGCCGATGGGGGTGGTCTTGCGCTGCACCAGCGTGACCTCGCGCGCCGGCGTACGCGGCTTGGCCTCGGTCAGCCCGCCCGCGGTGAGCGCCGGGTCGCCGACGCCCCAGTGCGCCATCCAGTCGTCGAGGTCCTCCTCCTCGTGGGTCAGGAAGACGCTCACGTCGACGCCGATGCCGCCCGCGCCGATCACCGCGACCCGCTTGCCCGGCACGACCGCGCCGCTCAGCACGTCGGCGTACGACGCCACGCTGGGGTGGTCGATGCCGGGGATCTCCGGGATCCGGGGCTCCACGCCGGTGGCGACGACGACCTGGTCGAAGCCGGCGAGGTCGTCGGCCGTCGCCTCGGTCGAGAGGCGTACGTCGACGCCGAGCACCTCGAGGCGCCGGGTGTAGTAGCGCAGGGTGTCGGCGAAGTCCTCCTTGCCGGGGACGGCCATCGCGAGGCGGAACTGGCCGCCGAGCCCGGGGGACTTCTCGAAGAGCGTCACCGCGAACCCGCGCTCGGCCGCGCTCGTCGCAGCGGCGAGGCCGGCCGGTCCGGCGCCGACGACGGCCACGGTCTGCTTGCGCAGGGTCGGCATGAGGACCAGCTCGGTCTCGTGGCAGGCACGGGGGTTGACCAGGCAGGAGGCGCGCTCGTTGGAGAACACGTGGTCGAGGCAGGCCTGGTTGCAGGCGATGCACGTGTTGATCTCGTCGGCGCGCTCGTCCATCGCCTTGGCGACGAAGGCCGGGTCGGCCAGCAGCGGCCGTGCCATCGAGACGAGGTCGGCCTCGCCCGACGCGAGGATGTCCTCGGCCAGCTCGGGCGTGTTGATCCGGTTGGAGGCGCAGACGGGCACGTCGACGACCTGCTTGAGGCGGGCGGTGTAGGACCGCCAGGCCCCGCGCGGCACCTGCGTGATGATCGTCGGCACCCGGGCCTCGTGCCAGCCGATGCCGGTGTTGAAGACCGTGACGCCGGCGGCCTGGAGGTGCAGCGCGAGCTCGGCGGTCTCCTCCCAGGTCTGGCCGCCCTCGACGAGGTCGAGCAGCGAGATCCGGTAGACGATCGGGAAGTCGGGACCGACCAGCTCGCGGGAGCGGCGTACGACCTCGACGGCGAAGTGCATGCGACGCGCGGGGGAGCCGCCCCACTGGTCGTCGCGGTCGTTGGTGCGCGCGGCGAGGAACTGGTTGATCAGGTAGCCCTCGGAGCCCATGATCTCGACCGCGTCGTAGCCGGCCTTGCGGGCGAGGGCGACGCTCTTGGCGAAGGCGGTCGCGGTGTGGTCGACCTCCTTGCTCGACATCGCGTGCGGCTTGAACGGCGTGATCGGCGACTTCTTGTCCGACGCGCTCTGCGAGAGCGGGTGGTAGCCGTAGCGCCCGGCGTGCAGCACCTGCAGCGCGATCGCGCCGCCCGCCTCGTGCACCGTGCCAGTCACGCGCTGGTGCCGCATCGCGTGGAGGCGGTTGGTCATCTCGGAGGCGAACGGCTTGAGCCAGCCACGCTTGGTGGGCGCGTAGCCGCCGGTGATGATCAGGCCGACGCCGCCGCGCGCCCGCTCCTCGAAGAACGCCGCGAGCTTGTCGATGTCCCACGGGTGGTCCTCGAGGCCGGTGTGCATCGAGCCCATGACGACGCGGTTGCGCAGCGTGAGGGCGTCGGGTCCGGAGCCGAGGGTGAGCGGCTCGAGGAGGTGGGGGTAGCGGGGGTGGGTCATGACGTCTCCATCTCGTGGGCCTGCAGGTACTCGGTGATCCAGTCGATCCAGAAGCGCTCGAGCCGGATGCCGCCGCGCAGCACCAGCCAGCGGTCGCGCACGCCGGGCTCGAGGCCGGTCGGGTCGGGGAACTGCTCGCGCTCCATCTGCTCGTACGTCGCGAGGCGGAGCGCGTGGTCGGCGCGCGCGTCGCGCAGGTTCCGCACGAGCGCGGCGCGGTCGCCGTACGACGCCCCGCGCAGCTTGACGGCGAGCTCGCTGCGGAAGGTCTCCATCGGCATCGGGGTCGCCAGCCAGTCGGCCAGCACCCGGCGGCCGGTCGCCGACGGCGTGTGCACCCGCTTGTCGGGGCGGCCCTCCTGCTCGACGACCTCGACGGTGACCCAGCCGTCGGCCTCCATCCGCGCGAGCACGCGGTAGATCTGCTGGTGGGTGGCGTGCCAGAAGAAGCCGAGCGACTTCTCGAACCGGCGGGTGAGCTCGAGGCCGCTCGCGGGGCGCTCGCTGAGCGCGACGAGGAGGGCGTGCTCGAGGGCCATGGGGACCATGGTGCCCGACCTATGCAACGAGTTGCAAGACCTCAGAGCACGCCCGCGCCGGGGATCTCCTCGAAGACCAGCTGGGTCTCGGTGTGGCGGACCACGGGGTGCACGTTGAGGTGCTCGAGCACGAGGTCGCGCAGCTGCGCGGTCGAGGACACGGCGACGTGGAGCAGGTAGTCGTCCTCGCCGCCCACGTGCAGGATGCGCAGGACGCCGGGCACGTGGGCGAGCACCTCGTGGAAGCTCGCGACGTGGTCGCGGTTGTGGCTGCCGAGCCGGACCTTGATCACGGCCTGGATCGGGTAGCCGAGGGCTGCGAGGTCGACGTCGGCGTGGATGCCGCGTACGACTCCCCGCTCCCGCAGCGACCGCACCCGCTGCAGGCAGGTCGACTCGGCGATGCCGAGGCGCTTGGCGAGCGCGGCGTTGGTGACCCGGCCGTCCGCCGCGAGCTCGGTCAGCAGGCGTCGGTCCAGCGCGTCGAGGGGTGCAGGATCCACTGACGGGGGTGCAGCAGCCATGGCTCGTTCCTCGTGATCTTCGGCGTGACCGCTCATGCGAGAGCAGTTGTTCGGAGTCTATTGCTGCGCGTCGAGGATTCCGCGACGGTGGCGTCCATGACCAGCCTCGACACCCTCGCTGTCCACGCCGGCCGCGCCGACCTGGGGGCGCTCGGCGTCCACGCGCTGCCGCTCGACCTGTCCACCACCAACCCGCTGCCCAGCATCGACGCGGGCGGCGAGTCGTACGAGTCGATGGCGACCGGCGGGCACCCGGGCGAGGGCGGCATGGTCTACCAGCGGCTGTGGAACCCGACCGTCGCGCGCTTCGAGGACGCGCTCGCCGACCTCGAGCACACCGAGGCGGCAGTCGCCTTCTCGACCGGGATGGCCGCCGTCACAGGCTCGGTGCTGGCCGCCGTCGCCGAGGGGGCGGGCCGCCACGTCGTAGCCGTCCGACCGCTCTACGGCGGCACCGACCACCTCCTCGCCTCGGGGATGCTCGGCGTCGAGACGACCTACTGCGCGCCGCACGAGGTGGCGGGAGCCGTACGCCCCGACACCTGTCTCGTCGTGCTGGAGACCCCCGCCAACCCGACGCTCGAGCTCGTCGACCTCGACGCCGTCGTCACCGCGGCCGGCGGCGTCCCGGTGCTGGTCGACAACACGTTCGCCACCCCGGTGCTGCAGAACCCCGCCGACCACGGCGCGGCCCTGGTGCTGCACAGCGCGACGAAGTACCTCGGCGGCCACGGCGACGCGATGGGCGGCGTCGTCGCCTGCTCCGCGGAGTGGGCCGCCGCGCTGCGCCGCGTCCGCGCCGTCACCGGCGCCCTGCTCCACCCGATGGGCGCCTACCTCCTGCACCGCGGCCTGGCCACGTTGCCGCTGCGGGTGCGCGCCCAGCAGGACGGTGCCGGCAAGGTCGCCGCCTGGCTCGCCTCGCACCCGGCCGTGCGCGAGGTGCGGTGGCCGGGCCTCGCCGAGTGCGACCCGCTCGGGCTCGTCGGTCGCCAGCAGCGCGGCCCCGGCGCGATGCTCGCCTTCCGGGTCGAGGGCGGGTACGCCGCCGCCTCCCGCGTGACGGAGTCGGTCCGGCTGTTCACCCATGCCGTCTCCCTCGGCGGCGTGGACTCGCTCATCCAGCACCCGGCCGCGCTGACCCACCGCCCGGTCGCCGCGGACGCGAAGCCCGACGCCGACGTCCTGCGCCTCTCGATCGGCCTCGAGGATCCCGAGGACCTGTGCGCCGACCTCGGTCGCGCGCTGGGCGCCTGCGAGGCCGCCGAACTGGGTGGGGAAGTCTGACTCTGGGAGTGGGTTGCAACGGCCACGGAGTGACAGGGTCCCCGCTCGAGCGGGGACTCCCCGAGCCGGGACGGCCCTCGCGACCCTGACAGCAACGGTGTCATGATCGGGCGCATGACGTACGGGCTGGGGCAGGGCAGCGGACCGCTGCGGGGCGTGAAGGTGGTCGAGGTCGCCGGCATCGGGCCCGGCCCGCACGCGTGCATGGTTCTGGCCGACCTCGGCGCCGACGTGATCCGCATCGACCGCCCGGGCGGCGGGATGTTCGCCGGCGGCCGCGCCGACCTGCTCAACCGGGGCCGGCCGAGCGTGGCCCTCGACCTCAAGCGCCCCGAGGCGGTCGCGACGGTGCTCGACCTCGTCGAGCGCGCGGACGTGCTGGTGGAGGGGATGCGCCCCGGGGCGATCGAGCGGATGGGCCTCGGTCCGGAGGAGTGCCGCGCGCGCAACCCCCGGCTGGTGTTCGCCCGGATGACCGGCTGGGGCCAGGACGGTCCGTGGAGCCGGGCGGCCGGGCACGACATGAACTACATCGCCGTCTCCGGCGCCCTGCACGGCCTCGGCCAGGACCGCGACCGCCCGCACTTCCCCAGCAACCTCCTCGGCGACTTCGGCGGCGGCTCGACCTACCTGGTCATCGGCGTCCTCGCCGCCCTCCTCGAGGCGCGCGCGAGCGGGCAGGGCCAGGTCGTCGACGCCGCGATCGTCGACGGCACGGCCCACCTCAACGCCATGGCCTCGAGCTTCGCCGCGATGGGGCTCGACACGGGGCGCAGGGCCGCGGGGCTGCTCGACGGCGGCACCCCCTGGTACGACCTCTACGAGACGGCCGACGGCGAGCACGTCAGCGTCGGGGCGCTCGAACCGCAGTTCTGGGCGGCGCTCGTCGAGCGCATCGGCGTCGAGCTGCCCGACCGCGACGACCCGGCCAACCACGCCGCGATCCGCGCCGCGCTGACCGCTCGTTTCAAGGAGCGTACGCAGGCCGAGTGGGCCGAGGTCTTCGACGGCACCGACGCCTGCGTCGCGCCGGTCGTACGCCTCGCGGACGCGCCGCACCACCCCCACCTCGCCGCGCGCGGCACCTTCGTCGCGCCCGACGGCGTCACGCAGCCGGCGCCCGCTCCGCGATTCTCGCGGACCTCGCCGTCGATCGGCGGCCCGCCCGCGCTCCCCGGCGAGCACACCCGCGAGGCGCTCGCGGCCTGGGGGATCGACGGCGTGGACGCGCTCCTCGACAGCGGCGCCGCCGTCCAGGCCTGACCCGTGAGGCCCTTCCTCTTCCTCGGCACGCGCGCGGAGGACGACGTCGCCCAGCAGGAGTACGACGGCGTGCTCGCGGGGTGCGGCCTGCGACCCGAGGAGCTCGTGCGCGTACGCCTCGAGGCGGGGCCGCTGGGCGAGGTGGACCTCGCCGACTGGTCGGGGATCGTCCTGGGCGGCGGCCCGTTCAACATGTCCGACCCCGAGGACCGGAAGTCGCCCGCCCAGCGTCGCGCCGAGGCCGAGCTGCGGGTGCTCGCCCGACGGGTCGTCGCCGCGGACTTCCCCTTCCTCGGCGCGTGCTACGGCATCGGGGTGCTGGGCACGCTCCCCGGCGGCGTCGTCGACCGGACGTTCGGCGAGCCCATCGGCGCGCTGCCGGTCCGGCTGACCGACGAGGGTCGGGCCGATCCGTTGTTCGGGGTCATGCCGGCGGAGTTCGACGCCTACCTCGGCCACAAGGAGGCCGTCACGCGGCTCCCGGACGGGGCGGTCCTGCTGGCCTCGACCGACACCTGCCCGGTCCACGCCTTCCGCCTCGGCCGCAACGTCTACGCCACGCAGTTCCACCCCGAGCTCGACCCGGTGGCCATCTGCGACCGCATCGACGCCTACAGCGCCCACGGCTACTACGAGCCCCACGAGCAGGAGCAGCTCAAGGATGCCGCCCGCGCGGCCCTGGTGACCGAGCCGGTGCGGTTGCTGGCGAGGTTCGTCGAGCTCCACGCGCGGTGAGGTGTAACTCATAGTTACGCTTCCTCGCCCGACCTCCTACGCTGAGGACATGCACGGCTTCCCGATGGCCTCGGTCCCGACACGGTCGCTGCGCGACCTGCTCGACCAGCGGAGCGCCAGGTCATGACCACCGAGCACGTCGACGTGCTGATCGTCGGGGCAGGGCTCTCGGGCATCGGCGCGGCGGCCCACCTGGTCAAGGACCTGCCCGGCACGTCGTACGCCGTGCTCGAGCGGCGCGAGGCCAGCGGCGGCACGTGGGACCTGTTCCGCTATCCCGGGATCCGGTCCGACTCCGACATGCACACCCTGGGCTACCGGTTCCGGCCGTGGCGCGGCGACGTCTCGCTCGCCGACGGTGCCTCGATCCTCGACTACGTGCGCGACACCGCGCGCGAGTACGGCGTCGACCGCCACATCCGCTACGGGCACCGGGTCGTCGCCGCCGCCTGGGACTCGACCACGGCGCGCTGGACCGTGACGGCAGAGGTCGAGGGCGGGACGCGGATGGTGACCGCCGACTTCCTGTGGTCGTGCAGCGGCTACTACGACTACGACCGGGGCTACACGCCCCACTTCGAGGGACAGGACCGCTTCGGCGGTGAGGTCGTGCACCCGCAGCACTGGCCCGACGACCTCGACTGCGCGGGGAGGCGGGTCGTGGTGATCGGCTCCGGCGCCACGGCCGTGACGCTCGTGCCGGCCCTGGCCCGCGCGGGCGCCGCCCACGTGACGATGCTGCAGCGCTCGCCGACGTACATCGTCTCCGTGCCCGGCCGCGACGCGGTGAAGGGCCGGCTCACGCGGCTCGTCGGCGAGGACCGCTCCTACGCCGTGACGCGCTGGAAGAACATCGCGGTCCAGTCCGCGCTCTACCGGGTGAGTCGTCGCCGGCCCGACCTCGTGCGCCGGGTCGTCCGCAAGACCAACGTCGCGCAGCTCCCGCCCGGCTACGCCGTCGACACGCACTTCAGGCCGGCGTACGACCCGTGGGACCAGCGGATGTGCCTGGTGCCCGACGGCGACCTCTTCGCGGCGATCCGGGACGGCTCGGCGTCCGTGGTCACCGACCGGATCGTGTCGTTCACCGAGACCGGCCTCGAGCTGGAGTCAAAGGAGCGCCTCGAGGCCGACGTCGTGGTCACCGCCACCGGCCTCAACCTCCAGCTCTTCGGCGGCGCCGAGCTCAGCGTCGACGGCGAGGCGGTGAAGCCGCACGAGACCATGGCCTACCGCGCGATGATGCTCTCGGGCGTGCCCAACTTCGCCTTCACCGTCGGCTACACCAATGCGTCGTGGACGCTGAAGGCCGACCTCGTCGCCGAGTACGTGGTGCGGGTGCTGAAGCGGATGCGGTCCACCGGGACGCGTACGGTCGTGCCGGTGCGCGACGAGTCGGTGGGCGAGGTGCCGCTGATGGACCTCGACGCCGGCTACGTCCAGCGGGTCGTGCACACGCTGCCACGGCAGGGCACCGTGGCGCCGTGGTCGCTGAAGCAGAGCTATCTCCACGACGCGCTCGCGATCCGCACCGCCCGGCTCGACGACGGGGTACTGGTCTGGTCCTGAGGGCCACATCGTGGAAGCGCTCCCACTTCGTTACGCTCAGCGGCGAACGAGGTGTACGCGGACCATTGACAGCCTTGTGTGACGGCGGTCATAGTGGCGCCCGGACGGAAGTGGAAGCGCTCTCACGCAGACTCACCGTCCACCTCCAGGCCTGGCAACCAGCCCGGCGCCCCAGCAGGACGGCAGGAGAGCAGTGGTGCAGACACCGAAGACCCGGCGGGTACGACTCGCCACGAGCGCGATGCTGGCGCTCACCCTCGCGACGACGGCGGCCGCGTGCGGCGGCGGTGACGACGAGGGCACGACCGCGGACGGCAAGATCAAGCTCACCGTCGCGACCTTCAACGAGTTCGGCTACGAGGAGCTCATCGAGGAGTACAACGCGATGCAGGACGACGTCGTCGTCGAGCAGAAGAAGGCCGGCACGGCCAACGAGCACCAGGACAACCTCTACACCAAGCTCGCCGCCGGCTCGGGCCTCTCCGACATCGAGGCGATCGAGGTCGACTGGTGGTCGGCGCTCATGGAGCAGTCCGACGCCTTCGTCGACCTCTCCGACCCCGAGGTCGAGGGTCGCTGGCTGGACTGGAAGACCGAGGCCGCGACGACGCCGGACGGCGCCCTGATCGGCTACGGCACCGACATCGGGCCCGAGGGCATCTGCTACCGCGCCGACCTGTTCGAGAAGGCCGGGCTGCCCACCGACCGCGAGGAGGTCGCCGAGCTCTTCGGGGACTGGGACTCCTACTTCGAGGCCGGCCGCGAGTTCGTCGAGAAGGTCCCCGGCACCGCCTGGTACGACTCCTCCGGCGGCACCGCGCAGGCGATGATCAACCAGGTCGAGTACTCCTTCGAGGACGAGGACAACACCGTCATCGCCGCCGACAACCCGGAGGTGAAGGAGGTCTTCGAGACCATCACCGCCAACGCCGCGGACGGCCTGTCCACCGGCCTCACGCAGTGGAGCGAGGACTGGACCGCGTCCTTCCAGGACGACGGCTTCGCCACGATGGCCTGCCCGGGCTGGATGCTCGGCGTCATCGAGGGCAACGCCGCCGGCGTCGAGGGCTGGGACATCGCCAACGTCTTCCCGGGCGGCGGCGGCAACTGGGGCGGCTCCTACCTCACGGTGCCCGCGCAGGGCGACCACACCGAGGAGGCCAAGGAGCTGGCCAAGTGGCTGACCGCTCCCGAGCAGCAGATCAAGGCGTTCGAGGCCAAGGGCACCTTCCCGAGCCAGGTCGAGGCGCTGGACGACCCGGCCCTCACGGGCTCGACCAACGCGTTCTTCAACGACGCTCCGACCGGCGAGATCCTCGCCGACCGCGCCGAGGCAGTGCCCTTCATCGCCCACAAGGGGCCGAAGTTCGCCGACATCAACACGGCGTTCCAGCAGGCCATCCAGCGCGTCGACGAGGGTCAGGAGTCGGCCGACGAGGCCTGGGACTCCTTCCTCGCCGACATCGAGCGGCTGGGCTGACACTCGGCGATGAAGGCAGGATCCACTGCCGTCGAGCCAGTCGGGGACACCGGCGCCTCCTCGGTGTCCCCGACCGGGTCGCGGTCCCCCCGGAAGCGGCGCGACGTCGGACCTCGTCCGGCGTGGCGGCAGCGCCTGACGCTGCTCGACGCGAAGGTCACGCCCTACGTCTTCGTGTCACCGTTCTTCGTGCTGTTCCTGGTCGTCGGGATGTTCCCGCTCGGCTACACGGCGTGGGTCTCGATCCACGACTGGGGGCTGCTGTCGGGGCAGGGCGAGTTCAACGGCCTCGACAACTACCGCCGGGTCCTCGAGGACCGCTACTTCTGGAACGCGCTGCGCAACACGTTCAGCATCTTCGTGCTGTCCTCGGTGCCGCAGGTGCTCATCGCCCTCGCGCTCGCAGGACTGCTCGACACCCAGCTGCGGGCGCGGACGCTGTGGCGGATGAGCGTGCTGCTCCCCTTCGTCGTCGCGCCGGCCGCCGTCGCGCTGATCTTCGGCAACGTCTTCGGTGACCGCTACGGACTCGCCAACGAGCTCATCCAGTGGATCGGGCTCGACCCGATCCGCTGGCACGTCGACACCCTCGCCAGCCACGTCGCGATCGCGTCGATGGTCAACTGGCGCTGGACGGGCTACAACGCGCTGATCCTGCTCGCCGCCATGCAGGCGGTGCCCCGCGACGTCTACGAGTCCGCGGCGCTCGACGGTGCCGGACGCGTACGCCAGTTCGTCTCGATCACGGTGCCGATGATCCGCCCGACGGTGATCTTCGTGATCATCACCTCGACCATCGGCGGGCTCCAGATCTTCGCCGAGCCGCGGCTCTTCGACACCCAGGGCCTCGGCGGCGCGGACCGGCAGTACCAGACGCTGACGATGTACCTCTGGGAGCTCGGCTGGCGGGTGCGCGACCTCGGCATGGCCTCGGCCGTGGCCTGGCTGCTCTTCCTCATCATCGTCGTCTTCGCCCTCCTCAACCTGTTCCTCAGTCGCCGTGCCGGCTCGCTGAAGGGGCTCAACCGGAAGGGAGGGCGTCGATGAACCGTCGTCCCGGCTTCCTCGTCTACGGCCTGCTGACCGCGTTCGTCCTCGGCTCGTGCGCGCCGCTCTACTGGTCCTTCCTCGTCGGCTCGCACAGCCGCGAGGTTCTGACCAAGCGGGTGCCGCCGCTCCTCCCGGGCGGCCACTTCTGGGACAACGCGCAGCGGGCGATCGACGCCGTGCCGTTCTGGAAGGCTATGGCCAACAGCCTCATCGTGTCCGGCACGGTCGCCACGTCGGTGGTGTTCTTCTCGACGCTGGCCGGCTTCGCGTTCGCCAAGCTCGCCTTCCGCGGCCGTACGCCGCTGATGGTGTTCGTCGTCGCGACCCTGGCGGTGCCCACCCAGCTCGGCGTGATCCCGCTCTTCATCGTGATGGCCAAGCTCGGCTGGGTCGGGTCGGTGTGGGCGCTGATCGTGCCCAGCCTGGTGACCGCGTTCGGCGTCTTCTTCATGCGTCAGTACCTCGTCGACGCGGTCCCCGACGAGCTCGTCGACGCCGCGCGGGTCGATGGGTGCTCGCTGTTCCGAACGTTCTGGACCGTCGCCCTCCCGGCGGCGCGCCCGGCCGCCGGGATCCTGTGGCTGTTCACCTTCATGGCCACCTGGACCGACTTCTTCTGGCCGTTGATCGTGCTGCCGGCCAGCAACCCGACGGTCCAGATCGCACTCCAGCAGCTCCAGAGCGGCTACTACGTCGACTACAGCCTCGTGCTGGCCGGCGCGACGCTCTCGACGATCCCGCTGCTGGTCCTCTTCGTCCTCACCGGTCGCCAGATGGTCGCCGGCATCATGCAAGGAGCAGTCAAGGGATGACCGTGCAGAGCACGACCCACACCAGCACGAACGGCAGCGACGAGGTGCGTTTCCCGCCCGGCTTCGGGTGGGGCATGGCGACCGCGTCCTACCAGATCGAGGGCGCGGTGGCCGAGGACGGACGTACGCCGTCGATCTGGGACACCTTCTCCCGGGTCCCGGGCGCGGTGATGAACGGCGACACCGGCGACGTGGCCTGCGAGCACTACCACCGCATGCCCGACGACGTGGCCCTGCTCGCAGACCTCGGCGCCACGACCTACCGCTTCTCGGTGGCATGGCCGCGCGTACGCCCGGACGCCGGGCCGGTCAACGCGGCCGGCCTCGGGTTCTACGACCGGCTCGTCGACGAGCTGCTCGCGCGCGACATCGCGCCGTGGCTGACCCTCTACCACTGGGACCTGCCGCAGGTGCTCGAGGACGCGGGCGGCTGGACCAACCGCGACACCGTCGAGAAGTTCGTCGAGTACGCGATCTCGGTGCACGAGGCGCTCGGCGACCGGGTGCCGACCTGGACCACCCTCAACGAGCCGTGGTGCTCGGCCTTCCTCGGCTACTCCGCCGGCCACCACGCGCCGGGCCGGCAGGAAGGGGCCGCCGGGCTGGTAGCGGGGCACCACCTGATGCTCGCCCACGGCCTGGCCGTCCGGGAGCTGCGCAGCCGCGGCGCCGACCGGCTCGGGATCAGCCTCAACCTCACCGTGCCCGACCCGAGCGACCCGGCCGACCCGGTGGACGTGGACGCCGCGCGGCGCATCGACGGCCTGCACAACCGGTTCTTCCTCGACCCGATCTTCCGCGGGGCGTACCCCGCCGACGTGCTCGAGGACACCGCCGACCTCACCTGGCAGGGGAGCCCCTGGCACGACGTGGTGCGCGACGACGACCTCGCCACGATCGCCACCCCGATCGACGTGCTCGGCGTGAACTACTACCACGGCAACGAGGTCTCGGGTCACCCGCGCACCGACGTCGTGGGCATCGGCGCCGACCACCCGGACCGCGTGTCGCTCTCGCCCTTCGTCGGCTCCGAGCACGTCACGTTCCCCAGCCGGGGGCTGCCCGTGACCGACATGGGCTGGGAGATCCAGCCGGACGGGCTCTACCGCCTGCTGCGGCGCCTCCACGACGACTACCCCCACCTGCCGATCCACCTCACCGAGACCGGTGCGGCCTTCGACGACCGGGTCGGCGCGGACGGCCGCGTCCACGACCCCGACCGGATCGCGTTCCTCGACTCCTACCTGCGCGCGGTCCACCGCGCGATCGAGGAGGGTGTCGACGTCCGGGGCTTCTTCCAGTGGTCGTTCTGCGACAACTTCGAGTGGGCCTTCGGCTACGCGAAGCGCTTCGGGCTCGTGCACGTCGACTACGCGACCCAGCGGCGTACGCCCAAGTCGAGCGCCCACTGGTACGCCGAGGTGGCCCGCACCGGCGTCCTGCCTGCGACCGAGCCGCCCGGCCGCTAGCGTGGCGCGTGTGACCACGCCGCGGACCTCACCGAAACCAGGAGGCTCGGGCTCGCCGACCCTCGACGAGGTGGCGCGCGTCGCGGGCGTCTCGCGCGCGACCGCCTCCCGGGCGATCAACGGCGGCGACCGCGTCAGCGCCCGCGCCCAGTCGGCGGTCGACACCGCGGTGCGCACCCTCGGCTACGTGCCCAACCCGGCCGCGCGCAGCCTCGTCACCCGGCGCACGGACTCCATCGCCGTGGTCGTGCCCGAGCCCGACGACCGCGTCTTCAGCGACCCGTTCTTCGCCGGCACGCTGCGCGGCGTCAACCGGGTGCTCGCCGAGCGCGACATCCAGCTGGTGCTGCTGCTGGCGAGGCCGGGCGCGTCGACCGCCCGCACGCTGCGCTACCTCACCAACCGCCACGTCGACGGCGCCCTCGTCACCTCCCACCACCGCGACGACCGGCTCGCCGAGCACCTCGCCGACATCGGCCTGCCCTGCGTCTTCGGCGGCCGGCCCTGGACCGGCGGCGACCGGGTGGCCTACGTCGACGTCGACAACGTCGCGGGCGAGCGCGAGGCGACCGAGGTGCTCATCGCCCGCGGCTGCACGCGCATCGGCACCATCGCCGGTCCCGCCGACATGACCGCCGCCGAGGACCGGCTCACCGGCTGGCGCGAGGCGATGTCGTCGGCGGGCCTGCCGGCCGACGCCGTCGAGCACGGCGACTTCACCGAGGCCAGCGGCGAGACCGCGGCCCGCGCCCTCATGGAGCGCCACCCCGACCTCGACGGGCTGGTCGTGGCCTCCGACCTGATGGCCTCCGGCGCGCTGCGCGTGCTGGCCGAGCTCGGCCGCCGCGTGCCCGACGACATCGCGGTCGTGGGCTTCGACGACCTGGGGGTGGCCGAGCGCACGTCGCCGCCGCTCACCACCGTCCGGCAGCCGGTCACCGAGATGGCCGAGCGCGCGACCCGCCTGCTCCTCGAGCGCGTCGACGACCCCGACTCGAGCCACCCGATGCGGCTGATCATCCCGCCGACCCTCGTGCGGCGCGAGAGCGCCTGACCGCCCCCGGTCGGACTCGGCGCGATCAGGCCGCGGCCGAGACCCGCTCCGCGATCGCCGCCGCCGTGGCCTTCGCCGACGGCCCGACCCCGGCGAGCGTGGCCGACGCGGGACCGGTCCAGTCGCCGTAACCGACCAGGTGCACGCGCGGCTCGTCGAGCGCGGCCGTCCCGGACGGCCCGCCGACGCGTACGTGGCCGTCGTGGGCGTGCAGTCCGAGGGGCCGCAGGTGGCGCAGCGCGGGGCGGAACCCGGTGCACCAGATGACGGCGTCGCAGTCCTGCCGGCGGCCGTCGGCCCAGACGACACCGTCGCGGTCGAGCCGCGCGAACATCGGCAGGGCCCGCAGCACGCCGCGCTCGCGCGCGTCCTTGACGCTCGCGACCATCACGATGTCGCCGAGCCCGGCGACTCCCGCGTGCTCGCGACCCTGCTCGAGCGCGGAGATGCGTGCCCGGGCGGTCGCGAAGAGGACCCGGCCGTCCACGTCGTCGGGCAGGAACCGCGGCCGGCGCGCGGTGACCCAGGTGGTCTCCGCGACCGTCGAGACCTCGGCCAGGACCTGGGCGGCGGAGTTGCCCCCGCCCACGACCACGACGTGCTGCCCGGCGAAGTCCTCCGGGACCCGGTAGTCGGCGGCGTGCAGCTGCCGGCCGACGTACTCGCGCATCCCGGCGTACGCCGGCCAGAACGGCCGCTCCCACGTGCCCGTGGCCGACACCACGGCCCGTGCCGCCCACGTGCGGTCGCCGGCCGTGACGAGCAGGCGGCCCAGGGGGTCGTCGTCGGCCCTGCTCACCGACTCGACTCGCTGCAGGCGCTGGACCTGCAGGCCGTAGCGCTGCTCGTAGCGCGTCAGGTAGTCGACGACGTGGTCGCGGGGCGGGTAGCCGCGGGTCGCGTCGTCCCACGGCGGCATCATCCATCCGGGGAGGGAGGAGTAGCCGGCCGGCGAGAACAGCCGGAGCCCCTCCCAGGTGCGGGGCCACGCGCCGCCGGGGCGGTCCGACGCGTCGAGGATGACGACGTCGCGACCCGGCACCAGCCCGGAGCGCTGGAGGTAGAAGCCGGTGGCCAGACCGGCCTGACCGCCGCCGACCACGACGACGTCCACCAGGTCCGGCCCCATGTCGACACCGTACATCGACGTCTGTCAACATAGACGCATGTCGAAATCCTCTGCCGGCTGCGAGCCGTCCGTCGTCGACGGGCTGGAGTGCTGCGTCCCGCTGGCCTGCGAGCCGATCACCGCCGAGCAGGCGGCCGGGGTCGCGCCGATGCTCAAGGCCGTCGCCGACCCCGCCCGGCTGCGGCTGCTGTCCCTCGTCCTCTCCCACGAGGGTGGCGAGGCGTGCGTGTGCGACCTGCTGCCCTACTTCGACCTCTCCCAGCCCACCATCAGCCACCACCTCAAGGTGCTCCACGACGCCGGCCTCCTCCACCGGGAGAAGCGCGGCACGTGGGTCTACTACATCGCGCGGCCCGAGGCGATGCAGGCCCTGGGCAGCCTGTTCACCGCCGCTCCGGCCGCTGCTCTCGCGGGGGCGGGCGCATGAGCGACACCGTCGACGAGACCGCCTCGGGCGCCGCGACCGACCCGGTCCTGCAGCGCCTCTCGACCCTCGACCGCTTCCTGCCGATCTGGATCGGGGTCGCGATGGCGGTCGGGCTGCTGCTCGGCCGGCTGGTCGACGGCCTCGACGACGCGCTCGCCGCGGTCGAGGTCGGCTCGGTGTCCCTGCCGATCGCCATCGGCCTGCTGATCATGATGTACCCCGTCCTGGCCAGGGTCCGCTACGACGAGCTCGGCCACGTCACGAGCGACACCCGCATGCTGGGGGCCTCGATCCTGCTCAACTGGGTGCTCGGGCCCGCGCTGATGTTCGCCCTGGCCTGGCTGCTCCTGCCCGACCTCCCGGAGTACCGCACCGGCCTGATCATCGTCGGGCTGGCCCGCTGCATCGCGATGGTGCTCATCTGGAACGACCTCGCCTGTGGCGACCGCGAGGCGGCCGCCATCCTCGTCGCGATCAACGCCGTCTTCCAGATCCTGGCGTTCGCGTTCCTCGGCTACTTCTACCTCCAGGTCCTGCCCGGCTGGCTGGGGCTCGAGCAGACCGCCCTCGACGTCTCCGTGTGGGGCATCGCCAAGTCCGTGCTGGTCTTCCTCGGCATCCCGCTGCTCGCCGGCTTCCTCACCCGTACGCTCGGCGAGCGCGCCCGGGGGCGCGACTGGTACGAGTCGACGTTCCTCCCGCGCATCGGGCCGGCCGCCCTCTACGGACTGCTGTTCACCATCGTGCTGCTGTTCGCCCTCCAGGGCGACACCATCACCAGCCAGCCGCTCGACGTGGCCCGCATCGCCGTCCCGCTCCTCGCCTACTTCGTCCTGATGTGGGGCGGGGCGATGCTGCTGACCAGGGCCCTCGGGTTCGACTACCCGCGCGCCACGGCCGTCTCCTTCACCGCCGCGGGCAACAACTTCGAGCTCGCCATCGCAGTGGCCATCGGCGTCTTCGGCGTCACGTCCGGCCAGGCACTCGCCGGCGTCGTCGGACCCCTCATCGAGGTCCCCGCGCTGGTGGGCCTCGTCTACGTCAGCCTCTGGGCCCGCCGCTTCTTCCGCGACGCCCCGAGCACCGATCCCGCCGTCCCCGACACAGGAGCCACCCGATGACCAGCACCAATCCCGCCGCCGACGCCGCCGCCCCGCAGGTCGTCTTCGCGTGCGTCCGCAACGGCGGCCGCTCCGTGATCAGCCGGGTGCTCACCGAGCACTACGCGGGCGGTCGGGTCGTCGCCCACTCGGCCGGCACCCAGCCCGGTGACCACATCCACCCCGAGGTCGCCGCCGTGCTGGAGAAGCTCGGCCTCGACACCTCCCGGGAGCGCCCCACGCTGCTGACCCGCGAGACGGTCGCCGCCAGCACCATGGCCATCACCCTCGGCTGCGGCGAGGAGTGCCCCTACGTCCCCGGGGTGCGCTACGTCGACTGGCCGGTCGCCGACCCGGGCGGGCAGGACGAGGCCACCGTGCGCGCGATCATCGCCGACCTCGACGGTCGCGTCCGCGACCTGCTCGTCGAGCTGGTGCCCGACATCGAGCTGCCCCCGTCGGTGCAGGCCGAGGGCTGAGCCCCCGGCCCGGCAGCAGGGTCAGGTTCGTGCCGCGCGTGGGGTGGCGTACGCCATGAGCACCGCGGCGAGCGCGGCCACCCCGGCGAGCGCCAGGAACGCGTGGGCCCACGAGCCGAGCAGCTCGGCGAGCACGGCTCCGGCGAACGGAGCCGCGGCCGCGGCGACCAGCGCCGGTGCGGTCAGCAGGCCGTTGAGGGCGCCGTACGACGCGGGTCCCCACCGGTCGGTGACCGCGGTGGCCTGCACGAGCGTGTAGACGCCCCGCGCCAGCCCCAGTGCCATCCCGATCATGATGAGCAGTCCGCTGGAGGCGGGGGCGAGCGCGAGCGCCGCGGTCGTCACCGCCACGCCGGCCAGGACGACCACGCCGCGCGCCGTCACGGAGGTGGCGGCCGCGAACCGGGCGTAGCCGAGGCGCCCGACGACCTGACCGACCCCGCCCAGGCCGAGCGCGAGCGCGGCGAGGTTCCGGCTCATGCCCTGCTCGACCAGCATCGGGACCAGGTTGATCACGACGGCGAAGACGGCCAGCGCGGTGAGCGCGTTGGCCGCCGCGAGCAGCACGAACGGCGCGCTGCGCGCGACCGCTCCCGCGGTGGCTCCGTGCCTCGTGCCGGGGTCGTCGTGGTGGACGGGCCGCCACGGGTGGGCGAGCCCCCACCAGTGCAGGGGCACGGTGACGACGACGAGACCGCCCAGGAGCACGAGGTAGGCCTGCCGCCAGCCCAGGGCGTCGTCGAGGAGCGCGGCCAGCGGTGCGAACACCGTGCTCGCCAGCCCGGCGACCAGCGTCAGCGTGGTCAGCGCGCGCACGCGCCGCGGGCCGCCCCACCGGGTCAGCGCGGCGAACGCCGCCGGGTAGAGCGTGCCGGCCATCGCGGCGCCGGTCAGGATCCAGCCCACGTAGAAGACCGCGAGCGTCGGCGCCAGCGCCACGGCGAGGACCTCGGGGATCGCCAGCAGCGAGGCACCCGTCATCACCCGCCGTGGGCCGACGTCGTCCAGGCGGCGGCCGACCCGGACGCCGACGATCCCGGAGACGAGCTGGGCGGTGGAGAAGGCCCCGGTGACGGCGACCGCCGACCACCCGGTGTCGGCGGTGATCGAGGACTGGAGGGCCGCGAACGCGTAGTAGAGGACTCCCCACGAGACGATCTGGACCGTGCTGAGGACGACGACCACGCGCCGCAGGCCGGCGGCGTCGAGCGCGCCGTGCTCGACGTACGCCGGCGCGGCGCCGGTCGTCGTCCTCAGCACTGCGCGGGGCGCCCGATCGTGACGAGCTCGGGCTCGGTCGCTGCCGGGCCGCAGCAGCCGCCCCCGGCAGAGGCGACGACATCGGGGTCGTCGAAGGCGCCCGCGCCGTTGCAGACGCCGGTCTCCGGCAGCACCAGGTCGACCCGCTCGGCGGCCTCCAGGTCGCCGTCGAGCGCCGCGACGACGGAGCGGACCTGCTCGAAGCCCGTCATGGCGAGGAACGAGGGGGCGCGGCCGTAGGACTTCATCCCGACCAGGTAGAGGCCGTGCTCGGGCTGGGCGAGCTCGCGGAACCCGTGCGGGGCCACGTCGCCGCAGCTGTGGTGGTCGGGGTGGATCTGGTCGGCGAGCGCCCGGGCTGAACCGAGGGCGGGGTCGAGGTCGAGGCGGACCTCGGAGAGGAAGCTGACGTCCGGGCGGAAGCCGGTGACCACGATGATCTCGTCGACGTCGACGACCTGCCGGCCGTCGATCGATCCGATGGTGAGGCGTCCGTCGTCCTGCGTGGAGACCGATGCGGCGCGGAACTGCGTGACGTCGGTGACGACGTCGCTGCTGGCCGCGGCCCTCGCGTCCTGCCCGAGCTTGCCGCGCTGCTCGAGCTGGTCGTTGTCGCCGCCGCCGAAGGCGTCGCCCACCGCGGGGCGGCGCAGCAGCCACGAGACCCGGGTGGCGGCGTCCGTGCGCGCCAGCCGGGCCAGTCCGACCAGCACGCCCTGCGCCGACGCTCCCTTGCCGGCGACGGCGACGTGCTTGCCTGCGAAACGGGCCGCCACGGCCGGGTCGGCGAGGTCGGGGATGCCGTAGGTGATGCGGTCCCGGTGCTCGGCCTCGCCCTCGGCCGGGTAGCCGTCCGCTCCCAGCGGGTTGGGGCTGGTCCACGTCCCGGAGGCGTCGACGACCGCGCGGGCCAGGATCCGCTCGCGGCCCGCCGGCGTGGTGACGTGGACGGCGAACGGGTCGTCCTCGCGGCCCGAGTCGACCAGCAGGTCGCGGCCGGCGCGGCCGACGCCGACGACACGGCTGTCGTAGCGGACCTCTCCGCCGGGATGAGCGTCGAGCAGGTCGGCCAGCGGCTGGAGGTAGGCGGCGCGCCACTCGCCCCCCGTGGGGTAGGCGCCGTCGTCGGGAGGCGTCCACGTGCCGGAGGCCTCGAGGAGGCGACGCGCGGCGGGGTCGACGAGCTCGGCCCAGGAGGAGAACAGCCGCACGTGCGACCACTCGCCGACGGCCGCGCCAGCGTCAGCGCCGGACTCCAGCACGACGAAGGGCATCTGCCGCTCGGCGGCGTGTGCGGCGGCGGCCAGGCCGATGGGGCCGGCTCCGATGACGACGACGGGGTGCTGCATGACGATCTCCTCGGTGTGCGTGTCGATTGTATATCGACCAACGTCGATGAAGCGACTGTATCGATCGGGATCGATGAAGGCAAGGTAGGCTGGCGACATGACGACCCAGATGCTCGGCAAGGACGAGGCCGAGGGCTACGCGGAGTGGTTCGCCGTCCTCGCCGACGCGACCCGCGTCCGGCTGCTGCACGCCCTCTCGACGTCGCGCTCCGGCGCCATGCGCGTGGGCGACCTCGCCGCCGCGCTCGGCATCAGCCAGTCCACCTGCTCCCACCACGTCGAGCTGCTCAGGCGCGTCGGCTTCGTGGTCGTCGACAAGGTCGGCACGTCGAGCCTGGTCTCGGTCAACGCCGCCTGCTGCACCGGCCTGCCGCACGCCGCCGACGTGGTCATGGGCACGCTGTCCACCGCGCCGTGCTGCCCCGCCGACCTGCCCGCCGACGTCGTCACCCGCCCGACTGCCGAGGCCGACCTGCCGGCCGTGCTGGACATCTACGCCGAGGGGCTCGCGACCCGCAACGCCACCTTCGAGACCCGCGTGCCCACGGCCGACGAGATGCGGTCCCGCTGGCTGCCGGACCTCGCGTGGGTCGCCGAGGTCGACGGTGAGGTCGTGGGCTGGACCGCGATCACGCCCGTGTCCAGCCGCGAGTGCTACGCCGGGGTGGGGGAGAGCTCGGTCTACGTGGCCGAGTCCGCGCGTGGTCGCGGGGTCGGCAAGGCGCTGCTCTTCACCCAGGTCACCGAGGCCGACAAGGCCGGCATGTGGACGCTCCAGACCTCGATCTTCCCGGAGAACCGCGCGAGCCTCGCGCTGCACCACTCCGCCGGTTACCGGACGCTCGCCGTCCGCACCCGGGTGGCCCGGCTCGACGGTGCCTGGCGCGACACCGTGCTGCTCGAACGACGCAGCGAGGTCAACTGAGACAGGCCCCACGGCGTGGGGGATTCACGGGAACAGCGCCCGTACCGCTAGCGTTGTCACCTCAGACGCCCGGCCGGTCTTGCCCCGGGCGCAGGTCGCCGCCCGACACGCTCGGCGCGGCACCCTTCCTCACTTCAGAGGCACGTACGCCGCACCACGCCGGGTTTCCCGGGCCCGCGGCTCACGGTGGCGAGACGCCAACCGAAAGCAACCACATGAACTTCGCCGCCCTCGGCGTTCCGTCCTCGCTCGCCCAGATCCTGGAGCAGCAGGGCATCACCACTCCCACTCCGATCCAGGCCGCGACGCTGCCCGACAGCCTCGCCGGCCGCGACGTCCTCGGCCGTGGCCGCACCGGCTCCGGCAAGACGTACGCCTTCCTCCTCCCGCTGGTCGCCCGCCTCGACGCGTCGAAGCTGCCGGCCATGCCGCGCAAGCCGCGCGCGCTGATCCTGGCGCCCACGCGTGAGCTGGTCGGCCAGATCCACGCCGCGCTCCAGCCTCTCGCCCGGGCCGCCGGCCTCTCGACCGTCGTCGTCTACGGCGGCGTCGGCCAGAACCCCCAGGTCACCGCGCTCAAGAAGGGCGTCGACATCGTCATCGCCTGCCCGGGGCGCCTCGAGGACCTCATGGGCCAGGGCTACGCCGACCTCTCCGCCGTCGAGATCACCATCCTCGACGAGGCCGACCACATGGCCGACCTCGGCTTCCTGCCGGGCGTGCGCCGCATCATGGACAAGACCCCGCAGTCGGGTCAGCGCCTGCTCTTCTCGGCCACCCTCGACAAGGCGATCGACGTCCTGGTCAAGCGGTTCCTCACCAACCCGGTCACCCACGAGGCCGACTCGGCGCAGTCGCCGGTCGCCACGATGCACCACCACGTGCTGCACCTCTCGCGCGAGCAGCGGGTGCCGGTCCTGGTCGACCTGACCAGCGCCCCCGGCCGCACGGTCGTCTTCACCCGCACCAAGTACGGCGCCAAGGCGCTGGCCCGCCAGCTCAACAAGTCGGGCGTGCCCAGCGTGGAGCTGCACGGGAACCTGTCGCAGAACGCGCGCACCCGCAACATGGAGGCGTTCCACGCCGGCACCGCGACCACCCTGGTCGCCACCGACATCGCCGCGCGCGGCATCCACGTGGACGACGTGGCACTCGTCGTGCACGCCGACCCGCCGGTCGAGCACAAGGCCTACCTGCACCGCTCCGGCCGTACGGCCCGCGCGGGCAACGAGGGCACCGTCATCACCCTCATGACCGACGAGCAGGTCCGCGACGTGCGCGACCTGACCCGTCAGGCCGGCATCAAGCCGGTCACGACCAAGGTCACCGGCCCCGACCACCCCGTGCTCGTCCAGCTCGCCCCCGGCGAGCGGACCCTCGTGCCCGGCGGTCTCGTCGTGGAGACCCCGACCGGCGCCGGTGCCCAGGGTGCCCATGCCGGCGGCGGCGGTCGCAACCGCAACCGCCGTCGTGGCGGTGGCGGCCAGTCCGCGCAGGGTGGCGGCCAGGGCGGCGGGCGGTCCCGCGGCCAGGGCGGCGGCCAGTCCTCCCAGGGCGGGCAGTCCGCACAGGGCGGCCAGCGTCGCTCCGGCGGCCAGGCCTCCCAGGGTCAGCCCCAGGGCGGCGGCCAGCGCCGGCGCCGCAGCGGCGGCCAGGCGGGCGGCGCCTCGCAGGGCGGCCGTACGCACAGCGCGTCGAGCTTCAGCCGCGGTCGCTGACCGCACGCTCGTTCGTCGCCCCTGGGTCTCGTGGAGGCTCGGGGGCGATGTCGTTCTTGGCAACCACCGGTGAACCGGTGATTCCCGAGCTTCCCACCCGCTGCGACGGGCAAGAAGCGTGAGAAAGGGACTGCCGGAATGCGGGGGCGGCGCTGGCCGTTGATCCTTCAACCACTCAGGAGGATTGATGGCTGACTTCGACTTCTCGGTGCTCGGCACCCGCGAGCACCCGACGCTGGGGCTCGACACCTTCGGCGACGCGCCCCTCGACGGTGCGCCGGGCAACCACCCGCAGACGCTCCGCGAGGTCGTCGCCGAGGCGGTCCTCGCCGACCGGGTCGGGGTGGACTACATCGGCCTCGGCGAGCACCACCGCCCCGACTACGCGATCTCGGCGCCCGACGTCGTGCTCGCGGCGATCGCGGGCCAGACCGAGCGGATCCGGCTCGGCACCGGGGTCACCGTGCTCTCCTCCGACGACCCGATCCGGGTCTACCAGCGCTTCGCCACCCTCGACGCCGTGTCGAGTGGCCGGGCCGAGGTGCAGCTCGGGCGCGGGTCCTTCATCGAGTCCTTCGGCCTGTTCGGCCTCGAGCTGTCCGACTACGACCGGCTCTTCGCGGAGAAGGTCGACCTCTTCGCCGCCCTGCAGCGCGAGGAGCCGGTGACCTGGGAGGGCACGGTACGGCCGCCGCTGGTCGACCAGCGCGTCTATCCGACGACCGCCGCCGGTCGGGTCCCGGCGTGGATCGGCGTCGGCGGCACCCCGCAGTCGGTGGTCCGCGCCGCGCAGTACGGCATGCCGCTCATGCTCGCGGTCATCGGCGGCTCGCCCGCGTCGTTCGTCCAGCTCGCCGCGCTCTACCGCGAGGCGCTCGGCCGGATGGAGCTGCCCGAGCTGCCCATCGGCATGCACTCGCCCGGCCACGTCGCGGCTACCGACGACGAGGCGCGCGAGCAGCTCTACCCCCACCAGGCCGAGCTCTACACCCGCCTCGGACGCGAGCGCGGCTGGCCGGCGTACTCACGGATCCAGTTCGAGCAGGCCGCGAGCCCGCAGGGCGCCCTGTTCGTCGGGTCGCCGGAGACAGTGGCGCAGAAGATCGCCTGGGCGGCCCGCACCCTCGGACTGTCGCGCTTCCAGCTGAAGTACTCCGTGGGTTCCGTGCCGCACGAGCAGCGGCTCGAGTCGGTGCGCCTCTACGGCGAGGAAGTCGTCCCGCGGGTCCGCGAGCTGTTGGCGGGCTCCTAGGCTGGAGGTCATGCGCACCTTCATCCGCCGCTCGCTGTGGGACGTCGTCCCGCGCGACCAGCGCGACACCCCGGAGGCCTTCCGGCGCCGGCAGCTCGTCGCCGCCGTCGTCGTGCTGGTCGGCGCGATCGTCCTGGGCTGGTCGCTGCGGCTGGAGCCGGGCGGCAACACGTTCTACGTCGCCGCGGTGCTGCTCGCGGGCATCTGGGCCGCCGGTGCGTTCCTCTCCGGGCGGCTGCACCTGGGCCGCATCGCCGGTGGCACCGAGATCTTCGTCCGGCCGATCCTGGCGCCGATCCTGCTCGGCCTGCTGCTCGTCGGGGTGTTCGTCCTCGGCTCGCTGGTCGTGCGGGAGATCGACCCCCTCGCCGACTACGTCAGCTCGGTGCTGGAGTACGCCGACGAGGGCTCGCTGACCGTCCTGGCGGTCATCACCTTCTTCAACGGCATCGCCGAGGAGCTGTTCTTCCGCGGCGCGATGTACGCCGCGATCCCGCGCCACCCGGTGCTGTGGACCACGCTCGCCTACGTCGTGGCCACGCTGGCCACCGGCAACGTCATGCTCGGCTTCGCCGCCATCGTGCTGGGCACGGTGTGCGGCCTCGAGCGGCGGGCGAGCGGCGGCGTGCTGGCACCGATCCTGACCCACATCACGTGGTCGCTCTCGATGCTCTTCCTGCTGCCGCTACTTTTCTGACGCCCCCTCAGCGGCGCGCTCGGCCAGCGCCCGGCGTACGGACTCGCGGTAGGACAGCGGCTCGCCCGGCACCACGTCGCGGATCGAGGTGTCCTTGACGACGACCTCGTGCGACATCGAGTCGATCAGGTTGCGACCGGTGGTGGCGTCGACGTCGGTGACGAGCGCGAGCCAGTAGGACGACAGCCGCGGCGTCAGGACGGGGACGGTGATGATCGGGATCGGGCGGTTGTCCATCGACTCCGCGGCGATCTTCATCATCTCGAGGTAGGTCAGCTGCTCGGTGCCGCCGATCTCGAAGACCCGGCCGAGGGCCTCCTCGTTGTCGATCACCCCGACGATGTAGCGGACCACGTCGTCGAGCGCGATCGGCTGCGTGCGCGTGCCGACCCACTTGGGCACGACCATCGCGGGCAGGTTCTTCACCAGCTGCCGGGTGATCTCCCACGAGATGCCCCCGTGCCCGACGACGATGGCGGCGCGCAGCACCGTGACCGGTACGCCGTCCTCGCCGAGCAGGTGCTCCACCTCGCGCCGCGAGCGCAGGTGCGCGGACAGGTCGTCGTCGTCGTCGCCGAGGCCGCCCATGTAGACGATCTGCCGCACCCCGGCCGCAGCCGCGGCCGCGCTGAAGTTGCGCGCCGCCTGCGCGTCCTTGCGCTCGAAGTCGGGGTCGTCGAGGGAGTGCACGAGGTAGACCGCCACGTCGACGCCCTCCAGCGCGGGTCGCAGCGAGTCCGGGTCGGAGACGTCGGCGCCGACCGGCGTCCCCTGCCCGTCGTACGCCTCCGGGCGCCGCGTCATCGCGCGGACGTCGTGGCCGGCCTCGACCAGGGCGGGGACCAGGCGGCGGCCGATGAAGCCGGTGGCGCCGGTGACGAGAACAGTGGACATGCCCCCACTCTCTCAGCCGGGCCCCCACGCCCGCCTCATCCCGCGGCTGCGGATCCCTTGCGGCGCGCGTCGAGGCGCGCCATCGCGGGCGTCGCCGTCACGCCGTGCAGCAGCACCGAGACGATCACGGTGAACGCGACGGTCGACCAGAGCCACGGCTCGTCGGGCACGTGCTCGTGGGTCACGGCGTAGCCCAGGTAGTAGAGCGAGCCGACCCCGCGGACCCCGAAGAACGCCACCGCGGCGATCTCCCCGCGGTCCAGGCCGCCCTCCTCGCGCTCGTCGCGGGCGAGGACCGCCAGTGCGACGTAGCCGGCGAGCGGGCGCACCACCAGCACGAGTGCGAGCGCCACGAGGACGCCCCGCCAGTCGAGGTGCTCCAGCAGGCCGCGGGTCATCGCCATGCCGAGCACCAGCAGGATCAGGAGGGTCATCAGGCGTTCGAGGCGCTCGACCACACCGTGCATCGCCCGGTGGTAGGAGTGGTTCCGGTCGGAGGCACGCAGCTGGATGGCGCAGGCGAAGACGGCGAGGAAGCCGTAGCCTCCGACGAGCTCCGCGGCCCCGTACGACGCGAGCAGCGCGGCGACCGCGAGCAGGGGCTCGCCCGCGTCGGCCAGCCGCAGGTCGTCGTTGCGGGCGTGGAAGGCCTGCCGCCCCAGCAGCCACCCGGCCGCGAGTCCCACGGCGAGCCCCAGGGCGATCTTGCCCACGACGTACCAGCCCAGCCAGGTCCCGGCCTCGGCGAGGCCGAAGCCGCCGGCCAGCAGGAGGAGGGCGAGGTGCACGAAGGGGAAGGCAAGGCCGTCGTTGAGTCCCGCCTCCGCGGTGAGGGCGAAGCGGATGTCGTCGTCCTCGTCCTCGCCGTCCTCCGCCTCGGCCGCGGCCACGTCCTCCGTGAGCGGCTCACCCACCTGGACGTCGGAGGCCAGCACCGGGTCGGTCGGGGCGAGCACGGCACCGAGCAGGAGGGCGACCGCGGGGGCCAGCCCGGCCACCCACCAGCCCAGCAGCGCGACGCCGAGGATGGTCAGCGGCATGGCGACCAGCAGCATCCGCCAGACCGGCGACCAGGTGCGCCACGACCCCCACGACCTCAGCTCGAGGATCCGGTCGATCGCCAGCCCGACGCCCATGAGGGAGACCAGCACGGTGAACTCGGTGACGTGGGTGATCAGCTCGCGGTTGTCCTCCGGCTGCAGGCTCACGTCGTCCGAGAGCGGCAGCAGGCCGATGGCGAGGCCGACGCCCACCAGCACGATGGGGGGCGACAGCGGCACCCGTCGCGTGACGTGCGGCAGGACCGTCGCCAGCAGCAGCGACAGGCCGAGGATGAGGTAGACCGCGCCTCCGGTCATCGGGGGCGCGGGTCGTCGCAGGGGGCCAACACCTCACCAGCCTTCCACCCGGCCGGTCGCGACGGCGACACCCGGGCGGGCGGGACGCGGGGAGACGTACGCCACCCGCCGCACCGCTGCACCATGATGTGCCCGTGATCCCGACCAGCCAGGCTGCCTCGCCCGCCGTACGGCGTGGCGCCGCTGCGCTCCTGCTGGTCGCCGCCGCGACGCAGCTGGTCGGTCAGGCCTGGCTGCGCCTCAGCGGCGCCGGGCCCGCGCTCGACGGCGTGCACCCGACCGACTGGGTCGCCAGCCACGCCGTGCTGCTGGTGAGTGCGGTGGCGCTCCTCGGTGCGGTCGCGCTGGTGGCAGTGGTCCTGGGGCCGGACCCGGTCACCGTGACCGGCACCGCCCTCTTCGCCGCGGGGCAGGCGCTCACCGTCGGCGTGCTCGTCCTCGACCTGTGGGGCGGGCCGGACGACGTACGCCTCGTCCGCGTGCTCGACGCGTGGGACTTCCTCGCCGTCGTCGGCCTCGTGGTGCTCCTGCTCGAGCTGCGTCGCCGCGCACCCGGCCTCGAGGTCGGCGCAGGCCTGGCGCTCCTCGCCACGGCCGTGCCCCTGCTGGACGGCCTCGTCCTCGCGGCGACCGCACTCGCGCTCCTCGCCTTTGCGGTGCTGGCCTACGACCTGGTGCGACCTCGGCCGGGACCCGGGCCCGCCTGGCTGGTGGCCGTGACGGTGGTTGCCTACGTCGCCGCCGCGACGATCAGCTGGCAGCGTGCCGTGCTGGCGCTCGTCGTCGTCGCGTGGACCGTGCAGGCCGTCAGGACGAGGGCTGACCGGCCCGCGGGCGACGCCCGGCGAACTCCGCCTGGCTCTCGTCGATCGCCTGCTCGTAGGCCGTGACCAGTCCCGCGATCGTCAGCGGCTTGAGCCGGTGGACGAACTCGCGCAGCTGCTCGGCGGTGTAGCCCGCCTCGCGGAACTGCGGCCACACCTTGGTGCGGACGATCTCGGAGAGCTCCTCGGCGACCTGCCGGCCGTGCGCGGCGTAGACCTCCGCGACCGCCGCGGCAGCCTCGGGTGAGATGCCCATCCCGGACAGGTTGCCCGACACGTCGACGTCGCGGTCGCCGGTGACGGGCGCGAGCAGCGAGAGGTGGCGGGCGATGTCGGACGGGGTGGCGGTGTCGGGGATCTGCTCGACGTACTTCTCGATGGCCGACAGCGTGAAGCCGTGGCCCTGCAGCTCGCGGACCAGCTCGAGCCGGGCGACGTGGTCGGGGCCGTAGTAGCCGGACCGTCCGCGGCGCACGGGCGACGGCACGAGACCGCGGGAGGCGTAGAAACGGACGTTGCGCGCGCTCACGCCCGTACGCTCCGTCAGCTCGTCCAGCGTCAGCAGGTCGGCGCCGTCCACCCCGGTCTCGGTCTCCACCGCTCCATCCTCTCGTCCGCAGCCCTCGCGGCCGGCCCGTCGGGGCAAGTGACCCGCGCCACACCTGTTGGACTGTGACAGTAATGGTGTCACAATCAGTCGCATGGCAGAAGCATTCGTCTACGACCACATCCGCACACCTCGCGGCCGCGGCAAGGCCGTCGGCTCGCTGCACGAGGTGAAGCCCGTGGACCTGGTCGTCGGACTCCTCGACGAGCTCAAGACCCGCAACCCCACGCTCGACCCGGCCCGCGTCGACGACGTCGTGCTCGGGGTCGTGACCCCCATCGGTGACCAGGGCGGCGACATCGCCAAGACCGCGGCGCTCAAGGCCGGCTACCCCGAGACCGTCGCGGGCGTGCAGCTCAACCGCTTCTGCGCCTCCGGTCTGGAGGCGGTCAACCAGGCCGCGCAGCGCGTCCGCTCCGGCTTCGAGGACCTCGTCATCGCCGGCGGCGTCGAGTCGATGAGCCGCGTGCCGATGGGCAGCGACGGCGGCGCCTGGGCGATGGACCCGGCCACCGCGCTCGAGACCGGCTTCGTGCCGCAGGGCATCGGTGCCGACCTCATCGCCACGATCGAGGGCTGGAACCGTCAGGACGTCGACGCGTACGCCGCCGAGTCCCACCACCGCGCCGCGAAGGCGTGGGCCAACGGCTACTTCGACGACGCGGTCGTCCCCGTCAAGGACCTCAGCGGCGTCACCGTGCTCGACCGCGACGAGACCGTCCGGCCCGACACCTCCGTGGAGGGCCTCGCCGGCCTGAAGCCGTCGTTCGCCCAGATCGGCCGTGACGCCGGCTTCGACGACGTGGCGCTGGAGAAGTACCACTGGATCCCGGCCATCGACCACGTCCACCACGCCGGCAACTCGTCGGGCATCGTCGACGGCGCGGCCGTGATGGCGATCGGCACCGAGGAGGTCGGCACCTCGCTCGGGCTGACCCCGCGCGCGCGGATCATCTCGACCGCCGTGTCGGGCGCCGACCCGACGATCATGCTCACCGGCCCCGCCCCGGCGGCCCGCAAGGCGCTGGCCCGCGCGGGCCTCGAGGTCGACGACATCGACCTGTGGGAGATCAACGAGGCGTTCGCTGCCGTCGCGATGCGCTTCATGCGCGACATGGGCATCAGCCACGACGTCACCAACGTCAACGGCGGCGCCATCGCGATGGGCCACCCGCTCGGCGCGACCGGCGCGATGATCCTCGGCACCCTCGTCGACGAGCTCGCCCGCCGCGACCAGAAGCGCGGCCTCGCCACGCTCTGCGTCGGCGGTGGCATGGGGATCGCGACCGTGGTGGAGCTGGTCTGAGGCGCGGAGCACCGTGACCAGCTCCGACACGGTCATCGGTGGTCGAGCGGCGCCCACGGCTGAGGAACGAAGCCGTGACGGCGCTGTATCGAGACCCGATCAGACGACAAGCAACCCCAGCCGGACAGAACTTCAGAGCCCCTTGGTTTCGACACGGCGCTGGCGCGCCTGCTCAACCGGCGGGCGCGAGAACACGAAGGAACCCCATGACTTCCACTGACACCCCCCGCACCGACGAGCACAGCGCAGTCCGCTACGACCGCGACGCCGACGGCATCGTCACGCTGACCCTCGACGACCCGACGGCCAGCGCCAACACGATGAACGAGCTCTACCAGGCGTCGATGGAGGCCGCCGTCCAGCGGCTCCACGACGAGGTCGACGACGTCACCGGCGTGGTCCTGACCAGCGCGAAGAAGACCTTCTTCGCCGGCGGCAACCTCAAGAGCATGATGAAGGCGACCCCCGAGGACGCCGAGGAGATCTTCGCGATGGGCGAGGCGGTCAAGTCCAGCCTCCGCCGGCTCGAGACCTTCCCGCGGCCCGTCGTCGCGGCGATCAACGGTGCCGCCCTCGGCGGCGGGCTCGAGATCGCGCTGGCGGCCAACCGCCGCATCACCGTCGACGACCGCTCGGTGAAGATCGGCCTGCCCGAGTCGACGCTCGGACTGCTGCCCGGCGGCGGCGGGGTCACCCGCGTCGTACGCATGCTCGGCCTGCAGTCCGCGCTGATGGACGTGCTGATGCCCGGCGCCCAGTTCGACCCGCGGGGCGCGCTCGCCAAGGGGCTCGTCGACGAGGTCGTCCCGACCCGCGAGGAGCTGGTGCCGGCGGCCAAGGCGTGGATCCTCGCGCACAAGGACGACGAGGACGCGGCGAAGAACCCGTGGGACCGCGCCGGCTACAAGATGCCCGGCGGCACGCCGAAGACCCCGGCGCTCGCCCAGTTCCTGCCGGCCTTCCCCGCCCTGCTGCGCAAGCAGACCAAGGGTGCGGTCTATCCCGCGCCGCGCGCGATCATGAGCGCGGCCGTCGAGGGCGCGCAGGTCGACTTCGACACCGCCTCGCGCATCGAGAGCCGCTACTTCACCAACCTGGTGGTCAACCAGCAGGCCAAGAACATGATCCAGGCCTTCTTCTTCGACCTCCAGGCGATCAACTCCGGATCCCTCCGCCCGCAGGGCATCGAGAGGTGGACCGCCAAGAAGGTCGCCGTCCTCGGCGCCGGGATGATGGGCGCCGGCATCGCCTACTCGTGCGCCCGCGCCGGCATGCAGGTCGTGCTCAAGGACGTCTCCCTCGAGGCGGCCGAGCGCGGCAAGGCGTACACGGCGAAGCTCAACGCCAAGGGTGTCGAGCGCGGGAAGATCACGCAGGACAAGGCCGACGAGCTGCTCGCGCGGATCACGCCCACCGCCGACGCCGCCGACCTCGCGGGCTGCGACCTCGTGATCGAGGCGGTCTTCGAGGACCCGTCGCTCAAGGCGAAGGTGTTCGCCGAGGTGGCGCCCCACGTCGAGGCCGACGCGCTGCTGTGCTCCAACACCTCGACCCTGCCGATCACCGAGCTCGCCACCGGCGTGGACCGCCCCGCCGACTTCATCGGCCTGCACTTCTTCAGCCCCGTCGACAAGATGCCGCTCGTCGAGATCATCCGCGGCGCGGAGACCTCCGACGCCGCGCTCGCCAAGGCGTACGACGTCGTCCAGCAGATCCGCAAGACGCCGATCGTGGTCAACGACTCGCGCGGCTTCTACACCTCGCGCGTCATCGGCACCCAGATCAACGAGGGCCTCGCGATGCTCGCCGAGGGCGTCCACCCGGTGTCGCTGGAGCGCGCGGCGACGTCGGCCGGCTTCCCCGTCGGGCCGCTGCAGATCAGCGACGAGCTCAACATGGAGCTGATGGCCAAGATCCGCAAGGCGACCGAGGACGCCGCCGAGCGCGAGGGCATCGACCTCGGCGACTACCCGGCGGGTGCGGTCATCGAGACCATGATCGGCCTCGGTCGGCCGTCCCGGCTCAAGGGCGCGGGCTTCTACGACTACGACGAGAACGGGCGCCGTACGACGCTGTGGCCCGGGCTCGCGGAGACGTTCCCCGTGGCGGAGCAGCAGATCCCGATCCGCGACGTGCGCGACCGGATGCTCTTCATCGAGGCGCTCGAGACCGCGAAGTGCTTCGAGGAGGGCGTCATCACCTCGGCCGCCGCGGCCAACATCGGCTCGATCATGGGCATCGGGTTCCCGGCGCTGACGGGCGGCGCGGCCCAGTTCATGACCGGCTGGCAGGCCCTCGACGAGACCGGCCACGGAGTCGGCCCCGTCGGCCTCGACGCGTTCCTGGCCCGGGCCGACGAGCTGGCGGACGCGTACGGCGAGCGGTTCCGCCCCACGCCGTACCTCCGCGAGCTGGCGGCGAGGGGCGAGGGCTTCCCCGCCTGACCCCGACCGGGCACTTCCTGACGCGCGGGACACACCGACCGGGCACGGAAGTGCCCGGTCGGCGCTAGCGCTGGTCGCCCTCGACGATCTCGACGGAGTCGACCACGGCGTGCAGGCCCTGCACCTCGGCGCTCGGGGTCCCGGCGGTCCACACGGCCCACAGCAGCAGCGGTCGACCTTCGACGTCGATGACCCAGGCGTCGACGGTGGTGCCGCGCCTGAGGTAGCGGATGGCGGCCTCGGCGGTGGTCAGCACGGTGTCCTGCGTGCAGGTCCCGCGGGGGCCATCCTCCCGCAGCCGCAGGTGCACCGCGGGGTAACCGAAGCGGACCGTGCTCTCGGGGCCGGAGGTCACCGTGAGGCGTGGGACGGTGGTGAGTGCCTCCACGAGCGTGCTCGTGTCGTCGCCCGTCACGTCGGTCATCGTGCACCCCGGCTGGGCGACCCACGTCACGTCCAGGGCGACCATTCCCAGCGCCCATTCCGGGTCCTTGTCCAGCAGCTCGCCGTTGGTCGTGCCCTCGCCCGCCGCCAGGTCGTCCAGGCCTGCGAACCGGTTCGGGCCGAGCCAGGAGTTCCATCCCTCGGGGAGAGTGAACCGTACGGAGGGCAACGAGGTGTCCTCGGACGGGCGCAGCACGTAGGTGCCCGCGTCCAGGGTGGTGTTCGTCATCACCGGGTAGGGCCTCGTGAGCGAGGTCTGGTCCGGGCCCTCGGCGGGCTGCGGGTCGGCGGAGCCGCCGAACGTGCCGGCGACGATTCCGCTGACACCGAGGACGCAGGCCGTCACGGCGCCGACCACCGCGTGGCCTCGGTGCCGCCGCTGGCGTCCCGCTCGCTCGATGGCCGCGAAGTCGGGAGCTCGGACGTGGTGCTCGGCCTCCTCGCGGAACGCTTCCAGAAGGCGCTCAGACATGGTGGACGCCTCCTTCGGCGTACGCGAGGTGCGAGGCGAGTGCCTCTCGCCCTCGGCTGAGGCGGGACCTGACGGTGCCGGGTGGGACGCCGAGCTCGTCGGCGATCTCCTCGACCGGGAGGTCGGCGAGGTAGTGCAGGGCGATCACGTGCCGCTGCGGCTCGGGCAGCGCCCGCAGCGCGTCGATGATCTCGAGGTGGTCCTCGAGGCCGACCGGGTCGCGTGGAGGCAGGATTCGTTCCTGCGCGCGCCGCCCGTTGCGCATCTTGCGCCAGCGACTGCGGTGCGCGTTGATCGCGGTCCTCCGCAGCCACGCCTCCGGGTTGTCGACCCGGGCGAAGCGCCGGCCGGCCGCGGCGGCGCGGGCGAAGGCTTCCTGCACCAGGTCCTCCGCCTCGTCCATGCTGCCCGTGACGCCGAACAGCTGCACGACGAGCCGGCGATAGCTCGCGTCGAACACGTCGCGGAGGCTCGCGGGTTCGCTCGACGACCACGGGCCGCCGAAGCTCACGATGTCCTCGTCCATGCCGGCCTCCTCTCCTGATGACCAGAACGACCCGCCAACACCCCCTCCGTTTCCTTCACACCGCCGACTTCTTCCATGGTGCGCCCGGGCAGGGGCCACCCGCCTGCCCGTCTGGACCGGTCCCGCGCTGCGAGATCGACCCGTTCGGGGTGTGCGGACGCGTCCGCTCGGCGAGAATCGTGCGGTGACCCAGACCCCTGCTCCCGCCGTCGTCGTACGCGGCCTGCACGTCCGCTTCGGTGACGTCGAGGCCGTCGCCGGCGTCGACCTCACGGCCGAGGCCGGGCAGGCGACGGCGCTGCTCGGGCGCAACGGCGCGGGCAAGTCGACCACGATGAAGGTCCTGGCCGGCGTGGTGCCGCCGACCGCCGGCGAGGTGACGGTCGCCGGCCACGACGCCGCCACCGACGCGCTCGGCGTCAAGCGGTCCGTCGGCTACTGCCCCGACGTCGGCGGCCTCGTGCCGCGGGCCACCCCGTGGGAGCACCTCCAGCTCAGCGCGCGCCTGCGCCGGATGCCCGCCTGGGAGGAGCGCGGGCGCGACCTGCTCGAGCGCTTCGAGCTCGGCGACGTCGCCCACCGCGTGGTCGGCGGGTTCAGCCACGGCATGAGCCGCCGTCTCAGCGTCGTCCTGGCGTCCCTCCACGATCCCGCGGTCCTGCTGCTCGACGAGCCCTTCGACGGCGTCGACCCGCTCGGCGTCGATGCCACCCTCGAGGTGGTCGCCGACGCCCGCGCCCGCGGCGCCTGCGTACTGCTCTCCACCCACCTGCGCGACCTCGCGCTCGAGGCCTGCGGGGAGGCCGTGGTGCTGCGGGGCGGCAACCGGGTCGCCGCGATGCAGGCGGGCGAGCTCACCGGCGAGGCCTACCGTGCGCTCCTCGACTGACGGCTGGCTCGACGCCGCGCGCGACACCGGCCACCTCGTCGCGTTCCGCGCGCGGACCGTACGCCGCCGCCGGGCCAGTGCCCTCGGCCTCGTCGTCGTCCTCGCGCTGACGGCTCTCTTCGCCCTCGGTCCGAGCGGCTTCGACGTGGCGTCCGTCGGCTCGCCCGCCGTCGAGCGGGCCCTCGCCTCGGTCCAGGGGAACCTCGGCGCGGCGTTCGCCGGGTTCCTGCTGCTCGCCGTCAGCTCCGCCATGGGCAGCGGCGGCGGTCGCGAGCTGTTGTCGCGCAGCGAGGCGGCCGTGCACCCGATCAGCCCGGTGACCGAGCACCTCGGCGCTCTGCTGCTCGCCCCGGTCAACCTCGCCTGGCTCGTCCAGATGTGGGGCCTGCTCGCCGTCACCGCGCTCGTCGCGCCGCCCGGCGGCCTGCTCGGCGCCCAGGTCGTCGTGCTCACCTGGGTCCTCGCCGCCACCGCGCTCGGACAGGCGGCCGGCTGGGCGATCGAGGGCGTACGCCGCTCGCCCCACGGCGTGGTCGTCGTCCGCACGGTCGGCGGCGCCGTCGTCGTCGCCCTGGCCGGCCTGCACCTCGCGGGGCTGCTCGGACCGCTCGTACGGTCCCTCCCGACGACGTGGATCGCGGAGACGGCGCAGACCCCGGCCTGGCCCCTCGTGGCGGTCCTCCTGCTCGCGCTCGCCGCCGCGGGCGTCGTCGTCGGCGCCCGGCCCGCTGCCTGGGCGCTTGGCCTGCCTCCGCGCGAGGAGCTGCGGGTGCAGTCCGGCGTGCACGAGGCGCGCCACGCCCCCGAACCACGCTGGGGCTCACCCGACCGCGCGCTGCTGCGCCGCCTCGACCGTGCCTCGGTGTGGCGCTCGGTCGGCATGCGCCGCGGCCTGCTGGTGCTCGGCCTGGGCCCCGGCCTGGTCGCGCTGGTGGCGGGGCTCGAGTGGAGCTCGGTGATGGTCCTGCCGGGCCTCACCGCGAGCGGCGCGGCCCTGCTGTTCGGCGTCAACGCCTGGTGCCTCGACGGCAAGGGGATGGTCTGGCGCGAGACCCTGCCGGTGTCGGCGGCCGACGTGTTCGACGTACGCGCCCTCGTCGTGGCCGAGTGCATGGCGCTCGTCTCCGGCATCACCGTCGTGCTCGCGCTGCTGCGCAACGGGCTGCCACCCCTCGTGGTCGGGGTCGCGGTCCTGTCGTGCTGGCTCGTGGTGGTCGTGCAGGTGCTCGCGATCGTGATGACGTGGTCGGTGCGATCGCCGTACGGGGTGGACCTCTCCTCGCCGCGAGCGACGCCGGCGCCACACGCCGCGATGGCCGGGTACGCCGGGCGGCTCTCGCTCGTCACCACGCTGACCGCGCTGCTGTTCACCGGCCTCGCCGCGGTCCCGTGGGCCTGGGTTCCGGCTGTCGCCGCGCTGCCCTTCCTGGCGTGGTCGACGCGCCGGCTCGTGCGCGCCCGCCGCCGCTGGCTCGCGGGGGACGAGCGGGCCCGGGTCGTGCTGACGGTCGCGGCCGTCTGACTCCTGCCCACGGGTCAGGTCGAGCGTCATACGAACCCGCACCCATGCGTACGACTTGGTATGACGTCGGCCGGGGCTCGCGGCGGGCGTCATACGAACCCGCACCGATACGTGCGGCTTGGTATGACGCCGGGCGGCCGCGACCCGGGGGAGAGGCGGCGTCAGCGGGTGACGGCCACCCGGGCGGACCGGGCCCGCCCCCCGAGCGAGCGCACGGCGAGGCGGCGCAGGTCGTCGAGCGAGCGTACGGCGACCCGTTCGGCCCGGCGACGCGCGGCGGGCGCCTGCACGGCGGCCTCCAGCAGCGCGGCCTCGGCCTCGAACCACGCCGCGACCTCGGCGAGGGCCGGGTCCGCGAGGCGACCGATCGCGTCCACCTGCACGACGACCTGGAAGGCGGCGGTCGCGGTCCGGCAGGTCGCGCACGCGTCGCCGACCGCCAGCGCCCGGTTGGTCGGGCGGGCGCGCGTGCCCGGGCCGATGACGACCACCTGCACCGCCAGCGCCGTCGCGGTGCAGTCCCAGCAGTCCTGCGTCCAGGCCGACGCCACGTTGTCGAACCGAGCGGACGCCGGGCCGGGCACGTAGAGCACCTGCAGCACCGCGCTCTCGCCGCGGCACGCGTGACAGGAGGTCACGGTGGTCGCCACCGCGTCGGCCTTGAGGGCGCCGTCGCGGACCATGACCTCGGCGACGACGACGTCGCGGTCCTCGCGCCGCTGGTCGCTGGGCTGGGCGCTGGCGACGACGTCGAGGTCGCGCCGCTCGGCCCCCGGCCCGCGGGGACTCGCGTCCGCCGCACCGGCCAGCAGCAGCGCCGCCACGACGGCGTGGACGGCGAGGCCGCGGGCAGTCACGGAGTGCCCCCGACGGAGAAGTTGTCGGCCACCGCCGCCGCGATGTCGACCAGCGCGTCCCGGGTGCGACGGTGCAGGGAGGACATGTCGGTGAGCGCGCCCGGCTCCAGCGCGTCGTCCCACGGGACCGTGACGACCCGGGCGCAGCGCTTCTCGAAGTGGCGACGCATCGGCTCGGGCGGCTCGCTGCCGCGCCGCTCGGCGTTGACCACGACGACGGTCCGCGCCACGAGGTCGTCGAACCCGTGCTGGTCCATCCAGTCCAGGGTCAGCGCGCCCGCCCGTCCGCCGTCGAGCCCGGCCCGCACGACCAGCACGACCTGGTCGGCCTCGGTCAGCAGCCCCTGGTTGGCGCTGTCGAGGATCCCGGTGCCGGTGTCGAGCAGGATCACGTTGTAGAAGCGGTCGAGCAGCCCGATCAGGCGGTGGTAGTCGTCGCGGGCCAGCGCCATCCCGATGCCCGGGTCGTCGTCGGAGGCGAGCACCTCGAGCCGCGACTCGACCGCCTGCGAGGTGTAGCGGCGCAGCGCGGCGTACGTCTCGATGCCGTCGAGGTCGCGGAGCACGTCGGTCACGGTGCGGTCGTGCGGCGGCGCGACCCGGTGGGCGAGGTTGCCCGCGTCGGGGTTGGCGTCGACGGCGATCACGCGGTCGCCGCGCAGCAGCGCGAACGTGCTGCCGAGCGCGAGCGTGATCGTGGTCTTGCCGACCCCGCCCTTGCGGCTCATCACCACCACCCGGCGCGAGCCCTCGACGGGCGTGCGCAGCCGCCGCTCCAGCTCGCGCAGCCGCTGTTCGGGCAGGCTCGGTCCCGGGTTGACCAGGTGCCCGCTGCCGCGGTAGACCGCGCTGCGCCAGCCCTGCCTCGGCACGGGCGCGGGGGCGGCGTACATCACCGCGTCGGTGAAGTCGGCCGCGGAGACCACGGTGGGTGGGTCGGGTGCGGGGGCGGCGAGTCCCGCGGAGTCGCCGTACGGCTCAGGGGCGCGGGCCGCGAGGCGGGCCCGCGCGAGCAGGACGAGGGTGGTGCCGAGCCGCCAGAAGGCCAGCACCGCACCGAGGATCGGCAGCAGGAGCAGGGCGATCGACACCACGGCCAGGGCCATCGCGGACCAGTCCCGGCGCTCCCACGCGACGTCGAAGACGAGCTGCTGCAGGCGTACGCCCTCGCGGCCGCGCTCGAGGAACTCCGGGAGGTACCATCCCGCCCAGCCCAGAGCGGCGACCAGCAGCGGCACCACGACCAGGACCCAGGCCGTCACGAAGCGACGCGTGCGTGGTCGCAGCTCGCTGACCCGCGGGTCGACCGGGTGCCCGGGGCGCAGGCTCCGCAGCACCGGGCCGACGCGGGCGAAGAGGTCCGGTACGCCGGCGAGGTCGGACAGCACGTAGTAGCCGTCGAAGCGCACCACCGGGATGAGCTGCTGCAGCATCTGGAGCTGCAGCACGAGCGCGGTCAGGAGCAGGACGCCGCTCCCGGTCGCGAGGTACGCCCCCGCCAGCGCCAGCACGGTGAGCACGTTGAAGTGCAGCCCGCCGAGGTCGGTGCGCACCCGGCCCACCCGCCCGATCCGGTAGGAGTCGGTCACGTCGGTGTAGAACGCCGGGAACACCAGGTAGAGGCCGAAGCCGATCTCGCCCGGCCGCGCCCCGCCGTAGCGGCAGGCGGCCGCGTGCCCCAGCTCGTGCACGACGGCCGAGGCGGTGAGCAGGGCGTAGATCAGGAGCGCGATCGTCGGCGTCGCGAAGAGCTCGCCCACCGCTCCCCAGAAGTCGCCGCGGGTCAGCAGCGCCACGTCGGCGACGACCAGCGACACGAGCGCGATCGCCACCACCGGCGGCCAGAACAGCGGCGCCAGCCAGGCCGCGGCCCGGTCGACGACCTGCGCCGGCACCAGCGTGCCCTTCGCGGTCAGGGCCAGCAGCGGCCGCGCCCGCACCGCACGGGTCGGGTCGGGTGCCTCGTCGGGCACGACCAGGCCGAGCGGCTCCAGCCGGCTCGTCACGAGGTGGGCCAGTCCGTCGACCGTCAGGTTGCGTCCGTACGCCCGGCTCACGTCGTCGGCCACCTGCTCCGCCGGACGGGGCGGCTCGACCGCGCGGACGACCAGGTGCAGCAGCTCGGACAGCTGCACCACCTGGTCGTCGACGCGCCGCACCAGGAACGCCGGGTCCTTGAGGCCCGAGCCCTGGACCGGGCCCAGGAACTGCAGGCCGCGCGCCTGACGCCACCGCTGCCCGGTGGCGGGCGGTGGCGCGGTCCTCCGGTGGTCGGCAGTCGTCAGGTCCATCGCTCTGGTGTGCTCGCTCTGGTGTGCTCTGGGTGCTCTGGGTGTCGTGCTGGTGACGGCGACGGATGCGCCAGAGCAACGCATCCGCCGCCGGGTCCCTCGGGCGGTCGGCGCCTAGTGCATGTGCGTCTGCACGGAGGCCAGGTACTGCAGGGCGAGTGCCTCGGCCTGCGAGTTGATCGTGGCCGCGTTGACGGCGAGGGCGAGGTTGACGCCCACGATGTTGGTGACGTTGACGCACGCGAACTGGCAGCTCAACGTCTCCCGCCGGGGCAACGGCGTGGCCGTCTCGGCGTCGAGGTCGGCCATGACGAGGTCGGGTCGTCGGACCATGCCGGTTCACCTCCTCTCCTGCTGCTCGGATCTCGGCGGGCGGCGTGCTCGGCGTGGCCTCCCCTCCCTCGGGAAGGCCACGCCGGGGCCGTCAGCCCTGGGTCACGACGATCGTCTGGCCGGCGGCGCTGTTCGCGACGGCGTACAGGGACGCGGCGTTGAGGGCCATCGACGAGTTGTTCGCCACGATGTTGGCCCAGTTGTAGTTGCCGAAGGTCAGCGTCTCCCGGGTCGGAAGAAGCTCGGTGCGCTCGGTGTCGAGCTCGGCGAGTGAGAGTTCCCGCATGGTGTTCACCTCCCCCCGAGGTGCGGTCGGTCTGGTGGCACATCGCAGCGGGGGGTGCGTGACTCGCGCGTGACCGGTGCGTGACCGGTCGCCGGATATCCGGGACCGGTCCAGACGTCGACCCCAATCGTGGGGATAACGGGCCTCCGTACCCCCCGAAGGGGTGGAGCACCGGCAAGGTCTGTCCGCAGGGGAGTGCCCGCAGCCCGGATCGGTGGCAGCGGGACAGGGAGAGGGAGATCTCGGTGATCGACCATGCCGGACACCAGGCACGTCGCTGAACGTCGCCTGAGCCTCCTCGGCGGGTGGCAGCTCGTCGTGGACGGACACGACGTCGCGCTCGGCGGGCGCGAGCAGCGCCTCTGCGCCCTGCTCGCGCTGACCGGCGTGCGGGCCCGTGCCCAGGTCGCCGGCACGCTGTGGCCGGAGAGCACGGACGCACGGGCCCTCGCCAGCCTGAGGCGGGCGCTGGCGCAGACCCGGGACCGCTGCCCCGGCCTCGTCGTCGCCGACCGCACGAGCGTGGGCCTGGCCCCCGACGTCGTCGTCGACGTCGACGGACTGCGCGCGGCCGCGGCGCGAGCAGGTACGCCCGACGCGGACGCTGCGTTGCTCGCCTCGCTGGCGGGCGACCCGCTGCTGCCGGGCTGGTACGACGAGTGGGTCGAGGCCCAGCGCGACGACCTCCAGCGGCTGCGCGTCGACTCCCTCGAGCGCCTTGCCCACCGGGCGCTCGAGCGCGGCGACACCGGTCTCGCCGAGGGCGCTGCCCGCGCCGTCGCCCGGATCGAGCCGTGGCGCGAGTCCGCCAGCGAGCTGGTCATCCGCGGGCTGCTCGGGCGCGGCGACCGGGCCGGCGCGGTCCGCGAGCTCGAGCGCTACCGCGAGGTCCTGCGCGTCGAGCTCGGCGTCGTCCCGTCGCCCGCGCTCGTCGCCCTGGTCGACGCGCAGGAGCCCGCCCCCGTCGTCGTCCCCGCCCCACGGCGGGCGGCGGTGCGGGAGGCCGTCGAGCCGTCCGCCCGGCGCGCCGCGCCATCCCCCCAGCCGTCCCTCCGGCCGTCCCTCCAGCCATCCCTCCAGCCATCCCCCCAGTCACCGCCCCCGCCGGACCCCACGCCCCCCACCGGGCCGGCCGGCCTGACCGCCCGAGCGGCTGCTGCCCGGCTCGCGGCGGGGGCGGTCCTCGTCATGGCCGCGTCACTCGCGATCGCCAACCTCGGCCCCGGGCCGGACCCGGCGTCGCCGTCGGCCGTCCCCGAGGCCGCGCCGCAGGGGCAGGCGGCGGGCCCGGCCGTCTCGGACGTGGTCCGTCAGGTGCTCGTACGCCAGGTCGCCGCCGCCGACGGGGCCGTCGCCTTCGTCGTACGCGCCACCCGCCGCCCGGCCCGGGTCCGGGTCGAGGTCGCGGACCGCAGCGGGAGCCGGGTCGTGCGCACCGTCGTGGTCCGCACCCCCGGCGGCCAGCGGGTGGTCGTCGCCGGGCTCGACGGCGGCACGTACGAGTGGTCGGCCACCTCGCCGACCGCGCCGCCCGTCACCGGCGAGGTCCGGGTCACCGGGCAGGCGCCGCCCATGGTCGTGGCGGCGCAGGAGCCGAGCGTGCGGGCCACGCCGAGCCCGGACCCGAGCCCGACCCCCACGCCGACCCCCACGCCGACCCCCACGCCGACCCCCACGCCGGCGCCCACCGCGACCCCTCCCCAGCAAGCGACCCAGCAAGCGACCCAGCAAGCGACCCAGCAACAGAACCCGCAACAGAACCCCCAACCCAGCCAGCAACCCAGCCCGCCGAGCGGACCCACCGACCCCGGCACGCAGGACCCGGGCCTGGTGGGCTGAGGAGGCACGCGATGACCAGCCCCAGTCCGAGGACGACACCCCCGAGACCGCTCGCCGGCCTCGCCGGGTTGGTCGCGGGGCTGCTCGCGGCCGCGAGCCTGGTCGCCGCCCCGGTCGGGTCGGCCGTGACCGCCGGCGACCGCGCCGAGCGGTGGGCGGGCTACCGGATCCCCGCGACCGGCCACGCCGCCGGCGGCTGGATCGGCGGCTACCGGGTCGGCCGCACGCCCGTCTTTGTGATCACCCCGGACCGACGTCCCAATCGTGCCGGCTTCCGGCGGGCGGACCCCACGAACGACCTCGCCGGTCGCCGTGGCCCCTCCCGACGTGAGACCCAGCGCGCCGCCTGGATCCTCTCGAAGTACGGCGGCTACCGCGACGCCCGGCAGGCAGCCGCCGTCGACGCCGCGGTCCTGCACCTGCTCGGCGACCGCGGGTGGCGCCTCGGTGGTGCCCGCGGCGCGGCGCGGGTCGGGGCGAGCGGGGACCCGGCGACCGTGCGCCGCTACGTACGCCTGATGCTGAGCGGCTCGCGGGCCAGCGCCGGCCGGCACCGCGTCGCCGTCGTCCCGTCGGCGGCGGACGTCGGCGGCGTCACGTCCGTGACCGTGCGCGTGACCGACGGTCACGGAGGCCCGGTCCCGGGCCTGCCCGTGACGGTGACCTCGCCCGACGGGGGTGCGTCCGAGCCGGCCGCGGGACCCGTCGAGGCCGTCACGGGCGACGACGGGCGCGCCGTGGTGCGACTGGCCGCGCCGGTCGCCGGCTGGCGCACGGTCGTCGCAAGGGTGGGACAGGTGCCCGAGCACCGCCTGCGCGTACGCGGGGCGCACCGCCGCGGTCAGGCGGCCGTGGCGGAGGGCGGCGTACGCCGGGTCGTCGTCGCCAGCGCACGGGTTGCCGTCCGCGGCCCGCAGTCCCTCGCCCTGGCGGCGAAGCGGTCGCCGGTGACGTCGGGGGAGCCGGTCGCGGTCGTGAGCACGGTCCACGGCGATGGCGCCCCGCGGCGAGCGACGGCCACTCTCTTCGGTCCCTTCGCCTCCGACTCGGCCGCCGCCTGCACGGGACCCTCCGTCGGTGCGGTCGCAGCCACCGTGGCCGACGACGGGACGTACGACCTCCCGTCCGTCGTGCCGACGGCGGGCGGCTACTACAAGTGGCGCGTCGACGTCGACGGGACGGCCGCCAGCACACCGACCACCGCCTGCGGGGCAGTGGTCAGGGTGCGAGGTCTGACGTCCCTCGCGGTGGTCGCTCCCTCGGGTGCCGTGACCCACGACGCCGTCGATGCCCAGGTGACCCTGACCGGGCTCCCCTTCGGGGGTCCTGTGGAGGTCACCGTCCGCCTGTACGGCCCGTTCGCCATCGGCGGGGTCACGTGTGCCGGAAGCCATCAGCTGGTCCGGCAGACCCGGCCGGGCAACGGGACCTTCAGGTCGCTCAGCTTCTCGGTGCCGGAGGCCGGTTGGTACGCCTGGCGGGCCTCGGTGCCTGACGGTGATCTCTGGCAGGGGTCGGAATCGGCGTGCGGAGCCTTGCAGACCGTCACCCAGGTGTCGCCGGCAGCGGGGTGAGACCACGAACAAAAAGTCAGGCTTGACTGTTTGTTTGTGGGGAGGCAGGCTTGCCCCGTGACCCCCGCCCAGAGCCCGACCGCGCCGGCGGCCCGCGTTCCGCAGGCCGATCGGTCCCGTGCCATGCGGGCCCGGCTGCTCGAGGCCACCGTCGAGCTGCTCGTCGAGCGCGGGTTCGCCGGGACCTCGACCACGCTGGTCTCCGAGCGGGCCGGGGTGAGCCGGGGAGCGCAGCTGCACCACTTCCCGACCAAGAACGACCTGGTCGTGGCCGCCGTCGAGCACCTCACCGAGCGCCGCGGCGCCGAGCTGGCCGCGGCGGTCGCCGAGCTGCCGGCCGGCGGGAGGCGTACGCGCGCCGTCGTCGAGATGCTGGGCGACCACTTCTCCTCACCGGTCTTCGCCGCGGCGCTCGAGCTGTGGGTCGCGGCCCGCACCGACGCCGAGCTGCTCGCGGCGGTCGGGCCGCTGGAGCAGCGGGTCGGCCGCGAGGCGCACCGGATGACGGTCGCCGCGCTCGGCGCCGACGAGTCGAGGCCGGGGGTGCGCGAGCTGGTGCAGGCGACCCTCGACCTGGTCCGCGGCCTGGGGCTGGCCTCGACGATCACCGACGACTCGGCCCGGCGCCGGCGCATCCTGCGCGAGTGGGCCGACGTGCTGGACAAGGAGCTCGCCCCGTGCAGGAGCCCCCGATGACCGACGTCCTGACCCAGGTGCTCGTCGACCTCGAGGCCGAGGGGGACCGGCTCGAGCAGCTCGTCGCCGGCCTCGACGACGACGGCTGGCGCACGCCCACCCCGGCCCCCGGCTGGGACGTCGCGACCCAGGTCGCCCACCTCGCCTGGACCGACGTAGTGGCGCTGAAGGCGGCCACCGACAAGGAGGCCTGGGACGCCGTCGTCCTCGACGCCATCGCCGACCCGGCCGGCTTCGTCGACGCGCAGGCGCTGGCGCTGGCCCACGAGCCCGACCTGCTGGCGCGGTGGCGTCGCGCCCGCGCCGACCTCCGGGACGCGCTGGTCGCGATGCCGCAGGGCGAGAAGATGCCGTGGTTCGGCCCGCCCATGTCGCCCACGTCGATGGCGACCGCCCGGCTGATGGAGACGTGGGCCCACAGCCTCGACGTCCACGAGGCCCTCGGCGCAGACGTCGAGGACACCGACCGGATCCGCCACGTCGCCCACCTCGGCGTACGCACCCGCAACTTCGCCTTCTCCGTCCACGGGCTCGAGCCGCCGGCCGACGAGTTCCGCATCGACCTGGCCTCGCCGTCGGGTGAGGTGTGGTCGTGGGGTCCCGAGGACGCGGGCCAGACGCTGACCGGCAGCGCCGGCGACTTCTGCCGGCTGGTCACCCAGCGCGTCCACCGCGCCGACACCGACCTCGTCGCGAGCGGCGCCGACGTCGACCGCTGGCTCGACATCGCCCAGGCGTTCGCCGGGCAGCCGGGCGAGGGGAGGGCGCCGCGATGACGGACGTGGTCCGGATCGGCAACTGCTCCGGCTTCTACGGCGACCGCCTGAGCGCGATGCGGGAGATGCTCGAGGGGGGAGAGCTCGACGTCCTCACCGGCGACTACCTCGCCGAGCTCACCATGCTCATCCTCGGCAAGGACCAGCTCAAGGACCCCTCGCTCGGCTACGCCCGCACCTTCGTCCGCCAGCTCGAGGACTGCCTCGGCCTCGCGCTCGAGCGGGGGGTGCGGATCGTCGCCAACGCCGGCGGCCTCAACCCCGCCGGCCTCGCCGACAAGGTCCGCGAGGTCGCGAAGGGCCTCGGCCTCGACCCGCAGGTCGCCCACGTCGAGGGCGACGACGTACGCCACCTGTCCACCCGGCACGGGTGGGACGGCGCGCTCACGGCCAACGCCTACCTCGGCGGTTTCGGCATCGCCGCCGCCCTCACCGCCGGCGCCGACGTCGTCGTCACGGGTCGCGTCACCGACGCCTCGCTCGTCGTCGGCCCGGCGATCGCGCACCACGCGTGGGACGCGACGGCGTACGACGCGCTGGCCGGCGCGGTCGTCGCCGGGCACGTCATCGAGTGCGGCACCCAGGCGACGGGCGGCAACTTCAGCGGCTTCCTCGACCTGCCCCACCGCGACCGGCCGCTGGGCTTCCCGGTCGCCGAGGTCGCCTCCGACGGCTCCAGCGTGATCACCAAGCACGCCGGCACCGGTGGCGCGGTCACGGTCGACACCGTCACCGCGCAGCTGGTCTACGAGATCCAGTCCACGCGCTACCTCGGCCCCGACGTCACCGTGCACCTCGACTCGGTGCGGCTCGAGCAGGAGGCCGAGGACCGCGTCGCCGTCGGCGGGGTCGTCGGCGAGGCGCCGCCCGAGCGTCTCAAGGTCTGCGTCAACGAGCTCGGCGGCTGGCGCAACAGCCTCGAGCTCGTGCTGACCGGGCTCGACGTCGAGGCCAAGGCCGCTTGGGTGCGCGAGCAGCTCGGACCGCGGCTGACCGCGGCCGAGGTGACCTGGTCCGACGTACGGGTCCCGCCTGCGGACGCCGACACCGAGGAGGCCGCCTCCGCGTTGCTGCGGTGCACCGTCAAGGACCCCTCGCCCGACCCGGTCGGTCGCGCGTTCACCGCGGCCGCGGTCGAGCTCGCACTCGGCTCCTACCCCGGGTTCACGATGACGGCGCCGCCCGCGCCCGCGACCCCCTACGGCGTCTACCGGGCGGCGTACGTCGACCGCGCGGACGTCACGCACACCGTCGTCCACGCCGACGGCCGGCGTGAGGTCGTCGCCGACCCCGGCACGTACGGCTCCGACGGCGAGGCCCCCGGCGCGGGCCCCTCGCCCTATCCCGGGCGGCACGACACCCTCACCCGCCGACTGCCCTTGGGCACGTTCGTCCACGCCCGTTCCGGCGACAAGGGCGGCGACGCCAACATCGGCCTCTGGGTCGCCCACGACGGCAGCGACCGGGAGACGTACGACGCGCGGGTGCAGTGGCTGTTCAAGCTGATGTCGCCGCGCGGGATCCCCACGCTGCTGCCCGAGGCCGCCGACCTCGACGTCGACGTGTGGCTGCTGCCGCACCTCGGCGCGGTCAACCTCGTCGTCCACGGCCTGCTCGGCGAGGGCGTCGCGGCGTCGACTCGCTTCGATCCGCAGGCCAAGGGGCTCGCGGAGTTCCTGCGGTCGCGGCTGGTGTCGATCGAGGTGAGCCTGACGTGATGGATCCGGGTTTCGACACGCTCGCTTCGCTCGGTGCTCAACCAGCGTGCACGGAGCACGAGGCCCTGCGGGCCACCGGGGCGGAGTTCGTCCGCCGCGAGGTCGCCCCGCACCTGCAGGAGTGGGAGGACGCCGGGGAGATCCCGCGCGAGCTGCACCGCACTGCCGGCGACCTCGGGCTCATCGGCGTCGCCTTCCCCGAGGAGGTCGGCGGCGGTGGCGGTGACCTGCTGGACTCGCTCGCGCTCCAGGAGGCGATGTTCGACGCCGGTGCGTCGAGCGGGCTGATGGCGGGCCTGTTCACCGCCGGCATCGCGCTGCCGCACATCGCGGCCAGCGGCGACACCGACCTCGTCGACCGCTTCGTCCGCCCCACGCTGGCAGGCAGGCTGATCGGCTCGCTCGCGATCACCGAGCCGGGCGGCGGGTCCGACGTCGCGCGCCTGCGCACGACCGCGGTCCGCGACGGCGACCACTACGTCGTCAACGGCGCCAAGACCTTCATCACCTCCGGCGTCCGCGCCGACTTCGTCACCACCGCGGTCCGCACCGGAGGACCCGGCCACGGCGGGATCTCGCTGCTCGTCGTCGAGAAGGGCACGCCCGGCTTCACCGTCGACCGCGGCCTGCGCAAGATGGGCTGGCACTGCTCCGACACCGCCGAGCTGTCCTACGTCGACTGCCGCGTCCCCGCCGCGAACCTCGTCGGCGAGGAGGGTTCGGGCTTCGGGCAGATCGCCGACCAGTTCGTCGTCGAGCGGATCGCGCTCGCGGTCCACGGCTACGGGATCGCCGCGCGGTCGCTCGACCTCGCCGCGGCGTACGCCCGCGAGCGGGAGACCTTCGGTCGGCCGCTCGTCGCCAACCAGACGGTCCAGCACACGCTGGTCGAGATGCGCCGCCAGGTCGAGGTGGCGCGGACCTACACGCGTGCGGTCGCCGCCCGGCACGTCGCGGGCGAGCTCGTCGTGGCCGAGGCGTGCCTGGCCAAGCAGACGGCGGTCGACTGCGCGGCGTACGTCTGCGACCGGGCCGTCCAGATGTTCGGCGGCTCCGGATACATGCACGGGACCGAGGTGGAGCGGCACTACCGCGACGCCCGGATCCTGCCGATCGGGGGCGGCGCCGACGAGGTGCTGCGCGACCTGACGGCGAAGCTGATGGGTTATGCGTGATGAGAGGAAAGCGATGATCAAGCTGCCGTCCCTGGGCGATGAGGTGTCGGTCTGGATGGACGCCCCGCCCGCCGAGGTCTGGGACCTCGTCAGCGACGTCACCCGGATCGGGGAGTTCAGCCCCGAGACGTTCGAGGCGAAGTGGACCCGCGGCTCGACCGGACCCGAGGTCGGCGCCTACTTCGCCGGCCACGTGAAGCGCAACGGCGTGGGCCCGACGTACTGGTCGCCGTGCCGCGTCACCGCCTGCGAGCCCGAGAGGGTCTTCGAGTTCTCCGTCGGCACCGACGCGGTGACCGTCAACAACTGGGGCTACCGGCTCGAGCCGAAGGACGGCGGCACCCTCGTGACGGAGTACTTCCGCATGGAGCCGAACCTCCCGACGCGCCTCTACTGGCTGGTGCTCGGTCCGCTCCGGCGGCGTACGAACCGCCGCGGGATGCGCACCACGCTGGAGCGGATGAAGGCGGTGGTCGAGGCATGACCGCCCTCGGTGGTCGAGTAGCCGACGAGGAACGAGGAGGCGTATCGAGACCCAACCGCGTCGCGATGCTCGAGAAGCTCGCCGACCTCGACGCCCAGCACGGGATCGCCGTGGCCGGCGGTGGCGAGAAGTACGTCGAGCGCCACCACGCGCGCGGCAAGCTGACCGCACGCGAGCGCATCGAGCTCCTCGTCGACCCCGGGTCGGCCTTCCTCGAGCTCTCGCCGCTGGCGGGCTGGGGCTCCGACTTCACCGTCGGCGCCTCCGTCGTCACCGGGATAGGCGTGGTCGAGGGCGTCGAGTGCATGATCAGCGCCAACGACCCGACGGTGAAGGGCGGCGCCTCGAACCCGTGGACGGTGCGGAAGATCTTCCGCGCCTCGCAGATCGCCGAGGAGAACAACCTCCCCACGATCTCGCTGGTCGAGTCGGGCGGCGCGGACCTGCCGACCCAGAAGGAGATCTTCATCCCCGGCGGCAAGCTGTTCCGCGACCTGACGCGGGCCTCGGCGCGACGCCAGCCGACGATCGCGCTCGTCTTCGGCAACTCGACGGCCGGCGGGGCGTACGTCCCCGGCATGAGCGACTACACCGTCTTCGTGCGCGGCGGGGCGAAGGTGTTCCTCGGCGGCCCGCCCCTGGTGAAGATGGCCACCGGCGAGGAGTCCGACGACGAGTCGCTCGGCGGTGCCGAGATGCACGCCCGGGTCTCCGGCCTCGCCGACTACCTCGCCGAGGACGAGCACGACGCCATCCGGATCGGGCGGCGGATCGTGGTCCGCCTCAACCGGGGGCGTACGGCTGGGGTTCCAGTCCTTTCCAGCGGGTTCTCGGCCGTTGCAGCGGGCGAGAAGCTCGGGAACCACCGGTCAGCCGGTGGTTCCCGCCGAGGGTCGTTCGCCGACCCCGACGCCGACCCCGAGGGCCTGCTCGACCTGATCCCGACCGACCTCAAGGAGCCCTTCGACCCGCGCGAGGTGATCGTCCGGATCGTCGACGGTGCGAGCGAGCACAACGGACGGCCCTTCGACGAGTTCAAGCCGCTCTACGGCACCTCGCTCGTCACGGGCTGGGCCGAGATCCACGGCCGCCCGATCGGCATCCTCGCCAACGCCCAGGGCGTGCTGTTCTCCGAGGAGGCGCAGAAGGCGACGCAGTTCATCCAGCTCGCCAACTCCTCCGACACCCCCCTGCTGTTCCTGCACAACACCACCGGCTACATGGTCGGCAAGGACTACGAGCAGGGCGGCATCATCAAGCACGGCGCGATGATGATCAACGCCGTCTCCAACTCCACCGTGCCGCACCTCAGTGTGATCATGGGCGCGTCCTACGGCGCCGGCAACTACGGCATGAACGGCCGCGCCTTCGACCCGCGCTTCCTCTTCACCTGGCCCAGCGCGAAGTCCGCGGTGATGGGACCGGCGCAGCTCGCCGGCGTGCTGTCGATCGTCGCCCGCGCCGCCGCCGAGGCGAAGGGCCAGGCCTACGACGAGGAGGGCGACGCCGGCATGCGCGCGATGGTCGAGCAGATGGTGGAGGAGCAGTCGCTGCCCTACGCGCTGTCCGGGATGCTCTACGACGACGGCGTCATCGACCCCCGCGACACCCGCACCGTGCTCGCCATCTGCCTGAGCGTCATCGAGAACGCGCCGATCAAGGGCGCCGAGGGATTCGGGGTGTTCCGGCCGTGATCTCCAGACTGCTGGTCGCCAACCGTGGCGAGATCGCCCGTCGCGTCTTCGCCACCTGCCGCCGCCTCGGCATCGAGACCGTGGCGGTGCACTCCGACGCCGACGCCGGCCTGCCGTTCGTGGCCGAGGCCGACCGCGCCGTACGCCTGCCGGGCAACGCGCCCGCCGACACCTACCTCCGCATCGACCTGGTCGTCGAGGCCGCGCGCAGGTCCGGGGCCGACGCGGTCCACCCCGGCTACGGCTTCCTGTCCGAGAACGCCGACTTCGCCCGGGCCGTGATCGACGCCGGGCTGACGTGGGTCGGCCCACCGCCCGAGGCCATCGAGGCGATGGGCGACAAGGTGCGCGCCAAGGAGATCGCCGCGAAGGCGGGCGTCCCCGTGCTCTCGGCCCCCGCTGACCCGACCGAGTCCGACCTGCCCTTGCTGGTCAAGGCGTCCGCCGGTGGCGGTGGCCGCGGCATGCGCGTCGTACGCTCCCTCGACCGGCTCGAGGTCGAGATCGAGGCCGCACGCGCCGAGGCCGAGTCGGCCTTCGGCGACGGCACCGTCTTCGTCGAGCCGTACGTCGAGGCCGGGCGGCACGTCGAGGTGCAGGTCGTCTCGGGCGCGGACCGCACGATCGCCCTCGGCACCCGCGACTGCTCGGTCCAGCGGCGCCACCAGAAGGTGGTCGAGGAGGCGCCGGCCCCGGAGCTGCCCGCGGCCACCGAGGCGGCCATGTGCGAGGCGGCCGAGCGGCTCGCCAGCGACATCGGCTACCGCGGCGCCGGGACGGTGGAGTTCCTCTACGACCCCGCCGCCGACCGCTACTTCTTCCTCGAGATGAACACCCGTCTCCAGGTCGAGCACCCGGTCACCGAGCTCGTGCAGGGGGTCGACCTCGTCGAGCTCCAGCTGTCCGTCGCCGAGGAGCAGGCCGTCGACCTCGAGCGGACGCCGGCCGGGGGGCACGCGATCGAGGTCCGCCTCTACGCCGAGGACTCGGCGTACGTCCCCCAGAGCGGGCGGCTGGTCACCTTCGACCTTCCCTCGGACGCCGAGCTCGCGCCGCTGTCCCGATCGGGCGTCCGGGTCGACAGCGGCTTCGCGTCCGGGGACGACGTCTCGACCTTCTACGACGCGATGCTCGCCAAGGTCATGGCCTGGGCGCCCACCCGCGAGCAGGCGATCCGGATGCTCGTCGCGGCGCTGCGGCGGGCGCGCATCCACGGGGTCACCACCAACCGCGACCAGCTCGTCGAGATCCTCACCGACCCGGTCTTCGTGGCCGGCGAGATGACGACGACGTGGCTCGAGTCGCGCACGGCTGCGGACGTGCAGGACCTCGACCACGCGACGCTCGTGGCCGGCGCGCTCATGCTGGCCGCCGACGACGCGGCCCGGCGTACGGTCCAGCAGGGCGTGCCCGCCGCGTGGCGCAACGTGGTCAGCCAGCCCCAGCGCACGACGTTCGACGGCCACGAGCCGGTCGAGTGGTGGGGCACCCGCGACGGGTTCGTGGTCGACGGCGCGATCGTCCTCGAGGTGTCGCCCACGCATGCGCGGCTCGAGGTCGACGGCGTCACCACGGAGACGCGCGGACACATCTCGTCCGAGCGCCCCGGCGGCCCGCGTGAGGTCTGGGTCGACGGACCACTTCGGTCCGCGCGTCTACGAGAGGTGCCGCGCTTCACCGACCCCGCGGACGCGGTGGCGAGCGGATCGCTGCTCGCGCCGATGCCCGGCACCGTCGTGGCCGTCAAGGTCGAGGCCGGTGCCGAGGTGGTCGCGGGCGACGCCGTCCTGGTCCTCGAGGCCATGAAGATGCAGCACACCGTGACCGCGCCGCACGACGGCACGGTCACCGAGATCAACGTCGAGCCCGGTGCGCAGGTCGCGTCCGGGGAGGTCCTGGCAGTAGTCGAGGAAGGGCACACCGCATGAGCGAGCGAAGCGAGCGAGTCATCCAGCACAGGCCGCACGGTGCCTCGTGCGCGCACGGAGCGAAGCGAGTACGGGCATGAGCACCTACACCGAGACCGACGAGCGCCTCGAGCTCAGGCGCCAGGTCGCCCGACTGGCGAAGGGCTACGGCCGCGACTGGTTCGTCGAGCGGGCGCGCTCCGGCGAGAAGACCACCGAGCTGTGGATGGAGATCGCCAAGGCCGGCTACCTCGGGATCAACATCCCCGAGGAGTACGGGGGCGGTGGCGGCGGCATCGGCGACGTGGCCGCGGTCTGCGAGGAGCTCGCCGCGGAGGGCTGCCCGCTGCTGATGATGGTCGTCAGCCCGGCCATCTGCGGCACCGTGATCGCGCGCTACGGCACCGAGGAGCAGAAGCAGCGCTGGCTCCCCGGGATCTGCGACGGCACCGCGACCATGGCGTTCGCGATCACCGAGCCCGACGCCGGCACCAACTCCCACAACATCACCACCACCGCGCGCCGCGACGGTGACGAGTGGGTGCTGAAGGGCCAGAAGATCTACATCTCCGGCGTCGACGAGGCCGAGAACGTCCTGGTCGTCGCGCGCACCGAGGACGCGAGGACGGGCAAGCTCAAGCCCTGCCTCTTCGTGGTGCCGACGGACTCCGCGGGCTTCGAGTTCACCGCGATCCCGATGGAGATCGTCAGCCCGGAGAAGCAGTTCCAGGTCTTCATCGACGACGTCCGCCTGCCCGCGGACGCGCTCGTCGGCGACGAGGACGGTGGGCTGGTGCAGCTCTTCGCCGGGCTCAACCCCGAGCGGATCATGGCGGCCTCCTTCTCCACCGGGCTGGCGCGCCACGCCCTCGAGAAGGCGTCGGCGTACGCCCGCGAGCGCACCGTCTTCAAGGCCCCGATCGGCTCCCACCAGGCGATCGCCCACCCGCTCGCGATGGCACACATCGAGAACGAGCTGGCCCGACTGATGACGCAGAAGGCGTCCGCGCTCGTCGACGCCGGCGACGACATGGCGGCGGGCGAGGCGGCCAACATGGCGAAGTACGCCGCAGCGGAGGCCGCCGTGCACGCGGTCGACGCGGCGGTGCAGACCCACGGCGGCAACGGCATCACTCAGGAGTACGGCATGGCCGGCCTCCTCGTCGCCGCGCGGGCCGGTCGGATCGCCCCGGTGAGCCGGGAGATGATCCTCAACTTCGTCGCGATGCACTCCCTGGGGCTGCCGAAGTCCTACTGAGCCTCCCTGCGTCATACCGATCCGGACCCATGCGTGCGGATCGGTATGACGCTCCGGTGACAGGATCGGGGCGTGACATCTCGGGGGTGGTGGGTGCTGATGGGCGTCGGCGTCGCGCTGATGGCCGCAGCGAGCGTGTGGGCTCCGCCGCAGCCCGAGCTGATCGCCGGAGGCTCGTGCAACGTCGCGCCGTGCGGGACGCTCGAGGACCCCGGGCGCTGGCGCAACGCCTGGTTGCTCTGGCTCGCCGGAACGGCACTGGCGCTGCCGGCGACGGCACTCGGCGTACGCCCGTCGCGGGTGCCGCGTTGGCCGGTGTTCCTGACCGGGGTGGTCGTGGTGTCGGCGCTGGTCGTGACCGTCGCCCTCGCCGCAATGGCGGCCTCGCTCGTCACCTCCGTGCACGGAGCCGCGACGACGGCCGTGGTGTGCGTGATCCTGCCGGCGGTCGCGGCGGTGAGCAGCTGGGTCAGTCGCAGGTGGTCGTCCGGCCGACGAACCAGCCCTTCGGCACCCGGTGCTCGGCCTCGACGACCACGAGGGGTCGGTCGTCGGCGTCGTAGGTCGTGTAGGTGACGACGTCGACGTAGGTGCGCGACGACTCCGACGTCCAGTGGTCGGCGTCCTCGAGGAAGCCGGCCACGGCGGCGTCCGCGGTGGCAGCGCCGGGGTCGTGCTCCCCGACGAGACCGCCGGGAGTGAAGGCGCCCGAGCAGTCCTCGAGGGGACCGGCCGGCGAGAAAGCCCGGTCCGCGGCGAAGCCGAGGCCCGCGACCACTGCGAGGAGCAGCGCCACCCACTTCATGGCGCGACCCTAGCCTCGCGATGCGACGGACGTGCACCGTGCAGGCAGTTGGGGACCGCGCGGCCTCGGCTGAGCGTGGTCGTGGGCCCCCGAGCCCCGAACTGCCTGCATGGTGTCGGCCCGCGGTCCGACAGGGTCACCCCAGCGGCGGGATGTTGGCGTTCCCCCGGAAGACGTTGGCGGGGTCCCACGCGGTCTTCAGCGTCCGCAGCCGCGACCACTGCTCGGGGCTGTACGCCTCCTGCACCCGCGCCTGGGCGTCGTCGCTGGTGAAGTTCACGTACACGCCGCGGCTGTGCGGGGCCAGCGCGTCGAAGAAGCCGCGCACCCAGGCCCGGTGCCGGTCGGCGTCGCCGGCCTGCTCCGGCAGCCACGAGGCGACGATGTTGATGTCGTGGCTGGCGTCGCGGTGGGGGAAGGCGGTGGCGTCGTCGGGCACCCGGCTCATGGCGCCGCCGAAGCTGAAGATCGGCACGGTCGACAGCGGGCTGCTGATGGTGGCGAGGTGCTCGCAGATCGTGTCGATGACCGCGTCGGTGAGCGGGCCGAGCCGGTGCGACTTCCAGTAGTAGTGCCGCCCGTGCGGCACCGCCGGGTCGAGGAACTTCTGGTGGGCGACGTAGGGCTTCGGCGCGACCGTGTCGAGCACCGGGGTGCCCAGCGCCCGCACCGGGGCGAGCACCCGCTCGCCGTCCTCGACCGGTCCGGCGTAGGTCGCCACCAGGCCGATGATCGGCTTGCCGTGGAGGTGCTCGGGGAAGAGCGGCAACGCCGGGGCCAGCCGCAGGTTGGCCATCAGGCCGACCTCATCGGGTGCGTCGGCGATGAAGTCGCGCAGGAACGCGAGCACCGCCGGTGCCTGGTCGGCGGGCCAGGCGACGAGCCCGGCCAGGATCGTCGGCCCGAGCGGCTGGAGCTCGAAGGTGAAGTCCGTGACGACGCCGAAGTTGCCGCCGCCACCGCGCAGGCCCCAGAACAGGTCCGGGTTCTCGTCCGCCGAGGCCCGCACGATGTCCCCGTCGGCGGTGACGACCTGGCACGAGCGCAGGGCGTCGATCGCCAGGCCTGTCTTGCGCATCAGGTGCCCGATGCCGCCGCCGAGCGTCAGACCGCCGATGCCGGTGTGGCTGATGTAGCCGCTGGTCATGGCCAGCCCGAAGGCCTGGCTCTCCCGGTCGACGTGGGCGTTGAGCGCTCCGCCCTGCGCGGACACGGTGCGGGCCACCGGGTCCACCACCGTGCCCCGCATGCCGGACAGGTCGACGACGACGCCGTCGTCGACCAGCGAGTGGCCGGCGATCCCGTGGCCGCCCCCGCGTACGGCCACCGGCAGGTCGTGGGCGCGCGCCCAGCGCAGGGCCGCGGCCACGTCGCTGGCTCCCTCGCAGCGGGCGAGCAGCGCCGGACGGCGGTCGATCTCGCCGTTCCAGATGCGGCGCTGGTCGTCGTACGCCGGGTGGTCGGGGGTGATGAGGTCGCCGGCGAAGTCGCCGGCGAGGGCCTCGGTGGTGGGCATCTCGAGCGTGGTCATGGGTCTCTCCTCCGTGGGTGGGTGCTGCCCGACCAGCGTCCGTGGGTGGAGGAGTGGCGCGCGAGTATCGATCCTGTACTGGTACAGAACCCATAGCGGTCCTACCGTCGGGAGATGGCAACCACCTACGGTCAGTTCTGCCCAGTGGCGATGGCCTCGGAGGTGCTCACCGAGAGGTGGACGCCCCTCGTGGTCCGGGAGCTCCTGTGCGGCAGCACGCGTTTCAACGACCTCCGTCGCGGGGTCCCGCTCATGTCACCGGCGCTGCTGTCCAAGCGGCTCAAGACCCTCGAGCGCGTCGGTGTCGTCGACCACGTCGGCGGCGAGTACCACCTCACGGCCGCGGGCGAGGAGCTCCGGCCCGTCATCGAGTCGCTGGGCATGTGGGGGCAGCGCTGGGCGAGGGGGGACGTGATCGCCAAGCACTACGACGCCTCGCTGCTCATGTGGGACATCCACCGCAACGTGGACACCGACGCGCTCCCCGAGAGCCGGGTCGTCGTGCACTTCCACCTGAGGGGCTCGAGCGACAGGAAGAGCCACTTCTGGCTGGTGCTGGAGTCGCCGGCCGTCGACCTGTGCCTGACCGATCCGGGCCACGACGTCGACGTGGAGGTCGCGGGGCACATCGAGACGATGGTGGACTACTGGATGGGTCGCCGCGACCTGCTGGGTGCGGTGAAGGCCGGTGACCTCGCCATCGCCGGACCGCGACCGCTCGTCCGGGCGCTGCCGACGTGGTTCACCCGCAGCACGTTCGCGTCGGTGCCCCTGCCCGAGGTGGGCTGACCGCGTCGGGGTGTGGGCACGGTGTCGGACGCCTTTGGCAGGATCTCGCCGTGGCCCTCGCCGACCGTCCGCTCGTGCCCGAGGAGTGGGTGCTGCGCATCGACGCCGTGCTCGGCCGGTTGCCGCGCTGCCGGCAGGAGGCGGCGTGGACCGGTACGCGGTGGCGCGTGGGCGGCGCGACGGTGGCGCACGTCTTCGGCGGGGAGGACCAGGTCTTCCGCATCACGTTCCGCGGCGAGCCCGACGAGGTGGCGGCCTTCGAGCACATGGGCGACCCCTACTTCCGGTCCGGCTGGGGCGGCAACGTCATCGGGATGGTGCTCGACGAGGAGGCCGGCATCGACTGGGAGGAGCTGGCCGAGCTGCTCACCGACTCCTACTGCCTCCAGGCCCCCACCCACCTCGCCCAGCAGGTCGAGCGCCCGGCGGTCGACGGCACCTGAGCGGGCGGTTCCCCCCGCCCCGGCAGGATGGGACGCATGACCGCGACGCGCCTGGGCCGCCTCGTCGGGCTCGACGTCGCCCGGTGCCTCGCGCTGCTCGGCATGGTCGCCACCCACGTGCTCGACGCCCGCACCCCGGACGGCGAGGTCGCGACCGCGCAGCTGCTGGCCGGCGGCCGGGCGTCGGCGCTCTTCGCCGTGCTGGCCGGGGTGAGCCTGGCGCTGATGACCCGCGAGCCGCTGCGCGGGCGCCCGCTCGTCCTGCGCTCCGCGGGCATCGCCGGCCGGGCGGTGCTCATCGCGCTGCTGGGGCTGCTGCTCGGCGGCCTCGACAGCGGCGTCGCCGTGATCCTCACCTACTACGGCGTGCTGTTCGTCCTCGGCCTGCCGTTCACCGTCCTCCGCCTGCGGTCGCTGGTCCCGCTCACGGTCGGGTGGGTGGTCGTGGCGCCCGCGGTCTCCCACCTGGTCCGTCCGCACCTGCCCGAGCGCGGCTTCGACAGCCCGTCCTTCGAGCAGCTGGCCGACCCGGGACAGCTGGCCAGTGAGCTCCTGCTCACCGGCTACTACCCGGTCGTGCCCTGGCTGGCCTACCTCCTCGCCGGCATCGCGCTGGGCCGGCTCGACCTCCGCGACACCTCCCTGCTCGGCGCGCTCGCACTGGGCGGCCTCGGCACCGCGGTGCTCGCCACCCGGGTCTCGGGCGCGCTCGTCGACCCGGCCGTGGCGTCGGAGAACGCGACCGGCATGTACGGCACGACGCCCGCGGACGGCGACTGGGACTGGCTGCTGGTCGTCGCACCGCACTCGGCGACACCGTTCGACCTGGCCCAGACCATCGGCAGTGCGGTGCTGGTGATCTGCGCCTGCCTGCTCCTCGAACGGCTCCTGCCCCGCGCCGTGACGGCTGTGCTCGCCGTCGTGCTCGGCGCCGGGGCGGCGACCCTCACCCTCTACTCCCTGCACGTCGTGATGCTGACGCCGCAGGTGTGGCCGGAGGAGGAGCCGTCCGCGTACGTCTCCCACGTCGTCGTGCTGCTCGCCCTCGGCGCGGTGCTCCGGCTGCTGCGTCGGCGCGGGCCGTTGGAGGCCGTGGCCGGGCTGCCGGTCCGCCTGGCCCGGTCCGCGGCCACCGGCGACGACTCCCGTACGCCTCAGCGCAGCGGCACGAACCGGTAGCGCCCGTGCTCGGTGACGACCGCGCCCGGGTTGGTGACCCGCAGCATGGTGCCGTCCACCGGCACCACCAGGACGCCGTCGTCGGCGAGCTGGTCGACGAGCGCGGTGGGCAGCGACCGCGCCATCGCCGAGACCAGGATGCGGTCGTACGGCGCGCCGTCGGGGTCACCCAGGAGGCCCGGGGTCGCGAGCCGGATCGTCGCCCAGGGGCGGTGGGTGCGGGCGAGGTTCGCGCCGCCGAACGACACCAGCTCCGGCTCGAGCTCGACCCCGAGCACGACGCCGCTCGGTCCGACCAGGTGCGCGAGCAGCGCGGTCGTCCACCCCGATCCGGCACCCACGTCGAGCACGTGCTGCCCGGGGCGTACGTCGAGCAGCCGCAGCATGTCGTCGACGGTGCGCGGCTGGGAGTTGGTCTGTCCGGCCGCGATCGTCAGCGGTCCGTCGTAGGACGCGCGCCGACGCACCCCGCGGGGGAGGAAGTCCCGCCGCGGGGTGGCGTCGAAGGCTGCGTCGACGGAGTCCATCACAGGGAGTGCACCACACGGAGTGCACTGGGCGCGCCCCGTCAGAGCCAGTGGTTGTCGTGCTCGCGCATGAAGCGGTCGTAGGCGTCCTCGTCGAAGTCGCCGATGCCGGCGGCCAGCCCCTCGAAGTAGGCCTCGCGCGGAGCCCCCGGCGCGAAGTGGAGCAGCATCTCGGCGGCACCGTCCTCGTTGCGGAAGCCGTGGATGCCGCCGGCCGGCACGTGGGCGAAGTCGCCGGCGTGGCACGTGAGCCACGTCGAGCCGTCGAAGATCCTGACGGTGCCCTCGAGGACGTAGAACGACTCGGTGATGGTCCGGTGGAAGTGCGGCCCCGGCCCGCTCGGGGGTCCGGCGAACTCCCACCGGTAGAGGCCGAACGTGCCGGCCGTCTCGGTGCCCTGGGCGAGGTAGAAGACCTTGTTGCCGTTGGGGTAGACGACGGCCGGCTCGACCGCGGCGCGGACGACGTGGGCGGAGACCTCGCCGGAGTCGCCGTGGTAGAGCGGCGGCGGGTAGCTCATCTCGCCGCCGCGGTGTCGTAGGCGTCCTGCACCTGCTCGGTCGTGGCAGCGTTGGGCTGGCTGACCCGGATGTGGTTGCCGAACGGGTCGCGGAGCCCGAAGTCGGTGCCGTAGGGCTGCTCGACCGGCTCCTGGGTGATCTCGACGCCGGCGTCGCGGAGGGCGGCGTACGTCGCGTGCACGTCGTCGCTGGTGAGGAAGACCCCGCCGAGGGCGCCCTTGGCGACCAGCTCACGCACCTGCGCGGCCGTGGCCTCGTCGTGCTGGGGCCCGCCGACGAGCTCGAGCAGCAGGGAGGTGTTCTGGCCGGGGACCCCGACGGTGAGCCACCGCATGAAGCCGAGGTCGATGTCGTCGCGCACCTCGAAGCCGAGGTGGGTCGTGTAGAAGTCGAGCGCCTCGTCCTGGTCGAGGACGGGGACGCTGCGGATGTGGAGCGCGGTGATGTGGTTGGTGTTCATGTCGAGGACGCTAGTCAGCGTCGACCTCTCCGCGCTTCTCCGAAACGACTGTCTGGCGCTCCCGCGGCCGGGTCCACGCCGCGATGAAGCACGAGGGCACCGCCACCGGCGCGTGCTCGGCCCGGAACTCGCTCGGCGAGCGCCCGACGACGTTGCTGAAGGTGCGGCTGAAGGTGCCGAGGCTCGCGAAGCCGACGTCCCAGGCGATGTCGGTGACCGGGCGGTCGGTCTGTCGCAGCAGGGTCATCGCCCGCTCGACCCGGCGGCGCTGGAGGTAGCGGTGCGGGGTCTCGCCGAAGACGTCCTTGAAGACGCGGCCGAACTGCGAGGGCGACAGGTGCGCGACCGCGGCGAGGGTGGGGATGTCGAGCGGGTCGGCGAAACGCCGGTCCATCTCGTCGCGGGCACGCAGCATCCGGCGGTTGGTGTCCTCGCGCGCGGAGCGTGGTCGCTCGGGCATGGCCCCGAACCTAGTCGCCCGCTCCGACACGCGACAGCGGCACGACCCCGGGGGAGGGCCGTGCCGCTGTCTGTGCGTTGTGGGACGTGGATCTCGCGTGTTCTGGGGGGATCCTCGTACGCCGGCGGGAGGTCGGTGCACGAGGGCGCGAGAGCCGGTCCTGCGGAACGCGGCCGCCGCCGGTGTGAACCGGACGTCTAGGTGGTGCCTCCCTTGTCTCCGTTGCCGTTGGTGCTGCCGGAGCCGGAGCCGCCGTTGCCGTTGCCCGAGCCGCCGTTGCCGGAGCTCCCGGAGCTGCCCGGGTCCGACGTCGTGGTGTCGGTCGTGGTCTCGGTCGGGGTCGGCCGGTCGGTGGGGGTGGGCTTGACCGTGGGCGTCGGCCTGGTGGTCGGCGTCGGCTTGTCGGTCGGCTTGTCGGTCGGCTTGCCCGGGGTCGGCTTGTCGGTCGGCTTGCTGGTCGGCGTCGGCTTGTCGGTGGGCCGGCCGGTCTCCTTCGGCGGACCGATGAGGTCGACGCAGTAGGTCGCGATGCGGTCGGCTCCGCCGGCCTCGGCGGCGAGCGCCTGGAAGGCGGCGCTGCCGAGGGAGGATCCCGCGTCCCCGCGGTCGGCGGCCTGGAAGGCCCTGCAGAGGCCCTTGAAGTCGGGCGTCGGGGTGGCCGTCTCGTCCGGGGTCTCGCTCGAGCCCGTGCTCGAGCCGGCGGACCCGGTGGGCGAGCCGGCTGACCCGGTGCCGGAGGAGCTGGGGCCGTTGCCCGAGGTCGACGAGGTTCCGGGGGTCGTCGGGACGCCGGTGCCCGGCGTCCTCGAGACCGACTCGGTGGCCCGGTCGGACGCCCGGTCCGGCAGGAGGGGCAGGTGCGCGGAGTTGGCGAGCGCGAAGCCGCCCGAGGTCAGGGCGACGACCGCGCCCGTGGCGACGACCGCGCGGGCGGCGGCACGGCTGCCGAGCCGGGTGGGCGACACGAATCCGCTGCGGGACGCGGGAGGCGGTGCGAGGCGCGCCGCGTGGAACGCCGCGACGGCCGCGTCCTCGCGCCGGAGCTCGTCGGGGAACGCAGGGGCACTCGCCGCGGTGAGGGCCCAGCCGAGGGCGCTGTCGTGCTCCGCCGGCGTGTCGAGCAGTCGCTCGGCGTCTCGGCGGGACAGGTGCGGGTCGGGGGCGGTCATCTCACTCCTTTCAGCGTCTCGGCAGGTGCGGGTGTTACGGCTCGTCGACGATTTTCTTCGCCAGCTGCTTGAGCCCCCGGTGGGCGGCGGCGCGTACGGCTCCGGGTCTCTTGCCCAGGATCCGGGCCGCTGTCGGGGCGTCGAAGCCGAGCACCGTCCGCAGCATGATCGCCTCGGCCTGGTCGCGGGGGAGTGCGCTGATCAGCCGGACGACGGCCTCGGAGTTGACCCGGCCCAGCGTGTCGGCCTCGACGTCCGCGTCGTCGGGGAGGTCGACGAGCTCGTCGACCGGCTCCTCCGACACCGGGCGCCGTCGGTGGTGGCGCAGGTGGTCGAGCGCCCGGTTGCGTCCGATCGTGGTGATCCAGCCGCGGAACCCGTCGGCGTCTCCACTGAAGCGGTCGAGGTCGCGGAACGCCTGGGTCCACGCCTCGCTGGCCACGTCCTCGGCGTCCGTCGGGCCGACGAGGACGGTCAGGTAGCGCAGCAGGGGCGGCTGGACGTGGCGGTAGACGAGGCGGAACGCCGCCTCGTCGCCTGCCTGCATGGCTTCGACCGCATGGTCGAGCCCCTCCTCCGCCGCCACCGGCGCATTGTCACCCGAAGGCATCCCTGGCCGGGACAGAACCCCCGTCGAAGGCCTCGGAATCGCCCGCCGGGGTCAGGAACGGGGCGGGCGGGGGAAGAACAGCGGGACCCGGGCGGCGTACTCGGCCCACCCCTCTCGCTGCGACATGGTCCTCTCCAGGAGCTTCGCGCCGGTCACGTTGCGGATGAAGAAGGTCATCGCGGCCGGGGCGAACACGGTGGCCAGGCCCGGCACCCAGCCGAGCGAGAGCGCGCCGGCCACCCACAGCCCCCACCACACACAGGCGTCGCCGAAGTAGTTGGGATGACGGGTCCAGCCCCACAGGCCGGTGTCGAGGATCTTCGGGCGCGACTCGCGCGGGCGGGCCTTGTAGGCCTCGAGCTGGGCGTCGCCGACGACCTCGAAGTAGACACCGACCGCCCAGATCGCCACGCCGACCCAGACGACGGGCCACCACTGGACGTCGTACGCCGCCGCGACCTGCAGCGGGAAGGAGATGATCCACGCCACGAGGGCCTGGGTCCCGAAGACCCGCAGCAGGACCGTGGCCGCGCCGGCGCGCCAGCCGGGGCCGCCCAGCATCTTCTCGTAGCGCGGGTCCTCGCCGTGGCCGCGGGAGCGGCGGGCGATGTGGACGGCGAGACGACCGCCCCACAGCGCCACGAGCAGCGCCAGGAGCCACGAGTGGGTGTCGGGCCAGGCGGCGGCCAGCGCGAGCGCGATCGCGACGAACGACAACCCCCACGCGACGTCGACGTCGGCCACCCGGTCCCGTCGCCGGCTCACCGCCGCCGTCGCCCCCATGACGACGACGGCGGCGAGGATCGCGACGACAGCCTGGGTCAACACGTCACCATGACCTGACTGCCGGGAGGGTGTGGGGTGCGCCGGGACGCACCGCGAGGATCTGGTCGACGCCCATCCGGCCGTCGCGGAAGGCGAGCGCGCCGCCGACGAGGTAGAGGCGCCACACGCGCACGACCTCCTCGCCGACCAGCTCGCGCAGCCGCGGGAGGTGGGCCTCGAAGTTCTCGATCCAGCCGTTGACCGTGAGGACGTAGTGCTCGCGCATCGCGTGCACGTCGCGGACCTCGAGGCCGCCGGACTCGATGAGGTCGACGGTCTCGCCGACGGGCCGCATCGTCATGTCGGGGGCGATGAAGGACTCGATGAACGGTCCGCCGCCGGGGTGCTTGCCGCCGCCCGCGCCCTGGCGCGACATCTGCTGGACGAGCACGCGGCCGCCGGGCCTGACCGCTCGTCGCAGGACCTCGACGTAGGTCGGGTAGTTGGTCGCCCCGACGTGCTCGCCCATCTCGAGCGAGCCGACGGCGTCGAAGTGGTCGCGCTCGGGGACCTCGCGGTAGTCCTGCAGCCGGATCTCGACCCGGTCGCCGAGCCCGCGCTCAGCGATGCGGGCGTCGATGAACTTCTTCTGCTCGGCCGCGATCGTCACGCCGGTGACCTGCGCGCCGAAGTGCTCGGCGGCGTGCAGGGACAGCGAGCCCCAGCCGCAGCCGACGTCCAGCATCCGCATGCCCGGCTCCAGGCCGAGCTTGGTGCAGACGAGGTCGAGCTTGGCGCGCTGCGCGTCCTCGAGGGGCACGTCGGGAGTGGCGTGGTAGCCGCAGCTGTAGGCCATCTGCGGCTCGAGGATGAGGGAGTAGAACTCGTTGGAGAGGTCGTAGTGGTGGCTGATGGACGACCGGTCGCGGGCCAGGCTGTGCAGCCGGCCCCTGATCCGCGCCTGCGACGCCGGTGGTGCCGGCGGTCGGCCGAGCGCGCCGAGGCCGGCGGCGGTGCGGACCGCGTCGACCATCGCGCGCGGCGAGAGGCGTACGCCGGACAGCCCGCGCTCGGCACCCACCGCGAAGGCGTGGGTGAGCGCGGAGCCGAGGTCCCAGCCGTCCTGCTCGGGGACGTCGAGCTCGCCGGTGACGTACGCCTGGGCGGCGCCGAGCTCACCGGGGTGCCACAGCAGCCGACGCAGCGCGTCGGGAGAACGGAGCACGACGAGCGGGGCGCCCTCCGGACCGGCGACCGAGCCGTCCCAGGCCTCCAGGCGCACCGGGAGGTCGCCGCCGATGAAGGGCCGCACCGCCTCGGCGAGGCGCGCGGCCACGCCGCCGGGTGCGTCCGCCCGGTGGGCGGCGGTGGACGGAGCGGTCTGGGTCACGGGGTCCGTCACCGGTCCTCTCGGGTGAAGGTGAGCTGCGAGACGTTGATGTAGCCGCTGGCGAACCCGGCCTGGGAGTAGGCCAGGTAGAAGTGCCACACCCGCATGAACATGTCGTCGAAGCCGAGGGCCAGGACGGACTCGCGCTGGCCGAGGAACCGCCGGTCCCAGCGACGCAGCGTCTCGGCGTAGTGGCTGCCCATCTCGAGCTGGTCGACGAGGCGCAGCGTGGTCTGCCCGCGGGTGATCTGGTCGATCACCTCGACGCTCGGCAGGAAGCCGCCGGGGAAGATGTACTTGTTGATCCACGTGTGGCTGTCCCGGGTGGCGAGCATCCGGTCGTGGGGCATCGTGATGGCCTGGATCGAGACCTTGCCGCCGGGGGCGAGGACCTGGTCGATCGTCCGGAAGTAGGTGCCCCAGAACTCGTGGCCGACGGCCTCGATCATCTCGACCGACAGCACCGCGTCGTAGGTGCGTCCGGTGGCGGCGAGCGCGCGGTAGTCCATCAGCTCGACCTCCACCCGGTCGGCGAAGCCGGCGGCCGCGATGCGCTCCTCGGCCAGCTCGAGCTGCTCGACGGAGAGGGTGATGGTGTGCACGCGGGCGCCGCGGCTGGCCGCCCGGATGGCCAGCTCGCCCCACCCGGTGCCGATCTCCAGCACGCGCGTGCCCTCGGTGACGCCGGCCTGGTCGAGCATCCGCTCGATCTTGCGGCCCTGCGCCGCGGCGAGGTCGGGACCGTGGCGACGCGGGTCGTCGTGGTCGACCGGCTCCGGCGTCGTCGCGACCAGGTGCTCCGCCACCGAGCCCGGTCCGGCGGGAGCCGACTGGAGGGAGGTGTCGAAGAGTGCGGAGGAGTAGCTCAGCGTCTCGTCGAGGAAGAGCCGGAAGAGGTCGTTGGAGAGGTCGTAGTGGTGGGAGATGTTGGCCTGGCTGTTGTCCTCGGTGCTGCGGTGGTGGCTCGGCAACCGGGGCGTCACCAGGGCGCGCAGCCGCTGGAGCGGTTGCGGGACGAGCGTGGCCATCCGGGCCGCGGGCACGGTGAGGAAGCCGGCGAGGTCCTCGGCGTCCCACGCCCCGGTGAGGTAGGCCTCGCCGAAGCCGATCAGGCCGGCACGCCCGAGCCGGGCGTAGAACTCGTCGGGGCGGTGCAGGCGCATCACCGGGCCGCCCTGGCCGAGGCGACGACCGGTGGGCTCCTCGACCACGGTGATGGCCAGCCGGGACACCGCCGCGTGGAAGAGGCGCTTGGCGACGGCCGCCGAGACCGCGGTGCGCGGGCCGCCCGTGATGGGCTCCAGCGGGGGCATGCCCTGGGTGCGGACGGTGGCGGGTCGGTTCTTCTCGATGGTCATCGCACGCCCTCCTGGCGGTGGCGGGGTCGCGGTCGGATCGGCAGCCGCCGGGCCCACAGCCAGATGCCGTGTGCCCGGATCAGCGCGCTGCCGCGCAGCGCGGCGCCGAGGGTCCTGCGGACGGGGATGTCGGTGCGGGTGCCGGTGAGGCTCGCGCTGAACGGCGCGGACCCGCCCGCGTCAGCGTCGTGCCCCCGCAGCGTGACCGCCACGTGGAGGCGGTCGGTGGGGAGCGGCACCGCCACGTCGTACGTGCCGTCGACGCCGTGGAACGGCGAGACGTACATCGCCTTGTCGGTCTGCGCACGGCCCTGCTCGTCGGGGTGGACGAGGTAGGCGTGGCGGTCGCCGTAGGTGTTGTGCACCTCGACGACCACACCGGCCTGGCGGCCCGCGTCGTCGAAGCACCAGAAGATGCTGATCGGGTTGAAGCAGTGGCCGAGCGACCGCGGGTGCGCGGCCATCAGGATCGTGCCGGGCCGCTCGCCGGCCCCCAGCGATACGCCGTTGCCGGCGAGGAAGGACTCGACGTTGGCGCGCAAGCTGCGCCCGGGCGAGCCGAGGTGGTCGCGGGCCTCGAACCGCGCGAGCAGCCCGTGGTCGGGCAGGTCGTCGAGGTCGACGAGCCAGAAGGTCGAACGGTGCTCGAAGCTGCGCCTGAACGGGGTGCGGCGGGTGTGGCGGATCGTCGTCTCGAAGCGGCCGGGCCGCGGCAGCACCGGGGTGGTGCGTGCCCACGGCAGACCGAGGTGGGTGGCGGCGGCGAGGCCGGACCGCGCGCCGTCCTCGTGGAACCCCCAGCCGTGGTAGGCCCCCGCGAAGGCGATCCGCTCGCTGTTGATCTCGGGCAGGCGCCGCTGGGCCGCGACCGACCCAGGGGTGTAGAGCGGGTGCTCGTACTCCATCCGGTCGATGACCGTCGCCGGGTCGACGAGGTCCTCGCCGCCCAGGGTGACCAGGTAGTGGATGTCAGTGGGCAGGCGCTGGAGCCGGGTGAGGTCGTAGGTGACCGTCACCCCGCCCGTCCCGCCCTCGGGCGCACCTGGCTCGCTCCGGGGGCGGTGGAAGTTCCAGGACGCGCGGGCGTCGGACGCGGACGGCAGCAGGGAGGCGTCGGTGTGCAGCAGCGCAGGGTTGCTGCTGTAGGGCAGTGCGGAGAGGACCTCGCGCTGGAGGTCGGTCGGCGCCTCGAGCATGGCGAGCGCGTGCGAGGGGTGCGTGGCGACCACGACCGCGTCGAAGCGGGTGGTCGCGCCGCTGCCGTCGGTGACCTCGACGCCGTCGGCGAGCTCGCGCACGGACGTCACCTTGGTCTCGAGGCGTACGTCCTGGAGACCGGCGGCCACCCGGGCGACGTACGTGCCGGACCCGCCGGTCACGGTGCGCCACTGCGGGGAACCGAAGACGCCGAGCATGCCGTGGTGCTCGAGGAAGGTGAAGAGGTAGCGCGCGGGGTAGTCGAGCGACGTGGCCGGGTCGCAGGACCACACTGCGGCGACGAGCGGCTCCATGAAGTGGCGCACGAAGCCCGGCGAGAAGCCGCCCGCGGCGAGGAAGTCGCGCAGCGTCTGGTCGTCGGTCGTCGCGGGCGTGCCGAGGAGCGCCCGCGCGCGACGGTGGAACCGCGGGATCTCGAGCAGCATCCGCCAGTGCTCGCGCGAGCGGAGCGAGGACCGCTGGGCGAACAGCCCGCGTGGGCCGAGCGCGCCGGCGTACTCGACACCGGTGCCGGCGTCGCTCACCGACAGCGACATCTCCGACGGCTGCGTCTCGACGCCCAGCTCGGCGAACAGTCGCAGGAGCGTGGGGTACGTGCGCCGGTTGTGCACGATGAAGCCGGTGTCGATGGCGAGCTCGCCGTCGGGCGTCGCGACGCGGTGGGTGTCGGCGTGGCCGCCCAGGCGGTCGTCGGCCTCGTAGAGCGTGACGTGCGCGGTGCGCGAGGCGATCCACGCAGCGGTCAGGCCGGCCACGCCCGACCCGACCACGGCGACCCGGCGCTGCCCGGAGTCGCTGTGGCGCGCGGCGTTCACGTCGCCTCGGTGAGGTCGAACAGGGCGATCGGGTCGCTGGTCGGCTGCTCGGAGCCGCCCTCGGGCTCCACGGTGATGCCCACGGCGACCGCCTCGGCCGCGGAGCCGTCGAGCACGACGGTCTGGTCGGGAGCGTCGGGCATCAGGCCGGCGGGGACCATGTCGTCCTCCGGTGTCTGGAACCACAGCTCGTAGTCCTTGCCCTCCGGGGCGGAGACCATGTCCTCGGTGACGATGACGGCCTTGTCCTGCGACTTGGACCTGACGACGGTCGCGCGCCCGGCCTCGCCGAGGTCGAGGAAGACCTCCTCGGCGTCGGGAGCCTGGAGCACCTGCTCGGCAGCCGTCAGCCGCGGGACCTCGTCGTCGTCCGCCCACGGCGCGACGATCATCGCGCCGAGGCCGACGAAGAGCGCGAGCGCCGCCGCGACCAGAAAGGGCGCCCAGCCGCGCCGCCCGGCCGGCTTCCCGGAGCGGGCCGGGGCAGCCTGGGGGGTGGCGACGGGGGTGGCGGTGGGGGTGGAGGTGGGGGTGGCGGTGGTGGTGACCTCGGGTGCGAGGGGTCGGACCTGGGAGATGCCCGCGAGCACCGAGTCGCGCAGCGACGCGGGCGGGGGGACGGCGACGGTCTCGGAGAGGAGAGCCGCGGTCTCGCGGAGCTCGGCCACCTCGGCGCGGCAGTCGTCACACTGCGCGAGGTGCTGCTCGAACCGGGCGCGCTCGAGCTCGTCGAGCGCGTCCATCGCGTAGGCGCCAGTGAGCTTGTGAAGGTCACTCATGACGCAACTCCCATCAGGTCTCGCAGGCGGATCAGTCCGTCGCGTATTCGTGTCTTGGCTGTGCCCAACGGGACGTCGAGCAGGGTGGCGACCTCGGTGTGGGTGTAGCCGCCGAAGTAGGTGAGCTCGACGGCACGCCGCTGGACGTCGGTCAGGGTGGCGACCGCGCTGCGGACACGGGCCGCGTCGAGCGACGCGTGGGCGGCCTCGGCGGTCTGGTCGTGGTCGGTCGGTGCCGTCTCCCGGTTCCACGTCTCGTCGCGGGCCGATGCGGCCTCGACGGAGCGGACCCGGTCGACGGCCTTGCGGTGGACGATCGTGAGCAGCCAGCCGGCGGCACTGCCCCGCGCGGGGTCGAACCTGGTGCTGGAGCGCCACGCGTCGAGGTAGGCCTCCTGGGTGACCTCCTCGGCGTGTGCCGGGTTGCGGACCACGCGGAGCGCGAGGCCGTACGCCCGCGCCGAGGTCGCGTCGTAGAACTCCGCGAAGGCGCTCTCGTCGCCGAGGGCCGACCGGTGCAGCAGGTCGGCGAGCCGGGGGGAATCGCCCCCGGACGGGGCGCCCTGCGGCGCCCCGTCCGGTACGGGCCTCACGTGGTCCACGTCAGTCATCCTTGCAGTGTGCGTCCGGGAGGACGATCACATCTGCGGCATCAGGACCTGGTCGACGACGTAGACGGTGGCGTTGGCGGTCTGCACGTTGCCGCACACGACGCTGGCCTCGCCGATGGTGAAGTTCTCACCCTCGCCCTCGACCGTCAGCATGTCGCCGGCCAGGGTCTCGTGCTCACCCGCGACGTCCTCGGGGCTCAGGCGCTCGCCGACCACGTGGTGGGTGAGGACCGTGGTGAGGGCCTCCTTGTCGGCGAGGAGGGCGTTGAGGTCCTTCTTCGGGATCGCGGCGAACGCGTCGTCGGTCGGGGCGAACACGGTGAGCGCCTCGGCGGAGTTCAGCGTGTCGACCAGGCCGGCCTCGCCCACGGCGGCGACCAGCGTCTTGAGGAGCGGGTTGTTGGAGGCGGCGGTGGCGACCGGGTCGTCGGCCATGCCCTCGACGGAACCCTCACCCGAGGTGGGGACGCCGGCGCAGCCGGGGCCGAACGGAGCGTCGGCGGCCATCGGCTCCTCGGACTCCATGGGCTCCTCGGTGGGCTCCTCGGTGGGCTCGGAGGTCTCCGAGGTGGTGGTCTCGGCGGCGCTGTCGGTGTCGCTCTCGCTGCCACAGGCGGCCAGACCCATGGACGCGGTCAGCGCGAGGGCGGCGAGGCCCATGGTGCGGGTGCGGAGCAGGGTGTTCATGGCGTTGCCTTTCGATTGGAACCAAGGGAGGGCCCGGAGGCCCGCTGTCGGGAGGTGTTCGGGGCGGTCCCCGGGGTGGATGGGTGTTATCTCGAAAAACTTTGGACAATCCTTGGACAGCGTGCGGGTACGCCGCCGCAGAGCGGTGAGTGAGGCAGGTTCCGGAGGCGCGGAACCTGCGTCACTCACCGCCCGGCGACGGGAGCCGTACGGGAGGCGTCGGACTCAGGTGATGGAGACCGAGATCTCCTGCAGGCCGCTCGAGCCCTCGGGGAACGGCGTCATCCGTACGTCGGTCTGCACGTCGCCGTCCTTGTTGGTGGCGCGGCAGGCGATGAAGTGCTGGCCGGGCTCGGCCTCCCACTCGAAGTACCACTGTCGCCAGTAGTCGTCGGTGACCTGCGGCCCGAGCTGGGCGGGGCGCCAGGCCTCGCCGTCGATGCGGACCTCGACCTTCTCGATGCCCGAGCCCTGGGCCCAGGCGATCCCGCCGACGACGACGGTGCCGGCCGGGGTCTGCGAGAGCCCCTTCGGGGTGTCGACGCGGCTGGAGATCTTGATCGGCGCGTCGACCGCCCAGTCCCGCTCCGTCCAGTAGGCCTGCTCGGCGTCGTACGTCGTGAGGGTCATCCGGGTGATCCACTTGCACGCACTGACGAACCCGTAGAGACCGGGGACGACCATCCGCGCCGGGAAGCCGTTGGCGCGCGGGAGCGGGCCGCCGTTCATGCCGATGGCGATCATCGCGTCGCGTCCGTCGAGGGCCACGTCGAGCGGCGTCGAGATGGTCATGCCGTCGACGTCGGTGGAGAGGATCTGGTCGGCCCTCGTCGAGTCGATGCCGGCGCGGGCGAGCACGTCGGCGAGCGGTACGCCGAGCCAGCGGGCGCCGCCGACGTAGGGGCCGCCGACCTCGTTGGACACGCAGGTGAGGGTGATGTCGCGCTCGATGGTGTCCATCGCCGCGAGGTCGTCGAAGGTCAGCGTGACCTCCTCGTCGACGTCGCCGTCGATGGTCAGCGTCCACGAGTCCACGTCGACGGTCGGCAGCGTGAGCCGGGTGTCGACGCGGTAGAACTCCCCGGTCGGGGTCCGCAGCGGCGTGATGCCGTCGTACGTCTGCTCCAGGCCGGTGGGGAAGGGCGACGCGGGGTCGGTGGCGACCGGTAGTGCGACGTCGGTCCCGCCGAGGCGGTAGGACGTCACCCAGCGGCCGAGCGCCCCCATGGCGACTGCGGCCGCGGCGAGGCCGCCGGTGGCCAGCACGACCCCGCGTCGGGTCGGGCCGTCGCCCCCCGGCGACGGCTCCGTGGGAGCCCGGTCGTCGACGCGGTGCAGCCACCACAGCGAGGTGGCGCCCACGGCGGCGGCGACCAGGGCAGGCAGGAGGTCCAGCGGGCCGGCTCCGGGGCGCAGGACGGCGAGCAGGCCGGCGATCCCGGCGAGGCCCACCACGACGAGCAGGCCGGGGGTCTCGCGGCGTGCGGTGATGATGCCCGCGACCGCCGACAGCAGCAGCACGACGACCGTCACGGACCCGATCAGGACCAGCTTGTCGGCGCTGCCGAACTGCCGGATCGCCCACTCCTTGAGCGGGGTCGGGGTCAGGTCGATGACCGTCGACCCGACAGCCAGCACCGGTGACGCGGCAGGAACGGTCAGCGCCGCGACCAGGTGCGCGGCCGCGAGGCCGACGAGGGTGGCCAGCACGCCGTACGCCGCGTGGCGCCACGTGCGCGGCCGGGACCGCTGGTCGGTGGTGTGCATGGGAGGTGTTCGGAGCCGCGGACCGCACGGATGGCTGTCCGGCCGGGGTAGTCCAGTGGGAACTGGCTGTGCTGCGCGGGCTGTGGGGTAGTCCAGTGGGAACTGGCCGGGAATCCGCCTCGAGCACGACCGTTCGTCACTGGACTACCGCGCGGCGCAGCCGTTGCCCACTGGACTACCGCGCGGCGCAGCCGTTGCCCACTGGACTACCCCACGCGGTGCGGCAGGATGCCCCCATGTCCGACGCAACCCCCGACCTGGTCCACCTCTCCGTCACCGATGCCGTCGCCACGATCACCCTCGACAGCCCGGCCAACCGCAACGCCCTGAGCCGCCAGCTGGTCACCGAGCTGTTCGGGCACCTCGAGCGCGCCGGAGCGGACGACGGCGTACGCGTGGTGCTGATCGAGAGCTCCGGCAAGGTCTTCTGCTCCGGGGCCGACCTCGCCGAGGCGACGACCGAGGGCATGGAGGTCGGGGCCCGCCGCATCGTCGACCTGCAGCGACTGATCGCGACGCTCGACAAGCCGGTGGTGACCAAGAACCTCGGCGCCGTCCGCGCCGGCGGCATCGGCATCATCGCCGCGGCCGACGTCGCGATCTGCGCCGAGGGCGCGACCTTCGCCCTCACCGAGGTCAAGCTCGGGCTCGCCGCGGCGATCATCAGCCTCACCGTCCACCACCGGATGAACCCGCGTGCCGCGGCGCTCACCACGCTCGGAGGCGAGGTGTTCACCGGGGCGGAGGCGGCGGCGTACGGGCTCGTCACGAAGGCCGTGCCCGCCGAGCGGCTCGACGACGAGGTGGCCGCGACCTGCGCGAGCCTGGCCACGGGTGCGACCCAGGGGCTGCGCGAGTCCAAGCGGATCCTCAACCGCGACCTCGTGGCCCGCATCGACGCGCTGGGCGAGGAGATGGCCACCACGAGCGCCCGGCTGTTCGCCTCGGACGAGGCGCGCGAGGCGATGACGGCGTTCCTGTCCCGCGGGAAGTAGCGCGAGAAGCAGCCGGGAAGTAGCGCCCGGCTGCATCCGCTGGAGGCCCTGCGGGGGAGAAGGGGGTGTGACCCCCGACCCGAGGAGACCCCGATGACGAGCCCCGACCCTGCCGGACGCACTCTCGACGGCTCCCGCGTCGCGGTCGTCGGCGCCACCGGCGCGCTGGGCTCGCTCGTGGCGGCCGAGCTGGCCACGCGCGGGGCCCGACTGCTCGTCGTGGGTCGTGACGCCGACCGCCTCGACGCGCTCGACGCCCAGGCCCGGGTCGTGGCCGACCTGGGCGACGCCCGGGCGGGCGCCGACGTCGCGAGCGCGGCGCGGGAGCACCTGGGCGGGCTCGACGGCCTGGTCAACGCGGCCGGCGTGGTCGCCTTCGGCCCGCTCGCCGACACCCCCGACGAGGTCGTCGAGGAACTGTTCCTCGCCAACGTGGTCGGCCCGCTGCTCCTGCTGCGCCGGGTGCTCCCCCTGCTGGAGGAGTCGCAGGGATTCGTCGCGCAGCTCAGCGCCGTCGTCGCCGAGCAGCCGCTGCCGCGGATGGCGGCGTACTCCGCGAGCAAGGCCGCACTCAGCGCCGCCGCGGTGGCCCTGCGGACCGAGCTGCGGCGCAGCCGCGTCGACGTGCTCGACGTGCGCCCGCCCCACACCGAGACCGGCCTGGCAACGCGACCGTCGTCGGGCCAGGCGCCGCGGCTGCCGGCCGGGAAGGACCCGGCCGCGGTGGCACGGCGCATCGTCGACGCGATCGCCGCCGGGGAGCAGGACCTCGGTCCGGGGGCCTTCGGGTGACGTCGACCGGTCCCGCGCCGTGGCTGCTGCTCGTCGCCGCGGCCCACCTGGGCTTCCAGCTGACGGTCGACCTCGTGGTCTACCCGGCGCTCCGCGAAGCCCCGGACGACGCGTGGGACGAGGCGCACGCGCGCCACTCGCGGCGCATCGCCCCGCTGGTCGCCCTGCTGTACGTGCCGCTGGTGCTGCTGCTGGGATGGACCGTCGCGGTGGAGCCGCGGGCGGAGGGCACCTGGCTTGCCGTGGCTGGCGGGGCGCTCGCGGTCGTCACCACCGCCGCGCTGGCGGCGCCGATGCACGGCCGACTGTCGTCCGCACCGGCCCGGGAGCGGCCCGACCTGCTGCGCGCGCTCGGCCGCGTGGACCGGATCCGTACGGTCGGCGCCGCCGTGTGCCTGGTCGGCGCGGCGCTCCTCGCCGTCTGACCTCGGGGGCCACAGCGGTCCACGGATGTCCGGGAAGTCGGCGGTGCGGCAGGTGCGCCGGTACGCTTGCCGGTCTGCCCGGGACGGTTGGGCAGCCTTCATCGAGGGATGTCATCGGGGGATGAGGAGCGGGAGTTGAGCGAGGAGCTCGAGGCGCGGGAGATCGCGGCGGAGCAGGCGTACGTCGACGAGGTGTACGTGCAGCTGGAGGCGTCGACGCGCAACGCGCGAGCGCTTGCCGCGGAGGGACACAGCCGGGGCAAGCTGGAGCACGAGGGCGGCCTCGTCGAGCGCGACGCGATGGTCTTCCAGGCCGCCAAGCGGATCGCGCAGCTCGACGCCGCCCACGAGGGCCTGGTCTTCGGTCGTCTCGACCTCGACCCGTCGATCGACACCCAGCCGCGCTACATCGGCCGCATCGGCGTGCGCAACGCCGACCGCGACGTGCTGCTCATCGACTGGCGCGCGCCGGCGGCCGGAGTGTTCTACCAGGCCACGGCCGCGTCGCCGTCGGGCGTCGTGCGCCGCCGCGTGCTGCGCTCGCTGCACCGCACCGTCATCGGCGTCGAGGACGAGCTGCTCGACGACCAGGCCGAGACCGACCTGCCGATCGTCGGCGAGGGCGCGCTGATGGCGCAGCTCTCCCGGGCCCGGGACCGGTCGATGCACTCCATCGTCGCCACCATCCAGGCCGAGCAGGACCAGGCGATCCGCGCGCCCGGCAAGGGCGTCGTGTCCATCTCCGGCGGTCCCGGCACCGGCAAGACCGTCGTCGCGCTGCACCGCGCGGCGTTCCTCCTCTACTCCGACCGCCGCCGCTACGAGGGCGGCGGCGTCCTCGTCGTCGGCCCGAGCGGCGTGTTCATGCGCTACATCGAGCGGGTGCTCCCCAGCCTCGGCGAGACCGCCGTCGCGCTGCGCTCGCTCGGTGAGGTCGTGGGCGGCATCCGGGCGACCCGCCATGATGAGCCCGCGGTGGCCGACGTCAAGGGCGCGACGCGGATGGCCGAGCTGCTGCGGCGCACCGCGCGCCAGCACGCGCCGGGCGCCCCGACCAGCTTCCGGATCTACTGGCGCGACGAGACGATCGTGCTCGACCCGAGCCTGCTCGGGCGGCTGCGTCGTCAGCTCATGTCGCAGGGTCGGCGCAACCGCCAGCTGCCGCGCGTGGCCAGGACCCTCCTCGACGCGATGTGGCGCCAGGTGAGCGGTGAGCGCGGCAAGGAGCGCGGGCGCGAGGCCTTTGACGACGACATGCTCGGCCACGAGGGGTTCGTCGAGTTCGCGTCGGCCTGGTGGCCGCCGCTCGACGCCCAGACCGTCTTCGGCTGGCTGCGCGACCCCGAGTTCCTCGCGCGCGTCGGCGAGGGCGTGGTGTCCCGCGAGGACCAGGCGCTGCTCCTCAAGTCATGGGCCGTCGGCGGCCTGTCGATCGAGGACGTCCCCCTGATCGACGAGCTGCGCTACGCGCTCGGCGACGTGCCGCAGCGCACCGACGACGAGCGCGACCTCGACGAGACCGGCCTGCTCGAGGGCGGCGTCGACCTGCAGGAGCTGACCACCATCTCCGAGCGCGAGTACGCCCCCGGCGGCCTCGCCTGGTCCGCGCCGACGCACCGCATCGAGGACGACGGCTACGCCCACGTCCTCATCGACGAGGCGCAGGACCTCACCCCGATGCAGTGGCGGATGGTCGGGCGCCGCGGGCGCACCGCCAGCTGGACGATCGTCGGCGACCCGGCCCAGTCGTCGTGGCCCGACGCCCCCGAGGCGGCCGCGGCCCGCGCGGAGGCGCTGGAGGGCAAGGACCTCCACGAGTTCCACCTCTCCACCAACTACCGCAACTCCGCCGAGATCTACGCCTTCGCCGCCGACTACGCCCGCCGCGTCGGCCTCGACGCCGACCTGCCGGACGCCGTGCGCCGTACGGGCGAGGAGCCGCGGGTGGTCGGCCCCGTCGACGACCTCGAGGCCGCGGTGCGCGAGGCGGTCGCCTCCGTCGCCGACCGGGTCGAGGGCACGATCGGCGTCGTCGTGCCCGTCGCCCGGCGCTCCGAGGTCAACGCCTGGCTGGCGTCCTGGCCCGAGCTGGCGGCGCACGCGCCCAACGCCCGCGCGGCCGTCGACTCCAGCGTCACGCCGAGCGGCGAGGACCGCATCGTCGTCCTCACGGGCCTCGACACCAAGGGCCTGGAGTTCGACGGCATCGTCGTGGTCTCCCCGCAGGAGATCGAGGACGAGTCGGCCACCGGCCGGGCCACGCTGTACGTCGTGCTGACCCGCGCGACCCAGCTGCTGACGACCGTCGGCTGAGCCCCCGGGCCCTGTCGTCGTCGGTGGCGGCACCTAGTATTCACGGCTCCGGTCCCGGTCCCTCGGTCTCGTCAGCCCACATCCCAGGAGGGTGGTCCTCGTTGCTCTCGCGCGCCCGCGTCGTGCTCGTCTCGATGCTGCTGCCCGTGCTCCTGCCCGTGCTCCTGTCGGTGCTCGTGGTGTCCGCCTCCCCGGCCCGGGCCGGTCTCGCGGCGGGCGACGTCGCCGACTCCGACCCGGCGCCGACGTGGGGATGGGAGAGCGTCTTCCGCGACGACTTCGAAGGTCCCGCCGGCGCGTGGCCAGATCAGTGGCACTACCTCCCGGGCTGGAACGCCGCCGTCCAGAACGGCGTCGGCCAGCTCGACGTCGGCCGGCTCTCCCAGATCCGCACCAACCCCGGCTGGACGCTGCCGGCGGGCACCCAGGTGCGGGTCAGCGCCAGCATCCTGATGCCCGACACGGGCAGCAACTACGCCGCGCTGTGGATCCAGCACCCGAGCCCGACCGATCCGCGCGAGATCGACGTCATCGAGAGCTATGGCCCGCAGAAGCCGACGGGGGCGCAGCTCGGTTCGCACATCTGCTACGACCTGGTCGACGACAGTGTCGACGGCGCCTGCGCCGCCGCCGGGATGCCGGCCGACCTGGCGCCGGTCGGCCACCTGTTCGCCGACGGCCTCAAGCCCTGGGAGGCCTACTGGCACTACCAGGTCGAGTTCACCGTCGGCGGCGACACCGTGACCTACTCCGCCGCCGACGCCTACGGCAACGAGGTCTACTCCCTCACCTCGACCCCCGACCTCCGCCGCGTGCCGGGCAACACCTCCCCGCTGCACCTGCGGCTGTCCAACAAGGACGTGCTGCCCGAGCACGTCGTCGCCGGCGGCGCTCGGCCGGGCATGCTCGTCGACTGGGTGAGCGTCGACGTCAAGCACCCCTAGGCGAGAGCGGTCGGTCGGCGGACAGGCCGCAGGCGGGCGCGCGGGCGCCCGTAGGGTTCCGCCATGACCGAGACCACGCCTGGCTCACCTCCCGTGGCTGACCTCCTGGAGCAGATCCAGGGGTACGGCGCGTGGGCGGTCATCCGGCGCAAGGCCTCCCCGACGGCCGGTCTGGTCGGCGGCACCCCGCACGAGGTGGAGTCGCTGCTCGACATCCCGCTCGAGACGGGCGCCCCCGCGCCGGGCCGCAGCGCCGACCGGCTGGTCGCGGTCCCGTTCCGCCAGGTGCGCGAGCGCGGGTTCGCGGCGATCGACGACGGTGCCCCGCTGACGGTCGTCGACATCGAGGCCGAGCACGAGGTGTCGGTCGACGACCTGCTCGCCGCGCTCCCGGACGTACCCGTCGAGCTCGCCGACCGCGGCGGCTTCGCCACCAGCGACGAGGACTACGGTGCTGTCGTCGAGGCGATCATCCGCGACGAGATCGGCCAGGGCGAGGGTGCGAACCTCGTCATCGGCCGGCACTACCGCGCGGTCCTCGCCGACTGGGACGCCTCGCGTGCCCTGACCGTCCTGCGCCGCCTGATGGAGCGCGAGCGCGGGGCGTACTGGACCTTCTGCTTCTTCACCGGGGACCGGTTCCTCATCGGCGCCAGCCCCGAGCGGCACGTGTCGGTGCGGCAGGGCGACGTCCGGATGAACCCGATCTCGGGGACGTTCCGCGTGGCCGGTCACGGGGACGCGTTGAAGGACCGCCTGCTGGAGTTCCTCGCCGACGAGAAGGAGGTCTTCGAGCTCTTCATGGTCGTCGACGAGGAGCTCAAGATGATGTGCGACATCTGCCACGAGGGCGGTCAGGTGCTCGGACCGTTCCTCAAGCCGATGACGCACCTGATCCACACCGAGTACCTCCTCGCCGGCCGCTCCGACCGCGACCACCGCGAGATCCTGCGCGACACGATGTACGCCGCGACCGTGACGGGCGCGCCGGTCGAGAACGCGTGCCGGCTGATCGCCGACTACGAGCCGGAGGGCCGCGGCTACTACGGCGCCGCGCTCGCGCTGTTCGGCCGATCGCCCGACGGCACGCCGACGATGGACAGCCCGATCCTCATCCGCACCGCCGACGTCTCGCCGTCCGGCGAGCTCAAGGTCACCGCGGGCGCCACGCTGGTCCGCGACTCCGACGCGGCGTACGAGGTGGCGGAGACGCGCGCCAAGGCGGGCGGCATCCTCAGTGCCTTCGGCCTCGCCCCGCCCGCGACCTCCGACGGCACCGACATCGCCGAGCTCGCGCGCGACGAGGACGTCGTGCTCGCCCTGGGCACCCGCAACCAGCGGCTGTCCCGGTTCTGGCTGACCGACCAGGCCGGTGAGCCCGCCGACCCGGGGCTGGCCGGCAAGCAGGCGGTGATCCTGCACGGCGAGGACGACTTCGTGAACATGCTCGTCCACGTGCTCGGGGTCTTCGGCATGACCTCGCGGGTGGTGCGGCACGAGGACTACGCCACCGGCGCCTTCGACGACGCCGACCTGGTCATCGTCGGTCCAGGCCCGGGCGACCCCCGTGAGGGCGACCACCCCAAGATCGCCGCGTTCCGCCGGGCGGTCGACGACCTGCTCGCGTCCGGGCAGCCGTTCCTCGCCGTGTGCCTGGGCCACCAGACGCTGTGCCAGCGCCTCGGGCTCGACCTCGGCTACAAGGACGTCGTCTTCCAGGGCACGCAGTCGCCGGTGCGGCTCGACGGCCGCACCGAGCGGGTCGGCTTCTACAACACCTTCGTCGGCCGGGTCCCGGACGGCGGGGCGCTGCCCGACGGCGTACGCGTCGAGGCCGACGAGGCGACCGGTGACATCCACGCGATCGTGGGGCCGCACTTCCGCGGCATCCAGTTCCACGCCGAGTCGATCCTCACCGAGAACGGCTACGACCTGCTCCACGCGGCGGTCCGGGACCTCCTCGCGTGACGCTCGCCGACGATTCGTCGGCGTGGCAGGCAACCATCGGGCGGCCTACGGCGTCACCCTAGGTAGCCAGCTCGGGGGAGACGACGGGGGAGCAGTGCGCAGATTCAGGGGAGCCGTGGCAGGTGTGTGCCTGCTGGTGCTGACGGCATGCGGTGCGACGAGCGGGTCGGGCGGACCGGACGGACCGGACGACGCCGTGCCGCCGCGTACGCCGAGCTCGGCGTCGGCGGTGGCGGAGCTCGAGCCCGCGGCGGCCCGGGCGAAGCGGCCCAACATCGTCGTGGTCATGCTCGACGACTTCTCGATGGACCTCGTGCAGACCATGCGCTCGGTGCAGCGGATGCGCAGGACGGGCGCCAGCTATCCGCACTCGTTCGTCACCGACTCGCTGTGCTGCGTGTCGCGCTCGAGCTTCTTCACCGGGCAGTACCCCCACCAGACGGGGGTGCGCACCAACACCTCCAACAGCGGCACGTCGGGCCTCGGCGGGTGGCCGGCCTACGACACCAACGGCAACCCGGAGCGGGCGTTCAACGTCCGGCTGCAGGAGGCGGGCTACCACACCGGCTTCGTCGGCAAGTTCCTCAACGAGTACGAGTGGGTGGCCGGTCGCGCGCTGCCGCCGGTGGTGCCGGGCTGGACGACCTTCAACACGGTCTTCGGCTCCGCCTACGACGGCTGGGACTTCGCCAGCACCACCCTCGCCGGCCAGCGCCTGCAGCTCGTGCAGCACCCGGCGCCGCCGGCGAGCGCGAGCAACGCCGCCAAGGACAAGGCGTACGCCGGGACCGTCATCGGCGACCTCGCGATGGACTTCGTCACGGCCCACGAGGCCTCCGACGCCCCCTACTTCCTCGAGGTGTCGCTCTACGCGCCGCACAACCGGGTCAACCCCGAGCCGCACTACGCCGGCGACCCGCTCTTCCCGCCGATGTTCCGCGACCGCACCGGTCCGCGCAGCTGCGGGCGGGTGGCCTGCCGCAAGCTGACGGTCGACGACCTGCCGGGCTTCGGGGACCAGCGCCGCGACAACCGTCCGCGCCTGGCCAACGGCAAGCAGGCCCGCGCCTGGAACACCGTGCGCACGCTCCCGGTGGCCGCCGCCGTGCGCGACCTGCGCGACCGGGCGCGGATGGCGCAGTCGGCCGACCGGCTCGTCTCCCGGATCCTGCGCACGGTCGGGCCCAACACCTACGTCGTGCTCACCTCCGACAACGGCTTCCACCTCGGCCAGAACGGCATGGGTCGCGGCAAGGGGACGCCCTACGACACCGACGTCCGCGTGCCGCTGCTGGTCACCGGCCCGGGCGTGCTGCCCGGCCCGCGCCGGGAGGTCACCAGCAACATCGACCTCGCGCCGACCTTCGAGGAGCTCGCCGGCCTGACGCCCGCGCCGTTCCGCAGCGGGCTGTCGCTGGTGCCGACGCTGTCCCGGCCGGCGCTGGTGCGGCAGTCGTACGCCTTCCTCGAGCACACCCAGCAGACGCTCACCGGCAACGACCCCGACGCCGCCTTCACCGGCTCCGAGCTCGACCGGATCCCGTCGTTCACGGCCGTGCGCAGCCGCACCGCGCTGCTGGCGCGCTTCGACCTCGACCCCAGGCGCGGCAAGGTGCGGTGGGGCTACGAGTACTACTCCTACCGGAAGAACCGGTTCGAGAAGCGCAACAGCTTCGCCGCCACGTCGCGACGCGACGAGGTGGCCGCGCTGCTGGCGAAGCTCGCCGCCTTCGACGGCTGCCGGGAGTCGGGCGACCAGCCGGTGTCGGCGGCGTGCCGGTCGGTGCGTCGGTAGCACTAGTGTCGGCGCGTGACGCCGGACGTGATCGTGGTCGACCACCACGACTCCTACACGTGGAACCTGGTGCACCTCGTCGCCGCCGTGACGGGCGTCCTGCCCCGCGTCGTGCAGCACGACGAGGTGTCGCCGGAGGAGGTGCTGGCGCACTCCCACGTGGTGCTGTCGCCGGGGCCGGGGCACCCGGCCTCGACGCTCGACTTCTCCGTCGGCAACGTGGTCCTGCTGGCCGGGACGCGGCCCGTGCTCGGCGTGTGCCTGGGGATGCAGGGGCTGGTGACGGCGTACGGAGGGACGGTCTCGCGCCTGCGGCCGGCCCACGGCGAGGTCGCCGCGATCAGCCACGACGGCGCCGGGGTCTTCGCCGGCCTGCCGCAGGGGTTCGCGGCGGTGCGCTACCACTCCCTCGGCGCGGTCGAGCTGCCCGCCGGGGTCGTGGCGACCGCGTGGAGCGAGGACGGCGTGGTGATGGGGGTGCGGCACGTCGACCTGCCGCTCGAGGGCGTGCAGTTCCACCCCGAGTCGATCCTCTCCGAGCACGGCGAAGCCATGATGAGGAACTTCCTGACGTGACGGACCCGGTCTCCTTCTTCCGCGACGTCGCGTCGCGGCACCCGCGCTGCTTCTGGCTCGACGGCGGCGGTGCCCGCGAGTGGTCGGGTCGCCGCTCGATCATCGGCTGGCTCGACGAGGACGACCCCTCCCTGTCGTGGTCGGCCGCCCGGCGCGAGGTCACCCTGCACGTGGGCGGGACCTCGCGCGTCGTCGGCGACGACGTCTTCGCCGTCCTCGAGGAGCGGATCTCCGCGGGCGAGCAGTGGTTCGGCTACCTCGGGTACGCCTCGCGCACCGACCTGCCCGCGGCCCCCGACCCGTTCCTGCCCGACGCGGTCTGGATGCGGCCGCGGGAGGTGCGGGTGTTCGAGCACGCGGTCGCCGCCTCCGGGGACTCCCCGCTCGAGCGGGGAGTCCGTCACCTGGAGGGGGTTGCAACCGCCTCGGAGTGTCAGACTCCCCCACCCAGTGCGTACGCCGAGGCCTTCGCCCGCGTCCAGGAGCACCTCCACGCCGGCAACTCCTACGAGGTCAACCTCACCCACCGCCTCACCCGCACCGCCGACCTCGACCCCGTCGCGGCGTACCTCCGGCTCCGCGAGCTCAACCCCGCGCCGTACAGCGGGTTCCTCCAGCACGACGTCGCCGGCGCGCGGGCGTGGCTGCTGTCGAGCTCGCCCGAGCGCTACGCGCTGGTGACCGCCGACCGCCACCTCGAGACCAAGCCGATCAAGGGCACCACGCCGCGCGGTCGTACGCCCGAGGAGGACGAGGCACACCGCGAGCGGCTGGCGCGCGAGCCCAAGACCCGCGCGGAGAACCTGATGATCGTCGACCTGCTCCGCAACGACCTGTCGCTGGTGTGCGAGGTCGGGTCGGTGGAGGTGCCGGCGCTGATGCAGGTCGAGACGTACGAGTCGGTGCACCAGCTCGTCTCCACCGTCCGCGGCTGCCTGCGCGACGACGTCTCGACCATGGCGGCCCTCCGGGCGCTCTTCCCGGCCGGGTCGATGACGGGCGCGCCCAAGCTGCGCACGATGGAGGTCATCGAGGAGGTCGAGGCGACCCCGCGCGGGGCGTACGCCGGGGCGTTCGGGTGGATCAGCGGCGACGGACCGGCCGATCTCGGTGTCGTCATCCGGTCGCTGATGACCGACGGCAGCGGGACCTGGGTCCTCGGCACGGGCGGCGGGATCACCGTGAAGTCCGACGTCGCCGAGGAGTGGGCCGAGTCGGAGTGGAAGGCCGAGCGGCTGCTGCGCGTCTTCGACCCGCCGCGGTGACGCCGGCCGGTGCTTGTGGGCATTCCCGCAGAACACGGGTACGACAAGCGCTAACCCGGCGTTGCAGCCCCGGCCCCCGGCACCCACATCGAGAACCGCGCCCCGCCGCCCGGCGCCTCGGAGACCTGGACCTGCCCGCCGTGCCGGTCGATGACCTGCCGCACGATGGCCAGGCCGAGACCGGAGCCGGGCATCGCGCGCGACTCCTCGGCCCGGTAGAACCGCTCGAAGACGTGCGGGCGGTCGGCCTCGGCGACGCCGCTGCCCTGGTCGTCCACGGTGAGCACGCCGCCGGTCAGCCGCACGGTGACCGTGCCCTCGGAGGGGCTCCACTTGGCGGCGTTGTCGAGCAGGTTGGTCACCGCCCGCTCGAGGCTGTTGGCGTCGCCGACCACCGGCCACGAGTCGAGGGCGACGTCGAAGGCGACCCCGTGCGCGCGGCGGCGTACGCGCGTCACCGCCCGCTCGACCACCTCGGCGAGGTCGACCTGCGCGACCACGTGCGAGGTCGGCTCGTCGCGGGCGAGCTCGACCAGGTCGCCGACGAGGGCGCTGAGCTCCTCGATCTGGCCGCGCACGTCGTCGAGCAGCTCGAGGCGCGCCTCCTTCGGGAGGGCGCCGTCGTCCTGACCGTTGCCCTCGGCCTGGCGGAGCAGGTCGAGGTTGGTGCGCAGGGAGGTGAGCGGCGTCCGCAGCTCGTGGCTGGCGTCGGCGACCAGGCGCCGCTGCCGGTCGCGGGAGGCGCCGAGGGCGAGCAGCATCTGGTTGAAGGCGGTCGCGAGCCGGGCGACCTCGTCGTCACCCTCGACGCGCAGCGGCGTCAGGTCCTCGGTCACCGCGATGCGCTCGACGGCGGAGGTCAGGCGGCGTACGGGTCTGAGCCCGTTCTTGGCGACCAGCCAGCCGGCCAGGAGGGCGGCGAGCACGCCGAGCGCCCCGAAGACGAAGAGCACGCCGCCGAGCTTCTCCAGCGTCCGGTCGTTGGGGGCGAGGGGCTGGGCCAGGATCAACGCGGCGCCGTCGTTGGCCTGCACCGTCGCGACCCGGAACCGCTCGCCCTCGGTCGTGACGAGGGTGCGTACGGCGGACTCGCGCTGGCCGGTCGCCACCTCGTACTCGGGGCGCCCGAGGGTGAAGCTCGGGACGTCGTCGCCGGTCACGGCGCGGCCCTCGGCGGTGACGAAGATGATCCGCACGTCGGCGGCGCCGAGCACCCACGCGGGCACGCCGTCTGCGGTGATCCGCGACAGCGTGGTGAAGGCGGTGGCCTTGTGCGCACGGTTGAGCAGCGACTGGTCGAGCGAGCTCATCATCTGCTGGCGCATCACGACGAACGCGGTGAACGCCATCACCGCGATGGACATGCCGAGCACGAGGGTGGTGAGGACGGCGACCCGCGAGGCGAGCGACCTGCGGTAGTGCCAGCGTCCGTCGGGCCAGGTGGGGGCCGACCGCGCGGCGGTGGTCATGATTCCTTCAGGACGTAGCCGACGCCGCGGACGGTCTGGATCAGCCGCGGCTCGCCGGCGGCCTCGGTCTTGCGGCGCAGGTAGCCGACGTAGACCTCGAGCGAGTTCGCGCTCGTCGGGAAGTCGTAGCCCCAGACCTCCTCCAGGATGAAGGCGCGGTCGAGCACGCGCCGCGGCCGGCGCAGGAACATCTCGAGCAGGGTGAACTCGGTGCGGGTCAGCTCGATCGCGCGGCCGCCGCGCGAGACGTCGCGGCTCGCGACGTCCATGGTGAGGTCGGCGAACGACAGCACCTCGCTCTCGCCGTCCTCGTCGGGCACCACCCGGCGCAGCAGCGCCCGCAGCCGGGCCAGCAGCTCCTCGAGCGCGAACGGCTTGGTGAGGTAGTCGTCGGCCCCGGCGTCGAGGCCCTCGACCCGGTCGCCCACCGCGTCGCGGGCGGTGAGCACCAGCACGGGTACGTCGTTGCCCGCCGCGCGCAGGGCACGGGTGGTCTCGATCCCGTCCAGTCTCGGCATCATCACGTCGATCACCACGACGTCGGGGTGCTGGGCGCCGACCGCGACCAGGCCCTCGGCCCCGTCGGCGGCGAGGACGACCTCGTAGCCGTTGAACTCCAGCGACCGGCGCAGCGAGTCGCGCACCGCCCGGTCGTCGTCGACGACCAGCACGCGGGGCCGGGACTCAGTCACGGGCCAAGGATGCCACCGGCGCCTGAGCGGAGCCTGAGCGTCTCCTGCAGGCAGCAGGTCAGGCGTAGCGCGCCGCGACCGCCCCGGCGCGGGCGCCGTAGCCGCCGCCGAACATGCACGCGTGCACCAGCAGCGGGAAGAGCTGGTGGATCCCGAGTCGCTCCTCCCAGCCCTCGGCGAGGGGGTACGCCTCGTCGTAGGCGGCCATCACCCGCGGCAGGTGCGTGAGCCCGAACAGGTGGAGCATCGCCAGGTCGACCTCGCGGTGCCCGCCGTGGGCGGCCGGGTCGATGACGTGGATGGCGAGGTCCTGGCCCCAGAGGCAGTTGCCGTTCCAGAGGTCGCCGTGCAGCCGTGCGGGCGTCTCCTCGGGCAGGAGGCCGGAGAGCCGGCCGATGACGGCCTCGACCGCCGCCGCGTCGGGCTCGGTGATCGCGCCGCGGTCGCGCGCGAGCTTGAGGTAGGGCAGCACCCGGCGCACGGCGTAGAACTCGGGCCACGAGTCGGCGGTCTTGTTGGGCAGCGGCAGTCGCCCGATGAACCCGTCGTGGTCGAGGCCCCAGCCGTCGGCTCCGGCGGCGTGGGTGGTGGCGAGCTGCTGGCCGAAGGCGACGGCCGCCTCGACGGGGGTCTTCGAGCTCTGCTCGACCCACGCGAGGACCACGCAGTCGCTGGCCGCGGCGAGGACCTCGGGCACCGGCACGCCACCCTCGACCTCGGAGAGCCAGCGGAGTCCCTCGGCCTCGGCCTCGAAGAACCCCTCGGGCGCGTGCGGCAGCGTCTTCATCAGCGCCGTCTGGCCGCTGGACAGGCGCAGCCGGGTCGCCGTGGCGATGTCGCCGCCCGCCACCGGCGAGGTCGCGACGACCGCGGTGCCGAGCAGCTCCTCGGCGCGCCGGGCGACCAGTGGCTGGCGAGCCATCAGGCGGGACCCTCGAGCGCGCGGGGGAGGGCCGCCACGATCGCATCGCTCGTGCGCTCGACCATCGCCAGCACCTCCTCGAACCCGTCGTCCCCACCGTAGTACGGGTCCGGGACCTCTCCACCCGGGTCGACGGGATCGAGGTCGCGGAACATCCCGACCCGCGGCGTCCGGCCGCCGACGTCGGCGAGGTTCGCCTCGTCCATCACGAGGACGAGGTCGTACGCCTCGGGCCAGGTCGCGTCGTACTGCCGGGCGCGGTGCCGGCTCGGGTCGTAGCCGGCCGTGGTCAGCGTGGCCGCGGCGCGCGGGTCCATCGGGTTGCCGACGTGCCAGCCGCCGGTGCCGGAGGACGCGACCTCGACCCGGTCGTCGAGACCGGCGTCGGCCAGGCGGCTCTCCAGGACGACGTGGGCCGTGGGCGAGCGGCAGATGTTGCCGAGGCAGACCAGCGCGATCCGGTAGCGGCCGGGCTCGCGGGCGGCGGGCAGGTCGGTGGGGACCGGCACCGGCGTCAGTCCCGCGAGGGCAGGGCGATCCGCACGCCCCAGCCGACGACGGTGATGATGAGCGAGCCGACGAGTGCGTTCCAGAAGCCGTCGACGTGGAAGCCGAGGTCGAAGGCGTCGGCCAGCCATGCGGTGAGCAGCAGCATGAGGGCGTTGATCACCAGCAGCAGGAAGCCCAGCGTCAGGATGATGAACGGCAGCGACAGCAGCTTGATCACCGGCTCGACGAAGGTCGACACGAGTCCGAGGATGAGGGCCACGAGGAGCAGCGGCACGATCTTCTCCTGGAGCTCGGCCTGCCCGTTGTCGGGGCCGTCGAAGTAGATCCCGGCCAGCAGCTGGGCCGCCACGGCCAGCCCGACGGCGTACGTCAGCAACCACGTCACGAAGCGCATACGTCGAGACTAGCGACCCCTGCCGTCCCGTTACCCTCCCCGGATGGTGACGATCGGCGGCACGGGCGTGATGGTGCTCGGCGCGCTGGCGGCCGGACTGGCGGCCGTGCTGCTCGCGCTCGCCGTCCGCCGTCGGCTCGGCACCGCGTCCGCGGTGTCGGTTTCCGGCCTGCTGTGGTCGCTGGCCGCGATCGGGCTGGTGACGCTCGTGCCGACCCGGGCCGACGTCGGGATCGTGCCGGCCGAGACCCGGAGCGAGTCGTGCTCGTGGGACTACGGCGGACCGTCGGGGGCGGCCTTCGAGGTTCTCGGGTTCGACCAGCGCACCCTCAACGTCCTGCTCTTCGTGCCGGCGGGGATGTTCCTCGTGCTCGCCGTCGGGCGCTGGTGGTCGGGAGTCGCGCTCGCCCCGCTCGGCCTCGCGGCGCTGGCGGCGTACAGCCTCGGCATCGAGCTCACCCAGCTCCAGCTCGCCCGCCTCGACCGCGCCTGCGACGTGACCGACATGGTCGACAACGTCCTCGGTGCGGGCATCGGCTTCGCGATCGGCCTGCTGCTGCTGCCGGTGGTGCGGCCGTGGCGGGGCCGACGCACCGCTGAATAGGGTCCCCCTATGACCTCCCCCCAGCCCCGGCCCAACGTGCTCGCCATCCCTGCGTACGTCGCCGGCAAGCCGCCCGTCGCCCGACCCGGGCTGACGTCCTACAAGCTGTCGTCCAACGAGAACCCCTACCCGCCGCTCCCGGGCGTCCTGGAGGCCGCGACCGAGGCGGCGGCGCAGATGAACCGCTACCCCGACATGGGCAGCACGGCCCTGTACGCCGCCCTCGGCGAGGCGATGGGGGTGCCGGTCGAGGACCTGGCGGCGGCGACCGGATCGGTCGGCCTGATCTACCAGCTCGTCAACGCGTTCTGCGAGCCCGGCGACGAGGTCGTCTACGCCTGGCGCTCCTTCGAGGCCTACCCGATCGCCGTCACGGCCGGGGGCGCGACCAGCGTGCAGGTGCCGGTGACCGCCGACGGCCGTCACGACCTCGACGCGATGGCCGCGGCCGTCACCGAGCGTACGAAGGTCGTCATCGTCTGCACGCCCAACAACCCGACCGGACCCGCCGTCACCCAGACCGACCTCGACGCGTTCATCGCGAAGATCCCCACGCACGTGGTGGTCGTGGTCGACGAGGCCTACCTGGAGTTCGTCCGGATGGACGACGCCATCGACGGCATCGCGACCTACCGGCGCCACGACAACGTCGTGCTCACCCGCACGTTCTCCAAGGCGTACGGACTCGCCGGCTTCCGCGTCGGGTACGCCGTGGCTCCGGCGCCGCTGGCAGCCGCCCTCCGCGCCGTCTCGCTGCCCTTCGGCGTCAGCCACGTCGCGCAGGCCGCGGCGATCGCCTCGCTGGCCGCGCAGGACGAGCTGCTCGCGCGGGTCGAGGACCTCGTCGCGCGCCGTGCCGACCTCGTCGCCCGGCTGCGCGAGGTGGGCTGGGAGCTCCCCGACGCCCAGGGCAACTTCGTGTGGTTCCCGCTCGGCGACCGCGCCCTCGACTTCGCCGCGGCCTGCGGCGAGGTGGGGATCTCGGTGCGGCCCTTCGCCGGCGACGGCGTCCGGGTCAGCATCGGCGAGGCCGAGGCGTTCGAGCGGGTCGTCGAGGTCGCTGCCCGCTTCGCCCCCTGAGTCGTCGCCCGGAGCGCGCCCGCACGGTCGGTATGGTTGAACTGTGAACGACACGGCGACGTACACCACCAAGGGCAAGCCCTTCGAGCGCGACATGTCCTACCTGCCCGACCGGGTGCTGGCGGGGGAGCGCTCGGCGGACCCGCTCGACGACCAGTTCCCCAGCGGCTCCAAGGACAGCCCGCGCGACGTCCCGGTGTGGAAGGCCGAGCCCGGCCGCTACCGGCTGGTCGCCGCCCGTGCCTGCCCCTGGGCGCACCGCTCGATCATCGTGCGCACGCTCCTCGGCCTCGAGGACGTCATCTCGTGGGGCGCGCCCGGACCGGTGCACGACGCCCGCAGCTGGACCTTCGACCTCGACGAGGGCGGCCGCGACCCCGTCCTCGGCATCGAGCGCCTCCAGGAGGCCTACTTCGCCCGCGAGGCCGACTACCCGCGCGGCATCACGGTCCCGGCGATCGTCGAGGTCGAGTCGGGACAGGTCGTGACCAACGACTTCCCGCAGATCACCCACGACCTGTCCTTCGAGTGGCGCGAGCACCAGCGCCCCGACGCCCCCGACCTGTGGCCCGCCGACGTCCGCGAGGAGATGGAGGCGGTGATGAAGCGGGTCTTCACCGAGGTCAACAACGGTGTCTACCGCTGCGGCTTCGCCGGCTCGCAGGAGGCGTACGACGACGCCTACGAGCGTCTCTTCGCCGCCCTCGACTGGCTCGAGGACCGCCTCGCCGACCGTCGCTACCTGATGGGCGACGCCATCACCGAGGCCGACGTACGCCTCTTCACCACCCTGGTGCGCTTCGACGCGGTCTACCACGGCCACTTCAAGTGCAACCGCAACAAGATCACCGAGATGCCGCACCTCTGGGGCTACGCGCGCGACCTGTTCCAGACCCCCGGCTTCGCCGACGAGGTCGACTTCGAGCAGATCAAGCAGCACTACTACGTCGTGCACACGGACATCAACCCGACGCAGATCGTGCCCGCCGGGCCTGACGAGTCCGGCTGGCTGACGCCGCACGGCCGCGGCTGACGCCGGGTCGCGGGTGGGCGCCCGGGTGGACCGGTCTGGACCCCCGGCCCCCCGACAGGCCCCCAAGTCCGACGTCTTCTCAAGACTCTCCCAAGACATCCGACAGGTACGCCGCCGCTCGCCCGTACCCGCCCCGTCCGCGCGTCCCGCGGCGCATCGTGGCTGACCACCACGGACCTCGCAGGGCGGCGCTCCCACCGGCCTGCGCCCTCCACCCACATGGAGGAGAGCCGGGGCAGACGGACACCCACAAGTCCGCCGGCCCCGGCTCGTGGTGTTCGGAGCCGTCGCCCGTCCGGGTTGGTGCGCGACGCCCCGACCTCTCCCACGTTGGGTACGTGGTCTGGTCCGATCGCGCCCTATCCGGCCTGATACGCCAAGTTTCGATCAAGCCCGGCCGGAGGTAGTCCCCGACCTCTGCTCAGCCGGTGCGGTGGCCCCGTTCCGGCGAGAACCTTCTGCCGGGACATGTGAGCCGTGCGTCATGGGGGCGTGCGGCGTCCACGGTCGACAGCGCTGGGGGGCGTCGGTCACCGGACGGACTTCGACAGTGGGGACTACTCGCACAGGGGGCGAGATTCATGCATCGCGTACGCACGAACACCAGGACCGCGCAGCTGAAGCGACGGACTCGAGGGGCACACGCAGCCGAACGGCGACGGGGGCCGGGAGGGTTGAGCCGACTGCTCGCCCTCCTCCTGCTCGTCCCGGTCTTCGCCGTCCAGGCCACGACCTCGGCCGCGAGCGCGGCCGTCGTGGCGGGCTTCGAGATCGACGGCAACACGCCAGTCGACGGCGGCGGCACGGACTGGGCGGGGCTCGACGACGCCACCACCCACAAGACCGACCCGGTCGGCAACGTCGACACCAGCACGTTCAAGGGCAGCAAGGAGTTCGAGCACCCCTCCACCTGGGAGATCGGCACCGGACTCGCGCCCAACCAGGACGACATCTCCGACGTCTACATCCACGACGCGGTCGTGGACGACGACATCTGGGGCTTCATCGGCTTCCGCCGCTACACCTCCAGCGGCGTGACGAACTTCGACGTCGAGTTCAACCGGCAGCAGAACGCCGGTGGCAGCACCTACCTGCCGCTGCGCTCCGTCGGCGACGTGATGGTCCGCTTCGAGCAGGACGGCAACAAGGGCTTCAAGCTCACCAACGCCTACTTCTGGCGGCTCAAGACCGGTCCGGACTGGACGTCCGGCTGCCTCGAGGTCAGCGGCTACTCGCCCGGCGCCGGCTGGTGCCCGGTCGACATCTCCCAGGTCCCCTTCACCGGCACCACGGGCGAGGGCGGGCTCTTCGGCGAGGGCGCGTTCAACTTCACCGCGCTCCTCGAGCTCGGTGGCGGCGACATCACCTGCCTCGGCGGCAACTTCGGCACGATGAACATCCGGACCTTCACCGGCAACGCCAACGAGTCCGCGCTCAAGGACTACGTCGACGCGGTCAGCATCGACGTCGGTGACACGTGCGGGGCCATGGAGATCTACAAGGTCGACCAGTTCGGCAACTCCGTTCCCGGCGCGACGTTCTCCATCTCCCCCAACCCGATCCCGGGTGAGACCGCGAGCCCGCTCGTCATCACCGAGGGCGGGGCGGGCGACCCCGACGGAACGGCCAACGGCGCCATCGTCATCGACCCGGCCAGCCCGGGCACGTACACGGTGGTCGAGACCGCGGCCCCGGCCGGGTACGAGCTGCCGCAACCGGTGTCGGCGCGCACGTGGACCGTCACGGTCGGCGAGAACGGTGAGGGCAGCGTCAACACCCCGTTGACCGTGACCGACCGGAGGTACTTCGCGTCCCCGACGATCGTCAATGCCCCGAGCTACGACATCGACTACAACTGGCAGGTCGTCAAGTTCGTCACCGGCCCCAAGACGGCTGACGTGCCCGAGGGCACCGACGCCACCTTCCCCTACGAGGTGCGGCTCAAGGCGCTCGACCCGACGACCTCCGGCTTCGGCGGGACCGTCACGGTCACCAACCCGAACCCGCTGCCCATGGTGGGGACGCTCTCGGCCGGCATCACCGGCGGCGCGTCGTGCACCATCAGCGCGCCGGACGTCTCCGGCGCAGCCGGGCACCAGGTCGACCTGGCGAGCGGGGCCAACCCGTTCACCTACACCTGCCCGACGGCGGCCCTTCCCGGTGGCACCACTGCGACCGTGACGTGGGCGGAGGCGACCTACCCGAGCTCCGACGCGGGCGAGACCTACACGCGCTCCGACGCGAAGGCCTTCACCATCGACCAGAAGACCGACGAGACCACCACGGTCACCGACACCTTCGACGGCGGTGCGCCGGAGGACCTGGGCACCTTCGACTGGAACACCGTCCGGGCCTCGAACGTCCCGGCGGCCCACACGGTCGTCGTCGCGACGTACTCCCGCGACATCGCGGGCGTGCCGGGGAAGTGCACCGACTACACCGACACGGCGCGCGAGTCGGCCGACGAGACCAGTGACAGCGAGAAGGTCACGGTCTGCGTGGGCCGGAACCTCGACGTCACCAAGGACGCCACGCTCGGCTACCAGCGCGAGCTGCTCTGGGACATCGCCAAGTCCGGCCCCGGCACGGTCTGGGTCGGTGAGGACGAGCAGGGCGACCTGAGGAAGACCGTCGACTTCACCATCGACGTCACCGCCGACGGCGTGAGCGACTCCCAGTGGGCGCTCACCGGCACGATCCTCATCGACAACCCCAACTCCTGGCCCGTGACGGTCGACGTGACCGACACGGTCGTGGTCGACACCAAGGTGCTCCAGTGCACGATCGACGGCGGCGCCTCGGTGGCCGTGCCGGCCAACGCGGTCGACCACCCTGTGACGTACGAGTGCCCGGGCGTCGAGCAGGGCGACTACGTCGGCGAGAACACCGTCACCATCGACTGGAGCGCGGACTCCCACGCCTACCCGAGGACCAGCGACAGCGACACCGTCGACGTCGAGGTGACGGGTGACCCGGAGCCCACCAACGCGACGGTCACGCTCACCGACCTGCTCGAGGGCGAGGACGTCACGGCGGACCTGCCGCAGTCGACGTTCGACTGGAGCACCGTCCACGCGATGACCGGCGACGCGGCGGCGAACCCGCCGCTCGCCGACCACACGCAGCGCCTCACCTACTCGGTGGAGCTCGACGGCGCGACCGGCGAGTGCGTGCCCTACGAGAACGTCGTCACCATCGACCAGACCAAGCAGTCCGACGCCCACACGGTGACGCTGTGCTCGCCGGGCGTCGCCAAGACGGTCGTGGCCGACTTCGGGCGCAAGCAGCTGTGGAAGCTGACCAAGGAGGTCGACAAGACGTTCGTCGAGGTCGGTCCCGACGGCCAGGCGCGGTTCACCTACACCGTGACCGCCACCCCGGGCGAGGTCGTGCCGGACGGCACCGCCTCGTGGTCGGGCTCGATCGAGGTCAGCAACCCCTCCGACGAGGTGCTGGTCGTCGACGTGGCGGACCTCGCCGACGTGGCCGGCTGGACCTGCGAGCTGGTCGCCGACGGCACCGCGGTGGAGATCGCACCCGGTGGCAGCGTCGAGCTGGCGTACGGGTGCATGGGGTCGGGCCACGCGTCCGGCACCAACACCGCCGAGGTGAGCTTCGGTGACGAGGTCGTCACCGAGACCGTGGACGTGGAGTTCGCGCCGCGGCCGGGCATCACCGACACGACCACGACCCTGGTCGACGACATCCCGAACGACGGCCTCCCGGCCAAGCAGTTCGACGTCGACGCGGCCAAGGGACCCAACGTGTTCACCTACTCGCGCGACCTCGGCGCTCCTGCCGGCGCCTGCGAGACGTACACGAACACCGCGGTCCTGGCCCTGACCGGCGACGACCTGAGCGCCGACCGTACGGTCCGGGTCTGCGAGGAGGCGCCGCTCGAGGTCGCCGTGGAGGGTGCCGGCAGCTACGGCATCACCTACCCGTGGACCATCGAGAAGGAGGTCGACCGGACCCGCGTCGAGGTCGACGCCGAGACCGGGCAGGCCGACTTCACCTACGAGGTGACGGTCCGGGCCGGCGAGAAGCAGCCGGCGGGCTGGACGCTGTCCGGCGACGTCACGGTGACCAACCCGAACACCTACGCCGAGGGCGACATCGAGGTCACCGACCTCGACGTCAGCACGGACGTCGGTGGCGGGGCGGTCTGCACCGCGACGCTCCCGGCCGAGCCCGTGGTCGCGCACGGTGACGACCTGGTCGTCGGGTTCTCGTGCGAGTTCACCGGTGAGCCGAGCACCTCGGGCACGGTCACCGCCGACGTGAGCTGGGACCCGGCCGGTGCCGCGACGAGCGCCACCGAGTCCGGCTCCGGCGACGTCACCCTCACCGTGGGCGACGAGGTCGACCGGTTCATCGAGGTCTGGGACGACCAGACCGACCCGGAGAACCCCGTGCTGCTCGACGGGGAGCTGGAGTGGTCCGCGGGCCTGGTGGAGACGTACGGCTACACGCTCACGCACGAGGGTGTGCCGGGGACGTGCGTCGACTTCACCAACACCTCCTGGCTGGAGCTCGCCGGGGACGACCCCAGCGCCAGCACCACGGCCACGGTGTGCACCGAGGCCCCGCTCGAGCTGGCGCCGACCGCGACGGCCGACCTGGCGCGCGAGTACGCCTGGTCGATCGCCAAGGTCGCCGACGCCACCCAGCGCACGGCCGACGCCGCCGGCAACGCGACCTTCACCTACACGGTGACGGCCCGCGCTGGCGCGGCGACCGACTCCGGGTGGAAGCTGCAGGGTTCGGTGGAGATCGCCAACCCCAACCAGTACGCCGACGGTGACATCACCGCCGACGTGACAGCGGCGACGGACCTCGGCGGGGGCGCGGTCTGCACCGTCACCGGGGGCGCGGACGCCGTGGTCGCAGCGGACAGCTCGACGACCCTGCCGATCGCCTGCACGTTCGCCTCGAAGCCCGCGGGCTCCGGGACCGTGAGCGTGACGGCGACGTGGGACCCGCCGGGCGAGGCGAGCTCGACGTCGGTCACCGAGACCACGGAGCCGATCTCCTTCGGCGTCCGCTCGGAGACCAACAAGACGGTCCAGGTGGTCGACGACAAGACGGTCGCCGGTCGGCGGGTCGTCCTCGACCCGGCGCTCACGTGGGCAGCGGGCCTGGTCAAGAGCTACACCTACGACCTGACCCTGTCCGGGGGCGCACCCGGTGCGTGCCAGGGCTGGACCAACACCGCGACGATCGACCTGCCGGTCGGTACGGACCCGACGGCGAGCGCTGCCGTGCTGGTCTGCACCCCGGCCGTCGAGGTCCTGCCCGAGCAGGCCTTCGGCAAGGCGGTCGGATCGGTGAAGGCGAGCTGCCAGGGCACCGTCCGGGCCAAGCTGGCCAACCGCTCCGGGGAGACGGTGGTCTACAAGCTGCGGGTCGGCAAGAAGGTCCACAAGATCGCGGTGAAGTCCCTCGCCAAGAAGAAGTTCGTGACGAAGGGCAAGCCGCGGGCGCTGGTCACGTTGAAGGTCGGCTCCACCAGGCTCGACAAGCTCCGCGTCCCGGCGTTGTGCGAGGCCCCCGAGGTCCTGCCCGACACCGGCATGCGAGGCGCGAGCTGATGGCGGCCGCCTTCATCGCCGGGTAGCAGCTGCTGCCCGAGCCTCCACCCCCCAATGGAGGCGAGCCGGCGCCGACGGGTCACCCACGAGCCCGTCGGCGTCGGCTCATCCGCGTCCCCAGGGCCGGCGTACGCCTGATTGGTGCTGTCGGGCTCCGACAGATACCTTGACCCCCATCCTGTGGTCGGGGTCACACACGCCGGCGACCACGCGTGCAAGCCGTCGGCGTCCGGCGATCCCGTGACTGCCGCTGCCTGATTGTGAGGAGAGTGCGTTGTCCGATCCTGTGAGTTTCGGCCCCGACCTGGTGGACGTCTTCGGACCGTCCCAGACCGACGGTGGCCCCGAGCTCGTCCAGCTGCTCACGCCCGAGGGCGAGCGCGTGCACCACCCCGAGTTCGACCACGACTTCTCCGCCGAGGAGCTGCGCGGCCTCTACCGCGACATGGTGCTGACGCGGCGCATCGACGTCGAGGCCACCGCGCTCCAGCGCCACGGCGAGCTCGGCATCTGGGCCCAGCTGCTCGGCCAGGAGGCCGCACAGATCGGCGCCGGCCGTGCCCTGCGCCCGCAGGACTACGTCTTCCCGACCTACCGCGAGCACGGCGTCGCCTACTGCAAGGGCGTCGATCCGCTGCGCCTGCTCGGCCTGTTCCGCGGCGTGGACCAGGGCGGCTGGGACCCCAACGAGAACAACTTCGGCCTCTACACGATCGTCATCGGCGCGCAGACCCTCCACGCCACCGGCTACGCCATGGGCATGCAGCGCGACGGCGTCGTCGGCACCGGCGACCCCGAGCGCGACTCGGCGGTCATCGCCCACTTCGGCGACGGTGCGTCCTCGCAGGGCGACGTCAACGAGGCGTTCATCTTCGCCGCCTCCTACAACGCCCCCGTGGTGTTCTTCTGCCAGAACAACCAGTGGGCCATCTCCGAGCCGATCGAGCGCCAGACCCGCATCCCGCTCTACCAGCGCGCGCTGGGCTTCGGCTTCCCGGGCATCCGCGTCGACGGCAACGACGTGCTGGCGACGTACGCCGTGACGAAGGCCGCGCTGCAGCGCGCCCGCGAGGGCAACGGCCCCTCGTTCGTCGAGGCCTACACCTACCGCATGGGCGCGCACACCACGACCGACGACCCCACCCGCTACCGCCTCAACGACGAGCTCGAGCACTGGAAGCTCAAGGACCCGATCGAGCGGCTCAAGGTCTACCTCCGCCGCAACGGCCTGGTCGACCAGGAGTTCTTCGACGACCTCGACGCCGAGGCCAAGGAGCTGGGCCACCACCTCCGCGAGGGCTGCAAGGCGCTGCCCGACCCCAAGCCGCTCGACCAGTTCGGCTACGTCTTCAGCGAGATGACCGACGAGATCGCCGCCCAGCGCGACGAGTTCGCCGCCTACCTCGCTTCGTTCGAGGGGAGCCACTCGTGAGCACCACGCAGAAGATCACTCTCGCCAAGGGCCTCAACATGGGCCTGCGCAAGGCGATGGAGGACGACGACAAGGTCCTGCTCATGGGCGAGGACGTCGGCAAGCTCGGCGGCGTCTTCCGCATCACCGACGGGCTGCAGAAGGACTTCGGCGAGGACCGCGTCATCGACTCGCCCCTCGCGGAGTCCGGCATCGTCGGCACCGCGGTCGGCATGGCGCTGCGCGGCTACCGCCCCGTCGTGGAGATCCAGTTCGACGGCTTCGTCTACCCCGCCTACGACCAGATCGTGTGCCAGGTCGCCAAGTACACCTACCGCTCGCAGGGCAAGGTGAAGATGCCGATCGTCATCCGCATCCCCTTCGGCGGCGGCATCGGTGCGGTCGAGCACCACTCGGAGTCGCCGGAGGCGCAGTTCGCGCACACGCCCGGCCTCAAGGTGGTCGCCTGCTCCAACCCGGTCGACGGCTACTGGATGATCCAGCAGGCCATCGCCCACGACGACCCGGTCATCTTCCTCGAGCCCAAGCGCCAGTACCACGCCGACAAGGCAGAGCTCGACGAGTCCGCGACGCCCGAGCCGCTCTTCACCTCGCGCGTGGTGCGTCCCGGCTCCGACGCGACGGTGCTCGCCTACGGCCCGACCGTGAAGACCGCGCTCAAGTGCGCCGAGGCCGCCGAGGCCGAGGGCCGCAGCCTCGAGGTCATCGACCTGCGCACGCTGTCCCCGCTCGACATGGCCCCGGTCTACGAGTCCGTACGCCGCACGGGTCGCTGCGTGGTCACCCACGAGGCGCACGTCAACCTCGGCATGGGAGCCGAGCTCGCCGCCCGGGTCACCGAGCAGTGCTTCTACTCCCTCGAGGCCCCGGTCCTGCGCGTCGGCGCGTTCGACACGCCCTACCCGCCGTCGCGGATCGAGGAGGAGTACCTCCCCGACCTCGACCGGGTGCTGGACGCCGTCGACCGCACCTTCGCGTTCTGAGAGGAACTGCCATGTCCGAATTCCTCCTCCCCGACGTCGGCGAAGGCCTCACCGAGGCCGAGATCGTGGCCTGGAAGGTCAAGGTCGGCGACACCGTCGAGATCAACGACGTGATCGTCGAGATCGAGACCGCCAAGTCGCTCGTCGAGCTGCCCTCGCCCTTCGAGGGCACCGTGCTCGCGCTGCTCGTCCCCGAGGGCGAGACCATCCCGGTCGGCACGCCGATCATCTCGATCGGTGCCGAGGGCGAGGCGCCGCCCGCCCCGTCCGCTCCCGCCGAGCAGACCGAGTCCGACCCCTGCCTGGGAATGGCGCAGAAGGCAGGTGAGAGGGCGGGCGCTGCCGACGCGGCCGCCCAGGTCGACCCGGCCGACATCGACCTGTCCAACCCGGCCGCGTCCGGGTCGATGGAGGGCGCGTCCCTCGTCGGCCGGATCAAGGCCGAGCGCGGCCCGATGCGCCGGGCCCGCCGCGGCTCGGCCTCGCCGAGCACGGTCGCGGGCGGCCAGACCCAGCTGCAGGTCCAGGGCGCGTTCTCGCCCGGCGGCGCGCAGTCCGACGAGGTCATGCCCGCCGACGAGGCTCCCGTCCCCGCCGTCGACCAGCGTCCCGCTCCGCCGGCGGCGCCCGCCGAGGCGCTCGTGCCGCCCGCCGCGCAGGACCCGGGAGTCGTACGCACCCTCGCCAAGCCCCCGGTCCGCAAGCTCGCCAAGGACCTCGGCGTCGACCTGTCGACGCTCGTCGGGTCCGGCCCGTCCGGGTCGATCACCCGCGACGACGTCCAGGGTGCCGCCAACGGCTCGGCCCCCGCCCGTACGCCGTCGGCCGCCGCAGCGTCATCCGGATCCGCACCCATGGCTGCGGTTCCGCATGACGCACCGCGCGAGCGCGAGACCCGCGAGCCCATCAAGGGCGTGCGCAAGATGATGGCGACGGCGATGAGCCAGTCCGCCTTCACCAGCCCGCACGTCACCGAGTGGATCACCGTCGACGTGACCGCGGCGATGCAGCTCGTGGCCCGCCTCAAGAAGCGTCCCGAGTTCCGCGACACCCGGGTCAGCCCGCTGCTGGTCCTCGCGCGCGCCGTCATCCTCGCGATGAAGCGCACCCCGGAGATCAACTCCTACTGGGACGAGGACGCGCAGGAGGTCGTCTACAAGCACTACGTCAACCTCGGCATCGCGGCCGCCACGCCGCGCGGCCTGGTGGTGCCCAACGTCAAGGACGCCGACTCGCTGTCGATGACCGAGCTGGCGCAGGCGCTGGGCGAGCTCACCGCCACCGCGCGCGACGGCAAGACGCAGCCGGCCGAGATGGCCGGCGGCACCTTCACGATCACCAACGTCGGCGTCTTCGGCGTCGACGCCGGCACCCCGATCATCAACCCGGGCGAGTCCGCGATCCTGTGCTTCGGCGCGATCAACAAGCGGCCGTGGGTGGACGAGGAGACCGGGGAGATCGTCGTGCGCGACGTGACGACCCTGGCGCTGTCCTTCGACCACCGCCACATCGACGGCGAGAAGGGCTCGCGCTTCCTCGCCGACGTCGCCGGGATGCTGTCCGACCCGGGGACCGCCCTCCTGTTCTGACCGGGCACTTCCTGACCCCTCCGGAGCGCCGACCGGGCACTTCCTGACCCCTCCAGAGCGCCGACCGGGCACTTCGTGACGACGAAGTGCCCGGTCAGCGTCGATGGCGGGGCCGGAAGTGCCCGGTCGGCGTCGTTGGCGAGGCCGGAAGTGCCCGGTCAGCGGGCGTGCCAGGCCGCCAGCACCTCGGCATCGCGCTCGGGTGAGAGGGCGGTGACCGGGGAGTCCAGGCAGCCGGGAGCGGTCTCGGCGAGCGGCCGGAGGCGCAGGCCGGCGGCGACGGCCGGGCCGGGGTCGTGGGCGAGCATGCCGTCGTACTCCGGACGCGGCAGCCACAGCGGCAGCGAGCCCTCTCCCATCCAGGGCACGACGCCCTGCGCCTCGAGGAACTCCGAGTCGACCCAGGTGAGCCGCGGGTAGCCCGCTCCGACGCCGGCAGCGGTGTGGGCCAGCAGCTCGCCGATCGGGACGGGGTCGCCCACGGCGTCGTACGTCCCGGTCGTACGGGTCTCCGCGAGGTCGAGCAGCCAGGCGGCCAGGTCGCGCACGTCGATCACCTGCACCACGTCGTCGGGACGCCCCGGGGCCAGCACCTCGCCGCCCCGGGCGAGGCGCTGCGGCCAGTACGCGAACCGGCCCGTCGGGTCTCCGGGCCCGACGATCAGGCCCGGGCGGGCGACGACCGACGCCGCCGCCGTCGAGCGCACGGCCTGCTCGCAGGCGACCTTCATCCCGCCGTACGCCTCGGGGTCGACCGCGAGGTCGACGTCCTCCTCGATCGGGTCGAGCAGCGGCTCCATGGCCGGCGAGCCGTTGTCGGCGTACACGCTGATCGTGGAGACGAAGACCCAGTGCGCCTGCGCCGTAGCGGCCACCGCCCTGCGCACCTGGGAGGGGAGCCGGCCGACGTCCACCACCGCGTCCCAGGCTCCGGACCCGACCTCCGCGGGCACGTCGTCGGAGCGGTCCCACGGCAGGTGCGTGGCGCCGTCGGGGACCGTGCCGGAGGTGCCGCGGCAGGCGCAGGTGACGTCCCACCCGCGGGCGACGGCCTGCGCGGCCACCTCGCGGGAGAGGAACCGGGTCCCACCGAGGACGAGGAGTCTCATGGCCCCACCCCAGCGGGTGGGATACTCGCGGGGCAAGGGGTTTCGCTGAGGGCGCAACCGATGGTTCGTGCCCTTTGTCAGTCGCGGCCCCGCGCTGCGACAATGAGGTCCTCGGATCGTGTGGAAGGAGCGGGCGGATGGCCCAGGACGCCGCCGCGGCAGCTTCGGGCGAGCCCACCACCTCGGCCCTGCTGGCCCGCGCCCAGCAGGTCGCCGACCAGCTGGTGAGCGAGGCCCGGCAGGAGGCCGACGCCCTGACCGCAGAGGTGGGCGCCCTCCGCGAGGAGCTGCGCACCCTCAAGGCCGAGGCCGAGGCCGACCGCGCCGAGGCAGGCCGCGCCCGCCGGCAGGCCGAGGAGGTGCTGGCCGGGGCGTCGGAGGAGGCCGCGACCATCGTGGTCGACGCCAACGAGCAGGCCGCCCTGCTGATGTCGTCGGCCTCGGGGGCGCGCGACGAGCAGGTCGAGGCCGCGCGCGTCGAGGGCGACCGGCTCCGTACCCAGGCGCAGCAGGACGCCGTCGCGCTCCGCGCCGAGGCGCAGGAGCTGCGCGACACCGCGCACGCCGAGACGTCCGCGATGCTCGACTCGGCACGTGCCGAGGCGGAGGCCGCCGTCGCCGCCGCCCAGGAGACGGCGGCGCGGCTCGTCGAGGAGGGCCGGGCAGGCGGCCAGCGCCACCTCGACTCCGCGATGACGGAGGCCGAGTCGCTGCGCGCCACCGCCTCGACCGAGTCGGCCCGGATGCGCGACGAGGCCGCCCTCCACGTCGAGGAGATGCGCCGCACCACGGGCGCCGAGGTCGACCGGATGCGCCGCACGGCCGAGGAGACCCTCGCCTCGGCCCGGGCGGAGAGCGAGGAGAAGCTCCGCCAGGCCGCCGAGCAGACCGAGTGGGCGACGCAGACCGTACGCTCCGTGCTGGCCGGCGCCGCGACGGAGGCCGATGCGATCCGCAAGGCCGGCCACGCCGACGTCGCCGCCCACACCCGGCTCGTACGCCGCCGTCTGCAGGGCGTGATCGCCGCCGTCGCCGGACGGATGGCGCTCCAGCTCGCCGACGCCCAGCAGCGCGCCGACGACATCGCCCGCGCCGCGGGCCTCGCCGCCGCCGAGATGGAGAGCGAGGCCAAGGCCACCCTCGCGCGGGCCGAGGCCGAGGCCGCCCGCATCGTCGCCGACGCCACCGACGAGTCGGAGCGGGCCGTCGAACGGCTCGAGCGCCGCAGGGCCGAGGCGGAGTCCGGCGCGGCGAGCCTGCGTGCTCTCGTCGCCGAGGAGGTCACCCGCAGCCGGGCCGAGGCCGCCGAGGACCGCCGCCGGGCCCGCGAGGAGTCCGTCGCACTCGTCGCCGAGGGCCGGGCCGAGGCCGACCAGCTCCGGGAGAGCGCCCGCCGGGCGGTCGAGCGCGCCCGTGCCGAGATCACCGAGCTGCAGGCGCAGCGCGACGGGATCGCCGCCGAGCTCGCTCAGCTCTCCGGCGTGATCGAGGCGCTCGCCGTGCCTGAGCGCCGGCAGGCGACCCCGGCCGAGGCCACGGCCGAGAGCACCACCCCGCACCCGTCACCCCCCAACCCCCACCACTCCCCGTCACCCCTGGAGAACCCCGATGCCTGAAGACATGTTCACGACCGTGCGCCGCGGCTACGACCCGAGCGAGGTCGAGCGGGCCGTCGGGCAGGCGCAGGCCGAGATCGCCGAGCTGCGCCGGCGGCTCGAGTCCGCCGAGGCGGCCGCCGAGCAGGCGCGCAACGAGGCCGCCGCCTCCCGCGACGCCCTCGTCTCGCGTGAGGCGCAGGAGCCCGAGCTGCCGACGTACGAGCACCTCGGCGAGCGCGTCGGGCAGATCCTCTCCCTCGCAGAGGCCGAGGCCGCCGAGATCCGCGACCGCGTGCTCGGCGAGGTCGAGACCCTCCGGAAGGAGGCCGAGCAGGAGGCGGGGGCGATGCGCGCCGACGCCGACCGCTACGCCGAGGAGACCCGCCGCGACGCCGACGCCGACGGCGCCCGGCTGCTCGCCGACGCCCGCAAGGCCGCCGACGGCGAGCGTGACGCGGCCGAGCGCGACGCCTCCGCCCGCCGTGCCGAGGCCGAGGCCCTCTACGAGGACGCCCGCGCCAAGGCCGCCCAGTCCGCAGCCGACTTCGAGACCACGCTCGCCGAGCGCCGCCAGAAGGCGACCGCCGAGTTCCAGGCGCAGCAGGCCGCCACCCAGGCCGAGCTCGACGCGATGGCCGCCCGCAGCAAGGACACCGAGGCCGCGCTCGAGCGCAGCCGCGCCGAGGCCGAGGAGCGGATCGCCCGGATGCTCGCCGACGCCGAGGAGCGCTCCACCACCATGGTCGCCGAGGCGCGCGCCTCCGCCGACCGCGTACGCGCCGAGTCCGACCGGGAGCTCGCCGCCGCCGCGCAGCGCCGCGACAGCATCAACGCGCAGCTCTCCAACGTCCGCCAGATGCTGGCCACCCTGACCGGCACCGTCCCCGGCGTCGCCCTGCCCGGCGAGCCCGCTGCGGCGGCCGACGTACGCACCGGGTCGGACGCCCCCGACGTGCCCGAGCCGGTCACCGAGGCCGAGGTCGTCGAGGCCCAGGACGCGGCGGCCGCCGAGGCCGCCGAGCGCGCGGACGGCGAGGCCCCCGAGGAGCGGTGAGCCACGCAGGTTCTCGAGCTCCAGAACCTGCCTCACTGACCGCTCGACCACCGGCCCGGACCGCCGGTCAGACGTAGCGGCGCGTCCGCTCCTCCGGCGACCCCGGGCCGGTGGCGAGGAGCGAGCTGAGCTCGTGCTCGAGCACGGCCCCCACGCGACGGCAGAAGTCCTCCGGCTCGTCGGCGGCGTCGGGCTTCTCGGCCACGATCCGGTCGACGATCCCGCGGCGGTGGAGGTCGATCGCCCGGACCTGCTGGGCGCGCGCCATCTCGGACGCGTGGTCGAGGTCGCGGTGCACGATCGCCGACGCGCCCTCGGGCGGCAGGGGCGAGAGCCACGCGTGCTGGGCGGCCACGACCCGGTCGGCCGGCAGGAGCGCGAGCGCCCCGCCGCCGTTGCCCTCGCCGAGCATCAGGCACAGCGTCGGCGCGTCGAGCGTGACGAGGTCGGCGAGGGACCGGGCGATCTCCCCGGCGAGGCCGCCGTTCTCCGCGGCCGCCGACAGCGCGGCGCCCTGGGTGTCGATCACCGTCACCAGCGGCAGTCCGAGCTCGGAGGCCAGCCGCATCCCGCGGCGGGCCTCGCGCAGCGCCTCGGGCCCCATCGGGTGGTCGGTCGTCTGCCCGCGCCGGTCCTGGCCGAGGAAGACGCACGGCGCCTCGCCGAACCGCGCGAGCGCGATCAGCAGGCCGGGGTCGCGCTCGCCCTGGCCGGTGCCGTTGAGGGGCACGACCTCGCTGGCGGCATAGCGCAGGAGCCGGCGTACGCCGGGCCGGTCCGGACGCCGCGAGCGGGTCACGCAGTCCCAGGCGTCGACGTCGGGCACGTCCTCCTGCCCGGGGTCGGCGACGGGCGCGACACCCTCGCGCGCGGCCATCAGCGTGGTGAGCGCGCGGTCGAGGATCTCGGCGATCTCCTCGGGCGGGAGGACGGCGTCGATGATGCCGTGGGCGTAGAGGTTCTCCGCGGTCTGCACGCCCTCGGGGAAGGGACGGTCGTAGAGCGCCTCGTAGACCCGGGGGCCGAGGAAGCCGACGAGCGCGCCCGGCTCGGCGACGGTCACGTGCCCGAGCGAGCCCCACGAGGCCATCACGCCGCCGGTGGTGGGGTGGCGCAGGTAGACGAGGTAGGGCAGGCCCGCCGTACGGTGCGCCGCGACCGCGGCGGAGATGCGCACCATCTGCACGAACGCCGGTGTGCCCTCCTGCATCCGGGTCCCGCCGCTGACCGGTGCGGCGACGAGCGGCAGACCCTCGCGGGTGGCGCGCTCGATGCCGGCGACGATCCGGTCGGCGGACGCGCGCCCGATCGAGCCGGCGAGGAAGCCGAACTCGCCCACCAGGACCCCGATGCGCCGCCCGTGCAGCCGCGCCTCGCCGGTGAGGACGGACTCGTCGACGCCGGACCTCTCCGCCGCGACCGCGAGCTCCGCGGCGTACGCCTCGCTGATGCCGTCGCGGGCCGGCGGGGTGTCCCACGAGGACCACGAGCCCTCGTCGAGGACGAGGTCGATCAGGTCGTGTGCGGTGAGGCGGGTCATGGGGCAGGGTAACCGCGGTCAGCCGGCGGAGGGCACGCCCGGCGCAGGGGTCCGCCGACCGGTGATCCAGCGGTCGAAGAACGTCGACAGCTCGCGACCGGTCTCGGCCTCCCAGTGGTCGTAGACCTGCTCGCGGGAGACCGACGTGTTGTCGTTGTCGGCCAGCCAGGACCGGGCGATGCGGTAGAACTCGTCCTCGCCGAGGTCGGCGCGCAGCTCGTTCCACATGAGCGCGGGCGTGTAGTAGATGTTCGAGCTGCCGAACTGGTCGGGGTCGTACGCCCCGGGCGGGCCGTACTGGTCGCGCAGCTGCTGGTCGACGCCGCGGGCGTTGCGCAGGCTCTCGCGCAGCGGCCGGATGTCGTGCTCGTCCTCGTAGGTCCACTGCAGCAGCATCGTCATGCCCTCGTTGAGCCACACGTCGCGCCAGTCCGACGGGGAGACCTGGTCGCCGTACCACTGGTGGACGATCTCGTGCGCGACCACCTGCGGCGAGAGGACGTAGTCGTTGTTGCCGAGGGTGACCATCGTCTGGGTCTCCATCGCGCTCTGGGAGGCCGTGACCACGAGGCCGAGGGAGTCGAACGGGTAGTCGCCGAGCCTCCCCTCGACCCAGTCGACGGTCGCGGCGGCGGTCTGGATCGAGTCGAGGGGGCGAGTCATGCCGCGCGGGGTCCAGTAGTCGACGCGCAGGCCGCCGGCGGCGGTGTTGCTGCTGTGGGTGTAGTCGCCGATGGCGAGGGTGACGAGGTAGGACGACGCGGGCTCGTCGAGCTGCCACGAGGTGGTGGTGCCGTCCTCGTCGGTCGCGAGCGCGGTGAGCTCGCCGTTGGCGATGCCGGTCCACTTCGGCGGCGCGTGGACGGTGATGTCGTAGAGCGCCTTGTCGGCGGGCTGGTCGTTGACGGGGTACCAGGTGTAGGCGCCGTACGGCTCCTGCATCGTCCACACCTCGCCGGAGGAGGTGATGGTGAAGCCCGTGGAGGAGAAGTCGCTGCGGGTGGTCGGCGCGGGGGCGGGCTCGGGGGTGCCGGCGTAGTCGAGGACGAGCTCGTAGCGCTGGTCCTGCTCGATCGGGGCCCTGACGACCAGGTCCTTGCCGAGCCGCGACACCCGGACCGGCTCGCCGTCCAGGGTGACCTCCCCGAGGGTCAGGGGAGCGCCGAGGTCGAGCTGGAACCTCGGCGCCGTGCGGGCAGCCCGGAAGGTGAGGACCGCGCGACCGGTGAGCCGTTCGGGGCCGGGCTCCCAGGTCAGGTCGAGGTCGTAGTGCAGGGCGTCGACGCGCGGGTCGCCGACGTCGGGGTAGACGCTGTCCTCGACCGGCGTCGAGACGGCGAGGTCGAGGTCCTGCTCGACCGGCTCCGTGACGACGGGCGCGGACACGGGCGCCGTCGAGGCGGGGTCGGCGGGCTCGGCGGCGGACGGCGGCGCCCCCAGCTCGTCGGGACCGGTCGTCTGGCCGGAGCAGCCGGCCAGCAGCGCCAGCGACAGGCCCAGCGCGAGGGCCGAGGGGGCGGGCCGGAGGCTCACCGGTCGCCGCGCAGCAGGGGTCGCGCCAGCTTGCGGCCGTGGTGGATCTGCGCCTTGACGGTCCCGAGCGGGGCGCCGACCAGGGTGGCGATCTCGTCGTAGGGCAGGCCGTAGACGTCGCGCAGCAGCAGCGGCTCGACGTACTGCGGGTGGTCCTGCTCGATCGTGTCCATCGCCTCGAGCAGGTCGAGCCGGGTCCCGGCGATCACGCTGGTCGTGCGCGGGTCCGGACGGTCGTGGGCGCCGTCCTCGAAGTCGGTCGGCGTGGCGAGGTTCTTGAGCCGGCGGTACGTCGTGCGCGCGCTGTTGACGGACACGATGTGCAGCCAGGTGGTGAACCGCCCGCGCCCGCCCCACGAGCCGATCTTGGTGGCGACGTTGAGCATCGCCTCCTGGCAGGCGTCCTCGGCGTCACCGGAGTAGGGGAGCACGCCGCGGCAGATGTTCAGCACGCGCGGGCGTACGGCGGCGAGCAGCGTCTCCAGCGCGTCGCGGTCCCCCTCGCGCGCGCGGCGGGCCAGGTCGTCGATGTCGTCCGGCGCCAGCGCGTCGCCCGGGTCCCCCGAATAGCTCACGCCTGCACGATAATGCCCGGGTGTCCGCTCCCTCACGTCTCGGTCGGTACCCGGTGCGCCGCCGCATCGGGTCCGGGGCGTTCGCGACGGTCTGGCTCGCCCACGACGAGCACCTCGACTCCCCGGTGGCGATCAAGGTCCTCGCCGACAACTGGACCGGCGACCTCCACATCCGGCAGCGGTTCGTCGAGGAGGGACGCTTCCTGCGCAAGGTCGAGTCGCCCCACGTCGTGACCGTCTACGACGCCGGCGAGCTCGACGACGAGCGGCCCTACCTCGTGATGGCGTACGCCGACCAGGGCACGCTGGCCGACCGGCTCGAGCTCACGGGCCTGTCCCGGGCCCAGGCGCTCGCGGTGATCACCCAGGTCGGTCGCGGGCTGAGCGCGCTGCACGACCGCGGCGTGCTGCACCGCGACGTCAAGCCCGCCAACGTGCTGTTCCGCACGATCGAGAACGCCCGCGGCTCGCAGGTCGTGGCGATGCTCGGCGACCTCGGCCTCGGCAAGGCGATGGACATGTCGTCCCGGCTGACGATGGTCGGCGGCACCCCGACGTACGTCGCCCCCGAGCAGGCGCTGGGCGAGGCGCTCGACCCGCGGGCCGACCAGTTCTCGCTGGCCGCCCTGAGCTACTACCTCCTCGCGGGCCGCCAGCCCTTCGACCACCGGAGCCTCGCCGCGGCCGAGGACCCGGCGCCGCCGCCGCCGATGGGGATCGACGACCCCGCCGCGGAGGCGGTGGTCCGCAGGGGCCTCGCCAAGGACCGGGAGGACCGCTTCGAGGACGTCGCGGCCTTCACGGCCGCGCTGGTCGACGCCCTGGGCGGCGACGTCGACGAGACCCCCGCGGCGTGGATCCCGGTCGACCCCGACCTCGCGACCTCGGCCCGGCGTCCGGCGGACACGGCCGCGGACACCGCCGCGAGCGGCGGGACGGCGGCCGGCGAGGCCGGCGAGGCCGGCGAGGCCGGCGAGGCCGGCGAGGTGTCGGGCCAGGTCGCGACCGGGGCAGCGGGCGGCCGGCGACGCTGGCCCTGGGTGGCGGCGGCCCTGCTGACGCTCGCCGCCGGCACCGGTGCGGGCTGGGCGGCGGAGCGGGCGTCGACCGCCGAGCGGCAGGTCGAGGACTCGACGGGCACGATCTCGGTGACGGTGCCGGAGTCCTGGACCGCCCAGGTCGATCCCGAGCCGTGGACGCCGATCGAGGACAGGTCGGAGCAGCCGTCGATCGCCTCGGGCAGCAGGGAGGGCTGGAACTCCGCCGACGCCCCGGCGCCGGGCGTCTTCGTCGGGATCCTGCCGGGCGAGAAGCTGCCCTCCCGGGTGCCGAGCCACCCGGAGTGCGGCCCGTCGCGCGGGCCCGTCTTCGACGAGCGCGACGGAGACGACCTCATGACGGTCTTCTTCTACGACTGCCCCGGTCTCGACGTCACCGTGGAGCGGGTGATCCGCCTCAACCAGAACCAGCTGCTGTGGATCCAGATCCGCAGCGACGACCGCGGGACGGCCAACCGGGTCCTCGACTCGGTGACGACCTTCGGCGTCTGAGCCCCGCTCAGCCCTCCCGGGATCCGAGCTCCACACCGGCGGCGACCCGGGCGATGAGGTCCCGCATGCCGGGTACGTCGGCCTCGCGCCCCGTGACGGCGATCTCGACCTGGGCGTTGTCCGACCCGGTGAGGTCGAGCCACCGCAGGAAGCCGTGGCGCAGGTGGTTGGAGGTGACGAACGAGAAGTGCAGGCTGTCGCCGGTCTCGGTGAGGACGTCGAGGTTGCTCTCGTCCTCGCGCAGCTCGTCGATGCGCCGGTCGAGGGTCCAGTCGATGGAGCGCCGGTTGCTCAGCACCTGCTCGACGCGCAGGACGTAGCCGAAGGCGGGCTGGTCGGGCGGGCGCCACTGCCACTCGTTGAGCGAGTTCTCCGAGAAGATCCAGCCCTCGGGCACCGGCACCGACATCCGGAAGCCGCCGGCCCCGACCGTCTGGCGTACGAGGGGGACCGCCGGCGCCAGCGCCGGGGTGGTCGGGTCGCGCAACAGCTCGGGCACCGGGTCCACCGGCAGGCTCGGAGAGCTCGCCGCCACGGGGGACGCGGCCCCCTGCCCCGCCGGGTTCTCGCCGAGCACCCAGGACGCACCGAACCCCAGCGCGGCACCGAGCGCCAGCAGCAGCGCGAGCACGGCCGCGAGCCGATGGGTGGTGGGAGCCGTACGGTCTCGCCCCGGCGTCCCGGACAGGGTCACAGGGGTCCGCCGCCCGCGCCGCTCATCCCCTCGGCCACCCGCCTGATCAGGTCCTTGGCGCCGGCGACGTCGCGCTCGCGACCGTGCACCACGATCTCGACGTCCGCCTGCCCGCTGAGGTCGAGGTCGAGCCAGCGCATGAAGCTGTGCCGGGCGTTGCCCTCGTTGCTGCGGTAGGTGTACTCGAGCGACGCGGCGCCGCGGTCGAGGATCTCGACGTCCTCCTGCTCGTCGCGCAGGCGGTCGATGCGGATGTCGATAGCGTCCTCGATCGTGATGTCCTGGCTGTCGATCTGCTCGATCCGCATCACGTAGCTGTTGTTGGACGTGCCGGGCTTCTTCCACTTCCACTCGTTGCTGGCGTTGGCGTTCGTGCGCCAGCCGACGGGTGCGGGGAAGGTGATCTCGAACTTGCCGGTGCCCAGGGTGGCCGGGGCCATCTGGAGGTCGGGCTGCAGTGCCGGGTCGTCGGGGTCCGGGGCATAGGGACGCGGGGCCTCGACGGGCATCTCCGGGCGCTGGGCCGGCACCGGTGTCGCGACACCGGACCCCGGGCTCGCGTCGCGGCTCTGTGCGGACGCGGCGTACCCGCTCCCGGCGCCGATCGCCAGGAGCGCGACCAGCACGACAGGCCCCCGCCACTCCACCCGGCCATTATGTCGGCAGCCCGCGTGGTCTGGTCCAGCGGCGCGACGGGGTGCACCGATCGGTCTGCGGGCGCACCATCGGTGGATGGGTCGGGGGATGGGCGCGCGGTGGGCCGTACGGGCGGGTCGTGCCTTCGACGGGGAGCGGTTCCTGCCGGGCGGCGCGACGGTGGTGGTCGAGGGGGACCGCATCGTCGGCGTCGAGCCCGCGGCGTACGCCCTGCCGCCCGACGTGCCGGTGACGGAGGCCGCCGGCACGCTGCTGCCGGGGCTCGTCGACTGCCACGTCCACCTCGTCGCGTCGGGCGCGTTCCCCGGTACGCCGGGGAGCCTGGAGTGGGCGGGGAGTGCCTCCCCCGCGGCGGTGGACGAGGTGGTGACCGCGAGCCTGACGGCCCAGGTCGCGGCCGGCGTGACGACGGTGCGCGACCTCGGCGACGTGGCCTACCGGGTGCTCGCGCACCGGGGTCGCGAGACCGAGGGCCTGCCGCGGGTGGTGGCTGCCGGTCCGCCCGTCACGATCCCGCTCGGGCACTGCCACTTCCTCGGCGGCGAGGTCGACCCCGACGACCCCCCGACCATCGCGCAGGCGATGACGGAGCGGGTCGAGCGCGGCGTCGACCTGGTGAAGGTGATGTCCAGCGGGGGCTTCCTGACCCCGGGCAGCGACCAGCTCGGCGCCCAGTTCGAGGTCGTCCCGCTGCGGCGCATCGTCGACGCCGCGCACGCGGCGGGCCTGCGGGTGGTGGCGCACACCCACTCCGTCGCCGGTGCCGAGGTGGCGGTCGCGGCCGGCGCGGACGGGCTCGAGCACTTCACTTGCCTGGCCGAGGGCGGCGCGGCCCCGCCCCCCGCGCTGCTCGGGAGGGTCGCCGCCGCCGGGATGACGGTCGACCCGACGCTGGGCAACGACCCGTCCCGGTTCCCGCCCGTCGCGGAGATGCCGCCGCACATCCTGGAGATGCTGGAGCGCCTCGGCATCACCGACCGCGACGAGCACTTCGCGCGGGCGGCCCGCAACACCGCCCGGCTGCGCGAGCACGGGATCCGGGTCGTGTCGGGGCTCGACGCCGGGGCGATGCCCGCCAAGCCCCACGGCCACCTGTGGCGCGCGGTGGCCGCCCTCGTCGACGGTGGCTGGCCGGTGGCGGAGGCGCTTGCCACCGCCACCTCCGTCGCCGCTGACGACTGCGGCGTCGCGGCCGGCCGGCTGGCGGTGGGCCGGCTCGCCGACCTGCTCGTCGTGGACGGCGACCTGGCCGCGGACATCACCGTCCTCGCCCGCCCCCGGGCGGTGTGGGTGGGCGGGGTCGCGGTCGAGAGGTGACCGTCACCTCCTACGGTGGCCCCATGCTGATCCGCAACGCCCGCCTCGTGGCCGTCACCGGGACCGTGCCCGGCCTCGTCGACGTACGGGTCGACGGCGGGCGCGTCGTGGAGGTCGGCGCCGACCTGCCCGCCGGCGGCGGCGAGGCGTACGACGCGGGTGGCCGCTGGCTGATGCCCGGCCTGTGGGACCAGCACGTCCACCTCGGCCAGTGGACCCTGGCCTCGGCCCGTCTCGACCTCGGTCCGGCCCGGTCCAGCGCCGAGGCCGTCGCGGCGGTCCGCGAGCGGCTCGCGGAGTGGCCGGACCTGCCCGTCATCGGGTGGGGGCACCGGCCGACCGCCTGGCCCGACAACCCCGCCGTGTCCGACCTCGACGCGATCGACACCGACCAGCCGATCGTGCTGATCGCCGGCGACGGCCACCACGGCTGGCTCAACACCACCGCGCTGCACATGCTCGCCCTGCCGACGCGTGACAGCGTGGTGAGCGAGGCCGAGTGGTTCATGGCCTACGGGCGCCTGGCCACCGTGCTCGGCACCGACGGCACCGGCCCGGACGCCTACCGCCGCTCGATGGAGGCAGCGGCCGCGCAGGGCGTGGTCGGGCTGGTCGACCTCGAGTTCAGCGGCGGCGTCGCCGACTGGGCCGCGCGCTGGGCCGAGGGCGCCGACCTGCTGCGGATCCGCCACGCCTGCTACGCCGACGGCCTCGACGACGTGCTCTCCAGGGGCCTGCGGTCCGGCGACCCGTTGGACGGCGACCCCCGACTGACGATGGGACCGCTGAAGATCATCAGCGACGGGTCCCTCAACACCCGTACGGCGTGGTGCTGCGAGCCCTACGCCGAGAAGGCCGTGCCGGGAGCCGAGGAGGGCCAGCCCAACCAGAGCCCCGAGGAGCTGCGCGCGCTGCTCGCCCGCGCGGCCGCGGGCGGGCTGGACGTCGCCGTCCACGCCATCGGCGACCGTGCCGTCGCCGAGGCGCTGGCGGCGTGCGAGGCCACCGGCGCCCGCGGCGGCATCGAGCACGTGCAGCTCACCACCCGCGACGACGTGCGCCGGATGGCGCGCCTCGGCGTCCGTGCGAGCGTGCAGCCCGCCCACCTGCTCGACGACCGCGACGTCACCGAGCGGCTCTGGCCCGGGCGCGCCGAGCGCTGCTTCCCGCTGCGCTGGATGCTCGACGACGGCGTCGACGTGGTGCTGGGCTCCGACGCCCCGGTCTCGCCCCTCGACCCGTGGCTGGCGATCGCGTCGGCGGTGCACCGCTCCGGCGACGACCGCGAGCCGTGGCACCCCGAGCAGTCGATCACCGCAACCGAGGCGCTCGCCGCCTCGACCGACGGCTGGGGCACCGTCGCCGTCGGCCACCCGGCCGACCTCGTCCTGCTCGACGCCGACCCGCTCGAGGGCGGCTCGGACCGGGCGCACGCCGCCCGCCTGCGGGCCTTCGCCGACCAGGTCGTCGTCACCTGGGTCGCCGGCGCCCCCGCGTACGCCCGCGAGATGTGACGCCGGGTTGGTGCTTGTTCTACCTATGTTCTGCCGTGGGTAGAACAAGCACCAACCCGGCGTTACAGCGCCTCCCGGGCCGGGCTCCCGGGCTCCCGGGCCGGCCCGGTGTGACCGGCGACACGTGGCGTCACCCCACTTTGCTGTGAGTAAGGTAAGCCTTACCTAACTCATCTCGGAGGGACGTCCCGTGTCCGCACCCCCGCAGCACCTGTTCCACCCGGCCAACGCCGCGGACTACCGGCAGGCCGTCGGCTCGACCCTCGACCACCTGCTCGGCCACCTCGCCGGCACGGCCGGGCGACCGCTCACCGGCGTGACCCCGCGTGACGCGGCCGAGCGCGTGGCCGCCGTCGACCTCGACCGCCCGCTCGGCGGCGGGTCGGAGGCGCTGGCCGAGCTCTCGCGGCTCTGGCTCGACGACGCGATCTGGTTCCACGAGCCGACCGCCGCCGCCCACCTCAACTGCCCGGTCGTGATCCCGGCGCTCATGGCGGAGGTGCTCGTGAGCGGGGTCAACTCCAGTCTCGACACCTTCGACCAGAGCGCCGGCGCGACCTTCATCGAGCGCCACCTCGTCGACTGGACCGCCGCCCGGATCGGGTACGACGAGCGCGCCGACGGCATCTTCACGACCGGGGGCACCCAGTCCAACCTCCAGGCGCTCCTCCTCGCCCGCGGCCAGCAGGTGGCGCCGGCGGACCGGCTGCGGATCCTCGCCGGCGCCGACGGCCACTTCTCGGTGCAGAAGGCTGCCCGGGTGCTCGGTCTCGGCGACGACGCCGTCGTCGCGGTCCCCGTCGACGCCTCCCGCCGGATGGACCCCGCCGCACTCGCCGCCGCCCTGGCCGACACCACGGCGGACGGCCTCGTGCCGATGGCGGTCGTGGCGACCGCCGGCACCACCGACTTCGGCGCCATCGACCCGCTCCCGGAGGTCGCGGCGCTCGCCCGGGCGTACGGCGCGTGGTGCCACGTCGACGCGGCGTACGGCGGCGGGCTGCTGGTCTCGCCGCGTCGCCGCGGCCGCCTTGCCGGCATCGAGCTCGCCGACTCGGTCGCCGTCGACTTCCACAAGACCTGGTTCCAGCCCGTGTCGTGCAGCGCGCTCGTCGTGCGCGACGGCAGCACGCTGGGCCACGTCACCTGGCACGCCGACTACCTCAACCCCAAGGACTCCGCCCACCCCAACCAGGTCGACAAGAGCCTGCAGACCACGCGTCGGTTCGAGGCGCTGAAGCTCTGGATGACCCTGCGGATGATGGGTGCCGACGCCATCGGCGAGCACCTCGACACGGTCATCGACCTCACCGACGCGGTCGCCGCCGAGCTCACCGCCATGCCCGACATCGACCTCGCCGCCGCCCCGCAGCTGAGCACCATCGTCTTCCGCCACCGCCCCGACGGGCTCGACGAGGTGGCTCTCGCGAGCCACAACGCCGCGATCCGCGCGGAGCTCTTCGACGACGGCCGTGCGCTCGTCGCGGCCACCCGCGTCGAGGGGCGCGCCTACCTCAAGCTGACCCTCCTCAACCCCGTCGCCACCGTCGACGAAGTCCTCGGGATCGTCGCGATGGTCCGCGAGGCGGGGGAGCGGCTGGTCGGCGCACCGGGAGCACCGCGACCGCGTGCCGAGCGACTGGCGGTGGCGCGGTGACGCACACCCACGACCTCCTCGGCATCGGCATCGGCCCCTTCAACCTCGGCCTCGCGTGCCTCGCCGACCCGATCGACGACCTCGACGCGGTCTTCCTCGACGCGGCCGACGCCTTCTCGTGGCACCCCGGGATGATGCTGCCCGACGCCACGCTGCAGGTGCCCTTCATGGCCGACCTGGTGACGCTGGCCGACCCGACCTCCCGGTTCTCCTACCTCGCGTTCCTCAAGGACGTCGGCCGGCTCTACCCGTTCTACATCCGCGAGAGCTTCTACCCGCTGCGCCGCGAGTACGACGACTACTGCCGCTGGGCGGCCGACCGCCTCGACTCCGTCCGCTGGGGCGAGCGGGTGGTCGCCGTCGAGCACGACGGTGGCGCCTACGTCGTACGCTCCGCGACGGGCCGCACCTGGCGCGCGCGTCACCTCGTGCTCGGCACCGGGACGGCGCCGCGCCTGCCCCTCGACCTCGACGGCCCCGCGCTGCACTCCGCCGACTACCTCGCCCGCAAGGCCGACCTCCTCTCCGGCGGGTCGGTCACCGTCGTCGGCAGCGGCCAGAGCGCCGCCGAGGTCTACGCCGACCTGCTCGCCGAGCAGGAGCACCACGGCTTCGAGCTGGGCTGGGTCACCCGCTCGCCGCGCTTCTTCCCGATGGAGTACACCAAGCTCACCCTCGAGATGACCTCACCCGAGTGGTCGTCCTACTTCCAGGGCCTGCCGGCGCCCCGGCGCGCCGAGGTGCAGCGCGGCCAGGCCGCCCTCTCCAAGGGCATCAGCTCCGAGACGATCAACGCGATCTACGACGAGCTCTACCGCCGTGCGGCCACCGGCGGCGTCGCCACCACGCTGCTCACCGCGACCGAGGTCACCGCCGCGCACTGGGACGGCAGCACGTACGCCCTCGACCTGCGGCACACCGAGCAGGGCTCGACCGGTCGGCTGCGCACCGACCACCTCGTGCTGGCCACCGGGTACGCCCCGCGGGTCCCCGACTTCCTCGACCCCGTGCGCGACCGCATCCGCTGGGACGAGCACGGCCGCTTCCTCGCCGGCCCGACCTTCGCCGTCGACCACGCCGGCGGCGAGGTCTTCGTGCAGAACGCCGAGGAGCACACCCACGGCTTCGTGGCGCCCGACCTGGGCATGGGGGCGATGCGCAGCTCGGTGATCCTCGCGCAGGTGCTCGGCCGGGAGCCGTACGCCGTCGAGAAGCGGATCGCCTTCCAGGAGTGGGGCATCCCCGACCGCTTCAGGGACGGAGCGCCCGCATGAGGCTCACCCTCGAACCCCTCGACCCCGGCCGCGACCTCGCCCTGCTCCGCGCCTGGGTCACGCATCCTCGCTCCGTCTTCTGGGGCATGCAGGACGCCACACCGGCGCAGGTGCACGACGAGTACGCCCGGATCGCCGACGACCCGCACCACCATGCGCTGCTCGGCCGCGCCGACGGCGAGCCGGCGTTCCTGATGGAGCGCTACGACCCCTCCCACTCGCCGCTGGCCGGCCTGCCCGAGCTCCGCCCCGGTGACGTCGGCATGCACGTGCTCGTCGCGCCGACCGACGCCCCCGTCCACGGCTTCACCGCCGCCGTGGTGCGGCGGGTGATGGAGGAGTGCTTCGCCGACCCGGCCGCACGCCGCGTCGTCGTCGAGCCGGACGCCCGCAACGACAAGATCGCCGTCCTCAACGCGGCGGTCGGCTTCGTCGTCGCGCGGGAGGTCGAGCTGCCCGACAAGACCGCAGCGCTGAGCTTCTGCAGCCGCGCCGACTTCACCGCATCCGCCCTCGGAGGAACCGCATGAGCGCCGATCTCACCTCGCACCTGACCCCTGCCACCATGGCCCGCGCGCACCGCGACCTCGTCGCCAAGGCGATCGCCGAGTTCAGCCACGAGCGGCTGCTCGCGCCGGTCGAGGACGGCGACGGCTGGCGCCTCGACCTCGGGCGCGCGGCGTACGCCTTCCGCGCGCGCCGACACCCCCTCGAGCACTGGGTCGTCGACGCCTCCACGATCGTGCGGACCGTCGCCGACGTCCCGGCAGCGGTGGACGCGCAGGACTTCGTCGTCGACTGCAACGACGCGCTCGGCATCCCCGACCACCTCCTCGCGACCTACCTCGAGGAGGTCGCCAGCACCCTCGCGTCGGCCGCGTGGAAGCTCACCCACCACCGGCTCTCCTCCGCCGACCTCGTCCACGCCGACCACCAGGCGATCGAGGCCGCGATGACCGAGGGCCACCCCGGCTTCGTCGCCTGCAACGGCCGCATCGGGTGGGGTGTCGACGACCACGCCGCCTATGCGCCGGAGACCGGCGCGGACGTACGCCTGCACTGGCTCGCCGCGCGCCGTGACGAGTCGCACCTGTCCCTCTCGGCCGGGCTGACCGAGGAAGAGCACTACCTCGCCGAGCTGGGCGAGGACGTGCTCGTCGACTTCGAGAAGCGGCTGCGCGACCTCGGCCTCGACCCGGCCGACTACCTCTACCTGCCGGTGCACCCGTGGCAGTGGACCAACCGGCTCACCGTCAGCTTCGCCCCCGACGTCGCCCGCCAGGCGCTGGTGCCGCTGGGGGAGGTGGACGTCGTGCACCGCGCGCAACAGTCGCTCCGCACCTTCTTCCCCGTCGAGCGGCCGGAGCGGTCGTACGTCAAGGTCGCCCTCGCCATCCAGAACATGGGCTTCCTCCGCGGCCTCTCCCCGGCGTACATGGCCGCCACTCCGGCCATCAACGACTGGGTCCACGACGTGGTGTCCGCCGACGACGAGCTGGGCGCGCTCGGGTTCACCGTGCTCAAGGAGCACGCTGCCATCGGCTGGACGGGTGACGCCTACCACCGGCTGCCGGTCCCGTCGGCGCACCGCAAGATGGTCGCCGCGCTCTGGCGCGAGAGCCCGGTCCCGCGGCTGGCCGAGGGCGACCGCCTGGCCACGATGGCGTCCCTGCTGCACCGCGACCGCGACGGCGTCCCGCTCGTCGCCGAGCTCATCGCCGCCTCCGGGATCGAGCCGGCCGACTGGGTGGCGACCTACCTCCGGGCCTACCTGCGTCCGCTCGTGCACTGCCTGCTCCTCCACGACCTCGCCTTCATGCCGCACGGGGAGAACCTGGTCATGGTGCTGCGTGACCACGTCCCGGTGCGGATGGTCATGAAGGACATCGGCGAGGAGGTCGCCGTCCTCACCGATCGGCCGCTGCCCGAGGAGGTCGAGCGGATCCGGTCCGTCGTCACCCCCGACCTGGCCGCGCTCGCGATCCACACCGACGTCTTCGACGGCTTCCTGCGCCACCTGGGCGGGATCCTGTCGGGCGCCGGTCTGCTGGGCGATGACCGGTTCTGGGGCCTCGTGCACGACTGCATCGCCGACCACGCCGCCGACCACCCGGAGCTCGCCGCGGCCGCGGAGACGTACGACCTGCTGCGCCCGGAGTTCGCGCACAGCTGCCTCAACCGGCTCCAGCTGCGCAACACCCTCCAGATGGTCGACCTCGCCGACCAGGCCGAGTCGCTCGTCTTCGCCGGGACGCTCGCCAACCCGGCGGCCCGACCGGTCGCGCGGCGCGCGGCGGCCCGGGATCAGGCCAGCGCGAGCGTCGCGTCGAGCACGAACGCCGGGTCCTCGAGCCGGTCGCCGTAGACCTCGCGCAGCTGCCCCACGCGGTAGCGCACCGTCTGCGCGTGCACGAAGAGCTCCTCGGCCACCGCGTCGCGCCGCCCGTGGTGGAGCAGCCAGCTGCGGAGGGTGTCGGTGAGCTTCTCGGCCGTCGAGGGGCGCAGGTCGGCGAGCGGGGCGAGCACCCGCGCGCGGAGGTCGGCGCGGGCCTCGGGGTCGGCGGCCAGGACGAGCGCGGCGAGGTGGTCGTCGGAGTCGACGAGGCCCTCGATCCCCAGGGCGGCGCAGCGGAGCGTACGCCGGTGCGAGGCGGCTGCCTCCAGCCACGGCGTCGACGGCCCGACCACAGCATCGGTGTCGCGGAGCGAGCGCAGGAGGCTGCGGCGCGCGCCGGTCGACCCGGTGCCGGGCACCAGGAGGGAGGCGTGGCCCTCGGGCAGGCCCGGCACGTCGTCGGTGGGCTGCAGCGTGCGGGAGTCGAGGGCGGTCAGCGCGGCCGAGACCTGCGACTCGGGCAGGACCACGGCGGTGAGGGTGGCCGGCGGCTCCCAGTCGGCGCGCTCGGCCGCGGCGGTGACCGCGTCGGCCGGGGCGCCGGTCAGCAGCGCCCGCGCGAGGCGCTCGAGGTTGCGCTGCCGGACCCGACCGCTGCTCTCGAGCTCGTCGGTGTGGCCGGCGACGGACGCGGCCGACAGCTCGTCGATGTAGGCGAAGACGAGCTCGGCGAACCGCGCCAGCTGCCCGGCGTCGATGCCGGCCTCCACCGCGGCGTCGGCCATGTCGCGCCACGACGTCCGGGCGCCGACGCGGTAGGCGGCGAGGAGCGCCTCGACCGTCCGCCCGCTGCGCGCCTCGCCGCGGCCGAGCTGGTAGGCGCCCTCGATCGCGGGGGCGCGCGGCACGCTGTCGTCCTGTCGGGTGGCCAGGGTGAGGAAGCCGCCGAGCGCGAGCTGGACCGCGTTGCGGATCACCTCGCCCATCCGGCCGGTCAGTGCGCCGGCATAGCTCGGCACCTCGTCGATGATCGCGAGCACGACCCGGTCGGCGACCTCGGCCAGGCGTGCACGCAGGGCCTCGGCGACCTTCGGGTCGAGGCCGACGATGGTCTGCATTTGTGTGCCCGGACGCACAGGGCGCTCGCTCATCCGCCCTCCTGTCACTGAGTTTGTTCGAAGCGAACAAGAGTCTAGCCCGGATTCACGTGCGCAGGGCAGGAAGATCCGGCCGCGGTGAGCGACATTTGATGACATGAGCACGACTCTCGAACCACCGGTGCGCGGCACGGCACGACCCCGACGACTGGGCGACCACCTCGTCCGGGTCGCCGAGGCCGCCACCACGCCCTACCTCCCGGCCGACTTCATGGACCTCTTCGCGCCCCTGCGCTCGGGTGCCGACCTGCGCGGTCGGATCGAGCAGGTGCTCCCCGAGACGGCCGACGCCGCGACCATCGTGATCCGCCCGGGCGCGGACTGGGCGGGCCACGTCCCCGGCCAGTACCTCCGCATCGGCATCGACGTCGACGGCGTACGCCAGTGGCGGGCCTACTCGCTCACCCACGGCCCGCGCCGCGACGGCCGCATCTCCATCACCGTCAAGGCCGTCCCCGACGGCCTGGTGAGCAACCACCTGGTCCACGAGACGCGGCCCGGCACGCTCGTCCACCTCGAGCAGGCGGCCGGCGAGTTCGTCCTGCCGCCCGAGGGCGGCAAGTACCTCATGGTCACCGCCGGGTCGGGCATCACGCCGGTGATCGGCATGCTGCGCAACCTCTTCCCGAGCACCGACGAGGGCGTCCTGCGACCCGCCCGCAGCGCCGACCACGACATCGTGGTCGTCCACGTGGCGCCCAGCCACCCCCACTCGATCTTCATCCGCGACCTCGAGGCGCTCGACGCCGCCGGCGCGATCCGCCTCGTCGCGCGCTACGACGACGAGCACGGCGTCCTCGACGTCGACGACCTCGCCGACCTGGTCCCCGACCTCGCCGAGCGCCGTACGCTCGCCTGCGGTCCCGCCGGCCTGCTGGACGCCCTCGCCGCCCACCACGAGGCCGCCGGGCTCAGCCTGACCACCGAGCAGTTCCGCACCGCACGCGTCGAGCCCGGCGACGGCGGCACGGTGAGCTTCACCTCGGGCACCACGCTCGACCTCGACGGCGCCACGCCGATCCTCGACGCGGCCGAGGAGGCCGGGATGCTCATGCCGAGCGGGTGCCGCATGGGCATCTGCATGGGCTGCGTGATCCCGCTGCGCGAGGGCAGCGTCCGCGACCTGCGCAACGGCGCGATCACCACGGCGGTCCCCGGCGAGACGGGCGACATCAAGGTGCAGACCTGCATCAACGCCGCCGCCGGCCCGTGCCACATCGACCACTGACACCAGACCTCCCCGACACCCCCAGGAGATCGACATGACCACTGTCCAGAAGAAGGCCGTCCTCGGCCAGACCAACCCCATCGCGCACCTCACCGAGGCCGACATCGAGCAGCTCGGCATCGAGCTCGACGCGATCCGCCAGGACGTCCTCGACTCCCGCGGTGCCAGCGACGCGGCCTACATCCGGCGCGTCATCGACACCCAGCGCAAGATCGAGCTCGGCTCGCGCGCGGTGCTGCTCTTCAGCGCGTTCCCGCCTGCGTGGATCCTCGGCACCCTCGGCCTGAGCGTCTCCAAGATCCTCGACAACATGGAGATCGGCCACAACATCCTCCACGGCCAGTGGGACTGGATGCGCGACCCCAAGATCCACTCCAGCACCTGGGAGTGGGACATGGCCTCGCCCGCCGAGCAGTGGAAGCACAGCCACAACGAGCTCCACCACACCTACACCAACGTCATCGGCAAGGACAACGACCTCGGCTACGGCATCATGCGCGTCGACGAGGACCAGCCGTGGACCCCGTCCTCGCTCGCCCAGCCGGTGTTCTGCTTCATCAACGCCGTCTTCTTCGAGTACGGCATCGCCGCCTACGACCTCGAGCTCGGCTCGGTCATCGCCAAGAAGCAGACCAAGGACCCCGACTTCCGTCGCCGCGCCAAGCAGGTCCTCAAGAAGATCCGCAAGCAGGCCACCAAGGACTACGTCGTCCACCCCGTGCTGTCGATCCCGACCGGCTCGTTCCTGCCGACCCTCGCGGCCAACTTCACCGCCAACGTGGTCCGAAACCTGTGGTCCAACTCGGTCATCCTCTGCGGCCACTTCCCCGAGGGCGTCGAGACCTTCGAGAAGCGCTCGATCGACGGCGAGACCAAGGGCGAGTGGTACGTCCGCCAGATGCTCGGCAGCGCCAACATCTCCGGCTCGAAGGCCATGCACATCATGAGCGGCAACCTGTCGCACCAGATCGAGCACCACCTCTTCCCCGACCTGCCGTCGAACCGCTACGCGGAGATCGCGCCGAAGGTGCAGGCGCTGTTCGACAAGTACGACCTCACCTACTGCGCGCGCCCGTTCGTCCCGCAGGTCGCCTCGGCGTGGCACAAGGTCATCCGCCTCTCGCTGCCCAACGGCTGGCTCGCCACGACGAACAAGAAGAACGCCCCTCAGCAGCTCGCCATCCTCTACAAGATGGCCACCGGCGACCGTCGTACGCGCCGCCTGCTGGGCCGCAAGCTCGAGAGCGAGGCCCGCGCCGCCGCCTGACCCCGGTGGTCTGGACATCCGTCGAAACACGGATGTATCAGGACGGCTCCGTCCGCATCCTTCTAGTCGTGACCACTCGACACGGGGAGAAGAGATGAGCACGAGCAACACCAGGGTGAGCGGCACGTCGGGCGTGTCCCGATGATCCGCATCGGCTCCGTGGGGGAGTCCGGGCACGACGTCCGCGCTGAGGGAGCGCGGCCGTCGTTGCCCCGGCAGCGTCGCGCGGTGGACGTGGGGTCCACGACGCGCCCCGCTGCCGGCTGACACACAGACGACAGACCGGCGGTGCAGGGGACCGCCGGTCTGTTGCTGTCCGCGTCCGGGACCGGCGGACGCGCGTCAGGGATTCCTTGTCTGATCTCGCGATTCCCGCCCCTCCGGCGTGTCCCGGCGCCTAGCATCCGGGGCTCATGCTCCTGCGTCGGCAGGGCGCTCGGAAAGGTCGTCATGTCTCGTTCGTCCCGTCCTGCCCTCCTGCTCCTGGGGATGCTGGTGGCCCTCGTCGGCGCACTCGTGCCGACGACCGCCGTCACCGCCGCCTCGACCGCCGGCAGCATCAGCGGTCAGATGCTCGTCACCGGCGGCGCGCCCATCGCGGGCGCCGAGGTGACGCTGTACGCCTCCGACGGCTGGGGCTGGATCGCAGACCACGTCGCCGAGACCGACGCAACGGGCACCTACCAGCTCACCGGGGTGGCACCCGGCACGTACCGGCTCGGCTTCCGCGACCCGTCGGGTGACCACGCGACGGAGTACTGGTCGAACTGGACGACCCTCGAGGCCGCGGACGACCTGTACGTCGCGCCCGGCGCCGTCCTCACGGGCAAGACCGCCGTCGTCACCCGCGCGGGACACGTGACCGGCACCGTCACCGGCGACGCCGACGCACCGCTCGCCGACGTCGCCGTCGTCGCCTACCGCCACACCTGGCCGTGGAACGCCACGAGCTGGGAGCCCACGGGCGAGACGCTGACGTCGGCCGACGGCTCGTACGACCTCGGCGGCCTGGAGGGCGGCACCTACCGCATCGGCTTCACCGACACCACCGATACCTACCTCCCCGAGTTCTGGGACGACGCCGCGTCGGTCGGCACGGCGCAGGACGTCGTCGTGCGCGAGGGCCAGGACACCACCGGCAAGGACGCCAGCCTCGCCCGGGGTGGTGAGATCACCGGCACCGTCTCCGGCGCCGACGGTCCGCTGGCCGACGTCCGGGTCACGGCGTACGCCTTCGACACCACCTGGGACGGGTGGGAGCCGGTCACGTCCGCCTGGACCGACGCTGCCGGCGACTACCGCCTCGGTGGCCTGGCGGCCGACGACTACCGCGTGCGCTTCCGCGACACCGAGTCCATCCACGTGACCGAGTTCTGGGACGACGCTGCCAGCCTCGAGGCAGCCACCCCCATCCCCGTCGGAGCCGGCGCCACGGTCACGGGCACGGACGCCGTGCTCGCGGTGGGCGGTCACATCACCGGACGGGTCACCGACGCTGCCGGCACGCCCCTCGCCGACGTCACGGTCACCGTCTACGCGCACCACGAGGACAGCGGCTGGGAGGAGGTCGCCCACGCCTACACCGACGGATCCGGCGCCTACGACGTGAGCGGCCTGCCGACCGGCGAGCACGTCGTCGGGTTCCACGACGAGTACGGGTACCACCTCGCGGAGTACTGGGACGACGTCGTCACTCTCGCGGAGGCCACCCCCGTCGGCGTGACGGCCGGTGCCACCGTCGCGGGGAAGGACGCCGAGCTGGCCCGGTACGCCATGATCACCGGCACGGTCACCGCCCCGCTCCCGGTCGGTGACGTGGTGGTCACGGCCTACGAGAAGGTCGACGGCAGCTGGGAGTGGGTCACCTCGACCTGGGTCGAGGACGGCGCCTACGAGCTGCGCGGCCTCCCGGGAGGCACCTACCGGCTCCGTTTCCGCGACTACTCCGACCAGCTGCGCACGGAGTTCTGGAACGACAAGGCGTCCATCGACCTGGCGGACGACATCACCGTCGCCACCGGCGCCAGCGCCACCGGCCGGGACGCCGTGCTGGCCCCGACCCACACCCCGCCCCCGACGACCACGACGCCCCCGACCACCACGACGTCCCCGACGACCACCCCGACGCCGACGACGAGCGTGGCGACGCAGCTCGCCGCCCTGGCCAAGGGCCTCGACACCAAGGGCAAGCCGGTCGTCGGCCGCAAGGTCAAGGTGGTCGACCTCGTCACCGAGCTGCGGACCAGCGTGCGCTACTCGTTCCAGTGGTACTCCGGCTCGAAGAAGATCCGCAAGGCCACCCGCGCCGCCCTCAAGGTCACCAAGGCCCTCCCGGGCAAGGCGCTCAAGGTGCGGGTGAAGCTCTCCGCGGCCGGCACCGCGAAGGTGGTGACCCTCAAGCTCGGCAAGGTGCGCTGACGCGTCCCGTCAAGGAAGTGCGGCCCCCGACCGTCTGGTCCAGACCGTCTCCCGCAGACTTCCCGAAGGGTTCTCCTAGTCCCTGCTGCGCTCCCCGGCACGCTCCTAGCCTCGTCCACAGGTGGTCCGTGGGGGACCGCCTGTGGGGACAGAAGGAGTCGCTCATGAAGCGCGACCGGGACAACCAGGGGATCGATCTCAGCGGGCGCATCAAGTCGCTCGAACAGTTCACGGGGTCGTTGGTGGCACGCCATCCGGAGGCAGGCGACGGCCAGGAGCAGATCCCGATCAACGAGGCGCCGCCGACGCGCGTGCCCAACCCGCGGCGTTCGCGCATCTTCCTGCGCAGCGGCGGAGGGCACGAGGGAGGGCACGGGGTGTTCGCCGACCTCACCCTCACCGCGCCGCACCCGAGCGTCGCCACCGACTGAGCGGTCCACCGAGCCACCCGCCGAGCCACCCACCGAGCCACCGGCCGACGCGTGCTCGCGGGCGCCGGACCGGTCCCGTGTGACCCACCGCATCGGGCGTGCCCGATGTGCCTCCGTCGAGCGGGCCCCCTGCTCATCTAGGGTCGCCCGGTGGTCTGGCTGGTCGGCGCGCTCCTGCTCCTGTGGGTCGCGCAGGGTCCCGTCGTCCTGCTCGTCGCCGCCGCGCTGCTCTGCGTCCCGCGGGTGCGCTGGTGGGTGCAGGACCGCACCCACGTGAGCCGTCGCGCAGCCGCCTGGCTGGCCGGGGGCGCCGCACTCGTCGCGCTCGCCGTCGTCGTGGTGCCCGACGGCTGGCTGCCGGTACCGCCGGCGCCGGGCGTCTGGGCCGGACCCGAGTACGTCGGGCGCCCCTCGTCGCCGCACCCCGTCGCCGTCGCCGAGGTCGCCCAGAACCCCCACCGCACGGCCGGCGACCCGGCCGACCGCTCCGGCCCGCTCGGCCACCAGCCCGAGGTGGACACCGCCTGGTTCGGGCTCCAGCGCTGCGGCCGGCTCGAGCTCACCTCGACCGGCGCGGTCGTCGCGCTCTGCGCCAGCGGGTCCGGGCGTACGCTCCGCCTGGTCGACCCCGACTCGCTGCGCCCGGTGTCGACGCTGGACCTCCCCGACGTGCCGGACGACACCGCGTGCGACGGCGAGGCGGTCTACCTCGACACCACGGACCGGGCCGTGGTCGCCACCGGGGACCGTCGGGTGCTCGCGGTCCGGACCGCCGCCGACGGTGGGGCCGACCTGGCGACCGACGCCGAGTGGGACCTCAAGCCCTACGTCCCCCACGGCGACTGCCTCGTCTCGGTCGCGCCGGACTGGTCGGGCCGCATCTGGTGGGCCTCGCACGCCGGCCTCGTCGGCACCGTGGACCCGGCGACCGGCCAGGTCGGCGTGGTCGACCTGGGCGAGGAGGTCGATCGCGACGTCACGACCGACGAGGGTGGTGCGTACGTCGTCACCGACGAGGCGCTGCACCGGCTCGCCGTCGGCGCGGACGGGACCCCGCTGCCGGTGTGGCGCACCGAGCAGGCCGGGTCGAGCGGGTCCGCCCCCGCCCTGCTCGACGGGGGCATCGTGGCGATCACCGACGAGGTCGACGACCGGCTCGGCGTGGTCCTCCTCGCCCGCGCCGACGGCCGGCGGGTGTGCCGGCAGCCGGTGTTCGAGAAGGGCGACGGCGCCACCGACAGCGACCTGGCCCCGCTCGGGTCAGGGGTGGTCGTCACCAACAACGACGGCTACTCGTCGCCGCGCAGCACCCTGCTCGGGTTCACCTCCCAGCCGGGCATCGCCCGCGTCGACGTCGTCGACGGCGCCTGCGTGCTCGCGTGGACCAGCGACGCGGTGTCACCGGCCTCGGGCGCGGTCGCGAGCCGGGCCAACGGGCTGCTCTACGCCTGGACCAAGCGGCCCTCCCTGACCGGCGTCAGCGCGTGGTACCTCACCGCGATCGACGCGGGCACCGGCCGCAACCGGTGGGGCGTGCGCACCGGCACCGGCCTGCTGGCCGGCAGCGACGGGTCGCGCATCATGCTCGACCGCGACGGGTCCGCCTGGCTCGGCACCCTGGCCGGGCTGGTCCGGGTCCACGACCGCCGCTAGGGCGCGCGGTCAGGGCCAGGAGAGCCCGACCGTCTCCTCGCTGGTCTCCCACAACCGGCGCTGGGCCATCTCGTCGCGTGCGAGCGGGGTGGTGCCGACGATCCTCGGGGGGCCCGAGGCCTGGCCGGGGCCGCCCGGCCCGACGTACGTCCCTCCCGGCAGGTCCGCGGTGGCCGCCATCAGGGTCGGCCACGCCCCGGCCGCCGCCGACTGCGACACCAGCTTGACCGCGGCGTCGAGGATGGCGGCCCGACGGCCCTGCGTGGTGCCGAGCTGGCCGTTGACCGCGAGGTGCGTGCCCGCGAGGCCGGGATGGGCCGCGAGCGCGGTGACCGGGAGCCCTGCCCGGCGCAGCCGGCGGTCGAGCTCGAAGGTGAAGAGCAGGTTGGCGAGCTTGGTCTGGCCGTAGACCCCCCACCGGCTGTAGCGACGGCGCACCCGCGGGTCGCCGAGAGGCGCGGTGCGGGCCATCCGGTGCGCCTGCGAGGACAGGGTCACCACGCGACCCTCTCCCGACGCCACGAGCTGGTCGAGCAGCAACCCGGTCAGCAGGAACGGGCCGAAGTGGTTGGTCGCCATCTGCGACTCCAGCCCGTCGACGGTCGAGCGGAACGGTGTCGCCATGATCCCGGCGTTGTTGACCAGCAGGTCGAGCGGACCGAGGCCGGCCGCCGCCGCGCCCGCGGCGCGCACCGAGCCGAGGTCGGACAGGTCGACGACCAGGTGCTCCAGCCGGGCGTCCGGCACCTCTGCGGTGATCGCTGCGGCGGCTGCGTCGAGCTTGTCGGGCGTACGCCCTGCGAGCACCACCCGCGCGCCGTGCCGCGCCAGCTCGAGGGCGGTGTGGAACCCGAGCCCGCCGAGGGTAGGGCCGGTCACGACAGCGGTGCGGCCGGTCAGGTCCCCGATGTCGTCCGTCGTCCAGGTGCCCGTCGCGTCGCTCCTCACGGCGTCACGCCCATCGCGGCCAGCACCCGCTCGCCCAGCGCGGCGTCGCCGCTGAGCCGTACGTCGTCCGACCCTGCCGCGCGTCGCCCGCCGGCCAGCACGACGAAGGTCTCCCGGTCCATGGCCAGGGTCACCGTCGGCTCCCCGTCCTCGTCGGGCGTGGTGAGGCGCCCGCGTCCGTCGTCGCCGACGACGGCGGTGACCGGGGCGTGCCCCGCCACCTCGAGGCGTACGACCGACCCGGCCGGTGCCCCGGCGCGCTTGGCCACGACGAACGGCAGGCTCTCCATCAGGTAGTCGGCCGAGTGGATCGCCGCCGCCGAGTCGAGGTTGCCGTGCCGGCCGAGCGCGCGGCGTACGTCCTGCTCGTGCATCCACACGTCGAGCGGCCGGTTTCGCAGCAGCAGCCCGGTGGTCCAGCCGATGGCGCCGAAGACGCCCGGTGCCGGTGCCGACGGGTCGGTGGGCGGGTCCGCCAGCAGCTGCGTGTGCCGCGCGGTCGTGGCCTCGCGGATCTCCGAGATCAGCGCGTCGCCGGACTCGGCACGCCGCACGACGACGCCCTGCTCGGTGAACTGCCCCATCATCCCTCGCGCGTGGGGCGCGTCGCCGACCTCGACGTCGTCGTGCGGCCGACCGGCCAGCAGCGCCTCGAGGTGCGCGGTGTGGGCGGCGACGGCGTGGACGTCCCAGCCGGGCAGGTCGGTCGGCGTGGCCCACTCGTCGTCACCGACGTGCTCGAGCACCCGCGTGAACGAGTCGACCGCCTCCCACCAGATGCTGACGAGGGCACTGAGTCGTTGCTGATCGGTCTGCGGGTCTGTCTGCGCGTCGCCCATGGAGGGAAGAGTAGGCGGCGGCGCGCGCCACCCGCGCGGGTGAGGGTCCTCGGAATCAGGCAGCGACGGTCCTACGCTGCTGTGAAGGACCAGCCCCGAGCCGGTCGTACCCGCCCTGCGGGCCACCTCATCGAAGGAGTCGTCATGGGTATCGGAATCGGCATCCTCCTGCTCGTCATCGGCCTGATCCTGCTCTTCGCCGTCAAGGAGTTCCCCGACTCGCTCCAGGAGGTCGTCGAGCCGACCACCGTGGGCTGGATCCTGGTGATCGCCGGAGTGCTCGCGCTCGTGCTCGGCCTCGTGATGAACAACCAGCGCTCGAAGACCACGCACGTGGAGGAGCGCCGCGACCTCTAGAGCCAGCCGCGGTCCTGCGCGATGCGTGCGGCCTCGCTGCGCGTGGTCGCCCCGGTCTTGCCGATGGCCGCCGACAGGTGGTTGCGGACCGTGCCCTCCGACAGGTGCACCCGGGCGGCGATCGTGGCGACCGGCGACCCGTCGAGGGCGTACGTCAGCAGCTCGCGCTCGCGACCGGTGAGCGGGCTCGGCCCGTCGACCAGCGACTCCGCCGCGAGGTCGGGGTCGATGACCCGCAGCCCGGCATGGACGCGACGCACGGCATCGGCGAGCTGGCGGGCGGGGGTGTCCTTGACGACGAACCCGGACGCCCCGGCCTCGACGGCCCGGCGTACGTAGCCCGGCCGGCCGAAGGTCGTCACGACCAGCGACCGCACGCCCGGCAGCTCCCTGCGTACGGCGGCGGCCGCGTCGATGCCGTTGAGTCCCGGCATCTCGATGTCGAGCAGGCACACCTCGGCGCCCGACGCGCGGGCCGCCTCGACGACCTCGTCGCCGCGGCCGACCTGGGCGACGACCTCGAGGTCCGACTCGAGGTCGAGCAGCGCGGCCAGCGCCCCGCGCACGAGCGCCTGGTCGTCGGCGAGCAGCAGCCTGATCACGGGAGCGCCACCTCCACCCGCGTGCCGGGTGAGGCGGGCCCGACGCTGAGGGTGCCGCCGGCACCGGTGACCCGCTCGCGCATGCCGCGCAGCCCGTTGCCCTCCGCCCCCTCGGAGCCCACGCCGTCGTCGGTGACGGCGATCCCGGCGGCGCCGAGCTCGATCACCACCGACCGCGCCCGTGCGTGGCGTACGACGTTGGTGACCGACTCGCGCAGCACCCAGGCCAGCAGGGCCCGGTGCCGCGGGTCGGTGTCGGCGACGCTGCCCTCCACCCGCGTCGTGACGCCGGCGTCGGCGAGGACCCGAGGCGCTGCCGCGAGCTCGGCCTCGAGGTTGCCCGCGCGCAGCCCTCCGACGGTGGCCCGCACCTCGGCGAGCGCCTGGCGGGCGGTGGCCTGGATCGACTCCAGCTCCTCCTTGGCGCGCGCCGGGTCGAGGTCGATGAGGCGGGCGGCGAGCTCGGCCTTCACCGAGAGCGCGGTGAGGGAGTGCCCGAGCACGTCGTGCACGTCGCGCGCGACCCGCTCGCGCTCGGCGACGATGGCGTGCTCGCCGCGGGCCGCGATGGCGAGCTGCTCGCGCTCACCGAAGATCCGCAGCATCACCCCGCCGATCATGATCGGCCACAGCATCAGGAAGAAGAAGGTCGGGAAGTCGTCGATGCCGAGCAGGGACAGCAGGGGGAACGCCGCCCAGAAGCCGACGGCCCACTTCCACGCCGGGCTCGGGAGCTCCAGCGCGGAGAGGATCGCCAGGTAGGGCGCGTAGGAGATGACGCCGATGCCGATCACCGGCAGCGTCGCGAGCCCCAGGGCGACCATCGCGGCCAGGCACAGCCAGGTGTTGCGACGACGCGAGTAGCCCATCACGTTGGCGACGGCGAACCCCAGGATGCAGAGCCAGGCACCCACCTTGGCCGCGACCGGCACGTCGGACTCCGCGACGGCGATGGTCGGGAAGGCGAGGAAGACGAGCCAGATCGCGGCGAACGCCCAGCCCCACTTCTCCCACGGGTTGTCGGGGAGCGGCTCGGCGGCGCAAGACGTCGTCACGTGCGCGCCCGGCTCCGCCGTACGCCCCACAGCGCGAGCATCGCGAAGATCACCGTCCACGCCAGCACGTTAGCGACTGGCAGCCAGAGCGGGTCGGTCCCGGCGACCGGGAGGTGACCGTCGGTGAGCGGGAAGCGCGCCAGCGCGACGTAGCCGTAGAGCGGGGTGAGTCGCCCCAGCTCGAGCATGAAGCCGCTCATCGGCGTGAAGACGTTGCCGAGGAAGGCGAGCACCACGATCATCCCGGAGGCGATCCCCGCGGCGTTGGGACCGCGGAACACCAGGCAGATCGCCAGGCCGTAGACCGCGAACAGGGCGGACCCCAGCCACACCACGGCACCGGACAGCACCCAGTCGGTCCAGTGGCCGCGCGCGCCGGTGGCGGCGCCGATGGAGAAGATGGCGACGACCGGGACGGCGGCGACGGCCATCGCCACGGCCGCCTTGGCCGCCACGAAGGCGACCGGTCGCATCGGCGTCAGGCCGAGCTGGCGCCCCCACCCCATGACCTGCTCCGTCGCGGCGCTGCCGGCGACGCTGGTGGTCGCCGTGACGGCGCCGTACGCCGCCATCGAGATCATCACGTACATCGCGACGTTGCCGCTCCCGATCGGGTCGTCGGACCCGAGGCCGAACACGAGGAACATGAAGGTCGGCAGCCCGACCACGAAGAACATCCCGATCCGGTCGCGCAGCTGGCGGCGCAGGTCCAGCCGGGCGTACGTCGCCATCGCGGGCCTGCGACCGGTGCGAGCGGCGGCGGGGGCGGGGGTGGGGGTGTCGGCGAACGTCGAGGCGGTCATCGGGCGGCTCCTTCCAGCTCGGCGGTCAGGGCGAGGAAGGCGGTCTCGAGGCTCGCGGCGGACACGTCCACGTCGGTGACGCCGAGGGGAGCGAGCGCGTCGTGCACCCGGGACAGCCAGGCGGCGTCGATGCCGTCGGCGCCCACGACCGCGGCCGGGGGCCGGAACGTGAGCGTGCGACCCCCGTACGCCGCCCGCACGTCGGCGGTCGCGGCGTCGTGGACGATCCGGCCGCGCGCCATCAGGACGGTGCGCTCGGCGAACTCGTCGGCCTCGGCGAGGTAGTGGGTGGCGAACACGATCGTGCGCCCGAGCGCCGCGTCGGCGCGCATCGCCCGCCAGAACTCCTGCCGGGCGCCGACGTCCATCCCGGTGGTCGGCTCGTCGAGCACGACCAGGTCGGGGTCCGGCACCAGGGCCAGCGCGAACTTCAACCGCTGCTGCTCCCCACCGGAGCACGCCTCCACCCGGCGCCCGGCCAGGTCGGTGAGCCGGGCCCGCTCGAGGACGACCTCGACCCGGTCCGTGCGGCCGTGGAGCGCGGCGATCGCGCGCACCGTCTCCTCGACGGTGAAGTCGTTGAGCAGCCCGCCGGTCTGCATCACCGCGGACACGCGACCCTGTCGTACGGCCTCACCCGGAGCAGTGCCGTACACCTCGATCGTCCCCGCGTCGGGCCGCGTCAGCCCGAGCAGCATGTCGACGGTCGTGGTCTTGCCGGCACCGTTGGGGCCGAGGAAGGCGACGATCTCGCCGGGGTGGACGGTCAGGTCGACGTCGTCGACCGCGAGGACCGGGGTGCCGTCGGTGGAGTGGAACTGCTTGCGCAGGCCCACGGCGCGGATCGCTGGAGTGCTCATGGCGCCAGCCTCACGCCGTACGGCCCGGCGTCCGGGGTGGAGTTGTCACGACCTGCCCGTGACACCTGTCATCGGCGGGTCGCCCGGTAACGGCCCGCCCGCCCGGCCTGCCCGCCCTGCCCTGCCTGCCCGGTAACGGCTCGGACATGGCACTCCCGCCCCCACTGGTGGGGGCGGGAGTGCTGATGTCGACCCGTTACCGGGAGGCGGCCGGGATCAGAAGGACGCCTCGTCGAGGTCCATCAGGTCGAGGGTGGTGGCCTCGGCGATGGCCCGCTCGGCGCTGATCCGCGGCAGGTTGGTCTGGGCGAAGAACTGCGCCGCGTGGACCTTGCCCTCGTAGAACGCCTTGTCCTTGGCGGACACGTCGCCGGCCAGCTTGTCGAGCGCGACCTCGGCCTGGCGCAGCAGCAGCCAGGCGCAGACGACGTCGCCGAGCGCCATCAGCAGGCGGGTGGTGTTGAGCCCCACCTTGTAGATGTTGCGCAGCTCCTCGGCCGACGACATCAGGTCGTTGATCATGTGCCCGACGACGGCGTTGGCGTCCTCGAGAGCAGTGGCGAGCAGCGCCCGCTCGTTCTTGAGGCGACCGTTGCCGGCCTCGGAGGCGATGAAGCCCTCGATCTCCTTGGCCAGGTGGCCGAGCGCCCGGCCCTGGTCCTTGACGATCTTGCGGAAGAAGAAGTCCTGGCCCTGGATCGCGGTCGTGCCCTCGTAGAGGGTGTCGATCTTGGCGTCACGGACGTACTGCTCGATCGGGTACTCCTGCAGGAAGCCGGAGCCACCGAAGGTCTGCAGCGACTCGGTGCCCAGCAGCACCCACGAGCGCTCGGAGCCGTAGCCCTTGACGATCGGGAGCAGCAGGTCGTTGACGGCCGCGGCGAGGCGGGCCTCGTCGGAGTCGGCGGTGCCCTCGTGCTCGGCGATCATCACCTGGTCCTGCCAGGTCGCGGTGTAGAGCACGAGCGCGCGCATCGCCTCGGCGAACGCCTTCTGCGTCATCAGCGAGCGGCGTACGTCGGGGTGGTGCGTGATGGTCACGCGCGGGGCGGTCTTGTCGGCTGCCTGCGTCAGGTCGGCGCCCTGGACGCGCTCCTTGGCGTAGTCGAGGGCGTTGAGGTAGCCGGTCGACAGGGTCGCGATGGCCTTGGTGCCCACCATCATGCGCGCGTTCTCGATGACCTGGAACATCTGCGCGATGCCGTCGTGGACCTCGCCGAGCAGCCAGCCCTTCGCCGGCTCGCCGCCGCCGACCTGCGGGTCGCCGAAGGTGACCTCGCAGGTGTTGGACACCTTGATGCCCATCTTGTGCTCGACGTTGGTGACGTAGACGCCGTTGCGCTCGCCGGTCAGCTCGCCGGTCTCGAGGTCGAAGTGGTGCTCGGGCATCCAGAACAGCGAGAGACCCTTCGTGCCGGGGCCGCCGGCACCCTCGACGCCCTCGGGGCGGGCGAGGACCAGGTGCATGATGTTCTCGCTCATGTCGTGCGTGGCGCTGGTGATGAAGCGCTTGACGCCCGTGATGTTCCAGGAGCCGTCGTCGTTGGGCGTGGCCTTGGCGCGGCCGGCGCCGACGTCGGAGCCGGCGTCGGGCTCGGTGAGGACCATCGTGCAGCCCCACTGGCGGTCGACCATGTGCTGGGCGACGGCCTTGTCGCGGTCGTTGCCGTTGCGGTGGACCACGTTGGCGAAGGCGGGACCGGCGGCGTACATCCAGACCGGCGCGTTGGCGCCGAGCACCATCTCGCCGATGGCCCAGATGAGGGACGAGGGCGCGGGCGTGCCGCCCATCTCCTCGAAGACCTGCAGGCGCCAGAACTCGGAGTCCATCCAGGCCTGGTAGCTCGCCTTGAACGACTCGGGGACGGGCGCGGTGTGGGTGGCCGGGTCGAAGACGGGCGGGTTGCGGTCGCTGTCCTCGTAGGAGGCGGCCAGGTCCTCGCGGGAGAGGCGCTCGACCTCGCGCAGGATCTCGCGGGCGCTCTCGCCGTCGACCTCGCCGAACGGGCCGGTGCCGAGCACCTCGTCGCGGCCGAGCACCTCGAAGAGGTTGAACTCGATGTCGCGGAGGTTGGTCTTGTAGTGGCTCACAGCTTCCACCTGTCCATGTCGCGTGCGGGTGTGGATCCGGGTCTGGATCGGGGGACGAGCGCATCGGCTACTCGTCGGTAACAAAATGATGCCTCGCGACGGGCCGTCGCGCAACACGAACACCCGATGTCGCAGGTCACAGGCGCGTACGGGGTGCGCCGGACCCCCCGAAGGGGCGGGTGTCGACCAAGCACAGTGACTCTGTCGAGTTGTCTGACAAACTGGCCGTATGCGCGTCTCCGCCAAAGCCGACTACGCCCTGCGGGCCCTGATCGAGATCGCGGTGCGCAGCGACGGGACGGCGGTGAGCGCCGAGCAGCTCGGCAAGGCCCAGGGGATTCCGCACGGCTTCCTCCAGGCGATCCTCGCCGACCTCCGTCGCGCCGACGTGGTGGTGTCGCAGCGCGGCCAGTCCGGCGGCTGGCGCTTCGCCCGCAAGCCCGAGACCGTCACCGTCGCCGACGTGATCCGCGCGGTCGACGGGCCGCTCGTCTCCGTCTACGGCCTGCGACCGGAGGCGGTCGAGTACGACGAGTCCGCCCGGGTCCTCCAGCACGTGTGGATCGCCGCCCGCAGCTCGTTGCGTGGCGTCTTCGAGCAGGTCACCATCCAGGACCTCGCCGACGGCACCCTGCCCCCGGGCGTCGCCGCGCTCACCGAGGACGACGACGCCTGGCAGCCCCACTGATCCTCGCCGCTGGGCGATCCTCGGGACCTAGGCGGCCAGCCGCCGGTTGACCTGCCGGCGCCGCTTCGACACCTTGGCCAGCCGCCTGTCGAGGCGGGCCTCCTCCTCGATCAGCGCGATCCGCGCGACCTGGGCCGCGAGCTGCTCGGCGGACAGGCGGGCGGGCAGCACGTGCGTACGCCCTTCCTCGACGATCGACGTCCAGGCGGCCGGCGGCTCGGCGGTGAAGCCGGTAGTCACGACCAGCACGACCCGGAACCCGTCGAGCGCGTCGAGGGCGAGCGCGGCCTGCTCGGGTGTCGCGCCGAAGAAGGCCGGCACGCTGACGAAGCAGTCGGACTTCGTCTTGCGAGCCCGCCGGCACAGCGACGCCCACGCCCCCTCGACCTGCTTGCGCCGGAGCCCGGCGGCCTTGTGCGAGCGGAGGATCTCGACCCCGGCGTGCTCGTACGCCTCGGCGTCGACGGCCGGCACGCGCACCCCGCCGATGGCGAGCGCCTCGGTCATCGCGTCGATGTCCACCGGGTCGGGGCCGACGTGCAGCAGGAACAGTCTCTTGACCATGGCGCCAGCCTGTTGCCGCCGGGCGGCGTGCGCGTGAACTGCGGTGGTCGTGCGCGGGAACGTCCCGCCGCGCTCAGGCGACGGCGCGCAGCCAGCTGACCAGCGGGCGCATCGCCCGCCAGTCCGCGCGCACCCGGTCGACGAGCCCGGCGCCGATCGCGTCGGCCTCGAAGCCGTACGACCGGCCGACGAAGAGCTGCTTGCGACGCAGCAGGTGGATGCGCGGGTGGTCGGCGTCGTAGCCGCGCGGCGAGGTCTTGAGCTGGTCGCCGCCGATGTCGAAGCCGTCCTTCTCCAGCTTCTTCAGCAGCCGGTCGAGGGCCTTCCCGGCCTTGTCGTCGGCCATCGCCTCGCGGATCGCGGCCAGCTGCGGTCCGTCGGCGTCGTAGAAGCCGGAGCCGACACGGGTGCCGCGCGGGGAGATCTCGAAGTACCAGCCCGTGCGCGGTCCGGCCGCGACGAAGGCGCCCTGGTGGGTCTTGTAGGGCGTCTTGTCCTTGGCGAACCGGACGTCGCGGTAGGGGCGGAACACCTTCGCGGGGCCGAACTCCGGCTCCAGCTCGGCCATCAGCGCCTTCATCGGCGTCTCGACCGACTCCTTCCAGACGTGCTTGTGGCTCTCCCAGAAGGACTTGGTGTTGTCCATCTCGAGGTCGTCGTAGAAGTCGAGGGCGGCGACGGGGAATCCGGTGAAGCTCACGTCACCCGACGCTAGCCCACACCAGCTCGTCGCCCTCCTCGCCGAAGGACGAGAGGCTCAGCACACCGCCCCCGCAGACCGGCTCGCCGAGGAAGGCGTTGCCGACCGAAGCGGACTCGTACGCCACCTCGAGCGTGCGGTCCGGTGTCCAGCGCATGAGGCGCGCGGGCTCGTCGGGACCCTGCGGGTCGCGGACGAAGAAGACCGAGTCACCGCAGGGCACGGCGCTGCCGGTGGTGCCGGGGCCGAGGTCGAAGTACCCGCCGTCGGCCGAGGCGTGGAATCGTGCCTCCTCCTGGCGGCGCGGTTTCGGCACCTCCGACCAGACGGCTCCGTCGGCGGTGGCCGCGACGTCCCAGCCGGTGCAGTCCGCGGGTCCCTCGAGCGGCTGCGGCACGCCGCCGGCATCGAGCAGGTTGACGGTGCGGCACGCGACGGGGCGGGCGTCGTCGAAGGTCATGATCCCGACGCCGTGCTCGTTCGCGGTGAGTCCCGAGAAGCCCGAGCGCTCCGGCGCGCACCAGCCGTCCTCGCCGTTGCTGTCGGCGAGGGCGCTGGTGGCCAGGCAGTACGCCCGGTCGTCGCCGTACGTCGGGAAGCGGAGGTCGCCGTCGACGAGGGCCCACGACCCTCCGCTGGCCGCAGCGGGGGAGACGACCTCGCCCTGCTCGCCGCTCGACAGGTCGACCGTGACGACCTCGCTGGGTGCGGTCTCGGCCTTGTCCTGCCGCACGACCACCGCCCACGTCTCGCTCATCAGGACCTCGGAGATCGTGCGGCCCACGCCGGCCTGGACGGTCACCGCGTCGCCGTCGCGTGTGAGCTCGACCTCGGTGCCGGCCTCGTCGCCGACCGCCTCCCACTCCGGGCCCCGGACGTAACGGGCGCCGGCGTCGAGGCCGGAGTCCTGCCAGTCGAGGATCGCGGCCTCCGGCTCGACGACAATGGGGTCGTCGAGCGTCCCGCCGGAGGGGGCGTCGCCGTCGGAGCTGCTGCTGGGCGGCGGGCCGTCGGGTTGCAGGTCCGCCGGCCGGTCTTCGTTGCTGCAGGCGGCGAGGACGACCAGCAGCGCGAGCGCGGCGGGCGTACGGGCTCGCACCTCAGACCCCGACGTTGTGCTGGAAGTGGTCGCGGTTGGCGCGGAAGGACCGGTAGGCGTTGCGCCACTGCACCCGCCCGATCGCCGGCTCGCTCGGGTCGAACCTCGACTGGTCCCACGGCTCGAAGTAGCCGATCTGCGGGTTCCCGCCCGGGTTCTGGTCGAAGCCGCGGCCGACCTGGAAGTGGCCGCTCGCGTCGTCGTCGAGGTAGGGGTAGTACTGCTTGAGCAGCACGGGGTGCAGGACGACCGGGGCCCGGTAGTCGTGGACGTGCCGCATCATCAAGCGGTACCACTGCTTGAAGGTGAAGTCGCTGATGTCGAGCACGACGTACGGCCCGGCGTGGTCGGCGTCGTCGTAGTGCGTCTTGTTGTTGACGACGCGGACCATGTCGGTGATCGCGGTGCCGGCGGTGGTGGTGCCGAGCCGGCGAGCCCAGTAGGACTGGTTCTTCCGCTTCTCCTGCGAGCCCCAGCCGATCGCCTGCATCGCGGCGGGGCCGCACCAGTAGGTCGTGTTCTGCGCCTGGGCGACCTTGCTCGTGAGGATCTTGGAGCGCTTCGGGTAGGACTCGCCGAACCCGCCGCGTGCCTGCACGTCCGACGCGGCGACCTCCGGGTGGCGCTCGGCGAACCCGTCGGGCAGCGGTACGCCCTGGATCTCGTGGCGCAGCATCCAGACCTTGCCGACCGCCTGCGCGGCCATCGTGAGCTCGGCCCTCTCGGCCTCGGCGCGCGCGGTCGGCGTACGCCGCTCCGCCCGGGCGAGGAGCCCGTCGGCGTCGAGGTCCCCGGTGCGCTCGCGCTCGAGGTCCGGTCGGGCGTCGAGGCGCGCCGCGAGCGCCTCGGCAGGCTGGTTGGTCCAGCCGAAGCCGAGGCAGTAGCGCTGTCCCTCGAAGGTGGCGCACCGCACGGCCGCGCGCGCCCGCGTCGTACGCCCCTGCGCGCCGTCGAGGGCGGCGCCCTCGGCCACCACGCGGTCGATCTCGGCCCGCATCGCGGGGGTGAGCCGGCTGCGGCCGGGCGCTCCCGGTGCATCGGTCGACTCGGCGGACGGGGCGATGCCGCCCTGGTCGTCCGGCCCGCCGTCAGGCAGCAGGGGCACGGCTCCGAGGGTGAGGGCCAGTGCGGCCGCGGCGAGGCTCGCGGGGTGGCGCCAGAGCGGGCGGGGACGGTCGCCGTCGGCGATCTGGTGGGCGATCGTACGGCGGGGGGAGCGGGGGAGTCGGCGGGGGAGTCGGCGGGGAAGAGCCATGGGGAAGAACCTTCGATCCGAGAAAAGACGGACGCCTCACTGTCCTCTCTGGTCACAGAAGGCGCAAGTCTCACTCCTGCCCCACGGGTGCGCGCGTCGGGCGTACGCCTGTGGACACCCGCGAGTAGTCCGCTGCGTATGGCCGGTCCGGGGGCCTCGAAGCCCGGCGGAATGCAGCGGACTACCGGGAGGCGCTGTGGACGGCGGGGTGCGCTGGGTGCGCTGGGCTGAGAACTGGAGCGGATGACGAGACTCGAACTCGCGACATCGACCTTGGGAAGGTCGCGCTCTACCAACTGAGCTACATCCGCAGACGCCGTCCGGGGACGGCGCGCCGAACGATACCGGACCCGGCTAGCCGACGCGCGAGAGACCCGGATGCTTCGGCGAGACCGTGTCGCCGGAGGAGCGCCCGGTGATCCGGCGGTGCACCCACGGGACGAGGAACTCGCGGGTCCAGTGGGCGTTGGCGGCCCACGCCTCGCGGCGCCGGAGGACCGGCAGCGGCTCGACGGTGACCGGCTCGAGGCCGTGCTCGACGCCGATGGCCTCGAGGACGGCGTGCGCCATGTGCGTGTGGCCCGAGCTGTTGAGGTGCATCCGGTCGGTGTCCATGACGCTGCCGATCTCGATGTCGCGCATCCGCCACATGTCGACGATGGTCGCGCCGTGGCGGTCGGCGATCTCGCGGACCCACTCGTTGAAGATCGCCATCCGCCCGCGCACGGGCCCGTAGATCCCGCCGCCGCCCGGGTCGAAGATCGTGAACATCACGACGCGCGCCCCGGTCGAGGACAGGCGCGCGATCGCGTCGTCGTACGTCCGGGCGAGGGCGTCGAGGTCGACGCGGGGCCGCAGCACGTCGTTGCCGCCGCCGTGGACGGTGACCAGGTCGGGCTCGAGGGCGAGGGCGGGCTCGACCTGCTCGGCGACGATCGAGCCGAGCTTGCGGCCGCGGATCGCGAGGTTGGCGTAGCCGAAGTCGTCGGTCTGCTGCGCGAGAACCTCGGCGACGCGGTCGGCCCAGCCGCGCAGGCCGTTGGGGCGCTCCGGGTCGGGGTCGCCGACGCCCTCGGTGAAGGAGTCGCCCAGGGCGACGTAGCGGTGGAATGTCACGGGAGCATTGTGCGGGACGGGTCTCGAGGCGGGACTTCGTCCCTGCTCGACCAGCGAGGCGTACGGGACTCCGTCCCTCCGCGAGCCGCTAGGTTGGCCGCGTGCTGCTCTCTGATCGCGACATCACCGCTGAGATCGACGCCGGCCGGATCGCCCTCGACCCGTGGGACCCCGCCATGATGCAGCCGTCCAGCGTCGACGTACGCCTCGACCGGTTCTTCCGCGTCTTCGAGAACCACCGCTACCCCCACATCGACCCCGCGGCCGACCAGTCCGAGCTGACCCGCGAGGTCGAGCCGGAGGGCGACGAGCCGTTCATCCTGCACCCGGGGGAGTTCGTGCTCGGGTCGACGTACGAGGTGGTGTCGCTGCCCGACGACATCGCCGCCCGGGTCGAGGGGAAGTCCTCGCTGGGCCGGCTCGGCCTGCTCACCCACGCCACCGCCGGCTTCGTCGACCCCGGCTTCTCCGGCCACGTCACCCTCGAGCTCGCCAACGTCGCGACGCTGCCGATCAAGCTCTACCCGGGGATGAAGATCGGCCAGTTCTGCTTCTTCCGGCTCTCGTCGCCGAGCGAGCACCCCTACGGCTCGGCGAAGTACGGCTCGCGCTACCAGGGCCAGCGCGGCCCGACGCCGAGCCGGTCGTTCCAGGGCTTCCACCGCACGCCGATCTGAGGCGCACTCGTCCCGCTCTGCGGATTAGGTCACACCCCCGTGACGTAATTGAGCGAAGTGTGGTTAGGCTTTCCTAAGTTAGCCTTACCTTCCCTCGCCTGACGGAGTTCTTGATGAAGCGAAGCCTCGCCGCGCCCACTGCGACCAAGCTGGCTGCGGCCACCGTCCTGGTCGCCGCCCTCACCGGCTGCAGCACCGGATCCACCAGCGGCGGGACCGACGCCGCGTCGGAGCCCACCTCGACCACGAGCGTCGATCCCGACGCCTTCCCCGTGACGATCGAGCACGCCCTCGGCGAGACCACCATCGAGTCCGAGCCGACGCGCGTCGCCACCCTCGGCTGGACCGACCACGACCACGCGCTCGCGCTGGGAGTCGTGCCCGTCGGCGCCACCAAGATCACGTGGGGCGGCAACGAGGGCGGGTCCACCGACTGGTTCGACGCCGCGATCGAGGAGGCCGGCGCGGAGGCGCCCGTGCGCTACGACGACGCCGACGGCGCGCCGATCGACGAGGTCGCCGAGCTGGCGCCCGACCTGATCCTGGCGACCAACTCCGGCATCACGGAGGACGAGTACGCCAAGCTCTCCAAGATCGCGCCGGTCGTGGCCTACCCCGAGGCCCCCTGGACGACCGACTGGCAGACCTCGCTCGAGATGGTCGGCCAGGCGCTGGGCCGTACGGCGCTCGCCGACGAGGTGGCGACCGACACCGAGGCCACCATCACCGAGGCGGCCGAGGCCAACCCCGAGCTGGAGGGCGCCGAGCTGATCTACGGCTACCTCGCGGCCACCGACCTCTCGACCGTCGGCATGTACGCCCCCGAGGACCCGCGCGTGTCCATCCTGCGCGACTTCGGCATGGTCGACGCCCCGGCCGTGGCCGAGGCCATCAAGCCCGGCGAGTTCTACGGCACCGTCTCGGCGGAGCAGGCGTCCGAGCTCGACTCCGACGTCTTCGTCACGTGGGTCGAGTCGCCCGACGACGTCGAGACCATCGAGAAGGACAAGCTGCTCGGCCAGATCCCCGCGATCGCCGAGGGCAACTGGTACGCCGAGTCGGACAAGCAGGACGCGATGGCGTCCACCAACCCGACGCCGCTGTCGATCCCGGTCATCGTCTCCGACTTCCTGCCGTCGGTCGTCGAGGCGCTCGAGGGCTGATGACCGCCCTCGTCCCGACGCGGGAGGACGTCCTGAGGCCCCCGGGGGGAGGCCGCGGGCGTCGTCCCGCCCTGCCGGTCAGCGTCGCGATCTCGGTCGCGGCGCTGGCCGGTGCCGGCGTGCTCTCCCTGCTCGTCGGGGCGCGCGCGGTGCCCCTGGAGGCCGTGTGGGACAGCGCCCACCCGCTCCACGCGGTCGTCGCGGCGCGCCTCGACCGCACCCTCCTCGGCCTCGCGGTCGGTGCCGCGCTCGGCCTCGCGGGTGCACTGATGCAGGGCCTGACCCGCAACCCCCTGGCCGACCCCGGCATCCTGGGCGTGAACGCCGGCGCCACCTTCGCGATGGTCGTCGGGATGACCGCGTTCGGGCTGTCCGGGATGGGTGCCTACCTGCCGCTGGCCTTCGTCGGTGCCGCCGTCGCCGCGGCGGCCGTGCACGGCATCGCCGCCCTGGGCCGCGACGGCGCCACCCCCCTCAAGCTCGCGATCACCGGTGCCGCGCTCAGCGCGGGCCTGGCCAGCTGGACCACCGGGCTGCTGCTGGCCGACCGCAAGACCATGGAGTCCTTCCGCTTCTGGCAGGTCGGCACGGTCGGCGGACGCGGCACCGACGTCCTGCTCGCGGGCCTGCCCTTCCTCCTCGTCGGCGCGCTGCTCGCCCTCGCCGGCGCCCGCCTGCTCGACACCCTCGCCCTCGGCGACGACCTGGCCCGCGGCCTCGGGCGCCGCACGACTCGCGACCGCCTCGTCATCGCCGTCGCGATCGTCCTGCTCGCCGGCACGGCGACGGCCCTGGCCGGACCGATCGCCTTCGTCGGCCTCGTCGTGCCCCACGTCGTACGCAGCCTCGTCGGCCCCGACCACCGCCGCGTCCTGCCCTTCTCGATGCTCGGCGGAGCGGTCCTCGTCGTCGTCGCCGACACCGTGGGTCGCGTCGTGCTGCCGCCCGCGGAGGTGCAGGTCGGCATCATGGCCGCCGTCGTCGGCGTGCCGTTCTTCGTCGCCCTCATCCGCCGCACGGGGCGGGCGTTGTGACCGTGACCCTCGCCCGACCCGTCACCGCCACACGACCGGACGCCGACGCGGCCGACGTCGTACGCCGCGCGCGCCGCGCACCTAGGCGCCACCACCGGCGACTGGTGGCGGGCCTCGCGCTCGTCCTCGCCGGGGCCTTCGTCGCCCGGGTGCTGCTCGGCGACTACACGGTCACCATCCCCGACTTCCTGCGCATCCTCGGCGGCGAGCAGATCCCCGGCGCGACCTACATCGTGATGGAGTCCAAGCTCCCGCGTGCCGTGCTCGCGGTGCTCGTCGGCATCGCCTTCGGCGTGGGCGGGGCGATCTTCCAGACCACCCTGCGCAACCCCCTCGCGAGCCCCGACGTCGTCGGCGTCAGCCTGGGCGCGAGCGCCGCTGCCGTGTCGGTCATCGCCCTCGCCGGGTGGTCCGGCTGGCCGGTCTCGGCCGCCGCGATCCTCGGCGCCCTCGCGGTCGCCCTCGCCGTGCGGGCCGTCGCCGGCGACCACGGCGGCTTCCGGCTCGTGCTGGCCGGCATCGGCCTCGCCGCCGCGATGCAGTCGGTCATCCAGTACGTCTTCACCCGCGTCGACGAGTACGACGTCCAGCTGGTGCTGCGCTGGCTGACGGGCAGCGTCAACGGCGTGGCCTGGCCGAGCATCGGGCTGCTCGCCGTCGCGCTGGCCGTGCTGCTGCCCGCCACTGCGTGGGCCGCCCGGTCGCTGCGTGCGACCGAGCTCGGTGACGACACCGCCGCCGGGCTCGGCGTCGCGCGGCGCCGGACCGACGTCCTGATGCTCCTCGGGGTGCTGCTCGTCGCGGTCGGCGTCGCCGCGGCGGGACCGGTCGCGTTCGTCGCCTTCCTGTCCGGCCCGATCGCGCGCGCCCTCAACCGCGGACGCACCTCGCTCCTCGCCGCCGGCCTCGTCGGTGCCGTGATCGTGCTGGCGGGCGACTACGCCGGCGCGTACGCCTTCGACGACCTCAACCTGCCCGTCGGCGTCGTCACCGGTGCGTTCGGCGCACCGTTCCTGCTCTGGCTGCTCGCCCGCGGCCGCACCGGAAGGAGGGCGGCATGACCACCGCCACCGCCAGCCCCACTGCCTCTGCACCGTACGCCCGGCTGGAGGCGAGCGACCTGACGCTCGCGTACGCCGACACCGCCGTCGTGCGCGACCTCGACCTGGCCGTCCCGCACGGCCGGATCACCGTCATCGTCGGGGCCAACGCCTGCGGCAAGTCGACGCTGCTGCGCGGCCTCGCCCGGCTCATGCGACCGCGGTCGGGCTCGGTGCTGCTCGACGGCGACGCCATCCACCGGCTGCCGACCAAGCAGGTCGCCCGCACGCTCGGGCTGCTCCCGCAGAACCCGGTCGCGCCCGAGGGCGTGACCGTCGCCGACCTGGTCGGCCGCGGCCGCCACCCCCACCACGGCCCCTTCGGCCGGTGGACCACCGCCGACGACGAGGCCGTCGCGGAGGCGCTGGCGCTCACCGACACGCTCGAGCTCGCCGACCGGGTCGTCGACGAGCTGTCGGGCGGGCAGCGCCAGCGGGTGTGGATCGCGATGGCGCTCGCGCAGGGCACCGACCTCCTGCTGCTCGACGAGCCGACCACCTACCTCGACGTCGCCCACCAGGTCGAGATGCTCGACCTGCTCGCCGAGCTCAACGCGCGCCGCGGCACCACGATCGTGATGGTGCTCCACGACCTCAACCTGTCCGCGCGCTACGCCGACCACCTCGTCGCGCTGCACACGGGTCGCATCGTCGCCGAGGGCACCCCGCGCGGGGTCGTCACCGAGGACGTCGTGCGCACGGTCTTCGGCCTCGACAGCCGGGTGATCGACGACCCGGTGTCGCACACCCCGCTGGTCGTCCCGGTCGGACGGCACCAGCCGCGCACCAGCCCGCCCAGCCCGCCCAGCCACTCCAGCCAGGAGAACCGATGACCGTGACCGCCAGCCCGAGCCCGACAGTCCTGCCCATGCTCTTCGCCGAGGTCGAGGTGGTCTCCGTCGAGCGGCTCACCCCGACCTTCGTGCGCGTCGAGCTGGGCAGCCCCGAGCTCGCCGACCTCGGCGTCGACGGCCCGCGCTACGACCAGCGCATCAAGCTCGTCTTCCCCGACCCGGAGACCGGTGGGATCACCTCGACCGAGGGCGCGGACGACACCTGGTTCTCGACCTGGATGGAGCGCCCCGCGGCCGAGCGCGGGCACATGCGCACCTACACGATCCGCGACGTACGCGGCTCGGGGGCGCAGACCACGCTCGTCGTGGACATGGTGCTCCACCTCGAGGGGGACCTCGTCGGACCCGGCTCGACCTGGGCGTCGCGGGCGACGGTGGGGGATCGCCTCGTGCTGATGGCCCCGCGGCGGGGATTCCCCTACGGCGGGATCGAGTTCACCCCCTTCCCGGGTGCCGACCTGCTGCTGGTCGGCGACGAGACGGCCGTGCCGGCGATCTGCGCGGTGCTCGAGCAGCTGCCCGCCGACGCGACCGGCGCTGCGTTCCTCGAGGTGCCGGTGGCCGGCGATGTCCAGGCCGTACGCGGCCCGGCGGGCGTCGACGTCGTGTGGCTCGCCCGCGAGGGCGAGGAGCTCGGCGTCGGCCTGCACGAGGCGGTCGTGGCCCACCTCGACCCACTCTCGACCAGCTTGGCGGGCGCCCGGGCCGAGGTCGCGCCCGACGAGGTGGACCCGGACCTGTGGGAGACGCCGTTCTACTCCTCCTCCGGCGAGGAGGTCCCCGGCGTCGTCGTCGGGGTGGGCGGGACGTACGCCTGGATCGCCGGCGAGTCGAAGGTCGTGACCGGCCTGCGCCGGCACCTGGTCAACGAGCTCGGCTTCGACCGCAGCCAGGTCGCCTTCATGGGCTACTGGCGACGCGGCGTGGCGATGAGGTCCTGACCTCCGCGGAGGGGCGGGCCGCCTCCCCCTCGGCGGGTAACGGGTCGAAGGATGCACTCCCGCCCCCATCGGTGGGGGCGGGAGTGCATCTCTCGACCCGTTACCGGGTGGTCAGCGGCGCTTCGGGGGCTCGGGGGGAGTAGCGCACGCGCTCGGCGATGCGGTGACGGGCGATCAGCTCGATGTCGGTGAACGAGTCGTACATGGTCGTGCTCCTTCCTTGTGGTGGGGAGTCCGGTTCAGCTCTGGTGGAGGGTGACGTCGCCCGACGCCGTGGTGGCGCGCACCTCGAGGTAGGGCTGGTCGGGGGCGGGCTCGCCGGTGCCGGCGAGGGTGGAGGTGAGGCGGCCGCTGGCGGTGCGGACGTCGGTCCACACGGGCGTGCCGGCCACGACTCCGATCCGTACGTCGCCGCTGGCGGTCTTGGCGGTGATGCGGCCGGCGGCCACCTCGTCGACCACGAGGTCGCCCGAGCCGGTGGTGAAGACCGCCTCGCTGCCCAGGGACAGCACGCGGGCGTCGCCCGAGCCGGTCTTGACCGCGAGGTCGTCGCGGGCGGCGTCGACGCGTACGTCACCGCTGCCCGTCGTGACCACGAGGGGCGACTCGGAGCGGCGGACGATCACGTCGCCGGACCCTGACTTGAGGTGCGCCTCGCCGACGAGGTGCTCGGCCGTCACGTCACCGGACCCGGTCTGCACGACCGCGTCGCCCTCGACGACGTCGAGGGTGACGTCGCCCGAGCCGCTGTCGACGCGGGTGTCGGCGAACCGGCCGTGAGCGGCGACGTCACTGCTGCCGACCTTGGCGTGGAGGGCGCTGGCGACGGGCACCTCGACGACGATCTCGGCGCGGGGGTCCTTGCCGAGGAAGCCGCCGGAGCGGGGCGGGGCGATGATCGCGATGCGGTCCCCGAGGTCGCGGACGTCGAACTCCTCGGCGCGGTCGCCGGTGATGCGGACGGTGGTCTCGGTGGTGTCGGTGGCGGTGACGTCGACCAGGCCGCGGCCGTTCTCGACGTAGAGGTCGATCGGCTCGGGCGTGTCGAAGGTGAGGTCGAGCTGGTTGCTCATGGCGGTCTCCTGGTTCGGGGTGTGCTCGTCCGACGGGCCGGCCGGTGCCGGTCCGCTGTGTGCGGTGGGTGGGTGCGGCCGGTCAGGCCGTCGGTGTCGTGGTCAGAGCCAGCCGGTCATCCGGCGGTTGCCCTGTCCCTGCTTGCGGTGGCCCGCGAACGGGTCGTAGCCCACGAAGGGGACGCTGCTCAGGTCGATGTCGACGTTGATGGAGTGCTCGTTGGTCGCGGAGCGCACCACGCCGACCATCCAGGTGTTGAGGCTCTGGCCGGCGGCGGCGGCCCGCTCCTCGGCCCGGGCCTTGACGGCCTCCGGGATCCGCAGGGTGATCCGGGCCAGGTCGCCGTCCTCCTCCTCGGGCGGTGCCGGGGGAGCCGGCGGCGGGGGCGGGGCCGGCATCGCCGCGGGCGGGGTCACCTCGACGACGAAGTCGAGCTCGCGACCGACCAGGCGTACGTCGACGCTGCCGTCGGGGAGCTCGGCGGTGATCTCGGCCGCCGCGTGGGAGATGGCCTCCATCAGCGCCAGTCGCGCGCTCGGGTCCAGGGCGTACGCCAGGCGCTCGGCCGCCTGCTTGAGCTCGTCGCTGCCGGCCTCGGCCGCGGCGACGAGGTCGCGGCGGAGGCTGTCGACGTACGGGGTGATGTCCATGTGCACCACTCTGACATCATCGTGATGTCACGTCAAGAGGAAAGTGATGTCAGATGGCGTCGGCGTGACGCCACTGCCCTCTGGGGGCCGGGTTGGGGCCGGGTTGGGGCCGGGTTGGGGCCGGGTCGGGGCCGGGGCGTCCTGCCAACCCACCAGTTGGCGGACCAACTCGGGAGTAGCGGTCGGACGCCCCGGCGGTACGGGGGCCGGACGTCAGACGAACCCGCACCGATGGGTGCGGGTTCGTCTGACGCTGGGCCGATCAGAGGTCGAAGAGCGAGCCCGATCCGCTGATGTCGACGTCCGTACGCGGGGTGTGGGCAGGGCCGTCCGAGGACGCGGCCGGCTTCGCAGCCGGGTTCTGGTCGGCCTTCTCGTCGGGCTGCTCGTCGGGCTGCTCGGCGTCGTCGGGGTCGAGGATCGTGTCGGGGTCCTCGTCCGACCCGGGCTCGGGCTCCCGCTCGGTCGGGGCCTGGGGCTCCGACTCCTCCCGCGGCGCCTCGCGCGGGTCGGCGAACGTCGCGGCCTGGCTGAGGTCGGCACCGCTCGGCGGGGCGCCGGGGGCGGACGCCTCCGCGGGTTCGGGCTCGGGCTCCGGGTCAGCGGGTACGGCCTCGGCTGCCGGTGCGGCCGGTGCTGCCGGCGCCGGGGTGGTCGCGGGCGCCTCGATGTCGAACAGCGAGCCCATGCTGCTGATGTCGACGTCGGTGTTCGGCGTCGACGTCGTCCCGGCGCTGGCGACCGGCGACGGCGCGGAGGCCGGCTCCGGCTCCGGCTCCGGCTCCGGCGTGGGCTCAGAACTGGCCGCAGACGTGGACTCCGGCGTGGACTCAGGCGTGGCCGCGGGCGCCGCCTCCGCAGCCGGGGCGTCCAGGTCGAACAGCGAGCCGAGGCTCGACAGGTCGGCGTCGGTCGCCGGGTTTGACGTCGTGGTGCTCGAGGCAGGCGCGTCGGAGGCGGGCGCGGGCTCCGGCTCGGACACCACCGCGGCAGCCTCCGGCTCGGGCGCCGCCTCCGGCGACGGAGCAGGCTCGGCGGCGGGCGTCGGCTCGGGGGCCGCGATGTCGAACAGCGACCCGCCACTCCCGAGGTCGGTCGCGGGCGCGGGCGCCGCCGGGGCAGGCTCCGCCGCAGGGGCGGACGACTCGGAGGCGGGCTCCGGCGCAGACGCCGGCTCGGGCGCGGCCTCCGGCGTACCGAGGTCGAAGAGCGAGCCACCGGCGCCCAGGTCGGTCGACCCGGCGGGCTTCTCCTCAGAGGCGGGTGCGGACGCCGGCTCCGGCTTCGAGGCCGGCGCGGGGGCCGCCTCCGGTGCCGGGGTGTCGAAGAGGGAACCGCCGGCGAACGGGTCGGCCGCCCCGCCCTTGTCCTTCGCTGCCGCTGCCGGTGCCGATGCGGGTGCCGGTGCAGCTGCCTCGGCCTCCGGTGCCGGGGTGTCGAACAGCGAGCCCGACTCGGCCGGCTTCGCGGGGGCGGCGGGCTCCTCGGGCGCGGGGGTGTCGAAGAGCGACGTGCCGCCGGACGCCTTCGCGGCCGGACCGACGTCTGCGGTCTCGGTGACGGTGTCCTCGGTGACGGTGACGTCGCCGGCCTCCGGCTCGTCCTTGGTCGCCACGTCCGTCGTGGTGGCCGCAGCCGCAGCCGCGGGAGCGGCGGCCGGGACGGCGGCCGGGGCCGAGCCGGGCGCGGCCTTGGTGGCCTGCTCGCCCTTGACCGACGCGAGCAGCATCTGCGCGACGTCGAGGACCTCGACCTCCTCGCGGGCCTCGCCCTTGCTCTGCTGCATGGTGAGCCCGTCGGAGAGCATCACCCGGCAGAAGGGGCAGCCGACGGCGATCTGGTCGGCGCCGGTGCCGACGGCCTCCTTGGTGCGGTTCATGTTGATCCGCTCGCCGAGGTTCTCCTCCATCCACATGCGCGCGCCACCGGCGCCGCAGCAGAAGGACTTCTCGGAGTTGCGCTCCATCTCGACGAGCTCGGCTCCCGGCAGCACCTGCAGCAGCTCGCGCGGGGGCTCGTACACCTGGTTGTGGCGACCGAGGTAGCACGGGTCGTGGTAGGTGATCGAGCGCTTCGCCGCGCCCACGCCGTCCTTGACCGGCGTCAGCCTGCCCTCGCGCACGAGGCGGTTGAGCAGCTGGGTGTGGTGGACGACCTCGAGCTCGATGCCGAAGTCCTTGTACTCGTTCTTGAGCGTGTTGAAGCAGTGGGCGCAGGTCGAGACGACCTTCTTGACCTTGTACTCCTGGAACGTCTCGACGTTCTGCTGCGCGAGGCCCTGGAAGACGAACTCGTTGCCGGCGCGACGGGCGGGGTCACCCGTGCAGGTCTCGCCGTTGCCGAGCACGCCGAAGGTGACGCCGGCCATGTCGAGCAGCTCGGCCACCGCGCGCGTCGTCTTCTTGGCGCGGTCCTCGTACGCTCCCGCGCACCCGACCCAGAACAGCCAGTCCACCGACTCGAGGGACTCCAGGTCCTCGCCGACGACGGGCACCTCGAAGTCGAGGCCCTTGGCCCAGTCCATGCGGGCCGAGGCCGACATGTTCCACGGGTTGCCCTTGTTCTCGAGGCCCTTGAAGAGCTGGTTCAGCTCGGCGGGGAAGTTCGACTCGACCAGCAACTGGTAGCGCCGCATGTCCATGATGTGGTCGACGTGCTCGATGTCGACCGGGCACTGCTGGACGCACGCGCCGCAGGAGGTGCAGCTCCACAGCACGTCCTCGTCGATGACGAAGTCGCCGTCGGCGGGGTTGTAGAAGTAGTCGAGGACGTCCGTGCCGGAGCCGGCGCTCTCGCCCTTCGAGCCGACGCCGACGAGCTCGCGCTCGCGGTGGGCCTCGTCGCCGTCGTGCTTGGCGTAGGCGTGGTCGCGCAGGCTGGTGATCAGCAGCTTGGGCGACAGCGGCTTCTCGGTGTTCCACGCCGGGCACTGCGACTGGCAGCGACCGCACTCGGTGCAGGTGGTGAAGTCGAGGATGCCCTTCCACGAGAAGTCCTCGACCTTGCCGACGCCGAGCACCGAGTCCTCGTCGAGGTCGTCGATGTCGTCGAGCGTGATCGCCTTGCCGTCGGAGGTCAGCGGCTTCATCGCGCCGAGCGCGGTCGTGCCGTCGTCCTCGCGCTTGAAGTAGATGTTGAACCAGGCGGTGAAGCGGTGCCACGCGATGCCCATGGTGATGTTGCGGGCGATCACCATCAGCCAGACCATCGCCAGCGCGATCTTGAACATCGCGATGAAGTAGATGGTGTTCTCGAGCGACGACGTCGAGTCGGAGTAGAGGGCGTCGCCGATCCACGACGAGATCGGGTAGTGCGAGCGCCCGGCCTCCTCGTCGAGCTTCCACTCGGCGCCGCGGACGAACAGGATCGCCGAACCCTCGAGCAGCGCGAGCGCCTCGACGAAGTAGGCCTGCCAGAAGTTCGAGCCGAAGAACCGGCTGCGCCGGCCCTCGGAGCGCGGGTGGTGCTTCTGGCGGTAGACGATCAGGAAGACGATGCCGACCGTGCTGAGCAGGCCGATGACCTCGCTGAACCACTCGTAGGGGTACCAGTGGCCGATGATCGGCCAGGCGAAGTCGGGCTTGAAGAGCTGGAAGTACGCCGCCAGCACGGCCGTGCTGAGGAAGAGGAACGCCGCGTACACGAACCAGTGCATGATGCCGACCCAGTGCCACTGGAGCATCCGGGTGTGCAGGAACGTCTCCTTGAGCATCGTCGCGGCACGTCCGCCGGGGTTGCCGGAGCGACCGGGCGCCGGCTGGCCGGACCGGATCACGCCCAGCATGCGTCGTACGGCCGGCACCAGCAGGGCGACGGCGGCGACGGTCAGTGCGAACGAGACGACGATCGCGAACATCTGCATGTGGGGCTGCTCCTCGGTAGGGGCGTACAGAGCCGCAGCCTAGGGCCGCCGAACGCGCCGACGGCAGGGCCCTGCAGGGTGAGATGGATCCTACCCGCAGGTAACTTGATCCACGAAGCCGTGTGGATCAGTTCACGATCGCGACGTTCTCGACCTCGATCTCGCGGGCGTCCTCGCGGTGTCCGGCGAGCTGGGTCCTGACCTGGTCGAGTGCCTCGGTGAGCCTCGCGACCCCGTCGCGGAGCTTCTGCTGGTGCTCGAGGTGGGCGAGGTGGGACTCGCTCGTCTCGTCCCAGCCGGGGGTGAGCGTCTCGACCTGCTCGAGGAGGTCGCCGATCTGCGTCGTGATCTGCTCGGTGGCGTCGGCGAGGGCGGACTCCAGCGTCGAGATCGAGCCCTGGTGCACGACCAGCCCGCGGGTCATCGGGGACCACCCCCGAGGCGGTCGGCGAGCTGCCCCGAGCGCTCGGCCTGGGCCACGTCGTTGGTGGCGTGCTCCTGGGCGACGTACATCAGGCTCTGCGAGTAGCCGTCGAGGATCGGGCCCAGCGTGATCGCGACGTCGAACCAGGCGTTGATCGCCTCGCCGAAGCCGGCGGCCGCCTGACCGCTGAAGCCCTTGCCGGCCTCGGTCTCGATGGTGGCGCCCAGTGCCTGCAGGGTCTGCTGCAGCGGCTCCACCGCGTCGGCCACGGCCTGTGCCGCCGCCTGCATCTCGGAGTAGACAAGTCCGACGGCCACGGCCGCCCCCTCTCGCTCGGGTCGATCGGCTCCTTCCTACCCCCTGTGCGGTCTCCTCACACCCGGGCCGGCCCGATTTCCGGCGGTTTGGACAGCGCCGCCGGTGGGAATCGGGAGGGCATGCCGTCGTACGACTACGAGGTCGACCTCGAGAGCATGGGCAAGGCTGCCAAGGGGCTCAACGAGACCGTCCAGCTCTTCAAGGACAAGGACGTCGAGGACCTGGTGCCCGGCCGGGGCGACGTCGGCAGCGACGTCGTCTGGGACGCGCTCGACGAGTTCAAGGGTCGCTGGGAGGAAGGCGTCAACAACCTCTGCCAGGACGTCGAGGAGATGGCGGGCCGGCTGGGCAAGATCGCGATGAACTACTTCGAGACCGACAAGGCCGGCTACGACGCGCTGTCGGCGCTCAAGGGCACCATCGCGGGCATCAAGGTGATGTGACGTGCCGGACTTCGAGATCGAGGGCAACCCCGGCGCCATCCGGTCGAAGGCCGTGCTCATGGAGCAGAAGGGCCAGCTCTTCTACGACACCGGCGACGCGCTGGCGAAGATCGACGTGTCGGGCTGGACCGGCCGCGCCGCCGACGAGTTCCGCGAGGCGCACGACCTCGAGCCCGAGCGGTGGACCAAGGCCGGCAACGGCTTCAAGAGGGCCGCGGCCGGCCTCACCACGTACGCCGGCGCGCTCGAGGACGCGCAGCGGCGCGCCGCGGAGGCCAGGGCCGAGCACGAGCGCGGCCAGCGCGAGTCGGAGAGCGCCCGCACGCAGTACGACTCCTACCTGGGCCGGATGCGCGCCTACTGGAGCAGTGGCGGCACCGACCCGGCCGAGCCCTTCGTCGACTGGGGCGACCCGATCCAGCAGGAGGCGCTGCGCGCCCTGCAGGCCGCCCGTGCCGACCTCGACAACGCGGCCGCGACCTGCGCCGGTGAGGTCCGCGCCGGCTGCGCCGACGCCCCCGAGGAGCCCAACTGGCTCGAGTCCGGCCTGAAGTTCGTCGGCGGCATCTTCGAGGGCGCGGGCGAGGCCGTCTGGGACCTGCTGACGATGGTGCCGTTCAGCCCCGTCAACCTGGTCATCGACGCCTACAAGCTGGCCACGGGCGACCTCACGCCCGAGGAGCTGGCCAAGACCTACGAGCTCGACGTCGAGAACGGCTGGGCGATGGCGCAGGGCATCTACACCGGGCTCACGACCGACCCGGTCGGCTTCGGCAAGGAGCTCGGCAAGAGCCTGCTCGACTGGGACACGTGGGCCGACGACCCGGCCCGCGCCATCGGGCACCTCGTGCCGGACGCGATCGTCGCCGTCGCGACCGGCGGGGCCGGTGCGGTCGCCACGCGCGGCGGCAAGATGGGCATGGACCTGCTCGACGGCCTCGCCGACCTGGCGAGGTTCCGCCACCTCGACGACCTGTCCGACCTCGGCGGACTCCGGAGGCTCGACGACGGCGCGCCGCGGTCGATGTTCGAGCTCGACGGCGACGGCCCGTGGCGCAGCCTCGACGACCAGCTCCGGGAGCCGAGCTACTCGTCGTCCAACCGCAGCATCATCGACGACGACTACGACATCTTCGGCCGCAACCCCGAGACCGGCCAGCCCTACACCCGCGCGGAGTTCGAGGACGCCTTCCGCACCACCAACGAGCGCGGCGAGACCGACTGGGACTGGGGCCGGGCCGCTCCCAACGACGGCAAGGTGCCCGGCACCGACGAGATCGTCGACCCGCACGACGTGCCGCGGATGGACCGGATCGGCGGCCCCAACGGCGCCTACTTCGGCGACGACGGCGCCATGATGAGCGAGCGTTCGCTGCCGCCCGACCGCCTCAACTTCGAGCGCAACCCGTGGGAGATCAACCGCGACCACCCCGACCTCCAGGACGGCTCGGTCCGCATCGAGAAGTCCGAGGTGGCCCCGGCCTTCGGCCAGGAGGGCGGCGGCAACCAGTACCGCTTCCTCGATGCCGACGGCACGCCCCTCAGCCAGGCCGAGCTCGTCGAGCGTGGGATCATCGACAACCCCTACCGATTCGACGCCGGCGACGCCGCGACGGGCGCCGCCGTCACCCACGGTGCGCAGACCGCCGACCGGCTGGCCGACGAGCACCGCAACGAAGGAGCACCACGGTGAACGAGCTCGACGAGGTCGCCGAGGCGCTCCTTGCGCGCGGGCTCGGTGAGGGCGTCGACTTCTTCGTGTCCGGCCGCTCGCCCGTCGACCTCTCCAGCGAGTACGTCGGACTCCGCCGCCTCGACGACGGTGGCTACGAGGTCTGGTACCGCGGCGACTGGGGCACGGACAAGACGTTGGTCGAGACCCCTGACTTCGCCGTCGCGCGCGAGCGCTTCGTCGAGGAGGCCGTGCGGCTCGCCCGGGGCCGGTGGGGCAGGAAGGTGCGCGGATGATCGTCGACGCGGTCCGGAGCCTGCTGCAGGAGGCCGGCCTGGACGCCGATGCGGTGCTGTGGGCGGCGGTCTCCGACCAGCCGCCCCGGGTGCCGAGCCACCGGTGGGTCGTGTGGCCGACGGCGGATGACGAGATCGTGCTCGGCGGCTCCGACCACGGGCGCTTCGCGGCGTACGCCCGCTTCGGGGACCCGACGCTCGTCGCCGAGATCCTGTCTCGATGGCTCGAGCCCGACCTGCCGCCCGCGCCACGGGACCGGGCCACTCTCCATGCCGCGTCGCTCTCGGTCGCCGACATGCTCGTCGGCCCCGATGCGGTCGCCGAGTTGTCGCAGGACGGCTTCCTGCCCGGTTCGGTGGTCCCGGTCGGGGCGCCCCTCGACCACATCGGCAACGCCAGCGGACACGTGCTGCACCTCTACGACACCGCTTTCGCCGCGCGCAGCCTGCCGCCCACCGACGCCAACGAGCCGCGGACCGGCTTCGTGCTCGAGGCGACCCTGCCCGACGCCTGCCGGGTCGTCCGGGTCGAGCCGTGGTTCGGCCAGCCCGGCGGTGGCGTGTCGATCGTCCTCGACCGCGTCATCGCCTACTACGTCGACCGGGGCGTGCTGTCACCGTTCGCCGTCGAGCCCGACGGCGAGCCGGCGGAGACCACGGCGTGAGGCGGACGACCGTCGCGGCCGCTCAGCCCCGGCGTACGGTCTGCACCTTGCCGCCGCGCGAGAGCCGCACGGTCATCAGCACTCGCTGCTTCCCGGGTGCCTTCGCGCAGTAGGTGAACTCGCGGCCCAGCCGCTGCCACGGCTGGCCCACGCGTCGCATCAGCGCGCGGGCGCGGATGCCGGGCTCGGCGGCCCTCGTGAAGGAGCGCACCGGGCGTCGCAGCCCCGGGTTGCGGCAGGAGTCCGGCGCCAGGCCCCAGGCGCGCTCCCAGGTCTGGAGGTACGCCTCCGCGCCGCGGGCGAGGTCGGCTCCGAGGGCGGCCCCGTCGGCACCCGCCACGTGCTGGGCGTCCTCCACCCAGTCGGCGTACAGGCCGTAGTGGGCGACGCCGTCGGTGTTGACGTCGTAGACCCGCTCGCCGCTGCGCTGCCGGTCGACGGTGACGCCGCCCAGCCCGCGGAAGGGGTACGTCACCGGGGCGGGCGCCTCGGCACCGCGCGGGTCGCCCTGGGCGCCGAAGCCGTTCATGTCGGAGCCGAACCCGAAGCCGAAGTAGTAGCGCCGGTCGGTCCAGCCGAGGTGCTGGCGCCACTTCGCCACGAAGCCGGTGGAGTCGCCGGCGTACGGAGCCACGAAGCCGCCGAGGCGGTAGATCCGCGGGTAGGCGTCCGGGGTCGACCACGAGTGCGAGGAGACCACGCCGACCGGACGACCGGCCGCCTGCTGCCGCTCCAGGTAGTCCAGCGCTGCGGTGCGGCCCGCGACGCTCATGTGGTCGGGGTCGACGAGGATCCTGTGGTCGGTCATCGCCGACAGCAGCCGCTCGCCGAGCGGGCTGAGGCCGAGCTGGTTGCAGTGCGGGCCGGCCGGGTAGACCGGCGCCGGCTGCACGCCAGTCTGGATCCCGGTGTCGCCGTACAGCTTCCAGATCGCGCCGAAGATCGCGTCCTGCTCCGGCGTCGACTGCCCGCCGCCGGGCAGGTCGCCGAGGTTGGGCGACTGGAGCCGGTCCTCGGTGCCCGGGGGGTGGGTGGCCGGGCACCGCTGCATCCGGAGGAACGACCCGGTGCTGAGGAAGTTGGCGCTGTTGGTCAGCGTGCCCGTGGTGCCGGCGTCGCCGGCGACTCCGGTGAAGGCGTTGTCGAACTTGTTGGTGAGCTCCATCTGGCTCACGCCGAGGCGCCTCATCTCGGCGAGCTCGGCGAGCATCTGCTCCTCGGTGCACGTCGGGCGGCCGAGCTGGACGTTGCAGCCCAGGGGGACGGACGTCTCCATGCCCATCACCACGGCGAGCTTGCCCTGGTTGATCACCCGACGGGCCTCGAAGGGGTCGGTGACGATGCGGTACCAGCCGCGGCCGGGGCCGCCGTGCTGCGCGTCGACGTAGTCCTGCATCTCACGCATCCGCCTCGCCTGCAGCCGGACGGCGTCGCGGTCGTCGCACGAGTTCTTCTTCAGCGGGTAGACCGTGCACAGGACGTGGTTCTCGGTGAGCAGGCTCGTGTGGATCCGAAGCCCGGCGCGCCACGAGCGCTCGAGCCACTTGTAGTAGACCTGCTGGTGGGTCAGGGAGTGCGGGTTGGGCCAGTAGGAGAACGTCGGCCACCCGACGGGGTCGTGCCCGGTGCCGGGCGCCCGCTCGGCGAGCGCGTCCTCGAGCAGCGCGCCGCGGCCGTCGGCGACCCGGTGGTCCGGGCAGTCGACGAGCGCGGCGGGAGCGCCGTACGGGTGGAAGGGCGGGCTGCAGATCACCCGCCCGCCGAGGAACTCGTGGGTCTGGCCGTGGACGTGCGGGTCGACCCAGCCGCGGACCTCCTGATAGCTCGTGACGCCGCCGAACGGGCGGCCGCGCACGTTGGTCTCGACCTCGGGGAAGGCGACGCACCCGGACGTGCGACGCAGCGCGAACGCCTGCGGCGTGCCGGTCCCGAAGCCGTCGCCCGCGCGCCGCAGCGAGCGCCCGTCGGCGAGGGTGAAGGTGAAGCGCCCCTTGCCCACCTCGCGCGCCGTCCAGTCCGCCAACGGAGACGGGTCGGCGGCCCAGGTGGCCCCGTCGGCGCCCGTCGCGGCCAGGAACGTGCGGTCGGGCGCGTGGAGGAGGTAGGTGCCGAGCCCCGTCGCCTGGAACGTCAGCGACTGCCCGCCGAGCCGGTAGCAGCCGCCCGCCATCGCGTACACGCTCTCGGGGACCTTCCGGCGCGGGCTGCGCAACGGCACCCCGGTCAGCCGCGGCTCGCGCTGGGTGCGCTGCGCCGAGACCCGGGCCCGGCTGGCCGCCCGTTGCCGCGGGGTGGTGCGGGCGGGGTGGGCCGCCGCCTCGCCGCTGCGGCTCAGCGCGTTCTTGGTCGTGGGGTCGTCGTGGACGTGCCCGTGCCCGGCGTCGTACGTCGTGGGCAGGCTGGCCGCCCCGCTGCCGGTCGGCGCGGCGGTCAGGACGGCTCCGACCACCAGCCCGCCGGCGGCCAGGAGAGAGGTCACGATGCGTCGCACGGGGCGTGGGGTGGGCGTCACGGCGGGCTCCTTCTCGTCCGAGGTTGAACGAGAGCACCCGCTTGCGGGTCACGTGGCAACCGTCAGGGAGCGGGCTGCGCTGATCGAAGGCTTCCCCCATGTTGGTCGAAGATCGAGGTACGGACGCGCGCCCCGGCGTAGCCTCCGAGTGCGGGCGTGGGGCCCGCACTCGTGCGGATCGAGGGGTGTGGGATGCGCAGGTGGGTCGTGGTCGTCATGGCGATCGCCGCCGTGCTGGTCGCAGCGCCGGCCGGTGCCGGCCCGGGGGTGACCACCGAGCGCGAGGCCGCGCTGGGCCGCCTCTCGATCCCCGCGATCAGGGTCGACGCCGGGATCATCCCGGTCGGCGTGACCAAGGCCGGGCACCTCGCGATCGGCCGCAGCGTCCGCGACGTCTACCGCTGGAAGCACGGGGTCCTCCCCGGCCAGCGGGGCAGCGCCGTGCTCGCCGGGCACACCTGGTCCAAGGGGCCCGGGGTCTTCGACAGGCTCGGCAGGCTGAACCCCGGCAACGTGGTCGTGGTGGGCAAGAACCGGTTCAGGGTGACCCGCGTGCGCAAGGTGACGGGGATGACCCGCAAGGCCGTGGCCGGGCTCTTCAGCGACCGCGGCAAGCCCCGGCTGGTGCTCATCACCTGCGGCGACCGCAACGACCTGACCGGGGTCTACCGCACCCGCATCATCGTCAACGCGAAGCTCGTGCCCAGCCGCTGACCCGCCGCGTCAGCCGCTCGGCCGTGGCCGTCACGGCGGCGGCCGCACCCGGGTCGTCGGCCGCGGCCTCACCCGGGAACGTGACCGCCACGCCCGCCACCGGGTGCCCGTTGTGGTCGAGCACGGCGGCGGCGACGCTGCACAGGCCCGGCGTGACCTCGCCGTCCTCGGTGGCGTGGCCGCGCTGCCGCGTCGCGGACAGGACCGTGCGCAGCGCGCTGAGCGAGGTGGGTCCCGTGCCGTGGCGGTCGACGAACGCCGCACGGTCGGGATAGAGCGCGCGGACTTGGCTGGCGGGCAGGGCCGCGAGGATGGCCCGGCCCGACGCGGTGAGGTGGGCGGGGAGGCGTACGCCGACGTCGGTGACGAGCGGCGGGCGACCCGGCGCGCGCTCCTCCACCACGTAGAGGACGTCGCGGCCGTGCAGCACCGCGAGGTGGGCGCCGTGGCCGGTGCGGTCGACCAGCTCGGCGAGCGGCCGGCGGGCGAGCCGGGCCAGGGGCTCCTGCCGCGTGAAGCCGCTGCCCACCTCGAACGCGGCGACCCCGAGGCCGTAGCGGTGCTCCTCGGGCAGGTGCACCACGAAGCCCTCGTCGATCATCGTGTTGAGCAGGTGGTACGCCGTGCTGCGCGGGAGGTCGCAGGCCCGCACGATGCGGTCCAGCGGGACCGGGTCGGCCTGGGTGGCGAGGAACCGCAGGACGCGCAGCGTGCGCGTCGCGGCGGGGACCTGGCTCACCGTCGTCCGCGGCTCAGGACTTGTCGGAGCCCTTGGTGAACCAGCCGCCGCCACTGTCGGTCTGCTCGATCGGCTTGCCGGGCATCTCGTTGGCGCCGGGGGTGCGGCGCGGGAGGAGCGGGGGCTGGCCCTCGTCGCCGGCCTGCGACGTCGACGGCTGCTCGGGCGTCGGCTCGGCGGTCGGCTCGGCGGCGGTCGGCTCGGTGGCGGTCGGCTCGGTGGCGGTGGTCTCCGCGTCCACCTCCGACGGCAGTGTCGGGGTGTGGTCGGCCGTGCCCGGCACTTGCGGGGCGTAGTCGTCGGCCTTGTGGTCGACGCGCGGGTCGAGGCGGTCGGCCGCCCGGACCTGGCCCTCGTGCGTCGCCTCGAGCTGCTGGGCCGCGACGCGGGCCTCCTCGGCCTCGGCCTCTGCCCTGTCCGCCACCGCGCGGGCCTGCTCGGCCTCGGCCTCCGCTGCCGCCGCACGCTCCTGGGCGGGCGCGATGGTGGACTGCGCCTGCGTCGCGGCCTGCGCTCGGAGCTGCTCGGCGCGGACGACGTTGGCCTCCCGGTTCTTCTTCCGGACGACGAACGCCGCCACGGCGAGCGCGACGGCGATGAGGACGAGGACGAGGACGAGGACGATGTTGGGCGTGGTCACGGGCTTCCTCTTTCACGGGACAGGGACGGCCAGTCTTCCAGCACTGGCCGTCGCTGTCCCGCGATGGTGCGGTGCGGCGCGGATCAGGCGCGGTGCGTGCCGTCGGTCCCGTCGGTCCGACGCCGGTCGTCGGCGTCGAGCACCGTGTCGGGGTCGTGCGCGGTGGCACGGGGGTCGTGCCCCGTCGTGCCCGGGGCGTAGTCGTCGGACGACGTGTCGACCCTCGGGTCGACCTGGTCGGCCGTGCGCAGCCGGTCCTCGTGCACGGCCTGCTGCTGCGTGGCCGCGACCTGGGCCTCACGTGCCTTCGCCTGGGCCCGCTCCGCCTCGAGCCGGGCGCGCTCGGCCTCGGCCTCGGCCTCCTTGGCGCGGACCTGGGTCTCCGGGATCTCGGTCGCGTGCTCGTGCGCCTCGTGCCGCAGCCGCTCGGCCTGCTCCTGCTGCTTCTTCTTGCGTTGCTGGGCGACCAGCCAGGCGACGAGTGCCGCCACGACCAGAACGACGACCAGGACGATGATCCACTCGGTTGCTTCCACGGACGTTCCTCCTGCTCCGGCGACCTCGGACGAGTCGCCTCGTCCTCACCGTGGCACAGCAACCAGCCTCTGCGGCCCCCCCGGAAGGGTCACACTTCGTGACCCGTCCCGAGCGGTCAGTGGATCGTCTGCATCACCCGCTGTGCCGTCGTGTGGCCGAGGTGGTAGCCGTCGTCCATCGCGTCGCGGAAGTGCAGGCCGCCCCAGATGCGGGCGTTCAGCGCGTCGTGCTCGAGCGCGGAGATCGTGGAGTAGCTGCGCGTCAGGGTCCCGACGCGGAGCACGAGCGGGGTGTCGTCGCCCAGGGTCTGGCGCACCACCTCTGCCCACGGTGACGTCGCTGCTGCATGCCCGCTGGTGTAGTCGGAGTACGACGGGGTGGGGTTGAGCGCCACCCAGCCGGTCTGCGGGACGGTGTCGGGGTTGCCGTCGGCGTCCGCCGCTGCGATGGCCTGGGCGGGACGCCAGAAGCCGACGTCGAACTTGAGACGGAACGTCTGGATGAAGCTCGTGAGCACGGCCGCGTCCATCCGCGCGAACATCCGGGTGGTGGGCAGCAGCCCCATCGGCTCAGCGTCGAGCACCTCACACACGGCGAGCCGGTAGGCGCCGTTGACGTTGTTGGCGAAGAACTGCGAGATCGCGGTCTGCTCCGCCGTACGTGTGGTCGAGGTGGTCGACCCGATCGCGGCCACCTCCTTGTAGTCGGCGGTGTAGGCGGCGCTGTTGAGCGGGTCGGGTCCGTCGAGCGCCACGGGCGCGACGTTCACGACCGGCTTGAGGAAGCCGAGCCACGCCAGCGCCATACCGCCACCGGTCGTCGGGGCACCCGGGCCGGGCTGCCACACGCCCACGCCGGGGGCCTTCGAGTAGACCCGAGAGAGGTCGAACCGTCCGTCGCCGACCCGGGACTCGATCATCGCGTCAGCAGCGGCCGCGCCGATGGCGGCACCCGCGGCGGCCTTCTTCCCGTCCGGGATCCGCGCCATCGTGGCCGCGAGCTCGGCATCGAGGTTGGCCCGCGACGCCGGGAAGTACTCCCACAGCACGTCGTGTGCGGCGGTCGCCACGGCGGCGGTCGCGGCGACCCGTCCTCGGCGCTGGGCCTCGCTGGCCGCGTCGTGCACCGCGAGCGAGGTGAACGTGAGGTACATCGACCCGACGGGCGGTGCCGGCGTCGGCACCGTCTCTGACCAGATCGTGCGCACGGCTGTCCGCTGCCACAGCACGGCGGCCTCGGCCGCCTTGATGTGGTCGTCCTGCGGGCCGGCGGAGGCACGGGCGGAGCGGCCGCCGCCCGCGGGGACGGCTTCCGCGACGGACGCGAAGAGCGGGAGCACGAGGACGCTGGTGCAGAGCAGGACGAAGGAGCGGCGGAGCGAGGTCATGGCGTACGCCTTTCGCGACGAGGAAGCCTCCTGCGAGTCTCGGCCGCTGCGCGGGCGCCGCACCATTCGCGTTCCGGCGAACCTTTGTCGACGGCGTCTAGACCATGCGGGCGACCCGCTCCCTGAGGTCGAGGCCGGGCAGGTCCCGCTCCTGGAGCCGCGCGACCGCCGCGAGACGTCCGCTCACCCCGAGCTTGCGATAGACGTGCTCGAGGTGCTTGCGGACGGTCGACTCGGCGATGCAGAGCTCGTGGGCGATCTGCGCGTTCGTCGCACCGGCCGCCACGCGGCCCAGCACCGTGCGCTCCTGTGTCGTGAGGCAGGCCAGCGCGGGTGCCGGTCGCTCGTGGACGAGCCTCGCCAGGGCCGGCACGATGAGCCGGGCCATGGCGCGGTCGCGGTCGGTGAAGACCGTCCGGTACCTGACGAACAGCACGCGGACGACGTCGTCCTCGCCGTTGCTGAACTCGATCTCCAGCCGGTCGGTCCCGTGGCGTGCGGGCGTCGGGTGTCCGATGGCGACCTCCTCGGTGACGCACCGGAGGCGGTCGTGGAAGATCGCCGCCACGCGACCGCAGGGGATCAGGACGGCCAGCCATCCGAGGACCTCCGCAGTGGGGAGCGGCGTGCCCGGGCACGGCAGGGCCCCCAGCAGGTGGCGCATCGCCTGCTGCTCCTCCGCGTTGAGCACAAGGTCCGTCATCGTTCTCGCCTGCCTCGACGCTAGACCTGCGACAGCGTGCCTGCATCCCATATTCGGGGTGTCTGGGATCCGAGACGGTAGGGCGTCCGCGCGGGTGGAGCGGGACGCCTGCGGAGGAGTTTGATGGGCGTCATGCAGAGCATCCAGGCCATCGAGGTGGGCGTCGGCCCCGTCCCGTTCGACGACCTCGTCCGCGTCGCCCGCGAGGGCGCCCCCGTCGTCCTCACGCCGGAGGCCCTCGCCGCGATCGACCATGCCCGCGGGGTCGTCGAGGCGCTGGCCGCCGCCGAGACCCCGACCTACGGCGTCAGCACCGGCTTCGGCGCCCTCGCCACCCGCCACATCCCGACCGAGATGCGCGCCCAGCTCCAGCGCTCCCTCGTACGCTCCCACGCCGCCGGCTCGGGTCCCGAGGTCGAGCGCGAGGTGGTCCGCGCGCTCATGCTGCTGCGGCTCTCGACGCTCGCGACCGGGCGCACCGGCGTACGCCGCGAGACCGCGCAGCTCATGGCGGACCTGCTCTCCCACGGCATCACCCCGGTGGTGCACGAGTACGGCTCGCTCGGCTGCTCGGGCGACCTCGCGCCGCTGTCGCACTGCGCGCTCGCGCTGATGGGCGAGGGCGACGTGCGCGACGCCTCCGGCCGCCTCGTACCCGCTGCCGAGGCGCTCGCCGCCGCCGGCCTCGAGCCGGTCGAGCTCGTCGCCAAGGAGGGCCTCGCCCTGATCAACGGCACCGACGGCATGCTCGGCATGCTCGTGATGGCGATCGCCGACCTGCGGATGCTGCTGCGCACCGCCGACGTCGCGGCCGCGATGAGCGTCGAGGCCCAGCTCGGCACCGACCGCGTGTTCGCCCCCGAGCTCCAGGCGATCCGCCCGCACCCCGGGCAGGCGCTGTCCGCGGCCAACCTCACTGCGCTGATGGCCGGCTCCGCGATCGTCGCCTCCCACCGCACGGGCGACTGCAACCGCGTGCAGGACGCCTACTCGCTGCGCTGCTCGCCGCAGGTCCACGGCGCCGCCCGCGACACCGTCGAGCACGCCGCCACGGTCGCCGGGCGCGAGCTCGCCAGCGCCGTCGACAACCCCGTCGTGATGGGCGACGCGGTCGAGTCCAACGGCAACTTCCACGGCGCGCCGGTGGCGTACGTCCTCGACTTCCTCGCCATCGTCGCGGCCGACGTGGCCTCGATCAGCGAGCGGCGCACCGACCGGTTCCTCGACAAGGCGCGCAACCACGGGCTGCCGCCGTTCCTGGCCGACGACCCCGGAGTCGACAGTGGCCACATGATCGCCCAGTACACCCAGGCGGCCATCGTGTCCGAGCTCAAGCGGCTCGCGGTCCCGGCGTCGGTCGACTCGATCCCCTCCAGCGCCATGCAGGAGGACCACGTCTCGATGGGCTGGAGCGCCGCCCGCAAGCTGCGCCGGTCGGTCGACGGCCTGTCCCGCGTGGTCGCCGTCGAGGTGCTCACCGCGGCGCGCGCCCTCGACCTGCGGGCACCGCTCACCCCGTCGCCGGCCACCGGAGCGGTGGTCGACCTGCTCCGCAGCAACGGCGTCGCGGGCCCCGGTCCCGACCGCCACCTCTCGCCCGAGATCGAGGCCGCGGTCGGCCTCGTCCAGTCCGGCGCGGTCCTCGCCGCCGCCGAGTCCGTGATCGGAGAACTCCAGTGAACGAACGCCTGCCCATCCACGCCGCCACCGGCACCGAGCTGACCGCGAAGTCGTGGCAGACCGAGGCGCCGCTGCGGATGCTGATGAACAACCTCGACCCCGACAACGCCGAGCGCCCCGAGGACCTCGTCGTCTACGGCGGCACCGGCAAGGCGGCGCGCAGCTGGGAGGCGTACGACGCCATCGTCCGCACCCTGCGCGACCTCGAGGACGACGAGACGCTGCTCGTGCAGTCCGGCAAGCCGGTCGGCGTGATGCGCACCCACGCGTGGGCGCCGCGGGTGCTGATCGCCAACTCCAACCTCGTCGGTGACTGGGCCGACTGGGAGGAGTTCCGCCGGCTCGAGGACCTCGGGCTCACGATGTACGGCCAGATGACGGCCGGCTCGTGGATCTACATCGGCACGCAGGGCATCCTGCAGGGCACCTTCGAGACCTTCGCCGCGATCGCGGACAAGAAGTTCGACGGGACCCTGGCCGGCACGATCACCGTCACCGCCGGCCTCGGCGGGATGGGTGGCGCCCAGCCGCTCGCCGTGACGATGAACGACGGCGTCGCGATCTGCGTCGAGTGCGACCAGCACCGCATCGACCGCCGCCTCGAGACGCGCTACCTCGACGTCCAGGCCCGCGACCTCGACCACGCGATCGAGCTCGCCCTCGAGGCCCGCGACGAGCGCCGCGGCCTGTCGATCGGCCTCCTCGGCAACGCCGCCGAGATCCTGCCGGAGCTGCTCGAGCGGCACCTCGCGCGGGGCGAGCGGGGGGAGGGCCCGCTGGTCGACATCGTCACGGACCAGACGTCCGCCCACGACCCGCTCTTCTACCTGCCGGCCGGGACCGCGTACGACGACTGGGAGCGCGAGCGCACCGAGGACCCGCGCGGCTTCACCAAGCGCGCGCAGGAGTCCATGGCCACGCACGTGCGGGCGATGGTGGAGTTCCAGGACGCCGGCGCCGAGGTCTTCGACTACGGCAACTCGATCCGCGACGAGGCCCGCAAGGGCGGCTACGACCGGGCGTTCGAGTTCCCCGGCTTCGTGCCTGCCTACATCCGGCCGCTCTTCTGCGAGGGCAAGGGCCCGTTCCGCTGGGCCGCGCTGTCCGGCGACCCCGCCGACATCGCCGCCACCGACCGCGCCATCAAGGAGCTGTTCCCGGCGGACGAGAAGCCGGAGTACGCCCGGCTGCACAAGTGGCTCGACATGGCGGCCGAGCGGGTGCAGTTCCAGGGCCTCCCGGCCCGGATCTGCTGGCTCGGCTACGGCGACCGCCACCGCGCGGGGCTGAAGTTCAACGAGATGGTGGCCGGCGGCGAGCTCACGGCACCGATCGTCATCGGCCGCGACCACCTCGACTGCGGCTCGGTCGCCTCGCCCTACCGCGAGACCGAGGCGATGCTCGACGGGTCCGACGCCATCGCCGACTGGGCGATCCTCAACGCGCTGGTCAACACCGCGTCCGGCGCGACGTGGGTCTCCTTCCACCACGGCGGCGGCGTCGGCATCGGCCGCTCGCTCCACGCCGGCCAGGTCACGGTCGCCGACGGCACCGACCTCGCGGCGGAGAAGATCGAGCGGGTCCTCACCAACGACCCGGGCATGGGCGTCATCCGCCACGTCGACGCGGGCTACGACCGGGCCGTCGAGGTCGCGCAGGAGCGCGGCGTACGGGTCCCGATGTCCGAGGGCTGACGGGCCTCGGCCTGGGGAACGATCGACACCTCCTGAGGCCCGATCGAGGTGCACCTCGTTCCCCAGTGGGGCCGCGTGGCTGGCCTCAGCCGCCCGCGGTGGTCACCCGCTCGACCACCTCGCGGGTGAACCTCAGCACGACGCCGTCGAAGTCGCCGGCGCCGTCCTCGCTCGCCGCCGCGATCTGGGCGAAGGTGACGGTCTGGAAGACGAGGTCCGCCAGCGGAGCGAGCTCGAGCGCCCGGTCGACGTCGGCATCGGGGAAGGCGTCGCGCCAGGGCGCGGCGTACGCCTGCATCACCCGCTCCGCCTCGCCCGCGCCGGTCCCGTACCAGTCGAGCACGCGGGCGAGGTGGCTGCCGTCGAGGAACGGGTGGGTCACACAGCCGTCGGTCCAGTCGAAGATCCGCACCTCGCGTCCGTCGTAGGCGACGTTGCCGGGGTGGAGGTCACCGTGGGAGAGGGTGTCGGGGATCCCGCACGCCCAGAACTCCCGCACCAGCGCCTCGGCGCCGGCGGCCGCGGTCGTCAGCTGCTCCCGCTCCGCCTCGGTGAGCACGGCCAGCTCCGGGCTGGTGTCCAGGACGACGCGCCACGTCGCGAGCGTGGCCTCGAGGCCTCGCTCGGGGCAGCCCGCGGCGCGGAGCTCGTCGAGCCAGTCGAGCGCCGTGACCTGGGCCCGCGCCCAGGCGGGCGCCGCCGCGTCGACGGCGCCGTCGGCACGGTCGCGGTCGGAGGCGCCGTGCAACGGCTCCATCAGCAGCCAGCCGGCTCGGTCGTCCCCCGCCACCAGCAGCGGCACCAGGTGGCCGATCCGCTGGGCGAGGCGGCCCACGATGGCCGCCTCGGCGATGAAGTGGTCGCAGCACGCCTTGAACCACAGCGGGCCGCGGTCGGTCGGGACCTCGAAGACGGCTGAGATGCTCCAGACCCGGTGGGTGCGGAGCGGGCCTGTGCGCCGAGTCCCGTTCGCGGCCAGCTGCTCGTCCACCCACGCCTCGACGCGGTCGTGCCATCCGGGGCGGAACCAGTCCGGGCGTCGCGGAGGGGCCGAGCCGGCGTACTGCTCGAGAGCCGCCCGGACCGGTGACCGCCACGGCTCGGCGAGGTCGTCGAGCCGTCGCCAGTCGGCGCCGGCGGGTGCGTCGCCGCGCAGCGCGAGGACGTGCAGCCGGTCGGGTCGGCTGTCGGGGGCCTCCGCGGGCAGCGTCACGACCGGGGCCAGGTGCACCCCGTGGCCGGCGACGGTGGTGGCGTACGCCGTGGGATCCGGCGCGTCGTCGTTCTCGGGGTCCTGCACGAAGCTCGGCAGCGACCCGTCACCGGCGACGAGGACGGTGTCGTCGCGGACGAGGGCGACGTGGTGCGTGCGCTGCGAGGCGGTCATGCGGAGATGATGACCTCGCGGTCACGCGTCCGACACCCGATTTCGGCGTGGTTGGCGCGAACGCGCGACATCCCGCGGGGTTGTAGGACAGGATCCCTCCATGGCATCGGGGGAGAAGAAGCCGGCGCGCTCGCGCGTCGTGCTCACGGACATCAGCTCGCGGGCGTGGGAGCACCCCGCCGACAAGGGCGCACTGGTCGCGCTGCGCAAGCTCAAGGGCTTCGACGTGCTGCTCAAGACCATGTCGGGGGTCTTCCGGGAGCGGGCCTGGCGCCTCACGCTGCTCGGCTCGGCCGTACGCGTCGACGAGCGGCAGTTCGCCCGGCTGCACCGGCTGCTGGCGGAGGTCGGGCAGAGCCTCGACGCCACGGACCTGCCGGAGATGTACGTCCAGGCGGACCCCACGCTGAGTGCGCTGACGATCGGCATGGACCGGCCGATCATCGTGCTGTCGTCGGGCCTCGTGCACCACCTCGACGACGACGAGCTGCGCTTCGTCATCGGCCACGAGCTCGGCCACGCGATCAGCGGTCACGCGATCTACCGCACACTGCTCATGCGCCTGTTGGGCCTCGGCGGCCTGCTCAACGCGATCCCCGGCGGCGCCATCGGCATCCGGATGGTCACCGTCGGGCTGCTCGAGTGGTCGCGCAAGGCCGAGCTGTCGGCCGACCGCGCCGGCCTGCTCGCCAGCCAGGACCCGACGGCGGCGCTGCGTACGCACATGAAGATCGCCAGCGGCGGCACGCTCGAGGAGCTCGACGTCACCTCGTTCCTCTCGCAGGGGGCGGAGTACGACGAGGGCGGCGACGTGCGGGAGTCGCTCATCAAGCTCTCGCTGCTCCAGCAGCAGAGCCACCCGTTCGCCGTCGTGCGCGCCACCGAGCTGCGCCGCTGGATCGACACGGGCGCCTACACGACGATCCTCGGCGGCGACTACCCGCGCCGTGCCGACGACGACACCGCCTCGGTGAGCGAGGCCGCGCAGGAGGCTGCGGCGAGCTACGCCCTGGCCTTCGAGCGCACCCAGGACACGCTCGGACGCCTCGTCCACGACCTGGCCGGCTGGATGGGCTCGGCCAGCACGTGGATCAACGACCGGTTCCGGCGCGGCAGCGAGAGCGCCTGAGGCTCCCGGTCGGTCCCTGACGCAGTCGAGCCCCGGACACCAGTGGTGTCCGGGGCCCGACGGAAGACGGCGTGCTGCTACCAGACCCGGCGGCTGGAGCCCCCGATCGGCACGAAGTTCAGCACCAGGCCGACGACGATCAGGATGATGCCGATGGTGGTGAGGATGCTCTGGGGCAGCAGGAGCCCGAGGATGAGCAGGATCAGTCCGAGGACAATCATGGGGTTTGCCTCCTAGGTGATGCGACCGGCCCACGGTGGGCGGCCGCCGGATCACTCTGCCGCCCCGTGGGTCCTTTGAAAAGTCGGGATCCCCCCTGCGGGTGAGGATTTGTCCACCGTCTGTCCAAGGGGTCCGACCCGGGCGCGGCGACCTGTCAGTCGGTGCCGAGGGCCTGGATCGACTCGTGGATGGCCAGGGTGCGGCGGGCCGACTCGACGTGGAGGTTCTCGACCATCCGGCCGTTGTGGGTGACCACGCCGGCGGCTCCCCCCGGGTCCCGACGCGCGTCGTCCCACGCCGCGATGAGTCCGCGCGCGTCCTCGACCGCCTGCTCGCTCGGGGCGAAGGCCACGTTGGCGCCCTCGACCTGGCCGGGGTGGATGAGGGTCTTGCCGTCGAAGCCCATCTGGCGGCCCTGCTCGCACTCGGCGAGGAAGCCGTCGGTGTCCTTGACGTCGTTGTAGACGCCGTCGATGACCGCGATGCCGGCGGCGCGCCCGGCGAGCAGCGCGGTGTGCAGGCTGGGCAGGATCGGTGCCCGACCGGGGACGTGCTCGGCGTACAGCTCCTTGACGAGGTCGTTGGTGCCGAGGACGAACGCGCCGAGACGCTGCGACGCGCGCGCGATCTCGAGCGCGGACAGGATCGCGACGGGCGTCTCGACCATCGCCCACAGCACGGTGTGGTCGGGGGCGCCGGCCTTCTCCATGGCCGCGACGAGCCGGGCGACCTCGTCGGCGCTGTTCACCTTGGGCACCACGATCGCGGCGGGGCCGGCCTGGCTCGCGGCGACGATGTCGTCGTCGTGCCACTGGGTGCCGATGCCGTTGACCCGGATGGTGACCGTACGCCGGCCGTACTCGCCGCTGGCGGCCGCGGCGGCCGCCGCCTCGCGCGCGGCGGGCTTGGCGTCGGGGGCGACGGCGTCCTCGAGGTCGAGGATCAGGCCGTCGCAGGCGATGGTCTTCGCCTTCTCCAGCGCCCGCTCGTTGGAGGAGGGCATGTAGAGGACGGAGCGGAGGGGGGTGAACACGGAGGTGGGCTCAGACACCGGCAACCTCGATCCGGTCGTACTGCTCCTTGAGCTCGGGGTCGATGGCGGCCAGCTCCTCGGCGAGGGCGACCATCACCTGGCACTGCTTCACCGAGGCGTCGTCCTCCATCTTGCCGTCGATCATCACCGCGCCCGTGCCGTCGCCCATCGCGGCGATGACCCGGCGGGCGTGCGCGACGTCCTCGACGCTGGGGGAGAACACCTTGTTGGCGATCTTGATCTGGACCGGGTGCAGGCTCCAGGCGCCCACGCAGCCGAGCAGGAACGCGTTGCGGAACTGGTCCTCGCACGCGACCGTGTCCTTGATGTCGCCGAACGGGCCGTAGTAGGGGTAGATGCCGTGCATCGCGCACGCGTCGACCATGCGGGCGATCGTGTAGTGCCACAGGTCCTGCTGGTACGTCGTGCGCTGGGCGTCGTACTGCGGCACGCCGAGGTCGTCGCGCACCGGGTCCTGCCGGACGAGGTAGCCGGGGTGGCCGCCGCCGACGCGGGTGGTCTTCATCCGGCGGTCGGCCGCGAGGTCGGCCGGGCCGAGGGAGAGGCCCTGCATGCGCGGGCTGGCACCGCAGATCTCCTCGATGTTGGCCACGCCGCGCGCGGTCTCGAGGATCGCGTGGACCTGCAGCGGCTTCGTCAGCCCGGCCTTGGCCTCGAGCTGGGCGAGGAGCCGGTCGACGTAGTGGATGTCCTCGGCGCCCTGCACCTTCGGCACCATGATCACGTCGAGCTTGTCGCCGATCTCCGGGACGAGCGTGGTGAGGTCGTCGAGCACCCACGGGCTGTCGAGGGAGTTGATCCGGGTCCAGAACTGGGTCGGGCCGAAGTCCGTCGCCCTGCCGATGTCGACGAGGCCCTGGCGGGACTTCTCCTTGTTCTCCGCCTTGACCGCGTCCTCGAGATTTCCAAGAAGAACGTCCGGCCCGTTTGATCCAGGGCCGACCATGTCGGGGACCTTGGCGGCCATCTTCTCGTTGCCGGGGTCGAAGAAGTGGATGGCGCGGCTCGGGCGGGCCGGGATCTCGCGCAGCGGCGCGGGGGCGCCGACGGCGAGGGGGGCGAAGAAGTCTCTGGCAGGGCGCATGCGCGCGAACTTATCGCGGGCCGGCCGCCCGTGCGTATGGCGCAGGTCTCAGCCGAACTCCCCAGCGGCGTCGCCGAAGTAGCCCAGCTCCGTGAGGACCGCGTCGTCCACCCACGCCTCGATGATGCCGAGGTTGTCCACGATCATCCCGGCGCGTACGTGGAGGCGTTGGAACTCCTCGCTGGCCTGCATGGTGGCGAGGCCCTGGGCCGAGCCCTTGATCAGGAAGAACCCGTCGAGGTCGCCTCCGTGGGGCTTGAGCAGGACGGGCTCGAAGCTCTCGATCGAGCCGTCTGCCAGGCGTTCGCCGTAGTAGGTCGCGGCCTCGCTGAACACGTCGAGCGACTGTTTCTCCCGACCGCGCACCGGTTGGCCCCACCCGACGAACAGTGCTGCTTCGGACATCCGAACCACCTCGTCCCTCCGACGGTCTTCACCTACGACCACGGTAGGCACGCATGCCGGTCGAGGTCATCGCCCAATCGTGGGAACCGGTCAGGGACGGACGACCAGGTCGGGGGTCACCGTCCGAGTGTGGGCTCGCCGCGGTGTCGCGGCAACGGTCCGTCAGCGGCGGCGCCACCAGCGCCGGGGCGGGTCCTCCTCGGGTCCACGAGCCTCCCGGGCCGCGCGCTGGGCCTCGATCCGCGCCGTACGCCGCTCCGTCCACGCGGCGACCTCGGCGTCGACGTCGCGCTCCGGGGTGATCACCGGCGGCCCGCCCTGCAGCTGGCGACGGGTCTCCACCACCCGCCGGTTGAAGTCGGCGAGCTCGCGGCGCACCTCGCGCTCGAGCGTGATCGCGTCGAGCCGGTCGTCGAGCTCGGCGTCCTCCTTGCGCAGCGCGATGGCCGGCGGCAGGAGGGCGATGTTCTCGCGCTCGACGAGCTTCTTCACCCACCAGTCGGGGTCGTGCTCGACGCCGAGGTCCGCGATCGGCTTGCCCTGGCCGGGCAGGTCGTCGAACTCCCCGCGCTCCATCGCCTGCCGCACCTGCAGGTCCACCCAGGTGGACTGCTGCGCGATCCGGGCGGCTGCGGCGGAGCGGCCGGTGCGGTCGTCACGCTCGCGGTCGCGGCGTACGGGCTCGACGCCGGTCGGGTCGGTGGTGGGGTCGGTGGTCGGTTCACGGTCGGACAGGGGGATCACCTCCGGTGCTCCCAGCGTAGGCCGCGGTCGGTGGCCCGCGCGCTGGAGCAGGAGCACACTGGACGGATGCTGCGGACCGAGACGATCGACAAGTGGGTGCGGGGCCGTCTCGGCGACCGGCTGGTCGTCGAGTCGCGCGAGCCGCTGCTGGTGTGGCAGGGCCGGTTCCCACCGGTCTACGCGTTCCGCCGGAGCGAGGTCGCCGACGGTGTCCTGGGTGCCGCCGAGGCCCCGGCGCGCGAGGGCTTCTCCTTCTTCGGACCGCAGCTCCCCGTGGCGCAGTGGTACGACCTGCGCGCCGGCGACCGGGTGCTGCGCGGTGGCGCCTGGACCCTGGACGCCGAGCCGGTGCGGGAACGCGTCGTGCTGACGTGGGAGCCCGGCCTGCTCGACTGGACCGAGGAGGACGAGCCGGTCACGGGGCACCCGCGCGACCCGCACAAGAGGGTGGAGGCGCTGCCGAGCTCGCGTCACGTCGAGGTCGCGATCGACGGCGTGCGGCTCGCGAGCAGCGACCGCCCGGTCCTGCTGTTCGAGACGGACCTGCCGACGCGCTACTACCTCCCCGAGGAGGACGTCCGTCTCGACCTGCTCGAGCCGACCGACAACACCTCGGTGTGTCCCTACAAGGGTCGCGCCGACGGCTACTGGACGTGGCCGGGACCCCCGGCGGTGCCCAACGTCGCCTGGTCCTACTCGTCGCCCGCGCCTGCGGTCGGCGCAGTCGCGGGACGCGTGGCGTTCTACGACGAGCTGGTCGACATCTCGGTCGACGGCGTGCTGCAGGAGCGGCCCGAGTCGCCCTTCAGCGCTCCCGCCCAGCGCCCGGGCGCCGAGGCCTGACCTCGCGACCCCGGCACACCTCGGGGTGGGGCAGGGGGAGATCCCGATGGTGCGACGCCCTGCGGCGAGGCACGCTGGTATCACACCACCCACCAGATCCTCCGGAGGACCACCCATGGACGACGTCCGCGCCACCCTCGCCCGCAACGGGTTCGTACGCTCCTCGGACCGGGGCATCCTGGGCGGGGTCTGCTCCGGCCTGGGCCGCCGCTTCGGCCTCGGCCCGTGGATGTCGCGCCTGCTCTTCGTGGTGCTGCTCATGGTGCTTCCGGGCAGCCAGTTCCTGGTCTACCCGCTGCTGTGGTTCCTCATGCCGAGCGACGACAGCGCCATCGCCGCCACGCACTCCTCGCGTCCGCTGCGCTGACGCCCTACTGGTAGGACACGAACCGGACGTCGGGCAGGGCACGGCGCACCTGCTGGGGGCGCATGCGCGGGACGTCCTCGTCGTAGAAGACCTTGAAGCCCATCGTGAACTTCCGCGGCACGGCCACGTTGCGGTAGGTCGCGAGCTTGTCGGCCGGGCTGCCGAAGCCGTCGACGTGCTGCACCATCGCCAGGCCGTCGCGCCGGCGCACCTTGCGGATGTCGGGGACCATCCCGGTCGTGAACTGGTGGATGACGAACAGCTTCTCCGGCAGGCCGTTGTCGCGCGTCAGCCGCGACAACCAGCCGGCGGTGCGGTTGATCTCGCGCGCGGAGACCGAGCCGATGGTCTGCCCGGGGAACTCGCCCGGCCCGACCCGCCACTCGGGGTCGAGCGCCAGTCCGACCCACGGGTCCTCGAGCGCCCACTCCCACCGCTTGGCGGTGGCGAGGAAGTCGGTGCGACCCGGCTGGAGGTCGAGCAGCAGGAGCACGCCGTTGCGGCGGGCGGCGTCGATGTAGGCCTGCACGCGGCTGTGCAGGACGTCGTGGGCGTGGTCGCCGTCGGTGCCGGGGAAGTCCGCGCCGTCGGCCACCGTGACGATCAGCTCGTAGACGGGGAGGAGCCGCTCGCCGCGCCGGAGGAACGGCTTGCCGGCACGGACGATCCGGCGGAACGCACGGTCGGGGTCGGTCTCCCCGAGGACGCCCAGCGAGCCGGTGCCCGCGGTGCCGTAGTAGGCGGTGAGGAAGCGCTTCCTGCCGAAGACCGTCTTCCCGCCGCCCGGCAGCCGGGAGGGCGTACGCCCCGCGGCCCGGTCGCCCGTCGCCGCCACCTCGGCGGTCGGCGTACGGTCCGCGGCCTGGGCCGGCGGCCCCGCCAGCAGCGGAAGGGTGAGCAGTGCCGTCGTGAGCGCAGCCAGCCGCGCCCGAGTCCCCCGAGTCATGGGCAGAGGCTACCGCCCGGGTCGCGCGGCCTGCTCGATCACCGAAGCGGTCGGTGCGTCGCTGAACGCGTGCCGCGGTGCGGCCAGCAGCGCGAGCGCGGCGAGGAAGGCCGCACCCGAGCACACGGCCCACACCGTCAGGTAGCCGCCGAAGGGGGCGACCTGCTCCGACGTCGCGTCGAGCGAGCCGGTGGCGGTGAGCGCGATCGCGAAGATCGCGGAGGCGATCGCGCCGCCGACGGTCTTGGTGCCGTTGGTCATCCCGGTCGCGATGCCGGTGCGCTCGGGAGGGGCTGCTGCAGCTGCGGCCGCCGGGAGGGCGGCGACGAGCGCGCCCGACCCGAGCCCCGCGATGCCCATGTTGACCAGCGCCTGCAAGGTCTCGGAGTTGAACGGGAGCCACAGCAGGTAGCCCAGCCCGACGAGGCAGCACGCGACGACCAGCGCCCGGCGTACGCCTCCCAGCAGCCGCGTCGTCAGCGGCAGCGTGAACGCGCCGACCGCCAGCGTCACGACGTAGAGACCGATCAGGGTGGAGATGAAGGCCGGGTCCGCCCCGAGGCCGTAGCCGCGCTCGGCGGGGTCGGCCTGGGCGTACGTCGACAACGGGATCTGGCCGCCGAGCACCGGGATCCCGAAGAGGAAGGCGGTGAGCTGCACCGGCCACTGGGCCGGGCTGGAGAGCAGCCGTACGTCGACGATCGGGTCGGGGTGCGCGAGCTCGAAGCGCCAGAAGGCGGCGAAGACGGCGACGGACAGCAGGATCGTCGTCCAGCCGAGCAGCGAGCCCGCGCCGTCGAGGCGCAGCCACACCAGACCGCCCATCAGCACCCCGAGGGCGACCGTCACGAGCGCGAGCCCGGTCCAGTCGATGCCGCCGGTGTCGTCACCCGGCGCCTGCTCGATGCCGAACAGGATGACGAAGAAGACGGCGGTGACGACGGCGGCGGGCAGGGCGAGGAGGAGGTTCATGTCCATCGTCTCGACGAGGAGCCCGCTGGTGACCGCGCCGATGATCACCGCGAGCTCGAGCGAGCCGACGAGGACCGCGGCGCCGCGCCGGGTCAGCAGCTCCTGCCGGCCCGAGGACCGGGTGCGGCGGTGGATGATCGCGATCTCCAGCGGCAGCCACACGACGTACGCGCCCTGGACCGCCCAGCCGACGAGGAAGGTCGTGAACGTCGGCGCGAACGCCAGCCACCACGAGCCGAGTGCGGTGACCGCCGTCGAGATCAGCAGCACCCGCTTGTGGCCGACGAGGTCGCCGAGCCGCGCCAGCAGCGGGATGCACAGCGCGCTGACGATCAGCTGCGCCGCCTCGAACCAGTTGATGTCGCCCTCGCTGATCTCGAGGTGCTCGGCGATCTGCGGGTAGATCGGCGTGTAGTAGCCCTGGAGGACGCCGCTCGCGACCTCCACCAGCACCAGGAGGCCGACGACCGCGGCGAGGCCCTTCACCGCGGTCGGCGCCTTCGGCACGTCCTGCTGGTCGAGCCTGTCGGAACCCGTCATCTCGGCAGCCTCTCGATCAGCCGCGCATACCAGCGGGCGCCGTCGACGAGGTCGGCGACGCCGATGTGCTCGTCGTAGGAGTGGATGGCCTGGCGCTGCGCCTTGGTCATCCGGAAGGGGGCGAAGCGGTAGACGTGCTCGCTGATCGCGGTGAAGTGGCGCGAGTCGGTGGCGGCCATCATCACGTAGGGCGTCGCGACGGCCTCGGGGAAGACCTCGGCGATGCACGCCTCGAGCAGCTCGAAGGGCTCGTCCATCGGCGAGATCGGGGACGGCTCGCCCGACTCGACGACGTCGATGCGGATCGACTCGTCGTCGATCGCCGTGCGGACGTGCTCGACCACGCCGGCCACCGTGTCGCCCACCATCACCCGGACGTTGAGCCCGGCCTTGGCGGTCGAGGCGATCACGTTGAGGGCGGGCGACCCGCTGAGGGTGGTCGTCGCGACCGTCGTACGCGTCATGGCTGCGGCCTCGGGGCCGGCCGCGAGCAGCGCCCGCGTGACCACGGGCGCCAACCGGTCCGCGCGCCCGAGCAGGGGCTTGAGGACGGGGCGCAGGGGGAGGGGGACGTGCGGGGCCAGGCGGCGCATCAGCTCCAGCGTCGGAGCGGGTGCCGAGGCCGGGAACGGGGACTTCTCGATCCGCAGGATGGCGCGGGCGATGCGCGCCGTCGGGCCGTTGCGGGCAGGAGTGGACGCGTGGCCGCCGCGGCCCTCGGCGACCAGCTCGAGGGAGGTGGTGCCCTTCTCGGTGACGCCGATGACGCCCAGCGGCGACTTCACGCCGGGGAACGCGCCCCCGGCGATCGCACCACCCTCGTCGAGCACCAGCCACGGCGTCACGCCGCGCTCGCGGAGCACCTCGACCGCCTCCACCGCGGCGGTGCCGCTGACCTCCTCGTCGCAGCCGAACGACAGCCACACGTCCTGCGCCGGCGCGTGCCCGGCCTCGAGCAGCGACTCGACCGCGTCGCAGATCGCCGCGACGCAGCCCTTGTCGTCGAGGGTGCCGCGACCCCAGACCGCCGGCCCGACGTCGGAGTCGTGGACCTCGCCGCCGAACGGGTCGTGCCGCCACGGGGCGTCCCCGTCGACGGGCACGACGTCGAGGTGGGCCATCAGCACGACCGGCCGCTCGGCGCTCGCGCCCGCCCAGTGGAACAGCAGTCCGTGCGAGCCGACACGGGTCAGGTCGAGGCGCTCGTGCAGCAGCGGGAACTGCGCGGCGAGCTCGGCCAGCAGCCGGTCGAAGGCGTCGGTGTCGACGCGCGCGGGGTCGCGGTCGGAGACGGTCGGGAGGCGTACGAGGGCCTGCAGCGCGGCGACCACGCGGTCGGTCATGGGCTGAACCTAGCGCCGCCCAGCCGTCCATGAGGGCGCTCTCACGCACAACTCCTGACCACGTCATCCCGCACCGCGCCGTACGGCGACGAGGCCACGTGGGAGAGCCGGCGCCGCTGGCCGCTCGTGCACCGCCGGATGCCCCTCGCGCCGCAGGGCCTCGACCTGCTGCCCGCGGAGGTGCGCGACCTGCTCGCGGCCTGCGTCAGCCTCGACCCGGCTGCCCGTCCGCTGCTCGCCCAGGTGCGAGCGGCGCTCGAGCCGCTGCGCTCACCAGCGACCGCGGTGGACGACGTCGTCGCGTCGCGCCCGCCGGGACGGTGACCCCGCCGGGCCGGTGTCGGGCAGCCGGTGGCCGACGGTGATCGCGCCGACCGGCGCATGGCTGTCCGGGACGCCGAACGCCTCCCGGAAGGTCTCGAGGTGCGCGCCGGGGATGCCGAAGAAGCAGGCGCCGAGGCCCTCGTCGACGGCCGTCTGGAGGACCAGCAGCGCGGCCATGCCCGCGTCGACGAACCAGTAGGGCACCGGCCAGCGGTCCTCGCTCCGGTCGGTCCACCCCTTGTCGGGCTGCGCGTAGCGGTCGAGGTACGCCGCCTTGCTCGTCAGCGGGACGATCACGACCGGGGCCGTACGCATCCCGTCGAGCCAGGCGTTGTGGTCGTCGGAGCCGGCGCCGGTCGACTCCCAGAACAGTGCGACGTCGTCGGGGGTGTCGAGCACCAGGAACGCCCACCCCTGCGTGAAGCCTGCGTTGGGGGCGCGCTGGGCGTGCTCGAGCATCCGGTCGACGACCGCCGGGTCGACCGGTGCGTCGGCGTAGCGGCGCACCATCCGCCGGCGGCGTACGACCTCACGGAACTCCATGTCCCCATCATCGTGGTTCCGAGCCTCGGAACCACGTCTCAGATCCGAGACGACTTGCCGCGGGCGCTCGTTGACCCCACGCTGCGATCCCGGTGGACTGGCCGCATGGCCGAGACCCCCGACTTCGAGCAGATGTGGCGCGACCTCGCGCCGGTCGGACGGTCGGCGTCCTCGGGCGGCTACTTCCGCCAACCGTGGGCGTCGGCCGAGACCGAGCTGCGGTCGTGGTTCGCCGAGGCCTGCGCCGCACGAGGGCTCACCGTGGAGACCGACGGCATCGGCAACCAGGTCGCGTGGTGGTCTCCGGACGCCGCGTCCGACGCGCCGGGCGTGCTGACCGGCTCCCACCTCGACTCCGTGCTCGACGGCGGGGCGTACGACGGGCCGCTGGGCGTGGTGTCGGCGCTGGCGGCGGTCGACCGCCTGCGTGATCGCGGCTTCGAGCCGAGCCGGCCGCTGGGCATCGGCGTCTTCGTCGAGGAGGAGGGCTCGCGCTTCGGGCGCGCCTGCCTCGGCTCCCGGCTGGTCGCCGGTGCGACGACCTGGGACGCAGCCCGCGAGCTGCGCGACCGCGACGGTGTCTTCCTCGCCGACGCCGTCGAGGCGGCCGGCCTCGATCCCTCGGCCGGGCTGCTGTCGCTCGACCGGGTCGGCACCTTCGTCGAGCTGCACGTCGAGCAGGGCCGCGACCTCGTCGACCGCGACGTCGCCGTCGGCCTCGCCAGCGAGATCTGGCCGCACGGCCGCTGGCGCTTCGACTTCGCCGGACAGGCCAACCACGCGGGCAGCACGCGCATGGAGGACCGGCGCGACCCGATGCTCACCTATGCGATGACCGCGCTCGCCGCCAACAAGCAGGCGCGGCTCGCCGGGCAGCGCGCCACTTTCGGGCGGATCGCGGTCGAGCCCAACGGCACCAACGCGGTCCCGTCGCTCGTCACCGCCTGGCTCGACGCGCGCGCCTCCTCCGACGACGCCCTCGCCGAGCTGGTCGCAGCGATCGAGCGGCAGGCCGACGACCGCGCCGGTCGCGACGGCACCTCGCTCACCGTCACCGCGGAGTCCGTCTCCGGTTCGGTCGCCTTCGACCCCGACCTGGCCACGCGGCTGGCCGGGCTCGGCGACTGGCCCGTCATCCCGACCCAGGCCGGCCACGACGCCGGCATCCTGTCCGACGCGGGCGTCCCGACCGCCATGGTCTTCGTCCGCAACCCGACCGGGGTCTCCCACTCGCCGGACGAGCACGCCGAGACCGCCGACTGCCTGGCCGGGGTCGAGGCGCTCGCCGACGTGCTGGCCGAGCTGGCGGGCGCATGACGGCGTACCTCCTCGAGCGGGCCTGGCTGGGGGACCGGTTCGCCGACGACGTGCTCGTGGAGGTCGAGGACGGCCGCTTCGCCTCGGTCACCCCCGACTCCGACCCGCCGCGCGCGGTCCCGGTCCGCGGCCTGGTCGTCCCGGGCCTCGCCGACACCCACAGCCACGCCTTCCACCGCGCGCTCCGCGGACGCACCCAGCGCGAGCGCGGCTCGTTCTGGACCTGGCGCGACCAGATGTACGCCGTCGCCGCGCGGCTCGACCCCGACACCTACCTGGCCCTCGCCCGGGCGACGTACCGCGAGATGGCGGCCGCCGGGATCACCTGCGTCGGGGAGTTCCACTACCTCCACCACCAGCCCGACGGGACGCCGTACGTCGACCCCGACGAGATGGGCGCGGCCCTGGTCGAGGCGGCCCGGCAGGCCGGCATCCGGATCACCCTGCTCGACACGCTCTACCTCTCGTCCGGCTTCGGGGCGCCTCCGGAGGGCGCACAGGTGCGCTACAGCGACGGCTCGGTGGAGCGCTGGGTGGAGCGGGTCGACGGTCTCGAGGCCGGCGTCGCTCGCACCTCGGCCAGCGGGGGCCACGCCACCGTCGGCGCGGCCGTCCACTCCGTGCGCGCGGTGCCCGCGGACGACCTCGGGACCGTGGCGTCGTGGGTCGGCGACCGACCGTTCCACGTGCACCTGTCCGAGCAGGTCGCCGAGAACACCGCCTGCCTCGAGGCGTACGGCGTCACGCCCACGCGGCTGCTCGCCGACCACGGCCTGCTGCGCCCGACGACCAGCCTCGTCCACGCCACCCACCTGACCGACGAGGACGTCGCGCTGATCGGGCGGGCCGGGTCCTGGGCGAGCTTCTGCCCGACCACCGAGCGCGACCTCGGCGACGGCATCGGGCCGTCGCGCCGCCTGCACGACGCCGGCGCCCGGCTCACCCTCGGCTCCGACAGCCACGCGGTGATCGACCTCTTCGAGGAGATGCGCGCCGTCGAGCTCGACGAGCGGCTCGCCACCCAGCAGCGCGGGCACTGGACGGCCGCCGAGTTGCTCACCGCCGCCACGACCGACGGCCACGCCTCACTCGGCTGGCCCGACGCGGGCGCGATCGCCGTCGGGCAGCGCGCCGACCTCGTCGTGCTCGACCCCGCCTCGCCGCGCACCGCCGGGACCGGCCGCGACGAGAACACCGTCGTCTTCGCCGCCGTCGCCGAGGACGTGCGCCGTGTGATGGCCGACGGCAGGTGGGTCGTCGAGGACGGCGACCGCGCCGCGATCGGCCGCGAGCTCGACGACGTGATCACCCGGATCGGGGAGGAGCAGGCATGACGACCACCGTCATCACCGGCATCGGGGAGCTGGTGACCAACGACCCCGCCCGCGCCGAGCAGGGCGGGCTCCTCGGCCTGCTGACCGACGCCGCGGTCGTGGTCGAGGGCAGGCGGATCGCCTGGGTCGGCCCGGCCGCCGACGCCCCCGACGCCGACGTGCAGGTCGACGCCGGCGGGCGCGCGGTCATCCCCGGCTTCGTCGACTCCCACAGCCACCTCGTCTTCGCCGGTGACCGCTCGGCCGAGTTCGAGGCACGGATGACCGGTCAGCCCTACACCGCCGGCGGCATCCGCACGACGGTCGCGCGGACCCGTGCCGCCACCGACGAGCAGCTCACTTCCCACGTCGCCCGGCTCGTCGCCGAGATGCGGACCCAGGGCACCACCACCGTCGAGATCAAGAGCGGCTACGGGTTGTCGGTCCACGACGAGGCACGCAGTCTCGCGGTGGCCCGCCAGTTCACCGACGAGACCACGTTCCTCGGTGCCCACGTCGTCCCCGCCGACACCACCCCCGAGGACTACGTCGCTCTCGTCACCGGCCCCATGCTCGCGGCGGCAGCACCGCACGCCCGGTGGATCGACGTGTTCTGCGAGGACGGCGCCTTCGACGTCGACCAGGCACGGGCCATCCTGCAGGCCGGCACCGACAGCGGCCTGCGCGGGCGGCTCCACGCCAACCAGCTGACGTACGGAGGCGGCGTACGGCTGGCCTGCGAGCTCGGCCTGGTCGCCGTCGACCACTGCACGTTCCTCGCCGACGCCGACGTGGACGCGCTCGTGTCGAGCGGCACCATCGCGACCCTGCTGCCGGGCGTGGAGTTCTCCACCCGGCAGCCCTACCCCGACGCCCGCGGCCTGCTCGACGCGGGCGTACGCGTGGCGCTGGCCAGCGACTGCAACCCGGGCTCGTGCTTCACCTCCTCGATGGCGCTGTGCATCGCGCTCGCCGTGCGCGAGATGCGGATGAGTCCCGCCGAGGCGCTGCACGCCGCCACCGCGACGGGCGCCGCCGCCCTCGACCGTGACGACGTCGGCGTGCTCGCCCCCGGCAAGGCCGCCGACCTCGTCCTCCTCGACGCGCCGTCCCACGTCCACCTCGCCTACCGCCCCGGCGTCCCGCTCGTGGCCGGGGTCTGGCAGGCCGGGCGACCGGTGGTCGGCACCCCGGGATGGTCGGGATAGTCGGGGTAGGCGAGATAGGCGAGATAAGGCGGGGCAGGCGGGATAGTCCAGTGGGAAGTGGCTGCTGTGGACGCCTCGCCACGACCATCCGTCACTGGACTACCCGGCCGGGTCGCGGAGCCCGGTAGTCCAGTGGGAAGTGGCTACGGAAGACGCCGGTTTCGAGCCAGACGTCACTGGACCACCCGGCTGGGCAGCCACCAACCACTGGACTACCCCCCGGGGGCTCCCGGACTACCTCAGACCCCCGCCGTACGCCGCCGCGCGCCCCGTCTGAGGTAGCCGGCCACCCACGAATAGGGCACGCGCCCGATGTCCGTGCCTACCTCAGCGACGGAATCTCTACTCACGGTCCCACCGAGGGGCCGGACGAGAAGAGGAGAACCACCATGTACACGACCGACAACTTCCTGAGTGCCGAGATCGCCTACCGACAGGCCAAGGTGAGGAAGGACTACAGCCAGCGCCGCTGGACCCGTGTCCGTCCCGACGACACCCAGAAGTGAGCCACACTGCGATCGACCCGCGCGTGTCGGACCGGCAGGACACAATGTCGTCCGTGCCGGCCCTGCGGACCACCGATCTCATCGGACGCGATGCCGAGCTGGAGCAGCTGACTGCCCAGCTCGGCATTCGCACGTCCGGGGGCGGCCGGCCGGTCGAGCAGAGCGTCCGGGCGATGCTCCTCGGCGGTGACGCCGGCGTCGGCAAGACCCGCGTGCTGATGGCGCTGCGCGACGCCGCGCTCGAGGCGGGCTGGCAGGTCGTCGCGGGCCACTGCCTCGACCTCGCGGACTCCTCCCTGCCCTACCTCCCCTTCTCCGAGGTCCTCGGCATCGCGATCACCGAGCACCCCGACGTCGCGTCCCGCGTCCTCGAGCAGCACCCCACGCTCGCGCGCCTCCAGCCCGGCCGACGCATCCGCAGCAGCGAGACCGCGTCCGGCGACCAGGCCCTCGACCGGGGCAACGTCTACGACGCGTTCGGCGACCTCCTCTCCGCCGTCGCCGAGCAGGCGCCGCTCCTCGTCGTGGTCGAGGACGCCCACTGGGCCGACGAGTCCACCCGCGACATGCTGAGCTTCCTGTTCTCCCGCCCCGTGCCGGGCGTCTCGCTCGTCGTCTCCTACCGCGCCGACGACCTCCACCGCCGTCACCCGCTGCGGCGCCAGGTCGCGGAGTGGCTGCGGCTGCGGGGCGTCGACCGGCTCCAGCTCGAGCCGCTGACCGACGACGCCGTACGCCGCCTCGTCCGCGCGCTGCACCCCGCGACGATGTCCGAGGCTGAGTACGTCTCCATCGTCGACCGCGCCGAGGGCAACCCGTTCTTCGTCGAGGAGCTCGTCGGTGCCGCGTGGTCGGGCCAGGTGCCGGGCGAGCTCGCCGACCTCCTCCTCGTCCGCCTCGACCGCCTCGACGAGCCCACCCGCCGGGTCGTGCGGATCGTCTCGGTCGCCGGCCGACAGGTGAGCCACGGCCTGCTGGCCGAGGTCTCCGACCTCGCTCCCGCCGAGCTCGAGGCGGCCCTGCGCACCGCCGTCGAGGCCAACGTCCTCGTCGCCTCGCGCGGCGGCACGTACGCCTTCCGGCACGCGCTGCTCGGCGAGGCCGTCTACGACGACCTGCTGCCCGGCGAGCGGATGCGGCTGCACGCCGACTTCGTGTCGGCGCTGGGGGAGGGGCGGGCCATCGGCACGGCTGCCGAGCTCGCCCAGCACGCCCGCCGCGCCGACGACCGGCCGGTCGCGATCCGCGCCTCGATCGAGGCGGGCGAGGAGGCCCTCGCCGTCGGTGGGCCGTCCGAGGCGGCGACCCACCTCCTCGACGCGCTGGAGCTCATCGACACCTCCCGCACCCCGGTCCCCGACGTGGACGCGTCCGCCCTGGCCCGCCGCTGCGCCGACGCGCTGGTCGCGTCCGGGCGGGTTCCCAAGGCGGTCAAGGTGCTGCGCGCCCGCCTGGCCACCCTGCCGGAGGAGGGGGCCGACCTCGACCGGGGCCAGCTCATGACGGCCCTCGCGTCGGCGCTCATGCTGACCGACACCACCGACTCCCCGCGCGAGATCGCCGCCGCGGCCGTCGAGCTGCTGCGGGGCGGTCCGCCCAAGCTGGTCGCCCGCGCGCTGCTCGTGCACGCCCAGAGCCTCCTCGGGTGGGAGGTCGACGACGCGCGCGCCGTGGCGCTGCAGGCCCTCGAGATCGCGGAGCGCCACGACCTCACCAACCTGGCCGTCGAGCTGCACGCCACGGTGGCCGGCCTCGACCCCGCGGGCGGGGCGAGCCCCAGCGCCGGGTGGCGGGCCGCGGCCGACCGTGCCCGGCAGGCCGGACTCATCGAGCCCGAGCTGCGCGCCCTCTACCTGCTCGGCCGGCTCCACCAGGACGAGGGCGAGCTCGACACCGCCATCGATGTCTACCGCGAGGTGATCGCGCGCAGCGAGGTGGGCGGGCTCATCTGGTCGCCCTACCCCGCCGAGTCGCGGCTGCTGCTGGCCGTGGCCCTCACCCACCAGGGGCGCCTCGACGAGGCCTGGGAGCTGCTCGACGTCAGCGGCCAGAACCCGCCGATGGTCTTCGAGTGGCTCTACTTCGCCCACCAGATGCTCATCACCATCGGCATCCGGGGCGAACCCAAGCCGAAGGCACTCGAGCGGCTCCGCGACTACTGGGGCACCGACGGCCTCACCGCCCTGTCGGCCGCGAGCGCCGAGCTGATGGCAGCGGCCGCCGTCGGCGACGCGGCGCGGGCCGTCGCGGTCTACGACGACGTGGTCGCCGTCGTCGTGCCCCTGTGGCACGAGTGGTTCCAGGCCCGGCTGCGGCTCGCCACCCTCACCGTCGCCGCGCTCGCCTCGGCCGCCCCTCGCCAGAGCGCCGAGGAGCGCCAGGCCGCGGCCGCGGACGTCGAGCGCCTGATGGGAGACGGGGCGCGCGTCATCGACTTCTACGCCCCCTACGACGGCAGCCACGGCCCCGAGTACCGCATGTGGGTCGCCCGCCGCACCGCCGAGCACCTGCGGTGGCGATGGCTCGCGCAGGTCGACCCGCCCTCGGCCGAGGAGCTCGTCGACGCCTGGCGGGCCGCGGAGGAGACCGCCGTCGCCTTCGGCAGCGTCCCCGAGATCGCCCAGGCCCGCGTACGCCTCGCCGGGGTCCTGCGCGCCACCGGCGATGCGGCCGGTGCCCGCCAGGTCGCCGACCTCGCGCGCGAGGCGGCGCACGCGATCGGGTCCCGGCACCTGGTCGCCGAGCTCACCGCGCAGGGCTCGACAGCGTCGCCCGCCGCGTCCACCGAGGTCACCGCGCTCACCCCGCGCGAGTCGGAGATCCTCGCCCTCGTCGCGGAGGGACGCTCCAACGGCGAGATCGGCAAGCAGCTCTTCATCAGCACCAAGACCGTGTCGGTCCACGTCTCCAACGTGCTCGCCAAGCTCGATGCCGCCTCGCGCACCGAGGCCGTCGCGGTCGCCCGGCGTCGCGGGCTGCTCTGACGTGCAACGCAGCGGACACGTGGGGCGTCCCACCCCTGTGAAGCACCTGGCGGCGATCGCACTCATGCTCCTCGCCGGGTGCTCGACCCCCGACGAGTCCGACCGCGATGTCGATCCGGGTGTGGGCGCAACTGCCGCCACGCCGGCCGCCCCGCAGGACGGGACGACCGGGGGCGCGGACGAGCGTCGCACGCCGGCCCGCGTCGGGGTGCTGGTCGGCGCACGCCTGCGGGAGGTGCGCGAGGCCTTGACCGGGCAGGGTCTTCGGCTCGAGGTGACGTCCCGGGTCCGCTGCGGAGCCGGCGTCGTCCTGGCCCAGGACCCGGCTCCGGGCACGGAGGTCGACCGCGGCGCGACCATCGGGCTCGTGGTGGCCAGGGCGCCGGCCACAGCGACCTGCACCTTCCCGTACGCGGCGACCGCCCTGCGCCGCCTGGAGGCATGGGCACGCGAGGACGAGCCCGCCCCCGAGCTCGCCGACCGGGTGCGGTTCCTGGTGGCGAACCGCCCCGTCCGCACCCTCACCGCAGCCCGGGCCGGCGACCCCGCGGCGTGGACGCTCGACGTGGCCTACGCCGAACGCCCCGACGTACGCATCCTCGACCTCCTGTCCTCCGGGCCGATGGCCGACCGTGACGTGCCGCCCTTCTCCTGCCCGGTCAAGAGCGTCGCGCTGCCGGCCGACCTGGTGCGCCGGTTGCCGTCGTCGTGGAGCCTGGTCACCCGCCGCCCGCGGGCCTGCATGGAGGAGGCCGCCGTCCAGGTGTGGACCGACGGCGCGGGCCGGATCACCGACGTCAACGTCCTGCTGGGCAGTCCCTGACACCCGTCCGTCAGACTTCCCCCGTGCCCGACTACCGCTGCTCGCTCGCCAGCCTCACCGACGACGAGCCGATCGCCGGCACCGCGCCCACCGACCCCGAGATCCTGCTCGTCGAGTCCCCCGGGCCGTGGGGGCGCGACGCGGTCACCGACAACCGGCTGCCCGAGGCCGTCCGCGCCCACCTGGCCGCGCTCGACCTCAAGGTCTTCCTGCTCCGCCGCTACGACGGGCACGCCGGCCCCGGCACCCACGTCTTCCACGCCCGCGCCACCGGGGACGGGTACGCCGTCCGCCGCGCGGTGCTCGAGCGGCCGGAGGACCTCCTCGACCTCGACCTCGCCGATCAGGCGGCGCTGCCGGCCCACGACGAGCCGCTCTGGCTGGTCTGCACCAACGGCAAGCGCGACCGGTGCTGCGCCGAGGTCGGCCGCCCCATCGCGGGGCTGCTCAGCGAGCGGTGGCCGGCGGGCACGTGGGAGACCACGCACCTCGGTGGCCACCGGTTCTCGGGCACGCTGCTCGCCCTGCCCAGCGGGCTGACCCTCGGCCGCCTCGACACCGACAACGCCCTTGGTGCGTGCGAGGCCGTCGCGCGGGGCGAGGTGCCGCTCGACGTCACCCGGGGTCGCGCCGGCCGGTCGGGCGAGGAGCAGGTCCGCGAGCTGCACGTCCTCGGCGGCGGCGACGCGCACGACGAGGTCGTCGCCGTGCCCGGGCCCGTACGCCGCCAGTCCTGCGGGGACGACAAGGTCAAGGGGACGACCCGCTACGAGGTACGCCCCGCCCGCTGACCCGGGTCGAGCGGGGGAGCAAGCCGGTGCCGGGCGGGTGCTAGGAGGCGGAAGCCCGCCCGGCGCCGGAGTCTCAGCCCTTCACCGCCCCTGACGTACCCCCGCGGACGAGGTACTTCTGGAAGACGAAGAAGACGATCGCCACCGGGATGGTCATCAGCAGCGCCGCGGCCATGGTGATCGGGTACTGCGAGCCCGAGCCGAGCTGACCGCTGGTCAGCGTCGCGACGCCCTTCGTGAGGGTGAAGAGGTCGCTGTCCTGCGAGGCCACGATGAAGTGCGGCAGCTCGTTCCACGATCCCTGGAACGACAGGATCGTGATGGTGATCAGCGCCGGGCGCGCCATCGGCAGCACGACGGACCAGAAGGTGCGGAAGGTGCCGGCGCCGTCGATCCGGGCGGCCTCCTCGATCGACTCGGGGATCGACTCGAAGAACTGCTTCATGATGAAGACGCCCGCGGCGTCCACCAGGAGCGGCAGGACCAGCGCCGGGTAGGTGTCGTAGATGCCGAGGTAGCGCAGCACCAGGAACTTCGGGATCAGCAGGATGACGCCGGGCACCGCCATCACCGCGAGGATCGCGGTGAAGACCGCGCTGCGCCCGCGGAACTTGATGCGCGCCAGCGCGTAGCCGGCCAGCGAGCAGAGGAACACCCGGCCCGCGGTGACCAGCAGGGTGACGACCACCGAGTTGGTGAACCAGAGCGGGAAGTCGCGCTCCGCCAGCTCGCGGAACGCCGCCGTCGTGAAGGGGTCGGCGACGAGGGACAGCGGGTTGGCGACGGCGTCGGTGTTGGTCTTGAACGCCGTCGTGAGCTGCACCAGGAACGGATAGAGGTAGACGAACGAGAAGAAGACGAGGACGGCGTAACCGAGGAACAGGAGCAGGGCGGAGCGGTCGCCGATCATCGGCTTCGTGGACCGGCCGGTGCTCCGTCGACCGGTGCTCCGTCGGCCGGTGGTCGGCTCGTCGGTGGTCGGCTCGGTGGTGGTCTTCTGGGTGGTCATGCGGCACCTCCGGCCACGGCGCGGGCGCGCGCCTTCTTCGTACGCCGCTCCTGGCGCTTGAGTTCGATGGCGTCCTTGTCACGGAAGAGCCAGCGCTGCAGGGTCGCGCTCGCGAAGATGATGAGGAACAGGATGAAGGCCATCGCCGCTGCGACCCCCCACTTCTGGTTCTCGAAGGCGTAGAAGTAGGACAGGAACGCCGGGGTGAGGGTCGTCTTGCTCGGACCGCCCTGCGTCATGACGTAGACCTGGTCGAAGACCTGCCACGTGCCGATCAGTCCGAGGGTCGTGACGAGCAGCATCGTCGGGCGCAGGTGCGGCAGCGTGACGTTGCGGAACACCCCCCAGCGGCCGGCGCCGTCGATGCGTGCGGCCTCCTCGACCTCGACCGGCAGGTCCTGCAGCGCGGCGATGAACATCAGCATGAAGGTGCCGGTGGTCGTCCAGACGACGAGCATGATGATCACCGACAGGGCCACGCTGGGGCCGGAGAGCCACTGCCACCACGTCAAGCCGAGGAGGCCTCCTCCGGCGAGCGCGGACGGCGGGTCCGCAGCGTTCCAGAGCCCCAGCCCGTCACCGACGACGTGCAGCAGGCCGCGGGAGTCGTTGAACCAGGTCGGCCCGTCGACCCCGATGGTCTCGAGCATGGAGTTGACCACACCGCCCCCGGAGAACAGGAACAGGAAGACCAGGCTGATGGCCACCGAGCTCACCACCGACGGGAAGTAGAAGGCCGTACGGAAGAAGCCGACCGCCTTCAACATCTGCTGGTTGAGCACCAGGGCGAGGAACAGCGCGAACACGGTCTGGAGCGGCACCACGAGCAGGACGTAGTAGAAGTTGTTGCGCAGCGACGTCATGAAGTCCGCCCTGGTGAGCCCGCCCTGCTCCCCGAACAGCTCGCGGTAGTTGTCGGTGCCGACGAACCCGACCCCGGACGCGAACGGGCTGCCGCGGCCGTTCCAGTCGGTGAAGGACACCCACAGCGCCATCACCACCGGCACCGCGAGGAACAGCCCGAGCACGACCAGGGTCGGCAGCACGAAGAGCCAGCCGGCGCGGGTCTGGCCTCCGCGGATGCTGCCCGCGTTGCTCACTGCAGCTCCGCCTCGGCGTTCTTCTGGAAGGACTCGAGGATCTCGGTGGCGTCGGCCCTGGCGATCTGCTCGAGCTGCGAGTCGAGGTCGGCCAGCACCGGGCCGAGACCGGGCAGGTTCACCGGGCCCTGGCCGTACTCGCCACCCGCGATGAACGGGGCGTCCTCGGGGAACTGCTCGACGTAGTCGGCCTGCGCCGACTCGCGGCTGGGCATGACGCCGAAGGCCTCGGCGTTGGCGAGCTGCTGCTCCGGCGAGGTCATCGACTCGACCAGCGAGACGGCAGCCTCCTGGTCCTCGGAGTCGGCGGAGATGCCCCAGCACTGGGTGAAGAGCAGCGTGCCCTTGCCGGCCGGGCCCTCGGGGAGCTCAGCGACGGTGTAGTCGACGTCGGGGTAGTCGTTGCTCATCGCCCCGCGGATCCAGTTGCCCTCGATGGTCATCGCGGCCTTCTGGGTGCCGAAGGCCTCACCGCCCCAGCCGGCGTCGACGTCGGGGGCCAGCACGGCCGAGCCGCTGTCGAGCAGCCCCTGGACGTACTCCAGGGCCTCGACGTTGGAGGGCTCGGTGGCGGTCGCCTCGCCGGTCTCGCTGTCCACCCAGAAGCCGCCGTTCTGCACCAGGAAGGCGCCGACGCGGTCGCGGCCCAGGCCGAGGACGAGCCCCGCCTGCTGGGGAGTGGTGAGCTTGTCGGCGACGGTCTGCAGCTCGTCCCAGGTGGTCGGGATGTCGGCGTCGGTCAGGCCGGCCTTCTTCCACGCCGCGGTGTTGATCTGGAGGGCGAGGGTCGAGAAGTCCTTCGGGGCGCAGTAGGCCTGGTCGTCGAGGGTGAAGGTCTCGACGAGGTTGGGGTAGAAGTCGTCGGCGTCCTCCATCTGGTCGAGGTAGGGGTAGAGGTTGCCGGCCTCGGCGTAGTCGCCGAAGACGCCCGCGTCGACGTAGAACACGTCCGGCGGGTTGCCGCCCGCGAAGCCCTGCGAGAGCTGCTGGGCGATGTCGTTGGCGACCACGACCTCCACCTCGTTGCCGCTCTCCTCGGCCCACGCGGCGGCCGCGTCCTCGACGGCCTGGGTCTCGGCGTCACCGCTGGACGCGATCAGCACCTGCAGCTCGACCGGGCCGTCGCCGGACGACGCCGGCTCGGAGGAGCCGTCGTCCTCGAAGCCGCCGCCGCACGCCGCGAGGGCGAGCGACGTGCTGACGGCGAGTGCTGCCAGGGATGCCCGGCGGTACCGGGGGGTGCGCGACGAGGTGGTCGACATGGTGGCTCCTTGGGTTGGGGGTGGGGGAGGTGGCTGTCTGGGTCTGGGTCTGGGTCTGGGTCTGGGTCTGGGTCGGGGGTGGGGTCTGGGTCTGGTCAGGTCGGGAGGTGCAGCACGGGGGGTACGAGCAGGCCCTGCGCGGGCCGGTCGGGGGTCTCGAGCCGGCCGGTGAGCAGCTCGATGCACAGGTGGGCGGCCTGGTCGATCGGCTGGGCCACGCTGGCCAGGCCGAGGGCGGCGGCCACGGGCGTGGCGTCGAAGCCGACCACCGTCGCCGGCTCGCCGCCGCGCGTCGTCGCCGCGCGGTGGGCGCCCAGCGCGAGGGTGTCGCTGGCGCACACGATGGCGTCCGGTGCGTCGGGCGCGTCGAGGAGCTCGGCCACGGCTGCCTGCGCGGCGGCGGCGTCGTTGAGGCTGCGGGCCTCGAGGGCCGCGCCGCCGAGACCGGCCTCGGCGAGGGCGTCCAGCCAGCCGCGCCGGCGGTCGGTGCCGGTGCTCGGCTCCGCGCCGTCGCCGGGCCAGCCGAGGTAGGCGATGCGACGGCGACCGAGGTCGAGGAGGTGCTGGACGGCCAGGCCGGTGCCGACGGCGCCGTCGACGTCGACCCAGTCGTGCGGCTCGTCGTCGTGGCCCCACGGCCGGCCGAAGGCGCAGAAGGTGGTGCCGTTGGCGCGCAGGTGGGCGGGGCGCTCGTCGTCGGCGCTGGTGGCGGTGAGCACGACCGCGTCGGCCGCGCCGGTGAGCACGAGCTCGTCGATGAGCGCCACCTCCGCGGCCTCGTCCTCGGGCTGGGCGTACAGCAGCACGCGCAGGCCGTTGTCCTGCCCGGCCTCGGCGAGCCCGTGGTAGAAGGCGTCGAGCACGAGGCCCGAGATGCCGTCCTGCTGGCGCTCGGCGCGTACGGCGATGGCGTGCGCGCGGCGGGTGGCGAGCTGGCGGGCGGGCAGCGACGGCCGGTAGCCGCTCTCGCGGATGGCGGCGAGCACCCGCTCGCGGGTCGGCGCGGCGACGCGGGAGGGGTGGCGCAGCACGTTGGAGACGGTCTGCCGCGAGACGCCGGCGCGGGCCGCGACCGAGTCGAGCGTGGCGGGTCCGGACTCGGCCATCTCGTCCTCCTCGATCGGTGCTCCGGTGGCTCCGGAATGCGGGGTAGCGGTGCGCCAGTGCGGCCACTAGGGTGTTTGAGCGCTCAAACTTTGAGCGCTCAAACCGTAACCCACGTCACACTCGTTGGGAAGCCCCTCCCGCCCCGACCCCGAAGGACCGTCGATGGAACAACCCTGGCTGCACGACCTGTCCCTCACGCTCGCGGCGCCGACGCAGGTGTGGTCGGCCGGCGACGGCCAGGTGCGCCCGGGCGGCCTGGCCGGCGTCCACCACGCCGATCGCCGGGTGCTCTGCCTGCTGGCGCTCGAGGTCGACGGGCAGGAGCCGACGCCCGTCGCGGCGCACAGCGTGCGGGGTGACACCCACTCCTTCGTGTCCGTGCCCCGGCACCTCGGCGACCCCGGTCCCGACCCGACGGTGCGCCTGGTCCGGCGGCGCGACGTCGAGCCCGGCCTCGTGCGGGAGACGTACGTGCTCTCCAGCACCGCGGCCGAGCCGGTGACGTGCACGCTCGGGCTGCGGGTCGCCGCCGACCTCGCGCCGATGGACGGCGTGAAGTCCGGCGCCACCTTCGAGCCGGTCCCGGCCGACGGCGTCGGCGGCTCGTTGCTGACCTGGGACCGCGACGGCCTCCGGGCAACCCTGCGCGTCCCGGGCGCTCGTACGACGACGGACGGCACGGAGGTCGTGGCGACGTGGGACGTCGTCGTGCCCCCGGGCGAGAGCGTCGCCCACGACCTGCTGGTCACCCTCGACGCCGCCGGGGCGGTTGTCTCGGCGCCGCGACGCGACGCGGGCTGGCCCGACGTCGAGGTGGCGAGCGCCGACCGCCGGATCGCGCCGGTCCTGCGGCGCAGCCTCGACGACCTCCGCCTGCTCCGCCTCGCGGCTCCCGGCGCCGACGGCGCGGACGAGGAGTTCATCGGCGCCGGCGCCCCGTGGTTCCTCACGCTGTTCGGCCGCGACAGCCTCTGGACCGCGCGCATGCTCATGCCGGTCACCACCGACCTGGCGATGTCGACCCTGCGGCTCCTCGCGCACCACCAGGGCACCCGCACCGACGACGTCACCGCCGAGGAGCCCGGCAAGATCCTGCACGAGGTGCGCTCGGCCGGCTTCAGCCTCGGCGAGGACGACGGCGCCGACCGCCACCTGCCGCCGGTCTACTACGGCACGATCGACGCCACCCCGCTGTGGGCGCTGACCCTGCACGACGCGTGGAGCTGGGGCGCCCCCGGCGACCAGGTCGAGCCGCTGCTGCCCGCGCTCGAGCGGGCCCTCGCGTGGCAGGTCGAGCACGGCGACGCCGACGGCGACGGGCTCCTGGAGTACGTCGACCGCTCCGGCCACGGCCTGTCCAACCAGGGCTGGAAGGACTCCGGCGACGCCGTACGCCGCAGCGACGGCAGCCGCGCCACCTCGCCGCTCGCGCTGGCGGAGGTGCAGGGCTACGCCTACGCCGCGGCGGTGCGGGGCGCCGACCTGCTGGAGGCGTACGGCCGGCCCGGCGTCGACAGGTGGCGCGAGTGGGCCGCGCGGCTGCGCGAGGAGTTCGCCCGCCGCTTCTGGGTCGAGGACGCCGTCGGTGCGTTCCCGGCGATCGCGCTCGACCGCGACAAGCGCCCCGTCGTCTCCCTGACGAGCAACATCGGGCACCTGCTCGGCACCGGGATCCTCGACGCCGAGGGCGTCGACCTCGTCGCCCGACGGCTCGTCGGCCACGACATGCAGTCGGGCTTCGGCATCCGCACGCTGTCGACGCAGGCCGCGGGCTACTCTCCGACGGGCTACCACGTGGGGTCCGTGTGGCCGCACGACACCGCGATCTGCCTGGCCGGGCTCGCAGCGGAGCAGCGACCCGAGACGGCCGAGGTGGCCGAGGCGCTGCTGTCCGCGCTCACGGCCTTCGGCGGCCGGCCGCCGGAGCTCTTCGCCGGCGACGCGGCCTCGGCCCAACCCGTCCCCCTGCCCTATCCCGCGGCCTGCCGCCCGCAGGCCTGGTCGGCCGCCTCCGCGGTCTCGCTGGTCTCCTCCGTGCTCGGCCTGCGGCCCGACCGCGACGCCGAGCACGGCCTGTCCCTGGCGCCGGTGCAGCCCTGGGGGTTCGGCACGACGCGGATCGCGGGGCTCGGCACGCACGAGCGCCGGGTCGCGATCGAGGTGTCCGAGGACGGGCGGGCCACCACCGGGTGAGGACCCGCTGAACGCCCCCTGTCCCCGTCCCCAGGGGTGTGGGACGGTGGTGCCGGCGACACCAGACTCGACACCACTTCCCGGGGCGGACCGTCCGTCGCGGCACATCGAGGAGGAACCATGACGACTCCCGGCAACCCGCTCGGCGACGACGAGATCACGACCGAGGGCGTCGACCCGACCGGTGTGGCAGCCGGCCCCGGCACCGACGCCGACGGCACGGACGCGGACGCCACCGACGGCGACTCGACCGACGCGACCGACGGCGACTCCACGGACGCCGACGGCACGGACGCCGACGCCAGCGACGGCGACTCGACCGACGCCACGGACGGCGACTCGACCGACGCCGACGGCACCGACGGGACCGCGCTCTGAGCGCTCTCGACCGGCTGACCGGTGACGCCCAGACCTTCCTCGACAAGGTCTGGGCGTCGTCGGTGCACGTCCATCGCACCGACCCGGCGTACGGCGCCGAGGTCCTCTCCCTCGCCCACGTCGACCACCTGCTGACCGAGACCGCGATCCGCGCGCCCGCGGTGCGCGTCGCGCGCAACGGGTCGGTGCTGCCGGAGTCGTCGTTCACCCGCGGCGGCAGCCTCGCCGGCAAGCCGCTGACCGGGCTGGTCGACCCGGTCAGGCTCATGCGCCTGCACGACGAGGGCGCCACCATCGTGCTCCAGGGCCTCCAGCGCTACTGGTCGCCCGTCGGCGACCTCGTCGCCGAGCTCGAGCTCGAGCTCGGCCACCCCTGCCAGGCCAACGCCTACCTGACCCCGCCCGGCGCCCAGGGCTTCGCGGTCCACTCCGACTCCCACGACGTCTTCGTCCTGCAGACGCACGGCACCAAGATGTGGGAGGTCCACGGCGAGGGCGGACCCGGCGACCTGCTCCTCGAGCCCGGCGTCGTCGCCTACCTCCCGACCGGCACGCCGCACGCCGCTCGCGCGCAGGAGTCGGTGTCGCTGCACCTCACCATCGGCATCAACCAGCTGACCTGGCGCAGCCTGCTGACCCGCGAGGTCGGTCGGCTGCTCGCGGAGGTGCCCGACGAGCACCTCCCCGCGGGCTACCTCACCGACCCCGCCCGGCTCGCCGACGGCCTCGGCGAGCACCTCGCCGCGGTCGCCGACGCCGTACGCCACCTCGACCCGGCCGCGCTCGCGGCGGCCCAGGCCGAGGGGTTCCTCGCCGGACGACCCCCGCGCCTCGCCGGTGCCCTGCTCGACCGCGACGCGCTCGCCCGGGGCATCTTGGCGGACACCCGGCTCCGGCGTCGCCGCGGCCACCCCTGCGAGCTGGTCGACGACGGCGACACCGTCCGGGTGCTGATCGGCGACCGGGCCCTGCGGGTCCCCGCCCGGGTCCGCCCGGCGCTCGAGCACGTCGCGACCCACCACGAGCTCACGCCCGCCGCCCTCGCCCCGCTCGACGTCGAGAGTGCCCTCGTGCTCTGTCGCCGCCTGGTCCGGGAGGGGCTGCTCGAGGTCGCGCGATGACCGGGTTCCGCTGCGCGGTCGCGAGCCGGGAGCGCGGGGACGAGCTCGCCGGCACCGCTTCGACGGTCCGCAGCTTCCTGCTCGTCGAGCACGCCGGTCCGTGGGGAGCCGACGCGCTGCGCGACGCCCGGCTGCCCGAGGGCCTGGGCGAGCACCTGCGCGAGGCGTCGCGCCGCAACCGCGTGCGCGTCCTGCTCGTACGCCGGCCTGGACGTCGCGCCACTGGCGGCCCGGTGCGCGTGGTCGCCGCGCGTGCGGCCGGTCCCGGGTCCTGGCTGGAGAGCGCCTCGCTCGACGGCCTGGCGGACGTACGCTCCCTCGACCTGGCCGCGCTGGGCGCCGGGCGCAGCCTCGGCCTCGACCGGTCGACCGCGTCGCTGCTCGCCGTCTGCACCCACGGCCGCCACGACGCCTGCTGCACCGAGCTCGGGCGTCCCGTGGCGCTCGCGCTCGCCGACGGACCCCATGGTGACGCGACGTGGGAGACCTCCCACGTCGGCGGCGACCGGTTCGCCGGCAACCTCGTCGTGCTGCCGCGCGGTCTCTACTACGGCGGCCTCGACCCCGACTCGGCCCGCGCCGTCGCGGACGCGACCGCCGTCGGCCAGGTGCTGCTCGAGCACTTCCGCGGCCGGTCCGACCTGCCGATGGCCGCCCAGGCCGCCGACGTGGCGCTGCGCCGGGAGCATCGGCTCACCGGTCTCGACGACGTGCAGGTCCGGGGCGTGCGCGTCGACGGCGACCTGACCGCGGTGCGGTGCGAGGTGCGCGGGCTCGGCGTCCGCGACGTCGTCGTACGCCGGGTGCCGGGCGAGGACGCCCACCAGCTGACCTGCTCGGCGCGCCGCGCGAGCACGATCCCGCGCCACGAGGTCGTCGAGGTCGGCGAGGTCAACCCAGACGGGTCCTGATGTCCGCCGCCTCGAGGTTGCGGGCGGCGCGGTCGGCCTGCGCCTGCTCACGCTCGGCGACGGTCGCGGCGTCGCGGGCCTCGACCCGCGCGTCGACGAGCTCGCGGTGCAGCGCCTGGACCTTGGCGGCCTGCGCCGAGATCTCCTCGTGGGGCGCCTCGGCCAGGACGAGCTCCTCGAGGCTGTCGAGCGCGGCCTGCTCGCGGCGCTTGAGCGCCTCGACCGTGCCGCGGGCGGCGTCCGCGACGTCGGCGGCCTCGACGGCCTCCATCGCCTCCTCGGCCGCCTCGCGGCGCAGCTCGCCGAACCGCACCTGGTTGGTGGTGGCGGCGACGAGCTTCTGCCCGTCCTCGTCCGGGTGCACCCCGGCGTGGTCGGCGAGCGCCTTGACCAGCTCGCGGGTGCCGGCCCGCCGGGCGTCGCGCAGCTCGATCTTGGCCTCGAAGCACGCCTGGTAGGCCTTCCAGTCGGCCTCCCACGCGTCGGCCTGCTGTCGCGTGGCGTCGCCGGGCAGGGTCTCGACGGGCGGCCAGATCCGGTGGTCGCGGACCTCGAGCCCCTTGCCGGCGGCGAAGGCGCGCAGCTGCTCGAGCCCGTCGCGGTGACGGCGGAGCACGTCGGAGTAGGCGTTGATCGCGCGCCCGAGGCCGCGCAGGTCGTCGCGGACGGACGCCGACTCCTCGTGGCGACGGGCGGCCCGCTCGCGCAGCTTGTCGGCGGCCTCACCGGCGAAGACGTCCTCCGACAGGGTGGACGTGCGCTCGAACGCGTCGACCGCGAGCTCGACCTTGGCGGCCAGGCGGCGTACGGAGTCGCCGTAGGCGTCGACCTTGCCGGGCTCGAGCCAGCGGTAGTGGCAGCCGATCGGGTCGCCGAACCGGAGCCCCTCCCGCTCGGTCTCGACCAGCGCCTCGGCCGCGACCCGCGTCACGGCTTCACCTCGGCGAGCCTGGCCGCGACCGTGGCCGCCTCGCCGACCATGAGGTCGAGCTCGTCGAAGTCGACGACCGAGTCGTCGATGGCCCCCGCGATGCTGCGGCAGCGCCTGGCGACCTGCTCGGTGTCGTCGACGAGGCTGCGGACCCCCTCGACCAGCAGGTCGCGCCACGGGAAGTCGTCGGCGGGGTGGTCGATGTCGCCGAGCGCCGCCGTCAGGTCCTCACGGGCGGAGTCGAGCTCCTCCTTGGCGCCCCGCAGCGCCCGCTGGTTGATCGCGATCGGCCTCATGGCGGTCTTCTGCCCGCCGGAGCGGGCCCGAAACCCGAGGTCGTGAAGTTGTGAACCACCGAGGTCGGCGGTCCGGACCGGGAGCGGCGGGCGGGGGACCGCTCAGACGTGGCCGCTGAGCTGGGCCATCCGCAGCTCGAGCTTGTTGAGCAGCTCGCTGCAGGCCTTGTCGGGCAGCCTGGACCCGGCGCCCTTCCGGCCACCGCCCTGCGCGCACACCGGGAGCACGTCGATCGAGAGCCGGGCGCCGCCGGCGAGGGCGCGGAGCTCGTCGAGCTTGTCGCCGAAGGGCGAGCCGCTGCCGGGGGAGTAGTAGTGCACGGCCGCGTCGATGTCGTCGGCGAAGAGGTCGGCCTTGGTCACCGCGACGACCAGCCACGTGGGGCGCTCGCGGCGTACGGCCATGCTGGCGATCCGGTGGGCGGTGATCGCCCAGTCCTCGAGCTCGGCGGCGAGCTGCTCCTCGCGGGAGGCGAGCGCGGCGCCGGTGGTGCCGGCCGTACGCCGGGGCGTGGCGTAGCCGTTGGCGACCACGTGCAGCACCCCGTCGACCGGCTCGTCGTGGAAGACCTCGTCGAGCGCGCCGAGGCGGGTGGCGGCGTTCTCGCCGGGGACCACGCGGAAGCGGTAGCCGCGCAATCGGGCGTTGCGACGCGTACGCCGCTCCATCACCGCCGAGCCGACCTCGGCGCCGTCGGTGGCCGAGGCCTCGGCGCTCGCGCGCCGGGCGAGGCGGTCGGCCAGCCGGGTCTTGCCGACGCCGGTCATGCCCGTCACCGCCACCGTCGGGTAGCGGTGCCGGAGCAGGCGGGAGGCGCGTTCGGGGGCCTGGGAGAGCGCGGCGAGGGCGCCCCCGGCGATGGTCGTGCCGAGGGCTGCCTTGCCGTGTCGCAACGGTGACTGCATGCCCCCATCCTGTCCGACGAGGGGTGGCGGGCCACGCCCGGCGGGCGCACGACTTGGCCCGCAACCACTGGTCTTGGACAATGACGGTGCCCGACCCACCCGCCCGGAAGGCATCCCCCACCCACATGGACACCGAGAACCGCCCTGTGCTGATGGGGCTCGTCGCCCTGGTCGGCGTCGCCGTGGCCCTCGGCCTGCTGGGTGGTCTCGCCGTGCTCGCGGGGGTCCAGGCCACCGGCATCGGCGACACGTCGTCGTCCAGCGACGACTCGACGGCGTCGGCGACCTTCCGGCTGCCCAAGCCGAGCGAGACCGCCACCGAGACCGTCCCCGAGCAGCCGACGGAGCCGGAGCCCGGCACCGAGACCTCGTCGGAGGCCCCCGCCACGGGCATCTCGCTCTCCGCGACCCAGCAGTCGGTCAGCCCGATGCAGCAGATCGACCTCACCGGGACCTACGAGGGCGGCGAGGGCGCGATCCTGCAGGTGCAGCGGCTCGAGAACGGCGCCTGGTCGGACTTCCCGGTGACCATGTCGGTCAGCGGCGGCACGTTCGCGACCTACGTCCAGACCAGCCGCACCGGTCCCAACAAGTTCCGCGTGGTCGACACCGACTCCGACGTCGTCTCCAACGAGATCACCGTCACCGTCGGCTGAGCGCCAGCCTCGCCCGGTCCACCCGGTGCGTCCAGAGGCCCACCCAGCCCGCGCCGGCCAGCCCCAGTACGCCGAGGACGAGGCACGCGGTCGCCAGCGGGGCCGTCGCGGCGATGGCGCTCACCAGGAGCGGGCCGCCGGTGTTGCCGACGTCGCCGCAGAGCCGCCACGCGCCGAGGAACTGCGGGCGCCCCTCGTCGGGGGCCGCGTCCGCACCGAGCGTCATCACGATGCCCGAGCCGAGGCCGTTGCCGCAGGCGATGAGCGCCATCACCAGGGCCACCGACGCCGTGCTGGTGGCGAGCGGCAGCAACAGGCACGCCACGGCCATGGAGAGGACCACCGGCACCGCGACGACCATCCGGCCGCGGGTGTCCATCAGCCAGCCGCCGGGCCACATGAACGCGACGTCGAGGGCGGCCGCGCCGGCGAAGATCAGTGACGTCGTCGAGGCCGACAGCCCGATGTGGTCGGCCCAGAGCGGCAGCAGGCTCAGCCGCAGGGAACGGGTCATGCCGAGGACGACGACGGCCGTGCCCAGCGTCGCCAGCAGCCGGCGGTGCGACGCGATCACCGTCCACACGCCCAGGTGCCCGCCCGCGCGCGCCGCGGCACGCTTCTCCTCGCCGAGGTCGGGCATGGTGGCGGCGAGCAGCGAGGCCAGGACGGACATCGCGGCGCCGAGCCAGAACACGCTGGTGAGGTCGGTGAGGGCGATCAGTCCGGCGCCGATCAGCGGCCCGATGAGCACGCCGACGCGGTAGGACCCGCCCAGCAGCGACATCGCCCGCGCGCGGTGGGTGATCGGGACGACGTCGATCATGAAGCCCTGGCGCGCGATGAGGAAGAGCGTCCAGCACACCCCGCTCAGCAGCACGCCGAGCGCCAGGCCGAGCACCGAGTCGGTCAGCGCGGCGAGCGCCATCGCCCCGGCGTCGACGAAGCCGGCGCCCACCAGCGCGCGCCGCTCCCCGATCCGGGCGACGAGCGCGCCGGCGGGCAGGCTCGCCAGCAGCATGCCGACGCCGGTCAGCGCGACGATCGCGGCGGCCGTGCTGACGTCCGCCCCGAGGTCGCGGGCCCGCAGCGCGAGCACCGGCATGATCGCGCCGTGCCCGATCGCGGAGACGATCGAGGGGCCGTACGCCACGAGCCAGATGTCGCGGAAGCGGAACTCCTGCGCGGCCCCCGACGTCACCGACGCATCCTCTCAGCAGCGCCCGGTGGGCGGTGCCCCACCCACATCCTCGCGGACGGGAATGTGGCTCACTCACCGCTCACAGCGAGCCTCCGTACGACACGCCGGGGGGCGGTGCCCCACCCACATCCTCGCGGACGGGAATGTGGGTCGCTCACCGCTCACAGCGAGCCTCCGTACGACACGCCGGTGGGCGGTGTCCCACCCACATTCTCGCGGACGGGAATGTGGGTCGCTCACCGCTCCGGGTGCGCGCGAGTCAGGGGATCCAGTCGAAGGCGTCGGGGTTCGGGCCGAGCCGCCCGGCCTCGCCGCGGTCGAGCCCGTCGAGCGCGGACATGTGGTGCGGCTCGAGCTCGAAGTCGAAGATCTCGAAGTTCTGCCGCATCCGCTCGGGGTTCATCGACTTCGGGAAGACGATGTCGCCGCGCTGCACGTGCCAGCGAAGGGCGACCTGCGCGGGCGTACGCCCCACGAGCGAGGCGATCTCGCCGATGGTGTCGTCGTCGACGACCGTGCCCTTGGCGATCGGCGACCACGCCTCGGTGAGCACGCCGTGGCGCTTGTTGGCGGCGCGGACGTCCTCGTTGGCGAAGAACGGGTGCACCTCGACCTGGTTGACCACCGGCACGACACCGGTCTCCTCGACGATCCGGTCGAGGTGCGCGGGCTGGAAGTTGGAGACGCCGATGCTGCGGGTCTTCCCGGCCTCCTGCGCCTCGATGAGCGCCCGCCAGGTCTGCACGAAGTCGCCGTCGTACCGGGTCGGCAGAGGCCAGTGGATGAGGAACAGGTCGACCTGGTCGAGGCCGAGGCGCACCAGCGAGGCGTCGATCTCGCGGCGCGCGTCGTCGGGGCGGTGGAAGCCGTTGTTGAGCTTGGTGGTGACGTAGAGGTCGTCGCGGGCGATGCCGGAGGCCTTGATCGCCTCGCCGACGCCCGCCTCGTTGCCGTACATCTGCGCGGTGTCGATGTGGCGGTAGCCCGCCTCGAGGGCCGCGGTCACGGTCGCCGCGGTCTCCGGCGGCGGCACCTGGAAGACGCCGAAGCCGAGCTGGGGGATGGACGTGCCGTCGTGGAGCGCGAGGTCAGGGACAGTCATACCTGTCCCTACGTCCGGTGGCTGCGAGGTATTCCGAAGTCGGTGGAGGTTGTCGGGACCCGCCCGTAGGCTCCGGGCGTGCCCGACAGCGACGACACCCAGCCCGCACCCCTCGACCTCCCCGGCCCCGGCGACTGGCTCGCCTGGGTCACCCAGCGCTGCGAGGACCAGCTCGCCGAGGCGCAGCAGCAGGTGGGCCTGGTCAAGGCCGGATCCTCCGACGCCCCCGTGGTCCTCACCGCGTGGAACAAGGCCGAGACCGCCCTCGCCAACGCCGGGTCCGTCTCGCTGTGGGCGGAGGTCCACCCCGACGCCGCCGTGCGCGACCGGGCCGACGAGCTGAGCCAGCAGGTCCAGAAGTACGTCACCGAGCTCGGCCTCGACCGCGACCTCTACGCCGTCCTCGACGCGCTCTCGCCCGACGGTCTCGACGACGACGCGCGCCGGGTGCTCGACCACACGCTGCGCGACTTCCGCCGCGCCGGCGTCGATCGCGACGACGCCACCCGCGACCGCCTGCGCGAGCTGAGCGAGCAGGGCGTGAAGCTCTCCCAGGACTTCGGCCGCAACATCCGCGACGACGTCCGCTCGATCCGGATCGCGCCCGAGCGGCTGGCCGGGCTGCCCGACGACTACCGCGAGGCCCACGCGCCCGACGAGGACGGGCTGGTCACCATCACCACCGACTACCCCGACCTGGTCCCCTTCACCACCTTCGGCGCCGACGCCGAGGCCCGCCACGAGCTCGCCCTCGCCCAGAACACCGTCGCGTGGCCGGCCAACGACCAGGTCCTCCAGGACCTCCTCGCCGTACGCCGCGAGACCGCGGCCCTGCTCGGCCACGCCTCGTGGCCCGACTACGACACCGAGGTCAAGATGATCGGCAGCGGCCAGGCGGTCGCCGACTTCATCGACCGCGTCGGCGACGCCGCCAAGCAGCGCGCCGGCGAGGAGCTGGCCGTCCTCCTCGAGCGCAAGCGCGTCGACGACCCGTCCGCCGACTCGGTCGCGACCTACGACTCGCGCTACTACGCCGAGCTGGTCCGCCGCGAGCAGTACGACGTCGACGGCCAGGTCGTGCGGACCTACTTCCCCTTCGAGCAGGTCCGCCAGGGGCTGCTCGAGGTGACCGGACGGCTCTTCGGCCTGGAGTGGACGCCGGTGTCCCGCGAGGAGGCCGGGACCTGGCACGACGAGGTCGCCAGCTACGACGTACGCCTCGACGGCACGCGCATCGGCCGGATCCACCTCGACCTGCACCCCCGCGACGGCAAGTTCAAGCACGCCGCGCAGTTCGACATGGTCACCGGCGTCGCCGGCGAGCAGCTGCCCGAGGGCGTCCTGGTCTGCAACTTCGCCCGCGGGCTGATGGAGCACGACGAGGTCGTCACGCTGTTCCACGAGTTCGGCCACCTGGTCCACCACGTGCTCGGCGGGCAGACCCGGTGGGCGCGCTTCTCCGGCGTCGCCACGGAGTGGGACTTCGTCGAGGCGCCGAGCCAGATGCTGGAGGAGTGGGCGTGGGACGCCGACGTCCTCGCCACCTTCGCCCGCAACGCCGAGGGCGAGACGATCCCGCGCGAGCTGGTCGCCGCGATGCGTCGCGCCGAGCAGTTCGGCAAGGGCCTCTACGCCGTGCAGCAGATGTCCTACGCCGCCCGGTCCTACTGGTTCCACGCCCAGCAGCACGACGACCTGACGGCCTTCGGTGACGAGCTCCAGCGCCGCTACTCGGTGTTCCCGCCGCTCGAGGGCGCCCACATGCACTGCGCCTTCGGCCACCTCGACGGCTACTCCTCGGGCTACTACACCTACATGTGGTCGCTGGTGATCGCCAAGGACCTGTTCTCCGCCTTCGACCGCGACGACCTGTTCGCGCCCGACGTCGCCCGTGCCTACCGCGACAAGGTGCTCGCGATGGGCGGGCGCAAGGACGCCGCCGACCTCGTCGCCGACTTCCTCGGCCGCCCCTACTCGTTCGACAGCTGGGCGGCCTGGCTGGCCGAGTAGGTCCGGGTCGCGTCAGCGGCGGACGACCGCCGGCCGGGTGGGCTCGACGTCAGCGATCCGGTCGGCGACCGCGACGCCGAAGTCGCGGTGCCCGTCCTCGGTGAGGTGGAGCCGGTCGTCGAGGTAGTCGAGGTCGAGGTCGCTGGTGCGGACGTACGGCACGCCGTACGCCTCCGACAGCTCCTCGAGCTGGGCGTCGACGCGCGGCACGGCGCGCGAGCGTGACGGTGCGTCCGCGGGGCCGACGACCACCACGCGGTGGCCGGCGAGGTCGGCCATCAGGTCACGGAATCCCCGCTCGATCGCGGCTCCGGGCTGGTCGAAGTCGTTGAGCCCGCCCTCGACCACGACGAGCGCGGGACGTACGCCGAGCGCGGTCGCGGCCCGGTCGTGGAACGACACCCGCCCGCAGTGGCTGGCGCGGGCGCTGAAGCCGGAGCCGGAGAACCCGCGGACGTGGACCTCGCCGGGCAGCTCGGCCGCCCAGGAGCGGCTCAGGTCGTCCTGGCCGAGGCCGACCGACCACGAGTCGCCGATGACCAGGACGCGCTCGCCCTCGCCGGTGACGATCGCGGCCCGCTCGCGTGCGTCGAGGCGGTGCTGCTGGCAGCGGGCCGGACCGGCGCCCGCGCGGTCGGCGACGTAGAACGCCATGAGCGCAGCGAGCAGCAGCACGACGACTGAGGCGCCGGCGACGCGGCGCGGGATCCCCCGGTGGAGCACGAGAGAAGTGTGCGGCCTGCGGGGGCGTTCGCGCAGTCGAAAATCCCCGAGATTCCCCTGACTTCGCCACCTAGTGTTCCGCCCATGACGACCGACTCCCTCCTGGCGGCCTACGACGACCAGCTGCGCACCGATGCCGAGATGGCCCGCGCCCTCGACGTGCAGCGCGCGGGGCCGGTGCTGTGGGGCGTCTTCGACCACGGCGGCTTCGTGTCCTACCGCGACCTCGGCGGCCTGTCCGGGGCGGCGCTCGACGAGCTGGTCGAGCGTACGGTCGCGCACTACCGCGACGACACCGACGTCGCGTCCTTCGAGTGGAAGTCACGCGGGCACGACGAGCCGGCCGACCTCGGTGAGCGCCTCGTCGCGCACGGGCTCGTCGCCGAGCCGGCCGAGACGGTGATGGTCGGGGAGGCGTCGTTGCTCGCCGTCGACGTGCCCCTCGCGGACACGCCGGAGGGCCCCGTCGTCGTACGCCGCATCGAGCCCGGGCCTGACGCAGTGCCCGACCTGACCCGCATGCTCGAGGCGCAGGAATCGGTCTTCGGCGGCGGCCGCGGCCCGTCGGTGGGCTCGGCGCTGCGCGAGCTCACGAGCGGGGCGTCGGAGTTCTGGATCGCCGAGGTCGGCGACCGCGTGGTGTGCGGCGGCCGGCTCACCCCGGTCGAGGGCACCGACTTCGCGGGCATCTGGGGCGGCTCGACGCTGCCGGAGTTCCGCGGCCGCGGGATCTACCGAGCGCTCGTCGCCGCCCGCGCCCGCTCCGCCGTCGCCCGCGGCATCCGGCTGATCCACTCCGACTGCACCGACATGTCGCGCCCGATCCTCGAGCGGTCGGGCCTGCGCGCGATCACGACGACGACGCCGTACGTCTGGACCCGCTGAGCGTCCCGCCCGCCGCCGCTGCGTCATCCGCATGACGACGTATGGGTGCGGGTTCGTATGACGCTGGGGTCGCGGGCCGCGCCCCTCGCAGAGTCCCCGCCCGAGCGGGGAGTCCGTCACTCCGAGGCCTGTACAACCCCCTCCAGGTGTCGGACTACCCCACCAAGTCCCGCCCCACCCCGTCCCGCCGCCACGCCTCAGAGCGGGACGTAGTCGATCTCCAGGAAGTCCGCGACCTCCGGCACCCACCGGTCGGCGACGAACGCCGTGTGGACCGGGTGGGTGTTGTAACCGTCGTACGCCGCCTGGTCGGCGAACTCCATCGAGAAGCCGAAGGTGAAGTCGTTCTTCGCGCTGGTCTGGCGCAGCTGCTCGTACGCCTCCATGCCGGGGATGTCGGCCAGCGCGCGGGCCGCGGCGAGGAAGTCGGCCTCCTCGGCGGAGCCGGGTGCGTGGCGGAGGCGGAAGGCGACGGTGTGCCGGATCATGCCCCCAAGGCTAGGGCGATCCAGGTCACAGGCAGTTCCTGTCCGGATCGGGGAACATCGGCGGCTGACCTGCGTTGTACCTCATGAACAGACTTGAGTGAGATCGACTCAACTGTTTTGCCTCCTCCGTCGACGCGCGGCAGGATGGCAGCAGACTCACGTCATCCAGGCAACACCCACAGCAGGAGGTAACACACCATGGCTCGAGCGGTCGGCATCGACCTGGGCACGACGAACTCCGTCGTGTCCGTACTTGAGGGTGGCGAGCCCACCGTCATCGCCAACGCCGAGGGCGCCCGGACCACCCCGTCCGTCGTCGCCTTCACCAAGTCCGGCGAGGTCCTCGTCGGCGAGGTCGCCAAGCGACAGGCGGTCACCAACGTCGACCGCACCATCCGGTCCGTCAAGCGCCACATGGGCGAGGACTGGAAGGTCGAGATCGACGACAAGACCTTCACCCCCCAGCAGATCAGCGCCTTCGTGCTGCAGAAGCTCAAGCGCGACGCCGAGGCCTACCTCGGCGAGACCGTGACCGACGCGGTCATCACCGTCCCGGCCTACTTCTCCGACGCCCAGCGCCAGGCCACCAAGGAGGCCGGCGAGATCGCGGGCCTCAACGTCAGCCGCATCGTCAACGAGCCCACCGCGGCCGCCCTGGCCTACGGCCTCGACAAGGGCGAGGACCAGACGATCCTCGTCTTCGACCTCGGTGGCGGCACGTTCGACGTGTCCCTGCTCGAGATCGGCGAGGGCGTCGTCGAGGTCAAGGCGACCTCCGGTGACAACCACCTCGGTGGCGACGACTGGGACAACCGCGTCGTCGAGTGGATGGTCAAGAAGTTCAAGGACAACAACGGTGTCGACCTCGGCGCCGACAAGATCGCCAAGCAGCGCCTCCAGGAGGCCGCGGAGAAGGCGAAGATCGAGCTGTCCTCGAGCTCCGAGACCACGATCCACCTGCCCTACATCACCCACGGCGAGGGCGGCCCGCTCCACTTCGAGGAGAAGCTGACCCGCAGCGAGTTCCAGAAGCTCACCGCCGACCTGCTCGAGCGCACCAAGGCGCCGTTCCAGTCGGTGCTCAAGGACGGCGGCGTCGCCGTCGCCAACATCGACCACGTGGTCCTCGTCGGCGGCTCGACCCGCATGCCGGCCGTGACCGAGGTCGTCAAGGAGCTGCTCGGCGGCAAGGAGCCCAACAAGGGCGTCAACCCCGACGAGGTCGTCGCCGTCGGCGCCGCGCTCCAGGCCGGTGTCCTCAAGGGCGAGGTCAAGGACGTGCTGCTCCTCGACGTCACCCCGCTGTCCCTCGGCATCGAGACCAAGGGTGGCGTGATGACCACGCTCATCGAGCGCAACACCACCATCCCGACCAAGCGCTCGGAGATCTTCACCACCGCCGACGACAACCAGCCGTCGGTGGAGATCAAGGTCGCGCAGGGTGAGCGCCAGATGTGGTCGCAGAACCAGCCCCTCGGCAACTTCGAGCTGACCGGCCTCCCGCCGGCCCCTCGCGGCGTGCCGAAGATCGAGGTCACCTTCGACATCGACGCCAACGGCATCGTGCACGTCTCGGCCAAGGACCAGGCGTCCGGCCGCGAGCAGTCGATGACCATCTCCGGTGGGTCGGCGCTCAGCAAGGACGAGATCGACCGCATGGTCAAGGAGGCCGAGCAGTACGCCGAGGAGGACGCCAAGCGTCGCGAGGCCGTCGAGGCCCGCAACCAGGGCGACCAGCTGGTCTACACGACCGAGAAGTTCCTCACCGACAACGCCGACAAGCTCCCCGACGACGTCAAGACCGAGGTCCAGGCCGACGTCGACGCGCTCAAGGCGACCCTCGCCAAGGAGGACGCGTCGTCGGAGGAGATCACCGCCGGCATCACCAAGCTCGGTGAGTCCAGCCAGAAGATGGGTGCCGCGATGTACGCCGCCGCGGAGGCCGACCAGGCCGCTGCGGGCGGTGCCACCGGGGCGACCGGCGAGTCCGACGACGACGTCGTCGACGCCGAGATCGTCGACGAGCCCGCCGAGGGCACGGACAGCAGCGAGGGTGAGTCCAAGTGACCGAGCCCGGCAGCGGATCCTTCGGTGACGCGGCCGGCGAGATGGCCGACGAGACCGAGGTCGAGTTTCCCCAGGAGGGCGCCTCAGCCTCGGCCGGCCAGCCCGACCCGCAGGCTGGGCACGACGCCGAGCACCACGCGGACCCCCACGCCGAGGAGATCAGCGGCGTGGACAACTGGCTGGAGGAGGGCGGACCGCTCGAGCCGCAGGACGTCGTCGAGACGGAGGGCGACGTCGCTCCGTCGGCCGAGGTCCAGCTCGCCGAGCGCACCGCCGACCTGCAGCGCCTGCAGGCCGAGTACGCCAACTACCGCAAGCGTGTCGACCGCGACCGCCAGCTGATCGCCGAGAACGCGACCTACCGCGTCCTCGCCCCGATCATCGAGGTGCTCGACACTATCGACCGGGCCCGCGAGCACGGTGACGTCGACGGAGGCTTCAAGGCCGTCGCCGACCAGCTCGAGGGCGTCGTCGCCAACCTCGGCCTGACCCGCTTCGGCCAGCCCGGCGACGAGTTCGACCCCAACCTCCACGAGGCGCTCAGCCACCTGGGCACCGACCCGGAGGTCAGCGTGGTGACGTGCAAGCACATCGCCAAGGCCGGCTACAAGATCGGCGACCGGGTCGTGCGAGCCGCCCAGGTGCTGGTGGTCGACCCTGTCGACGCCTGAGACCCGACCACTCGATGACTGAGCCGATGGAGAGGAGGTTCACCCGTGGCTGACAACGAGACCTTCCGGAACGACTGGGCGACCAAGGACTTCTACCAGGTCCTCGGCGTCACGAAGGACGCCAGCGCGGCCGACATCAAGAAGGCCTACCGCAAGCTGGCCCGGGAGAACCACCCCGACTCCAACCCCGGTGACGACGCCAAGCACGAGAAGTTCAAGGCGGTCGCCGAGGCGTACGACGTGGTCGGCGACGAGGCCAAGCGCGCCAAGTACGACGAGTTCCGCTCGCTGCAGGCGCGCGGCGGCTTCGGCCCCGGCATGGGCGGCGGCATGGGTGGCACGGGCGGCTTCGGCGGCGGCGGGTTCAACCTCGACGACCTGCTGCGCGACCGCGGTGGCGCCGGCGGGGGGATCGGCGACATGTTCGGCGACCTCTTCGGCGGCACCCAGCGCACCCGTACGCACCAGCCGCGCCCGCGTCGCGGCGCCGACGTGGAGAGCACGGCCACCATCGGCTTCACCGACGCCCTCGACGGGGTGACGGTGTCGCTGCGGCTGACCTCCGACACGGCGTGCGCGACGTGCCAGGGCACGGGCGGCAAGCCCGGCACCCGGCCGCACATCTGCCCGGAGTGCGAGGGTGCGGGCTTCGTGGTGGCCGGCACGGGCGGCGCGTTCTCGATCAACGAGACCTGCCCCGCCTGCGGTGGTCGGCAGCTCGTGTACGACGAGGCGTGCCCGACGTGCCACGGCTCCGGCCGCGGCACGTCGGCGCGCTCGATCCAGGCCCGCATCCCGGCCGGGGTCAAGGACGGCGCGCGGATCCGGCTCAAGGGCAAGGGAGCGCCCGGTGAGAACGGCGGCCCGGCCGGCGACCTGTTCGTCAAGGTCAAGGTCACCCCGCACCGGGTCTTCGGCCGCAAGGACGACAACCTCACCATCGAGGTGCCGGTGTCGTTCGACGAGGCGGCCCTCGGCGCCGAGATCAAGATCCCGACCCTCGGTGGTGCGCCGGTGACGCTCAAGCTGCCCCCGGGGACGCCCAACGGGCGTACCTTCCGGGTGCGCGGCAAGGGCGCCACCAAGCGCGACGGGTCCAAGGGCGACCTGCTCGCGACCGTCGAGGTCCAGGTGCCGGCATCGCTCGACCCGACCGCGCGCGAGGCCCTGGAGGCCTACCGCGCGGCGACCGCCGGCAAGCCGCTGCGCGCAGGACTGTTCGAGGCATGAGCTCCTTCGGTGCGCCCAACCCGGACGCCGCCGTCTACGTCATCAGCGTGGCGGCGGAGCTGACCGGGCTGCACCCCCAGACGCTGCGTGCCTACGAGCGGATGGGGCTGATCCAGCCCGGCCGCACCGGGGGCGGCGGCCGTCGCTACTCCCACCGCGACCTCGAGCGGCTGCGCCAGATCGCCGACCTCACCAGCGCCGGCATCGGCATCGAGGGCGTGCGCCGCATCATGGAGCTCGAGCTCCAGGTCGACGCCCTGCGCGCCCGCAACGAGGAGCTCGTCGCCGAGCTCGAGGCCGTACGCCGCGGGCTGGCCGCGCGGGCGGCCGCCGCCCAGGCCGCGCCCAACAAGCTGCCCGTGCTCCACCGGGGTCCCGGGCAGTCCGTCGTGGTGTGGCGGCGCGGGAGCTGACGTGCCGCGCTCGCCGAGTGGGGGTGTCGGTGCCGCCGCGTAGGCTCGGGCGCGTGAGTGAGCGATGAGCAAGATGGACAACCTGCGGGCGATGCGCGAGGCGAAGTACGCCGCCGCCCAGAAGCGAGCGGCCGACGCGCCCGCCCGACCCCAGGCCCCGGTGGCCCCCGTGGCGCCACCAGCCCCCAAGCGGGTCGAGGAGCGGGCCGCCGATGCGGCCGGCGACCTGTGCGGCCACCGCAACATGAGCGGTCGCACCTGCACCCGCGAGCGCGGCCACGCGGCCAAGAGCCACCGCTACTCCTGAGCCGCTCCTGGGTGAAGGTCTTCACTCACCGGTTCGCGGGGTCGTGAGCGTGGGCTGCGGCAGCGCTAGGCCTGGAGTGCCTCCGCCGGCACGCCCGTCGGGTACGGCGCCGGCTCCCCGCGGAGCTCGGCCACCTGCGCGACCAGCGCGGCCATGACCTCGTCCGCCACCCGGCGTACGGTCGCCTCGTCGACGGGCTGCCCCGCAGTCACGCCCGCGAGGCGGCGTACGTCGATGGGCTCGCCCACCGCGACCGCCACCCGCGGCCGCAGCAGCGTGTTGCGCAGCAGGCGGGTGACGATGCCCGTCGTGCCGACCACCTGCTGGGCACCCACGAGGGCGACCGGGACGACCGGCGCGCCCGTGCGCAACGCGAGGCGTACGGCTCCGGTCTTCGAGCGCTCGGGCCAGTGCTGGGGGTCGCGGGTGATGCGGCCCTCGGGGAACAGCCCGACGGCCTCGCCCGCGTCGAGCGCGGTGGCCGCCGCGTCGAGGGAGCCGGCGGCGGCGGAGGTGCCGCGCTGCACGGGGATGAAGCCGAGCCGGCGGACGAACGGACCGACCAGGCCGGAACGGAAGACGCCGCCGGTCGCCATCAGCCGCAGTGAGCGGCCCAGTCTGCGACCGACGAGGGCGAGCAGGATGCCGTCGGCGAAGCTGGTGTGGTTGGCGACGACGATGACCGGGCCGTCGGGCAGCTGTGCGCGGGGGACGGAGCGGCGGGTGAGCTCGACGCGGCTGACGGTCGAGACGATCGCGCCGAGGAGGCTGGCGGCGACGGCGTAGAGGAGGGCGGCCCGGAGACCGGGGCGCTGCCACGAGGTGTCCATGCACCGAGTCTCGGGGATGCCGGGGTTGCCCCGCCCCCGTATCGGCACTCAGATCGGCAGTCGGATCCGTGCTCGGATCGGCACTCGGATCGGCACTCGGATCGGCACTGGGATCCGCCCGCTGTGCGAGGATCGGCGAGGTGGGGAGCAGCCCGGATCCAGCCGCGCGGTCCCGCACGGTCGCGCTGGTGCTGGTCGTCCTGCTCGTCGGCGTGCTCGTCGCGGTGCGGGTGTTCTCCGACGGCGAGGCGCAGGCGCCCGTCGCCACCCCGGCCGGCGAGGAGCCGGGCGACGCCGGCGCGCCCGCCGGCCGTCCGGTCGTACGACCCGTCGAGCCCGACCCGACCCCGGTGCCCGAGGAGGCCCTGGCCGGCATCCGCTTCGAGGACGTGACCGAGCAGGCGGGGCTCACGGGCAGGGGACCCGACACGCCCGAGCCGACCGCCGCCGACATGGACGCCGGCGCCGCCGTGGCCGACATCGACGACGACGGCGACCTCGACCTGCTGCTCACCTCGTCGGGCCGGGCCAGCGGCCTGCACCGCAACGACGACGGCGTCTTCACCGACATCACCGACGCGGCCGGCCTCCCGTCGCTCGTCGGCGTGACGTCCGCGGCCTTCGCCGACGTCGACGCCGACGGCCACCTCGACCTCTTCCTCGGTGGGCCCGGAGGAGAGCTCGGGCGGCTGTTCCTCGGCGACGCGTCCGGCCGGTTCCGCGACCGGACCGGCGCCTGGCGGGTCACCGCGCCCGGGACCGGCCAGCGCGCGATCCGGGGCGTGGACTTCGGCGACGTCGACCGCGACGGCGACCTCGACCTCGTGGTCACCGACTGGAACCTCGGCTCCTTCGTCGCGGTCGAGGCCGCCCGTGGTGACGCGTCCGACCGGTTCACGGGGCAGTGCCAGTACGCCGCGACCGTACGCCGGCTGCACGCCGCCGGGACGCTGGAGGTGACCGGGGCGACCCGTGCCTTCCGCAACGACGGCGACCGCTTCACCGACGCGACGCAGGCGTGGGGCCTGGCCGACCTCGGCATCGAGCGGCCGTTCACGCCGCAGCTCGTCGACCTCGACGACGACGGCTGGATCGACCTCGCGGTCGCCGGCGACTCGTGCTCCTCCCGGCTCTACCGCAACGAGCGCGGCGCCGGGTTCGTCGACGTCACGGAGCAGGCCGGCGTCGGCACCGACGAGAACGGGATGGGCTCCGTCGTGCGCGACCTCGACGGCGACGGCCGGCCCGACTGGCTCGTCACCTCGATCGCCTATCCCACGGCCGACGGCACCTGCCCGCCGGTCGGCCTCTTCGCCGGCTGCTCGGGCAACCGGGTCTACCTCAACCGGGGCCGGATGCGATTCGAGGAGGCAGGCGACGAGCTGGGCCTGCGCGACACCGGTTGGGGCTGGGGCGCCGTGGCGGCGGACTTCGCCAACGACGGCCGGCTCCAGGTCGCGGTCACCAACGGCCGCATCGGCAAGGCCGACCCGGACCCGACCTCGCAGGCCGAGGTCTACTACGCCGCCTTCGTCGACGACCCCACGTCGTTCTGGGTGCGCGCGGACGACGGGCCGTACGCCGAGGCCGCCGCGCAGGTCGGCATCGACGACGACCGTGTCTCCCACGCGCTGGTCGCCTTCGACCACGACCGCGACGGCCGCCTCGACCTGCTCGTGGCCCACGCCGGAGAGCCGCCGACGCTCTATCGCAACGTCACCCCGGCGCGGCGCTGGATCGGCATCCGGCTCCGCGACCCGTCCACGCCCGGCAACGTGGCGGGGCTCGGCTCGCGGGTCGAGGTCACCTCCACCTCCGGCGTGACGACCACGCAGTGGCTGCACACGTCCGGGTCGTACGAGGCCCAGCACCCGGCCGAGCTGCACGTCGGGCTCGGCGACGCCGGGGTGGCCCGCATCCGGGTCTGGTGGCCGGGCGAGCGGACCCCGCAGGTGGTGACCGAGCCGAAGGCCGACCGGTTGATCACCGTCACCCGGGGCCGTTGATCGACTACTCTCCCCGCACCGGACCAAGGAGCGACCCATGGCGCACATCGACCTCCCGACCAACTCCCCGGGCATCCGCGGGCTCTTCGAGTTCCGGCCCGAGACGGCGGCGCCGCTCGGCCAGCTCGCCGAGGTGCTGCTGCGCGGCGACAACACGCTCGAGCGCGGTGAGCGCGAGCTGATCGCGGCGTACGTGTCCTCGCTCAACGACTGCCACTTCTGCATGAGCTCGCACTCGGCGTTCGCGGCCCTGCAGCTGCCCGACGGCTGGGAGGTCGTCGACGGCGTGCTGCACGACCCCGCGTCGGCCCCGGTCAGCGACAAGCTGCGTGGCCTCCTCGCGATCGCCGGGGAGGTGCAGCGGTCGGGGCGCGCGGTGACGCCGGAGACGATCGCCGCCGCCCGCGAGGTCGGCGCCACCGACGTGGAGATCCACGACGCCGTGCTGATCGCGGCGGCGTTCTGCATGTTCAACCGTTACGTCGACGGGCTCGGCACCTTCGCCCCGCCCGACCGGGCCGACTACGTCCCGATGGCCGAGCAGGTCGTGGCGCACGGCTACGTCAGGCCGCGCTGAACCGACCCGGCCTCGGGCCGGTGCTCAGGCCTCGCCGCTCGCGTGCTCGCCGGTGAGGAGCCACGTGCCGCCGGCGGCCTCGAGGACGTAGATGCTGTCGACCGGCGTCCCGCCGCGCGTGCCGGTGGCGTGGATGCCGAACCGCGGCACGGCCTGCGGGTCCTCGGGGTCGCGGACGAGCACGACCTCCATCGTCGCGAAGTCGATCGGCTCGTCGCCGGACGCCGCGGGGAAGTCCTCGAGGCGCTGGCCCGCGATCGCCGACGCCGCCATCTCGCTGTCGCCCGCTGCCCGGGCGTCCGCCTCGATCATCAGGGCGGCCACGAGGTCGTGCGCCATCGCGTCGGCCTGGGAGGTGGCCGCGTCGCCGACGACCGTCGTGACGTCGTCGGAGACCGTGACGTCCGGGACCGCACTGTCGGGCACGTCCACGTCGGGACGCTCGGCCAGCGCGCCGGACGCGACGGCCGGCCCGGTCGACGCCGCCGTGCGCGCGGGCATGCCGGCGACCACCAGCGCGGCGAGGGCGACGGGCACCACCGCGGCGAGGCGTACGGGGGCCGACAGCGCGAGCGGCCGGTCGAGGCGCTCGGTGGCGAGGGTGAGGACGGGACGCAGCGCGCACACCGCCACCAGGCCGGCCAGCACGGCGACCTTGGCTCCGTACTCGGTCTGCATCGGGGCGAGCAGCAGCGCGCTGGCCAGCCCGACGGCGGCGCCGAAGACGATGCGCGGACGACGCTCGGTCGGCGAGGTCATCGGGTCGGTGATCATGAAGAGCATGAAGATGACGACCTCCGGCGAGGTCGCCACGATCCACCAGAAGTCGGCGCCGCAGACCGGGGTGACGCTCCACCGCGCGGAGATGCAGTGGCCCGACAGGCTCAGCACGGCGAGGCTGGTGGCGAAGACGCCCCAGAAGGCCAGCGACATCGGGAGCAGGCCCAGGCGCCGGGTCACGGTCAGGGCGCCGGTGGCGAGGATCAGGTAGACCACGACCATCTCCACCGACATCGGTCCCCACCAGAAGTCGAGCGGGTTGACCACCGTCGTGCCGAGGAGCAGGAAGCACGCCACCAACCCGAGGTTGGACGGGTTGACCACGGGGCGGCCGCGGAAGCGCAGCACGTGCTTGGACAGCAGCGCCAGTCCGGCGGTGGCGGCGAAGATGTACCACCCGTTCATGCTCCACCAGTGGCCGTGCTCGGTGCCGTTGACGCGGAGCACGAGCGCGACACCGTTGCCGGTGAGCAGCGCGCTGGCCGGCCAGACGATCTCCTTGCGCTCCCAGAAGACCATCGGCACCTCGATCAGGGCGCACGTGCCCAGGCACACCAGGATCTGCGCGATCGACAGCTCCCAGCCGAGGAACGCCTGCCCCATCACCTGGATCGACGTGATCGTGGCAGCCAGGTGCAGCCGCGGGTCGCGGATCGAGGGGAGGCGCACCGGGTAGCTGGTGCCCCGGATGCGAACGGAGCGAGCGGCTGGCATGGCCCGCACCATCCTGCCCGACGTACGTCGCGGTTGTCCCGGGTCGCGGGAGTTTCCCCAGCCCTGGGGCGTGGCCTCAGGCCGGCCAGTGGCCCGGCCGGGACAGGCCCGCCGGCAGGGCCGTGCCGACGTCGCCGCGGGCGGCGTTGACCTGCGGCTGGGTGAGGAAGAGGGCGGAGGAGAGGTCGCAGCCGCGGACGTCGGCGTCGCGGACGTCGGCGCCCAGCAGGTCGACGTCGTCGAGCTCCGCACCGCGGAGGTCGGCCCCGATCAGCAGCGCGCCGCGGAAGGTCCAGCCGCGCAGGTCGCCCGAGAGGCGCCGGCCCGCGAGATCGGCGCGGGTCCGGTCCGCGGCTGCCGGCCACCGACGGCGTACGCGGTCGCTGGCGTCGGCGAGCAGCTCGCCGACGCGCACGTGCAGGTCGTCGACGTCGACGAGCAGGAGCGGCTCGGGCTCGGCGGCGGTGAGGAGCTCGATCTCCTTGCGCACCGGGCCGGCGGCCGGGTCGGGGGAGCGGCGGTCGACCTCGTCGAGGTGGACGAGCATCTCGTGGAGCTGGCGCATCACCGACAGGACGGCGGCCATCTCGCCGAGGTTGTCCTGCTCGCGCCAGGAGACCCCGGCATAGGTGACCTGGGAGACCTGCTGACCGGCGCCGAAGCACTCGAAGACGGTGCAGCCGGGCCAGCCGTCCTGGCGGAGCGTGTCGTGGATGCCGCACCGGTCGTCGGGCAGCAGGTTGAGGCACGGGGTGCCGCTGGGCTTGTCGACGCCGAAGCCCGACGACGCGGCGAAGGGGAGGAGCACGCAGCACAGCCCGAAGCAGCGGGAGCAGTCAGAGCTCAGCTCGGGTGAGGCCACCCGGGGATCGTCGCACGGGTGTGGTGAGGCGCCGTGGTCAAGCGCCGGGGTCAGGCGCCGTACCAGCCGTTCTGGATCGCGAAGGCGTTGACGAAGAGCAGGGCGATGAACAGGACCGCGATGAACCGGTTGTCGAAGATGAGCTTGCCCATAGCATCCAGAATGCCCGCTTGTTCGCGGAATCAAACAGTTGAAAGGTAAAGATTGCTCGGGGCGCATCGATATACCCCATTAGCGGTGGTGGGCAGCGATCTCCTCTCGGTGGTCGAGTAGCGAGCGCCAGCAGGCGTATCGAGACCCCTAGGCTGGCGGCCGTGAGCGCGCTGCTGGTCGCCGGGACGACGTCGGACGCCGGCAAGACGATCGTGACGACCGCCCTGTGCCGGGCGTACGCCCGTCGGGGGGTGGAGGTCGCGCCCTTCAAGGCGCAGAACATGTCCAACAACTCGATGGTCTGCGCCACCCCTGACGGCCGCGGTGTCGAGATCGGCCGAGCGCAGTGGATCCAGGCGGTAGCGGCGGGCGCCGAGCCCGAGGCGGCGATGAACCCGGTCCTCCTCAAGCCCGGCGGTGACCGGCGCAGCCACGTCGTGGTGATGGGCCGGCCCGGCGGGACGATCGACTCCAAGGACTTCGTCGGCGGGCGCACCCACCTGCGCGACGCGGCGTACGCCGCCTTCGACGACCTCGCGTCCCGCTACGACCTGGTCGTGGTGGAGGGCGCGGGCAGCCCGGCCGAGATCAACCTGCGGGCGGGCGACTACGTCAACATGGGGCTGGCGCAGCACGGTGCGATCCCGACGGTCGTGGTCGGCGACATCGACCGCGGTGGCGTCTTCGCGGCCATGTTCGGCACGCTCGCGCTGCTGGACGCCGCGGACCAGGCGCTGGTCGCGGGCTTCGTGGTCAACAAGTTCCGCGGCGACGTCGACCTGCTGCGACCGGGGCTCGACCAGCTCCGCGAGCTGACCGGGCGCGAGGTCTACGGCGTGCTGCCGTGGCACCCCGACCTCTGGCTCGACTCCGAGGACGCGCTCGACCTCGCCGGTCGGCGGGCGAGCGAGGAGGAGACGCGGCTGCGGGTCGCGGTCGTACGGCTCCCCCGGATCTCGAACTTCACCGACGTCGACGCGCTGGGCATCGAGCCGGGCGTCGACGTGGTGTTCGCCTCCGACCCGCGGTCGCTCGCCGGGGCGGACCTCGTCGTGCTGCCCGGAACCCGGGCGACCCTCGAGGACCTCGCGTGGCTGCGCTCGCGCGGCCTCGACCGGGCCGTGCTCGACCACGCCGAAGCGGGCAGGCCGGTGCTCGGGATCTGCGGCGGCTTCCAGATGCTCGGCCGGCGGATCCTCGACCCGGCCGGCGTCGAGGGGGTCGCCGGCGCCGACGAGCCTGGGCTCGGGCTGCTCGACGTGACGACGACCTTCCGGGCCGACAAGGTGCTGCGGCTGCCGACCGGCTCGGCCCTGGGTGCCGACGCCCACGGCTACGAGATCCACCACGGCCGGATCACCCGGCACGGCGGCGAGGAGTTCCTCGGCGGGGCTCGGTCGGGCGCGGTCCTCGGGACGATGTGGCACGGCAGCCTGGAGGGCGACCACCTGCGCCGCGCGCTGCTGGCGGAGGTGGCCGCGGCGGCGGGGACGGCGTACGAACCGTCGGACGTGAGCTTCGCCGAGCAGCGCGAGCGACGGCTGGACCTGCTCGGTGACCTGGCCGAGGAGCACCTCGACCTCGACGCGCTGCTCTCGCTGGCCCGCGAGGGTGCGCCGACCGGCCTGCCGTCGCTGGAGCCGGGAGCGTCGCAGTGACCGTCCTGCTGCTCGGCGGGACGAGCGAGGCGCGCGATCTGGCGGTGCTGCTGGACGAGGCGGGAGTGGACTTCGTGTCGTCCCTGGCCGGTCGGGTCGAGCGGCCGCGGCTGCCGGTGGGCGAGGTGCGGATGGGCGGCTTCGGCGGGGTCGAGGGGCTCCGCTCGTGGCTCGCCGAGCACGGCGCGACCGCTGTCGTCGACGCGACCCACCCGTTCGCGGAGGGGATGTCCGCCAACGCCGTCGCGGCGTGCCGGGCGTCGGGCGTGCCGCTGCTGAGGCTGGCCCGTCCGGGCTGGGGCGACGCGCCGGGCGCGGACGGGTGGCACTGGGTGGACGACCACGCCGAGGCGGCCGCGCTGGCCGCGTCGCTCGGTCGGCGGCCGCTGCTCACCGTCGGGCGCCAGCCGCTCGGCCACTTCGTCGGACCGCTGGCCGGGCACCGGGCCGTGGTGCGCGTCGTCGACCCGCCCGAGATCGAGGTGCCGGAGCCGTGGCTGGTGATGCTGGACCGGGGCCCGTACGACCTCGCCGGCGAGCTCGAGCTCCTCGCCGAGCACGCGATCGACGTGCTCGTCACCAAGGACTCCGGCGGCACCTACACCTGGCCCAAGATGGAGGCCGCAGGACAGCTCGGCGTGCCGGTCGTGGTCGTACGCCGGCGCGCGGAGGTGGACGGCGTGGAGACGGTGCCGGACGCCGCCGCGGCGCTGGTGTGGGTCGTATCGTGAAGGCATGTCGACCCCGGGCCTGAACCCCGCCTCGCCCCTCAAGCTCCAGTTCCCGCAGTCGCTCGCGGTCTACGACGACTACGCCAAGGCGCAGAAGAGCGTGGACTTCCTCGCCGACTCGGACTTCCCCGTCGACCAGCTGATGATCGTCGGCACCGACCTCAAGCGCATCGAGCGCGTCACGGGCCGGCTCACCTGGTCGAAGATCGCGGTCGGAGGCATCGCGTCCGGGCTGTGGTTCGGCATCTTCATCGGGCTGATCTTCGCGCTGTTCACCGAGGAGGGCCTCTGGCAGGTGCTGCTCAGCACGGCCTTCATCGGTGCGACCTTCGGCCTGGTCTGGGCGCTCATCGGCTATGCCTTCACCCGCGGCCAGCGTGACTTCTCCTCGGTCACGCAGGTCGTGGCGACGAAGTACGAGGTGCTGGTGGAGCACAAGGAGGCCGCCCGCGCGCGCGAGCTGCTCGCCGGGCTGCCGGGCGCGCTGCCCGACCCGTTCGCCTGAGTCACGACGGTCGGCGGCGTAGGTGCGCGGACACAACTGCGTGCGGGGCGCCGTGCTGAGCGTGCCCGGAGCGGCGCGGCCGGACTTCTGTCCGCGCGTCTACGTGCGGGCGGCGCGAAGCGAGGCGAGGGCCGCGATCACGACCGCCCCGAAGCCGACCGCGTCGGCCAGGCGTACGGCGCGGGCGATGTCGGCGCGGGTCGGCGGCGGGCCGTCGCCGAGGATGACCCGGTCCTCGGTGCCGTGGGCGTAGTGGTTGCGGCCCCCGAGGCGTACGCCGAGCGCGCCGGCGAACGCCGCCTCGACGACCCCGGCGTTGGGGCTGGGGTGGCGACGCGCGTCGCGGCGCCAGGCGTGGAGTGCCGCTGACGGGCGACCGCCGACGACCGGGGCGAGCGCGGCCGCGAGCTGACCGCTGAGCCGGGCGCCGGGGAGGTTGAGCAGGTCGTCGAGGCGCGCGGACGCCCACCCGAACCGGCCGTAGCGCTCGCCCCGGTGGCCGACCATCGCGTCGAGGGTGTTGACCGCGCGGTGGCCCAGCAGGCCGGGGACGCCGAGCAGCGCACCCCAGACGAGCGGGGCGACGACGGCGTCGGAGGTGTTCTCGGCGACCGACTCGACAGTGGCACGGCTGACCTCGGCCTCGTCGAGGACGGAGGTGTCGCGGCCGACGAGGTGGGTGAGGCGTTGCCGCGCGCCGGGCAGGTCGTCGGCGGCGAGGAGGCCGTGGACGGCCCGCGCCTCGCGGCCGAGCGACGTGCCGCCGAGCACGGTCCACGTCGCGGCCGCGGTGACGAGCGTGTGGGCGAGGGGGTGGCCCCTCGCCCGTCGCTCCAGGCCGAGACCGCCCCCCGCGACGGCCCCGGCCAGGAGGGCCAGGTGCAGCAGGCCGCGTGCCCGCGAGTCGGCGTACGTGCGCCTCTCGAGGGCGGCAGCGGCGCTGCCGAAGATCGCCACGGGGTGCCCGCGGCGTGGGTCGCCGAAGCGACGGTCGGCGAGGTGGCCGAGCAGGAGACCGAGTGCTCGACTCACCCTTGGTTCCGACACGCTCGTTCCTCGCTGCTCAACCAGCGGGGGCTCACAGCGCCGCGGCGTACGCGCGCTGCGCCTCGACCGCCGCCTGCCGGCGCCAGCTGCGGTCGACGAGCGCCGTGAGGGCGGCACCGATCACCGCCCACATCGCCAGCAGGGTCAGCAGGGACGAGATCCGGAAGTCCCACAGGATGCTCGCCGGGAAGCCGCCGAGCTCGTCGACCTTCGGGAAGGCCAGCGCGGCGACGGTGACCACGACGACGTACGCCGCGGCGCCGGCGATCGTGCCCGGCACCCCGCTCCACCGGCGAGCGGCCCAGCGGGCGACCGCGACAGCGGCGAGGACCCCGAGCACCGACACCGTGACGAAGCCGAACCAGAGCGCGGTGCGGCTGTCGATGGTCTCGCCGGAGCCGACGGCGGGTGGCGTGGCGGGGTACTTCAGGAACGGGACGACGCTGAACGACACCGCCCCGAGCAGCGCGACCAGCCCGGTGCTCGCCGCCGGTCGGAGGCTGCCGAGGCGGCCGAGGCCGACCGCGGCCAGCAGACCGGTGAGGCCGCCGAGGACCACGCCGATCGCGAGGGTGCCGGTGGCGAGGCCGAGGGTCGACTGCGTGGTGCGGGAGATCGCCGCGTCGTCGTGGGAGTGGGAGTGCGAGACCGACCCGGAAGCGGCGGCCTCGTCCTCGTGGTGGTGGTCTGCAGTGGCGCCTGCGGACTCGAGTGCGATGGCACGGTCGACCTGCGGCTCCCCGACGGTGTACGCCACGACGAACGCGGCGACACCGGCGAGGAGACCGGCAAGGAGACCGTGCACCAGGAAGGTGCGGGTGGTCATCCGTGGGTGATCAGTGGCAGGGGAAGCCGAGCAGGTGCCGGCCGTCGTGGACCCACTCGTGGATCGCGGTGCCCTCGGGGATCGTGATCGCGCCCTGGACCGAGCTGATCAGCACCAGGACCGACATGGCGAACAGCGCGCCGAGGACCAGCCAGGGAGCGAGCTCCCGCAGCGGGATGGCGAGGTCGGACGGTGACAGGGAGCCCGCCGAGGCAGGGCTGGAGATGGCGTGCGCCATGGTTCCTCCTTCGGGATGAAAGCGTCCCGGGTCGATGGGGAGTGACTTCCAGTCCGTCGGGTCTGACTTCACCGCTCGGTGTGGCTGAGCGATGTCACAGTAGCGCCACTGCGCCGGATTCCCACCGGCTTCCTCAGGACTGGGTGCGTGGAGCGTAGCGCACCCAGCAGGTCGTCGGTGACGGCCTTGCGCCGCGCGCTGATCCGGACCCACTCGTCGCCGAGCCCGGGGAACGTGTCGGCCCGTCGTACGGCGAAACCCTTGTCCCGTAGGGCTTCCCGGCTCCCCTCACCGGTGCGGGCGAGGACGTACGGCGCGGTGCTGGGGACGGTCTCGATGCCGAGCTCGCGCAGCCCGTCCTCGAGGTGGCGTCGTCGCCGCTCGAGCTCGGCGGCCCGCCGCCGGGCCTCGTGCTGCGCGTCGTCGCTGCTCGTCGCGACGAGCGCGGCGATCGCCGGGGCGGAGACCGACCACGGCGTCTGGAGGTCCCGCAGCGCGCGTACGACCTCGGGCTCGGCGAGGACGTAGCCCGCGCGGATGCCGGGGATCGACCAGATCTTGGTGAGGCTGCGGAGCACGACGATGCCGGGGAGGCGGGAGCCGGCCAGCGTCTCGACGTCGTCGTCGAGGAAGGCCTCGTCGACGACGACCAGCCGTCCCGGTCGTGCGAGATCGCGGATGACGGGGGCGGGGTGGCGTACGCCGGTGGGGTTGGTCGGGTTGCCGATGACCACGAGGTCGGCGTCGTCGGGCACGTCGTCCGGGTCGAGCCGGAAGCCGTCCCCGTGCCGCAGGACGAGCTGGCCGGGGGTGTGGCCGGCGGTGCGGAGCGCGACCTCCGGCTCGGTGAACTGCGGGTGCACGACGACGGGGTGCTGCCACTGCTCCAGCCGGGCGAGCAGCGTGAAGGCCTCGGCGGCGCCGGCGGTGGCGAGGACGTCGGCGGGCTCACGACCGTGCCGCCTCGCGACCGCCCGCTCGGCCTCGGCCGCGTCGGGGTAGGCGTCGACCTCGGCGAGGCTGTCCGCGAGCGCGCGGTCGAGCCACGTCGGACGCGGGCCGTCGAAGACGTTGACGGCGAGGTCGACCAGCCCGGGGCCGGCGTCCTTGTCACCGTGGTGGCGCAGGTCGGGACCGGCGTACGCCGCGGCCGCCGCGACGAACCGTGCCGCGAGCTGCGGGTGGCCGGCCCAGTGGGTGTGGAGGTACGACGCGTGCAGGCTGTGCGTCGCGACGCCGGCGCGGTCGGGCATCAGCCAGGCCGCGTCGCCGGTGGTCGCCCGGGTCAGGCGGGTGCGGTGGTACTCGTGCCCGGTGACCTGCTCGTGTGCGCGCGCCAGGAGGTTGTCGGTGGGCGCGGTCGCGGTGCGGTAGGACAGCGTGAGCCGCGGCGCCATCTCGGCGGTCGCGTCGATGGCGCCGACCATCGGGACGGCCGGCCCGTCCGGGCCCCGCACCGACTCGCAGAGGTAGAGCAGCCCGGCGCACTCCGCCACCGTCGGCAGCCCGCGCGCGATCGCCGTACGGAGGTCTCGCCGCAGGCGTTCGTTGGCGCCGAGCTCGGCGGCGTGCATCTCGGGGAAGCCGCCGCCGAGGTAGAGCCCCGTCGTGCCATCGGGCAGCCGAGTGTCGGTGAGGGGGTCGAGCTCGACGACCACCGCCCCCGCCGCTCGCAGGAGCTCGACGGTCTCCGCGTAGCGGAAGGTGAACGCACGCCCACCCGCCACCGCGATCCTCGGTCTGTCGCCGGTTGCGCAGCGAGGAACGAGCGTGTCGAAACCAAGAGCCTCCGAAGGACTCCACGGCACCCCCGCCAACCCCGGCGCCCCCGACGCCAGCCGTACGACCCGCTCGAGGTCCACCCGCTCCGCGATCTGCCCCGCCAGGCGGTCCAGCGCCACCGCAGCATCGGCCCGCTCGCCCGCCGGCACCAGCCCGAGGTGCCGCGACGGCGCCTCGATCCCGTCGTCGCGCTGGAGGATCCCGAGCACCGGCACCATCTCGCCGATCGAGCGCACGACCTCGTCCGCGTGCCGCGCCGAACCCGCCTTGTTGAGGATCACCCCGACCACGTCGACCGGCGGCTGGCTGGGGTCGGGGGCCCAGGTGCAGAGCCCGTGGATGGTCGCGGCGATCGTGCGCGACGCCGACGAGATGTCGACGACCAGCACCACGGGCGTACGGGTCACGGCGGCGACGTGCGCGGTCGAGGCGAACCCGTCACCACCGATCTGCCCGTCGTACAGGCCCATCACGCCCTCGATGACCGCGACGTCCGCGCCGGCGGCGCCGTGGAGGAGGAGGGGTACGAGGCGCTCCTCCCCGACGAGGTGCGGGTCGAGGTTGCGGCCGGGGCGGCCGGTGGCGAGCGCGTGGTAGCCGGGGTCGATGTAGTCGGGGCCGACCTTGTGGCCGCTGACGGTGTGGCCGGCGCGGGCGAGCGCGGCCATCAGCCCCGTGGCGACGGTGGTCTTGCCGTGGCCCGACGCCGGGGCCGCGACCATGAGCCGCGGCAGGCTCACCATTCGATGCCTCGCTGGCCCTTCTGCCCGACGTCCATCGGGTGCTTGACCTTGGTCATCTCGGTGACGAGGTCGGCGGCCTCGACGAGTCGCGGGTCGGCGTTGCGGCCGGTGATGACGACGTGCTGGCGACCGGGCCTCGACGTGAGCGCGGAGACGACGTCGTCGACGTCGACCCAGCCCCACTTCATGGGATAGGTGAACTCGTCGAGCACGTAGAGCTCGTGGCGCTCCTCGGCCAGCGCCCGCTTGATCTCGGCCCAGCCCTCGGCGGCGGCCGCGGCGTGGTCGTCGTCGGTGCCGCCCTTGCGAGACCACGACCAGCCGGAGCCCATCTTGTGCCAGGTGACCGGCCCGCCCTCGCCGGTCTGCGTGTGCAGCTCGCCCAGCCGTTCGAGGACGGTCTGCTCGCCGATGCGCCACTTGGCGGACTTCACGAACTGGAAGACCCCGATGTCGAAGCCCTGGTTCCAGCCGCGCAGCGCGAGCCCGAAGGCGGCGGTGGACTTGCCCTTGCCGTCGCCGGTGTGGACGGCGAGCAGCGGGCGGTTGCGGCGCTGTCGGGTGGTGAGGCCGTCGTCGGGGACGGTGGTCGGTACGCCCTGCGGCATCAGGCCCTCCAGCTGTCGAAGTGGACGGCCTCGTCGAGGGTGCGCCCGCGGCGCCAGCCGTGGCGGACGAGGTCGGGCACCTCCTGCAGCTCCGTCACCGGACCGAGGCAGAGCCACGCGACCGGGCGCACGCCGTCGGGCAGGCCGACGAGGTCGGCGAGGAACTCCTCGCGGTAGAACGACACCCACCCGACGCCGAGGCCCTCGGCGGTGGCGGCGAGCCAGAGGTTCTGGATGGCGAGGCAGGTGGAGTAGAGCCCGGTGTCGGCGATCGCGTGGCGGCCGAGCACGTGCTGCCCGCCGCGGGACTCGTCGTACGTCACGACGACGCCGAGCCCGGACTCGCGGATGCCCTCGACCTTGATCTTCTCGAAGGTCGCGCGTCGCTCCGGGGGCAGGTCGGCGGCGAAGGTCTGCCGCTCTGTCTCGACGTGCTCGGCGAACGCCTCGCGGGTCCCGTCGTCGAAGACGAGCACGAAGTCCCACGGCTGCGAGTGCCCGACGCTGGGCGCGTGGTGCGCCGCCTCGAGCACGCGACGCAGCTGCCCCAGGTCGACGGCCTCGCCGCTGAACTCCGCCCGTACGTCGCGCCGGCGGGCGATGACGTCGTAGAGGTCTGTGCTTGGAATGGCCTGCTCCATGGAGGTCTCGGGGTCCCCGCGGCGTTGTTCGGGGGAGCGAAGCGGAGGAGAAGAAGGTCGTGGGGTGAGTTTCATGCTGCGCGCGCCAGGCCGGCGAGCGCCTGGGCGCTGACCTCGGCGATCGGGAGGTGGGTCGCCCGCATGGCCTGCGCGAGTGCGCCGGCGAGGCCCATCCGCATCGCGCCCTGCTCGCAGTCGACGACGACCGAGGTGGTCTGGTGGTCCGCGATCCAGCCCGCTGCCTGTCGGCTGCGGGCGACTGCGTCCGCGCCGTGGGTGGCGCGGCCGTCGGTGATCACGATGAGCAACGGTCGGCGTCGCGGGTCGCGCACGGCCTCGACGCGCAGCACCTCGGCCGCGGTGAGCAGGCCTTCGGCGAGCGGCGTACGCCCTCCCGCGGGCAGCTCGGTCAGGCGCCGGGCGGCGATGTCGACCGAGTGGGTGGGGGGCAGCGCGATTTCGGCGCCGTCGCCGCGGAAGGTGACCAGCCCGACCTTGTCGCGGCGCTGGTAGGCGTCGAGCAGCAGGCTGAGGATCGCGGTCTTGACCTGCTCCATCCGCTTGCGCGCGGCCATCGACCCGGAGGCGTCGACGCAGAAGAGGACCAGGTTGGCCTCGCGCCCCTCGCGCCGTGCGGTGCGGAGATCGTGCTGCTCGAACCGCAGCCGTCCCTCGTGGCGCCCACGGGCTCGCTGGTACGGCGCGGCGGCGCGGATCGTCTCGACGAGGTGCAGCCCGCCGGTGCCCTGCGGGTCCGTCCCGACGCGCCGGCCGTTGGAGGTCAGCGCGGGAGATCGCTTCCCCGACTCGCCCGCGCCCGTGCCGTGGACCTCGAACCGCCGCACCCTGTAGGGATCAGCGACGCCCGCAACCATCGTTGGTTGAGCAGGGCGCGCAGCGCCCGTGTCGAAACCAGGATCCGGGGAGTCCGCTGGTCGAGCAGGGCCCCCCGGGCCCTCTCCCTCCGTCGGTTGAGCAGGGCCCCCCGGGCCCTCTCCCTCCGTCGGTTGAGCAGGGCCCCCCGGGCCCTCTCCCTCCGTCGGTTGAGCAGGGCCCCCCGGGCCCGTGTCGAAACCCTGATCCTCCGAGTCCCCCTCCCCATCCCCCTCCGGCTCCGGAGGCAGCGGCGGCTCCGGCTCCTCGTCCCCCAGCACCGCATCGAGCAGCTCCTCGTCCAACCCGGGCGCATCGAACGGGTTCCTCCGCCGCCGGTGCGGCAGCGCGAGCATCGCGGCCTGACGGATGTCGGACCTCGTGACGGTGGTTCTCCCGTTCCACGCCGCGTGCGCCACCGCCGTACGCGTGGTGACGATGTCGGCGCGCATCCCGTCGACCTCGAAGGCGGCGCAGACCTCGGCGACCTTGGTGAGCACCGCGTCGGTGAGCTCGACCTCGGGGAGCAGCTTGCGGGCGGCGGCGATCCGGTCGGTGAGCGCGCGCTCCGCGTCGGCGTACGCCTCGACGAAGGCCTGCGGGTCCGCGTCGAACGCGAGCCGGCGGCGTACGACCTCGGCGCGCAGCCGCGGGTCGCGCGGCGCGGCGATCTCGACGGTGAGGCCGAAGCGGTCGAGGAGCTGGGGGCGGAGCTCGCCCTCCTCGGGGTTCATGGTGCCGACGAGCACGAAGCGGGCGGCGTGCGCGACGGAGACGCCGTCGCGCTCGACGGTGGAGCGGCCCATCGCGGCGGCGTCGAGCAGAAGGTCGACGAGGTGGTCGTGGAGGAGGTTGACCTCGTCGACGTAGAGGATCCCGCGGTGCGCGCGGGCGAGGAGGCCGGGCTCGTACTCGGCGACGCCGTCGGCCAGCACCTTGGACAGGTGCAGCGAGCCGAGCACGCGGTCCTCGGTGGCGCCGACGGGCAGCTCGACGAGGCGTACGGGCCGGGTCTCGGTCTCGGCGTCGAGGGGCCAGCGCTGCTCGGGGCCCGGACCGTCGGGGGAGACGTCGCCGGGCCGGCTCGAGAACCGGTCGCCGGCGACCACCTCGATCGGCGGTAGCACGGAGGCGAGGGCGCGCACGGTGGTGGACTTCGCCGTGCCCTTCTCGCCGCGCACGAGGACGCCGCCGACCTCGGGGGAGATGGTGGTGAGGACCAGCGCGAGGGTCATGTCGTCGCGATCGCCGGCCTGTGAGGGGACGACGGCGGACAGGGGGTACTGCAGTGGCATGGGGGCTCCCGCTCTCGTTGCCAGCTTCGTTGGATGGCGGGAGGCCGGTCTTCGGACTTCTCGGATCGCCATCTTCGACGTCTCGAGTCACCGCAGCGGGCCCTGTGCCGGATTCTCACCGGCTTCCCAGATTCTCCCCAGACTTCGGGGCACCTCTCGCCTTGTGCGCGTCACGATAGCGTCTGCGGCCATGTCGTCCACCGGGGTGCCCAGTGAGGTCGTGGTCGTCGGGATCGGCGCCGACGGCTGGGCCTCGCTGCCCGAGTCGTCGCGCTCGCTGGTGCTGGAGGCGGCCGTGCTGTGGGGCGGGTCGCGGCACCTGTCGCTGGTGCCTGCGGTGCCCGGTCAGGTGCGGGTGCCGTGGCCGTCGCCGCTGTCCGCGGGCCTGCCGTCGCTCCTTGCCGAGTACGCCGGGCGCGCCGTCGTCGCGCTGGCGTCGGGGGACCCGCTGGTGTCGGGGATCGCTTCGACGCTGCTCGACCTGGGCGCGCCCGTACGCGTGGTGCCGGCGGTGTCGTCGGTGGCGCTCGCGCGGGCTCGCATGGGGTGGTCGGCGGAGTCGTGCGCCGTGGTGTCGCTGGTCGGTCGGCCGGTGTCGGTGGTGGCGCGGGAGCTGGCGCCGGGGCGGCGGATCCTGGTGCTGTCGTCGGATGCGTCGACGCCCGATGCGGTGGCCGGGTTGCTGACGTCGTCGGGCTGGGGTGCGTCGCGGATGACGGTGCTCGGGGACCTGGGCTCCTCGTCGGAGTCGTCGGTCTCGGGAGTCGCCTCGTCGTGGTCGGTCTCGTCGCCGAGGCTGAACGTCATCGCCCTCGAAGTTTCTGGAAACGGTCTCGCCTCCTGGGCGCCGGGCCTCCCCGACGACGCCTTCGAGAGCGACGGCCAGCTCACCAAGCGCGACCTCCGCGCCTCCGCCCTCGCCCGCCTGATGCCGGCGCCCGGCCAGGTCCTCTGGGACGTCGGCGCCGGCGCCGGCTCGGTCGGCATCGAGTGGATGCGCGCCCATCCGACGTGCCTCACCTTCGCCATCGAGTCAGACCCCGTACGCGCCGACCGGATCATGCGCAACGCCCAGGCGCTCGGTGTGCCCGACCTCGAGCTGGTGATCGCGCGCGCGCCGGACGCCCTCGAGGGTCTGCCTGCCCCGGACGCGATCTTCATCGGTGGCGGCGCGACCCGCCAAGGAGTCCTCGACACCTGCCTGTTTGCGCTGAAACCTGGCGGCCGCCTCGTCGTCCACGGCGTCACGCTGGAGACCGAGATGCTGCTGGCCAAGGCGTACGGCGACCACGGAGGCGGGCTCACCCGCATCGGCATGGAGTCGGCGGCTCCAGTCGGCACCTTCACGGGCTGGACACCAGCCCGCGCGGTCACGCAGTGGACGTGGAACCGAGCCGCGACCTGAGGCACGGAGCCAGCGGCGATTCGCTGCATGCGTAGTGACACCCGTCCACTACGGGAGTAGTGTCACGGCTAGGCAGAGTCTCTCGGCGGAAGGGGCGAACACCATGCCGTCAGTACTGATCACCGGAGCTGGCCGCGGCATCGGCGAAGCCATAGCGCTGCGACTGGCCGGCGCCGGGTGGACCGTCCTGGCCGGCGTCCGCAACGACTCCAGCGGGGATCGCCTGGCCGCCCAGCACAGCCGCGTCACACCGGTCCTGCTCGACATCACCAACGAGACGCACATCGCCGCCCTGGCCGACCAGGTGCCCGGCCCGCTGGACGCGTTGGTGAACAACGCCGGCATCGGAGTGTTGGGTCCGGTCGAGGCCGTCTCCATCCCGGACTTCCGCCGCCAGTTCGAGGTCAACTTCTTCGGTCAGGTCGCCGTGACCCAGGCCGTGCTCCCCCAGATCCGTGCCGCCAGTGGCCGGATCGTGTTCATCTCCTCGACCGGCGGCCGCGCGCCGGTGCTGCTGGAGGGCGCCTACTGCGCATCGAAGTTCGCGGTCGAAGGACTCGCGGACGTGCTCAGGGGAGAACTGCGGCCCTGGGGCATCGACGTGTCCGTTGTCGAGCCGGGCCCCACCGACACTGGTCCCTGGCGCGAGATCCAGTCGATGCTTGCAGACATGGAGGAGGGTATGTCCGCCACACACCGCGAGCTCTACGCACAGCACATTCGCGGGATCCGCAGGCTGGTCACGACGCTCCAGCGCCGGACTGCGCCGCCGGACGTCGTAGCCCGGGTTGTCGAGCAGGCGTTGACCGCACGCCGCCCTCGTGCCCGCTACGCCGCCGGGGCCCAGGCCCAGGCGATGCTCACCATGAACGCGGTGCTGCCCACGCGGCTCAACGACGCCATCGGTTCCCGCCTCCTCGGCCTGCGGCACCCCACGCGGTCCAAGGCGATCTCGAGCCACGCGGGCTGACATCGTCCACGCAGTGAGGCACGAAGCAGTCCGGCACTGCGCTTCAACCGCCGTCTTCTCGCCGATCGGTGGCTACGGACAGCTCGAACCGCTTCCTCGCCGACCGAGGGATCGAACCTCAGAAGACCTGGGTCGCTGAGGGCAGCCTCGAAGATGGAGCGACGGAGATCAGATGGATCGAAGAGGACAGACCACTCTTCGCCCGTTGACACCCCTGGGCATGAAGCGGGGGACGCTAGCTCCCCATGCGCCGGTTGGGTCCGCTGCACGAACGGTCGTCAGCCTGACCTAGCCCATGTCGCCGCGGATGACCAAGACCCTCAGGTTGCGTGCTGCTGAACGACGTTGAGCACGTTGCCATCGGGAGCGCGGACGAAGAAGCGGGTCACGCCCCACGTCTCGGTTGTCAGGGGATGCACGATCTCGTACCCGCGCTCCTGTGCTTGGCGGTAGGCGGCTTCGACGTCGTCGACCATGACCGAGACCACGGGGTCCACGGGTGCGGTGGCATCGCTGGTCATCACCTGGAGCGTCGCCCTGGATGCCGGCGAGGTGTGGCGGGCCACCCAGCCCAGGTTGAACTCCTCTTCGGCCAACCCGAGGTAGTCGCTGTAGAAGCTCCTGGAGGCGGGGAGGTCGGGTACGTGGAGGTCGGCGATGATCTGCGTGACGCGGATGCGGGACGTGTCGGCACTCCCAGCTGTGCCGGTTTCGCCTGAGGTCTGCTCCGGCGCGGCTCCCAGGAGGTGGATCCAGCGCGGATCCTGCTGGCCCGACCGGCGCTCGAGCTCTCGCACGAGCGGTTGCGGGCGACTCGCCATCCGGCGCAGGCACTCCTCGACCTGGCCCCGGTCGGCGAACCCGTGCAACCGCTCGGTGCGGGTGCGCAGCTCACCCGGCGCCTGCGCCCCGCGGAGCAGCAGCACCGTGAGCAGCGCCCGCTCGTCGGGCTCGAGGGCGAGGTGCTCGTCGAGGATCTGGTGGTACTTCAGTGTCCGGCGCCCGGTGTCGGACCACACGATCCGTAGCAGCCCGCGGTCCTTGAGCGACTTCGCGGTCCGCTCGACGGTCTGCTGGTCGAGGTCGGTGACGGGGTCGCGGCTGCTCCTCTGGTTGCACGCCGAGACCAGTGCGTTCGCGGAGAGGGGATAGGTGGCGGGCACGGTCGTCTGCTTCTCCAGCAGGCTGCCGAGGATGCGCTGGTCGGTCGCATCGAGGACGGGGAGTTCGCTCACGTCACGACCTTAGGTCTGCCTGGGCACGATTGCGCGGATCGAACAGCGTCCATTCGCCGCGAGCCGGACGCGGCCGATTCGCAACACCTCGAACGACTTCGAAGAGCCCAGAAACGCGCACGCGTGTCCGCGCCAGAAGAGTGTGCGTGCCCATGACCATCGCGAGGTCCTGGACGCTCGCCGAGGCCTAGCCAATCTGCAGATCGCCCGTTCGCCGGAAGGTGTTCCAGCGCGGAGGCTGCCAGTCGTCCCGCAGGGGATCCGGGAGCCACATGTCGTGCAGGACCCGGTTTCGCATGCCGGTCGCTGCTCTGGCCGCGAGCAACGCATTGTCCCCAGACGTCAGGACCTCTCGATCCGCACCCGAGCTTCGGAGCAACTTCCGGCATTCGCTGACGAGTTGGTCAAAGCGTTCACTGCCCTGCTTTCCGAAACGCTATCGAGTTGGCGGGACAAGAAGCCGTGGACGTTGTCCACGCCGTATTCCAGGTGTGCGTGCGCCCGCGCCACCCGTCCGACCCAGAGCGACAGGGCATCGTCGTTGCTCAGGCCCGGCGGGGGATCCTGCGCATCCATTCGTTGACCGTACCCATCTTCTGAGCTCGGGGTCGCCCACAGCACGCGTCGTACCGCCGCGAGTCGGTGACCCGCACGTGCCGACGCCAGGACGCGGATGCGGGACGCGTACTTGGACGCCACTTTTACGCGCGGACTAGCCCGCGTGGCGAATGGCCGGGTTGTTCGGCAAGGTGCGAAGCAGGTCGCTCGGTCAGGTACGGCGAACCGCGCCGCTCCAGGGCGAACTCAACCGGTTGTTGCAACTCGATCGTGAGGTGAGAGGTTGCGGCGCATGCCGGGAGTGAGGTTGACCGCGGATCAGCGGTTGGTGATTGAACGGGCGTATCTGGCGGGTTTGCCGCAGGC
>NZ_JACXYX010000004.1 GCF_014779655.1 Nocardioides ganghwensis
GCCTGCGGCAAACCCGCCAGATACGCCCGTTCAATCACCAACCGCTGATCCGCGGTCAACCTCACTCCCGGCATGCGCCGCAACCTCTCACCTCACGATCGAGTTGCAACAACCGGTTGAGTTCGCCGCGTGCTACTCGACCAGCGATGGGGAAGGGTCACAGCCGCAGGACGCGGCCGGCCACCACCAGGTGCACCTCGTCGCACGCGGCGGCGACGCGCTGGTTCACCAGGCCGAGGAGGTCGCGGAAGAGCCGGCCGGAGCGGTGCTCGGGCACCACGCCCAGGCCGACCTCGTTGGTCACCAGCACGACGTCCTGCTCGCACCGGCCGAGTGCGTCGACCACCTCGTCCGTACGGGCGAGCACGAGGTCGTGGACGGCTTCGGAGTCGTGGTCCCATGCGTCCGCGGCGTCGATGACGGCGGTGAGCCAGGTGCCCAGGCAGTCGACCAGCAGGGGGTCGCGGGCCTCGGCGAGCACGCCGGCGAGGTCCTGCGTCTCCACGGTTCCCCACGAGTCGGGGCGACGGGCGCGGTGGGCGTCGATCCGGGCCGCCCAGTCGGGGTCCTGCTCGCGGTCGGGCGGCGTACCGGTGGCGACATAGGTGGCGGGGGCACCGCCGATCAGGTCCTCGGCGTGGGTCGACTTGCCGGACCGTACGCCGCCGGTGACCAGGATCCGCATGGCGCGCATCCTGTCAGAGCCTGATCAGGCAGTCGCTGCCGCCAGCACCAGCACGGCGAAGGACACCTCCACCGCCGCGCCGAGCACGTCGCCGGTGATCCCGCCGAGACGGCGTACGCACCGCAGCAGCAGCGCGAGCACGACGCCCACCATCGCCACCAGCCCCAGCAGCAACGACCACGGCGCGTCGAGCCCGCGTCCGGCGAGGGTCACCGCCACGGCAGCGAGCACCAGCGTCGCGATCGCCCCGAGGACGGGCACCGCGCCGATGCAGGTGGCGCCGAGGCCGTCGGGTCGCGCGGCGGGCACACCACGTACGCACGCCAACGCCAGCGACGCGCGCGACACGCAGACGAGCAGGCCCACGACCCACCATGCGTCCTCGTGGCGGAGCACTGCCTGGAGCCCGGCCGCCTGCAGGCTCGCCACCAGCACGACGGCGACCACACCTGCCGGTCCCACGGGACCGGTGCGCATCACCTCGAGCGAGCGGGCAGGGGAGTAGGACGCGGTCAGCCCGTCGGCGGTGTCCGCGAGGCCGTCCCAGTGGAAGGCACGTGTGCCGAGGGCGAGCGCCAGCACGACGGCGTACGCCGTGGCGAGGGGCGGCAGGTCGATCCACCCGGCCAGCACGACGAGCGCCGCCGCGGCGACCGCGAGCGGCAGCGCGGCGAGCGGCGCGAGTGCCATCCCGAGTCCCGCGACCCTGCGGTCCACCACGCTGGGCGCGGGGACGCGCACCGCCGTCAGCGTGCCCGTGGCGAAGAGCCACGCGTCGCGCAGGAGCACGTCCTCAGCCCGGCAGGATGTCGGACAGCAGCGCCACGTCGCGCAGCACGGCGACACCCGAGCGCAGGACGGGCAGCGCGGCCACGGCTCCGGAGCCCTCGCCGAGGCGCATGCCGACGTCGAGCAGGGGCTCGAGGCCGAGGGACTTGAGGGCGTGGGCCTGCGCGGGCTCGGTCGAGCGGTGACCGGCGACCCACCAGGCAGCCGCGCCGGGCGCGATCGCCTGCGCGACGACCGCGCACGCGACGGACATCAGGCCGTCGAGGAGCACCGGCACGCCCCGGACCGACGCCTCGACGAGGAAGCCGACGGCCGCGGCGAGGTCTGCACTGCCGAGGGCGGCGAGCAGGTCGACCGGGTCCTCGGCGCGGCCCTCCGTCCGGGCGAGCGCAGCGGCGACCACGTCGCGCTTGCGCGCCCACCCGTCGTCGTCGATGCCCGTGCCACGGCCGGTGACCTCGTCGGCGGGGAGGCCGAGGAGGGCCGCGACCAGCGCGGCGGCCGGGGTGGTGTTGCCGATGCCGAGGTCGCCGGTCATCAGCAGCTGCGCCCCGTCGTCGACGTGCTCGCCCGCCACCGCGGCGCCGAGCGCCAGGGAGCGCTCCACCTCGTCGCGGGTGAGCGCGTCCTCGAGGTGGATCGCGCCCGAGCCACGACGTACCTTGCGCGCCGTGACCTCGGCCGGCAGGTCGGACAGGTCCGCGTCGACCGCGACGTCGAGCACGCTCACCCGTACGCCGTGCTCGCGGGCCAGCGCGGACACACCCGCCTGTCCCGCCACGATCGTGCGCACCATCGCCTCGGTGACGGCGGCGGGGTAGGCAGAGACCCCGTGCGCGGCGACGCCGTGGTCGCCGGCGAACACCACGAGGCGTACGTCGGTCAGTGGCCGGGGCGGCACCTCGCCCTGCGCGGCGGCGACCCAGGCGCCGATCTCGCCGATCCGGCCGAGGGCGCCGGCTGGGGTGGCGAGGGCGGCCAGCCGCTGCTGGGCGAGGGCGGCGATCTCGGGTGAGGGCGGGGCGATGCGCGACGACTGGTCCATGGCCGGACCAGCCTAGTGACGTCCGCTCACGGTGGGCCTGCCAGTCTTGCCGCGTGCCCGGTCATACCGTCCTCCAGCTCCCGGTCCCCGCGCTCGAGGAGTGGGTGCGCACCCGGACGGCCCACTACGACGGTGGGTTCGTGTCGGAGGACCCGCGGTTCGGGCACGCCCACATCACCGCGCTCGGTCCCTTCGACCCGGCGCCGTCGAGGGAGACGCTGGACCTGGTCCGCTCGATCGCCGCGGAAACGGACCCGGTCGCCGTACGGCTCGAGCGGCTCGCGCAGTTCCCCAACGGGATCATCCACCTCGTCCCGGACCCCGACGACGCGCTGCGCGCGCTCACCGCCCGACTGGTGGCCGCCTTCCCCGAGTGGCCGCCGTACGACGGCCAGTTCGAGGACGTACGCCCGCACCTCACCGTCGACGCGGCGTCGGACGCTGCGTCCGACCCGGTGGACCTCGCCTCGACGGCGCGGCTGCTCACGGACGTGGTGCCGGTCGACGTCGTCCTCGACCGGCTCCAGCTCGCGTGGTGGGAGTCGGGGAGCTGCCGGGTGATGCACGAGTGGTGGCTGGGAGGTTGACCGGGATGGCAGGATCGCCGCATGGCTTCATGGGCGCACCTCGAGATCACCGTCGACGACCAGGGCAACGTGGAGGTCGGCGGCTACAACGCCGACCCGGAGGCGCTGGTCGAGGGCACCGAGTCGTGGGAGGACCTGCTGTCCACCCTCGGCGTCAACGGCTGGGAGCTGGTGCAGGTGATCCCCGGACCGGAGACGACGTACTGGTTCAAGCGCCACGCCTGACGTCCGCGTGAGCGAGCTCCGCGACCGCTTCCGCGCCGCGTCGGCCTCCGCCGAGGCGATCTTCTGGCGCGCGCCGTCGACGCCCGCGGCGACGTTCCGCGACCTCGCGGCGTACGCCGAGGAGCACGACGTCGCATGGGACCGCTACGGCGAGGGCGGCGCGGTGGCGCAGCTCGAGGCAGAGGTCGCCGAGCTGCTCGGCAAGCCGGCCGCGGTGATGTTCCCCAGCGGCGTGATGGCGCAGCAGGCCGCCCTGCGCGCGTGGTGCGACCGCTCGGGGTCACGCCGGGTCGCGCTCCCCGACCTCTCGCACCTGGTGCACCACGAGCAGGACGGCCCGCGCCGCGTGCTCGGCCTGGAGCTCGAGTGGCTGACCACCGGGCGGGAGACCCCCACGGCCGAGGCCCTCGACAAGGTGGGGGGACGCCTCGGCGCAGCGCTGGTCGAGCTGCCGCTGCGCGACGCCGGCTGCCTGCTCCCGACGTGGGACGAGCTCGTCGAGCTGTCCGCGGCGGCACGCGGGCGCGGTGTGCCGCTGCACGCCGACGGCGCCCGGATCTGGGAGTCGGTGCCCCACTGGGACCGCACCATCGCGGAAGCGGCCGACCTGTTCGACTCGATGTACGTCTCGCTCTACAAGGGGCTCGGCGCCTCGAGCGGCGCGCTCGTCGTGGGCCCCGAGGACCTCGCCGGCGAGCTGCGGTCGTGGCGCCAGCGGATGGGCGGCACGATCTTCTCGATGACGACCGCCGCCGTCGGCGGGCTGATGGGCCTGCGCGACGGCGTGGAGCGGTTCGGCGCCTACCGCGCCTGGGCGATCGACCTCGCGGCCGCGCTGCGCGAACGTGGGATCCGGACCTTCCCCGAGGTCCCCCACATCGCGACCTTCCTCGCCTACGCGCCCGGCACGGCCGAGGAGGTCAACGAGCGGGTCGTCGCCCTCGTCGAGGAGCGCGGCGTCGTGCCCTGCGGGCTGTGGAGCCAGGCCGACGTGCCGGGCTGGGTGCAGACCGAGCTGACCTGCTACGAGGCCGCGATCACACGCGATCCGGGACAGGTCGCAGCGTTGGTGGCCGAGGCCGTCGGGGCCGCTACATTCCTCCCGTGAGTGCCCAGGCCCCTTCCGCAGTCATCCTCATCCGCGCGACCAGCTTCGTCCCCAACCCGGCGACGGCGGCCGACAACGCCTTCCAGTCCGACGTGCCCGCCGGGCAGTCCCAGGAGTCGACCGCGGCGCACGCGCTGGCCGAGATGGACGCGCTCGCCGAGGCGCTGCGCGCGGTCGGCGTACGGGTCCACGTCTTCGACGACGACGACCACACCCGCCCCGACAGCGTGTTCCCCAACAACTGGGTCTCCACCCACGCGGGCGGCACCGTCGCCGTCTACCCGATGTACGCCTCCAACCGCCGCCACGAGCGTCGCGCCGACGTCCTGGAGATGCTCAAGTCGGAGTACCGCGTCCAGGCGATCGTCGACTACTCCGGCCTCGAGCCGGACGGCATCTTCCTCGAGGGCACCGGCGCGATGGTGCTCGACCACGTGTCGCGGGTGGCCTACACCGCGCGGAGCCACCGCGCGGACATCGCCGTGCTCGAGCGCTTCTGCACCGACTTCAACTACGAGCCGATGGCCTTCGACGCCGTCGACTCGCACGGCGTGCCCGTCTACCACACCAACGTCATCGCCTGCATCGGCACCGACGTCGCGATGATCGCGCTCGAGATGATCCCCGACGAGCACCGCCGTCAGCAGGTGCGCGAGCGGCTCGAGGTCACCGGGCGCACGATCATCGAGCTCACCGAGGAGCAGATCCGCGAGTTCGCCGGCAACGCCGTCGAACTGTGCGGGCGTACGGCCGACGGCCGGCGCCGCTACGTCATGGCGATGTCGGCCCGCGCGAAGCGCTCCCTGACACCCGAGCAGGTCGCCACGATCGAGGACTCCTGCGAGATCGTCGCCGTGGACATCCCGACGATCGAGCTGGCGGGCGGCTCGGTGCGCTGCATGATCGCCGGCGTCCACCTCGACCACCGCCGCCCCCTCGCCGAGGCCGAGCTCACCGAGGCCGTCGCGGCCATCAACGAGGACAACCCGGTCACCCCCGACGGCCGCTTCGTCGACGGCAACGCCTGACGCGCCCAGGTCACGTCCGGTCGGTGGGAACCTCTCGGGTCGCGGCGGTGTAGACACTCTGCTGGGCCCCTCTGGACGGGAGTGACGATCAGCACCGACGACGCCAGCCACGACTCCAGCCAGGACGGGAGGGACGACGCCGACCTGGTCGGCCGGGTGCGCGCCGGGGACACCGACGCGTACGCCGTGCTCGTGCGCCGTCACGCCCGGGCGGCGCTGCGCACGGCCGTCCTCCTGGGAGCGGGGAGCGACGCCGAGGACGTGGTGCAGGAGGCGCTGGTGAAGGCGTACCGGTCGCTGGGGTCGTTCCGCGCCGACCGGCCGTTCCGGCCCTGGCTGCTGCGGATCGTCGCCAACGAGACCCGCAACGCCCACCGGTCGGCCGTACGCCGGACCGGCCGTGAGGAGCGGCAGGCCCGGGACCTGTGGGCCGAGCTGCTCGACCCGTCCGCGGCCGTGGTAGACCGGGAGGAGAAGGCCCGGCTGCTGGCCGCGGTCGCCGGACTGCCGGACAAGCTGCGCCTCGTGGTGGCCTGCCGGTACCTGCTCGAGCTCGACGAGGCGGCCACGGCCGTCGTCCTCGGTGTGCCCCGCGGCACCGTCAAGTCGCGGCTGAGCCGGGGCCTCGCGCGGCTGCGCGAGGACCTCGCCACGACGATCGAGGAGGTCGACCATGCCTGACGCGCTGGAGGAACGGCTGGCCGCGCTGGCCGCGGACCTGCGGGTGCCGGTGCCGGACCGGCTCGAGGGTGACGTCATGCGTCGCGTCGCCACGGCCCGCCCGCGTCGACGGTGGCGCCGCTGGCTCGCCGGGCTGGTCGCCGGTCTGCTCGGCGCCGGAGTCGTGGCCTCGCCGGTGGGTGCGGAGATCCGCGGGTGGCTCGGCCTGCCGGGCGTCTCGGTGACGTCGGGCGACCCGGTCGAGGAGACGCCCACCGTGCCGCCGGCGACCGGACCGACCGACCTCCAGCGCGCGGAGCAGCTCGCCGGCTTCGCGCCCGTGGTGCCCGCCGAGCTCGGCTCGCCGGACGGGGTGGAGGTCTCGGCCGACGGGCTGGTCGTGTCGCTGACGTGGTCCACGGAGGACGGGACGATCCGGCTCGACCAGCTCCGCGGCGACGTCGAGCCGCTGTTCTGGAAGACCGCCGACCACGCCGAGCGGGTCCTCGTCGCCGGCGCCGAGGCGCTCTGGCTGCCGACGGCGCACCGCGTCACCGTCGTCCCCGAGGGCGGCTCGGTGCGCGAGCTGCCGTCCCGGCTGGCGGCCCCGACCCTGCTGTGGCTCCACGGCGACCTCACCCTGCGGCTCGAGGGCGACCTCGACCTCGGGGCGGCCACGCGGATCGCTGAGTCGATCGCCTGACGGAACCCGGCGCCCCGCGGCGGTGTATCCCCGGCAACCCGTCGCCCCGAGGAGGAGCCATGCGCAGGATCCTGGCCGTCGTCGTGCTCGCTCTCGCACCCGCCGTCGGCCTGCCGGCCGCGGCGAACGCCGGTGGACCCACGAGCGTGCTCGTCACCCAGCCCGGGCAGTCGGCCGGTGCCCTGTACTACGACGACGCGGCGTACGACGCCCTGCTGGAGCTGCTGCCGGTCGGTGAGACGCGAGGCAAGCCGCTGCCGCCGGGTCGGAACGGGACGGACTACACCCTGACGTGGCTGATCCACGACGTGGAGCCCTGGCGGTGGGATCGCATCCGCATCGATGGGGACGGCAACGCGTGGGTGGCGACCGCCATGACGGCCGGCGCCACGCCCGGGTGGGAGCCTCTCGGGTCGCCGCAGGACGAGGCCCTCGCGCAGCTCCTCGCAGGAGTCCTGGGGGACTCGGCGACCCCGACGGTGGTCTCGGTGCCCACGGACGTCAGCCCAGCGCCGGCGACGCCGGAGGTCGCGCCGCCCGCGCCTCCCGCGCCGTCGACCGCGTGGTTCCCGCTCACCGGCTGGCGGTGGGCGCTGCCGGGTGCCCTGCTGGGGCTCGCGGTCGGGGCGGTCGCGGCGCGGCGCGACCGGGACGCGGAGCCGCGTCAGGTGCTGGTCGGCTCTGGGGCCTGAGCCCCAGGAGCGGGATCGTGGAGGTTCCGAGCCACCCCGTGACCCGGAACCTCCACGATCTCCTCGCTCAGTCGCGCGTCACCTGCACGACCGACGGGCGCGGGCCGGCGAACTCGCCGGCGCCGGCGGTGGCTCCGGCCGGCACGAAGTCGGGGAAGCGCGACTGGGGTGCGTCCCAGGAGCCGTCCTCGCCCGGGTGCTGGACGGCGACGAACACCGAGTCCTCGCGGTCGCGGATGACCGGGCCGCACGTCTCGGCGCCCGACGGCACGGCGAGGAACTGCTGCACGCGGCCGCGCTCGGGGCCCTCGACGGGCACCTTGAACAGCGCGTCGTTGAGCTTGATGGCGCCGGGCTGGCCGTCGGTGGAGACCCAGAGGTTCCCGACGCTGTCGAAGGCGACGTTGTCGGGGCAGGAGATGGGGGAGACCGGTCCGTCCCAGCCACCGAAGTAGCGTCCGGCCGACGCCTCGTCGCCGCAGACGAGGAACAGGTTCCAGCCGAACGTGGCGGCGGTGTGGTCGCCGCCGGTCGGGATCATCTCGACGACGTGGCCGTCCTTGTTGGCCGGACGGGGGTTCGCCTCGTCGACCTGTGCGGCGGTCCGGCTGGTGTTGTTGGTGCAGGCGACGTAGATGCGGCCGTTGCGCAGGTTGGGCTCGACGTCCTCGGGGCGGTCCATCCTGGTCGGCTGGACGGTGTCGGCGGCCAGGCGGGTGTAGACGAGCACCTCCTCGGTCGTGAAGCCGGGGACCACGGACTGCCCGTCGCGGGTCAGCGGGAGCCACTCACCGCTGCCGTCGCTGACGCCGTCGCCGAGCCCGTCGCCGGTGAAGCGGGCCACGGACAGGTCGCCCTCGCTCAGCAGCCGCAGGTTGTGGCGGCGCGCCTTCGCGCTGCTGCCGGGGCGCATCCGGTCGCGGGAGACGAAGCGGTAGACGTAGTCGAACCGCTCGTCGTCGCCCATGTAGGCCACGACGCGGCCGTCGCGGTTGACCACGACGGTGGCGCCCTCGTGCTTGAAGCGGCCCATTGCCGTGTGCTTGACCGGGGTGGAGGTCGGGTCGCTCGGGTCGAGCTCGACGATCCAGCCGAAGCGGTTGGGCTCGTTGCGGTAGTCGTCGGTGGTGGCGTCCCAGCGCGGGTCGAGCGAGCGCCAGTTGCGGGAGTCCTGGGTGGCGGAGAGGCCGTACCGCTTCTCCTTCGGGTCCGTCCCGGTGGCGCGGAAGTACTGGTTGAAGTTCTCCTCGCCCGACAGGACGGTTCCCCACGGCGTCGTTCCGCCGGCGCAGTTGTTCATCGTGCCGCGGACCGTGCGGCCGGTCGGGTCGGCCTTGGTCTTCAGGAGGTCGGAGCCGGCGGCGGGGCCGTCGACGGCGAAGACGGTGTCGAGGGTGATGCGTCGGTTGAGGCGCGCGCCCGGGACGTACGTCCACACGTCCCCGCGCCTGCGGCGTCGCAGCTCGACCACGGACATGCCGTGCGCCGCCCACGCCGTACGGATCACGGTCGCCGGGTCGCTGCCGGGCGGGAACATGATGCCCTCGTTGGTGTACTCGTGGTTGCACACGAGCAGCGCGGTGGTGCCGGCGCGGTTGGTCTCGATGATGTCGAGGTAGTCGTTGTTGTAGCCGAACTGGCCGGCCTGCGCCTCGGGCGACTGGTCGGCGGGGTCGAAGGTCGGCGCACCCGGCAGGATCGGGTCGCCCCAGCGCAGGATGGTGTCCCAGCGGTAGCCGGCGGGGACGGTCACGTCGTCCACGGTCGTCGCGACGGGTGCGATGGGGGTGAAGGGCAGCCTGCCCGCGGAGCCCGGGCCGCCTGTGCCCGGTCCGCGGCTCGGCGCGGCGGCCACACCTGTGGCGGGGAGCGCCGTGAGGGCGGTGACGGTGAGGCCGGTGCCGACGACCGCGCGACGGCTCAGGACGGAGGAGGCGATGTCGCGGAAGTACGAGGTCTCGGTCGTGTTGGGCACGGGCAGGGAGCAGGCGTCGCCGCAGCGCAGGTGGCACGTCACGGCGCTGCGGTTGCCGTGGGTCTGGCCGGCCATCGGCAACAGGGTGCGGCTCGGGCTCGGGCTCGGGCTGAGGCTCGGGGTCGGGCTGTGGGGCATGGGGGGACTCCGGGGATCTGAGGTCGGACGGACGGTCCGACTCTTCTCACCCGGGTGGCCCGCCGAGGGACCGGCGGGTGGACGTCAGGTGAACGTCCGCGGGCCCCTCGGCGAAGCGGCTGACGGGTCAGCGAACGGGCGCCCGCCCGGTGCGTACGTCGACCCAGACCAGGCGGTGGTCGCTCGCCGGGAAGGGGAAGGTCCCCACCAGCCGTGTGAACAGCGGGTCCGACGACGTCAGCCAGTAGACGCCGGCGTCCCGGACCGCGAGACGCTCGCTCGGCAGGACGTAGTCGGCGCGCAGGTTGCCGGGGGCGCCGTCGGCGAAGTCGGCAGTGTCCTCGGCGGCGGGGCCGGTGTGGGTCAGGTTGGCGCCACCGTCGCGGACGGCCGCCTCGACGGCGCCGGCCGACGTCGGGTGCGGGTCCTGGACCCGCGGGTGGTCGAGCAGCTGGAGGATCGCGTCGTCGTAGGAGTCTCCGTCGAAGGGGTCGGCGTTCTGGTCGCCGGCGATCACGAAGTCCTGCCCGCGACCGAGGCCGCCGGTGTCGCCCTCGTCGTCGTAGATGTAGGCCGCCGCGCGCCCGCCGGTCACGTAGTCGGCCCAGAAGCGGATCTCGTCGTGGTTGCGCTTGCCGTTGCGGTCCTCCACGCCGTCGAAGGTGGGCGGCGTCGGGTGGGAGACGAGGAAGTGGACCGGCTTGCGGCCGGGGATGCGGATCGGCACGTCCCAGTGCGACTTCGACGACAGCCGGAAGACGTCGAGCTCCTCGGGGGAGTACCAGTCCGCCGGCGCGGGCGTGGTCGGGTCGTCCGGGAGGACGGCACCCGGCATGTCCTTCCAGAGGAAGTGCTGGAAGGTGCGGACGTCGTCGGCGGCGATGGGGTACTTCGAGTAGACGACCATGCCGTACTGGCCCGGGAAGAAGCCGAAGCCGAAGGCGTCGTCCCCGCCGCCGATGGTCCCGTTGTTGTTGAGGTCGAACCCGCTCGGTACGCCCGTGTTGACCGGGGCGACGAAGTAGTAGGGGTAGTCGACGGGCGCCGCGCCGTTGTGGCCCACCTCGAGGTAGTTCTCCCGGAACAGCTCGGCGGCCCGGCCGTCCTCGACGTAGTCGAACTCGTTGACCAGCACGACGTCGGGGTTCGTGCGCTGGATCGTCTCGGCGACCGCCGCGGCCTGCGCGTTGCCGGGGGTGGACAGGTCCGCGACCAGCTGGCCCTCCGCGTTGCGGTTGAGCGAGGCGTTGAAGGTCGCGAACCGGACCTCGCTGGGCTTGCCGTGCCTTCCCTGCTGGTCGGCTCCGGCCGCGGCGGGTGCGGTGACGGCCACGGTGGTGGCGCCGGTGACGGCGAGGGCCGCGACGGCGGCAAGGGCGAGGCGGGTGGGCCGAGTACGCATGGGGGGTGCCTTCCGGGAGGGGGTCTCGCCAACGTACGACGACTTCCGGGCGCCGGGGAAGGCGGGTGCCGATGGATTCGGCGAGCGGTCGCCACGCGTTCGCCGCCACGTCACGTGCGTAACAGTTGCGGGTGCCCCGGCGCTGTAGTGGAGAAGAGGCGTGGCGAAACAAGCCACGCCGCTACCAGGAGGAACTCCATGTCTGTCTCCACCCGCTTCTGCGGTCTCGCGGCCACCGCCGCGATCACCTTCGCCGGTTTCGCGGTCGCTCCGTCGGCCACCGCCGACGAGACCACCGAGACGGTGCCCTGCGCCTCGCAGCAGGCCAAGGTCGACAAGGCCGAGGAGGCCCTCGAGCGCGTCACCGCGGTCTTCGCGCGCCAGCAGGCCAAGGTCAAGAAGGCCAAGAAGGTCGTCGAGCAGGCCGAGGCCGGCCGCGAGAAGGCCCTCGCCCGCAAGGCCCTCTCCAAGGCCAAGGACGTCCGTGACGAGACCAAGACGACCAAGCGCGCCCAGCAGCAGCGCCTGGCCAAGGCCGAGGAGCGCCTCGCCACGTGCGAGGCCGAGGAGGCGGCCACCACGCCGACCCCCACCCCGACGCCGACCACCACGGCCTGACGCGTCCGACTCGCACCGGGACCCCTCACGGCACCGCCGTGGGGGGTCCTGTCGTTCCCGGGACTGAGATGCTTGCGCCCGTGATCCCCACTCCCCGGCGTACGGCCATGCTGCTCATCGGATGCCTCGTGCTCGGCACGGGGGTCTCGCTGCTGCTCGCTGCGGACCTCGGCTCCGACGGCTACTCGACGTTCGTCAACGGCCTGACCATCTCGACGGGGGTCGACTTCTGGATCATGAACCTGGTCGTCGGCGTCGTGCTGGTGGCCCTGGCCGCGCTGCGGAAGGTCTACCCGGGCATCGGCACGGTGGTCCAGGTCGTGCTGGTCGGCGTGACGGTGTCCGTCGTGCTCGACCTGCTGACGACACCGGACGCGCTCGGGTGGCGACTGGCGCTGCTCGTCGCGGCGTTCCCGGTGCTGGCCGTGGGCATCGCGCTCTACCTCGGGAGCCACACCGGGGCGGGGCCAGCGGAGGCGGCAGCGCTGGCATGGGACCCGCCGGTGCCGTTCCGGTGGAGCTACAGCGTGGTGCAGGGCGGGGGAGCGCTGGGCGGCTGGCTGCTCGGCGCGACCGTCGGCGTGGGGACGCTCGCAGTGATCCTGCTCCTCGGGCCCGCGGTGGACCTCGCGGCTCGACTGATGTCCCTCGATCTCCACCAGGAGACGGATCCCGTCGAGGAGCGAGCGTCCTGACGTGCGGCCGCGCGGCCGCAGCACACTGCGCAAGGGCTGCGGTCCGCGCGACCGGGGGTGCGGGTCAGGCCGTGAGCTCGGCGCGGTCGCCGGACCGGCTCGACCCGGACTGCGAGATCTCGATCTTGCGCGGCTTGGCCTTCTCCGCGACCGGTACGACCAGGCGCAGCACGCCGTCGGCGTACGCCGCCTCGATCCGGTCGAGGTCGAGGTTGTCCCCGAGCACGAGCTGGCGGCTGAAGGCGCCACGGGGCCGCTCGGCCGCCAGCGGCTCCCAGTCGCCGTTGCGTGCGACCCGCTCGGCCCGCACGGTCAGCACGTTGCGCTCGACGTCGAGGTCGATGCTGTCGGTGCTGACGCCGGGCAGGTCGAACTCGATGACGAAGCGGTCGCCCTCGCGCCACGCGTCCATCGGCATGACCGCGGGGCGGTTGGTGGTGCCCATCAGCTGCTGGGTGAGCCGGTCGAGGTCACGGAAGGGGTCGGTGGTTCGCAGCAGCATCGTGTCCTCCTGGATGTGACGGGTGGACCTCCCGGTCCACGACCTGTATTTGTGGTTACAGGTTTTTTATAGCCACTGCATGAGGCAGAATCAAGGCCACCGACCGAGAATTTCCTGCGACCCGAGGAGGACCCATGGCCGCCCGCGACCACGGTGTCTACGCCATCTCCGTGGCGGCCGCGATGGTGTCCATGGAGATCCAGAACCTGCGCGTCTACGAGCGGCGCGGCCTGCTCACGCCGGACCGCACGGCCGGGGGGACCCGGCTCTACAGTGCCGACGACGTCGAACGCCTCGAGCGGATCCGTGACCTGCTGGCCGACGGTCTCAACCTCGCCGGCATCGCGCGGGTGCTCGAGCTCGAGGACGAGGTCGTCCGCCTCCGCTCCAGGCTCGACCGGGCCGAGGGCCGGGCCGCGGGGGAGCAGTCAGCCTGAGGCGGGACGGCTGGTCAGCACGCGCACCGCGAAGTCGGTGGTGAAGTCGTTGTCGAGGAAGCCGACGACGCTCGTGACACGGTCGAGGTCCAGCGGCAGCAGCCCCCGCGAGCCCGGCAGGTCGGGGGTCAGGCCGAGGTCGAGGTCGTCGCGACCGGACATCATCCGGACGTTGAACTCGTAGCGCTCGCGCGCGCCCTCCGCGGACAGGCGGCGTACGACCGTGGTCCCGACGCGTCGTCCGCCGGTCTCGGCGGCCCAGTCGTCGAGGGCGGCGAGGAGGTTGCGGCCCTCCTCGTGGTCGATGTCGGCCCACACCGCGTCCATCGACCCGGCGACGTCGAGCAGGATCGCCGCGGTCTTCTCCCCGATGCCCTGCACGCCGGGCAGGTTGTCGGAGGAGTCGCCGCGCAGCGCTGCGAAGGCGAGGTAGTTGGCCGGGCGGACGCCGTACAGGTCGAACAGGCGGGCCGGGTTGAGCATCGGCGAGCCGTGGATGCCGCCGTCGATGAGCCGCAGCACCCGGGTGTGGTGGCTGATGTGGGCGAAGGCGTCGCGGTCGGAGGTGATGATCACGCAGTCCCACCCGTTGGCCGCCGCCCAGGTCGCCCCCGATGCGTTGACGTCGTCGGCCTCCAGCCCGGGCGGGGTGAGGGTGGCCAGGCCGAGCGCGTCGAGTAGCGCGCCCGCCCGGTCGAGCTGGTCGACGAGCTCGGGGTCCTTCTCCGCGCGCCCGGCCTTGTAGTCGGGGTAGAGGTCGCGCCGCACCGATCCGGTGCGGTCGTCGAGCCCGAACAGCACCGCGTCGGGGGCGAAGGAGTCGATCGACTCGAGGATCTGGCGCAGCATCCCGTGCAGCGCCCAGATGGGGCGGCCCTGCCGGTCGCGCAGTCCGGTGTGGGAGCGGGCGTGGTGGTTGCGGTGCAGCAGTGACGGGGCGTCGACGACGAGCAGCAGCCGGCGGGTGCGGGTCACGGCGCCATGCTCGCACGACCCCTGCGAGCGCCTGCGGTCAGGACTGCGAGCGCGGCACGTGGATGTCGTACTGCGCGAGCTTGCGGTAGACCGTCGCCCGGCTCATCCCGAGCTCCTCGGCCGCCTCCTGCATCGAGATGCCGGGACGGGTGATGACCCGGACGATCTCATCGCGTTCGAAGGCCTCGATCCGGGTGAGCCGGTGGGAGCTCCCCGAGAGCACGTCGGCCGGCAGGTGGCGTACGTCGAGCGTGTCGGTGCGCCGCGCCGCCTGCGTCACCACCTCGATGAGCTGTCGGGCGTTGCCCGGCCAGCCGCACCCGCGCAGCGCGGTCTCGGCGGACCGCGTGATCGTGACTCCTCGTCCGCGAACGCGGCTCGCGGCGTGGTGCGCCAGGGGCATGACGTCCTCGGGTCGCTCGCGCAGCGGTGGGACCGACACGACCGTCCCGACCAGCGGGGCGAGCGCTGCGGGGATCGCGTCGAAGCTGCTCGCCGTCACGCAGAAGGGCAGGTGCTCGTCCGGGGTCGAGCGCACGCGGGCCTGGAGCACGAGGTCGCGGATGTGCTCGGCCACCCAGGCGGGCAGCCGGTCGACGTCACGCACCAGGATGCCGGTGTCGGGCTTCCCCAGCTCCGGAGTCCACAGCCCGATCCAGGCCTCGCTGTCCTGCGGCGCCGGGGGCGACGCGGCGAGGATGCGCTCGCGCGGCAGCTCCTGTCGGAGGGCCTGCGCCAGGAGCGTCGCTCGCCCGGTGCCCTCCTCCCCGACTGCGGCGACGATGCGGCCGGCGCCGATCGCGGCCCCGGCCCGCCCGAGGGCGTCGGTCCAGGCGGGGCCGAGCGAGGACAAGGTGCCCGAGCCCGGTTCGAGCCGAGGGGTCTCGACGCGGAACACCTCGCCCCGCTGGGCCGGCCGCGGCCGCTGTCCCCGCGAGCGCGCCAGCATCAGGGCGGAGGTGTTGCTGGCGGCGGACTGCGCGAGAGCGAGCAGCAGCTCGCTCGACTGGGCCGACCACGTGGTGAGGTTGACGCACCCCTCGAGCCGTCCGCTGACGGGGTCGAGCACGGGCACGGCCGCACAGGTGTAGGTGCACAGGCTGATGGCGTAGTGCTCCTCGGCACGCACCACCGTGGGCACCCGGTCGGCGATGGCGAGTCCGAGGCCGTTGGTGCCGACCGTGCGCTCGGCGTACGCGAACCCGGGGGCGAGGTGCACCTTGTCGAGCGCACGCAGCAGGGCCGTGTCACCGCTGAGCCGGTTGAGCACGAGGCCGTCCGCGTCGGTGAGCATGAGGGACACGGGCTCGTTGACGAGCGTCTGGTGCAGTCCGGTCAGCACCTCGCGACCGCACTCGAAGAAGAGCGACTCGTCGTTGAGGGTCCCGACGAACGACGGCTCGATGGCGTCGAGGGGCACCCCGTAGTCCTCGCTGCGCTGCCACGAGGCGACGAGGCGCTCGGCGAGGAGGGTCGGGCCTGCGGCCGGTGCCCCGGGCAGCGCCCGCTGCAGCTCACGGTGCCGGCGCGCACGCTCCGGCACGACGTCGTCGGCCACGGGACCACCCCCTCCATCGGGTGTGACCGACGTTACATCCGCCCGCCCGGGCGGACTGCGCGCCGCCGTCTCAAATTGAGACGGTCCTGGATCTCACATTGAGACGCCGGGGGAGGTCCGCGACCTCCGCGACCGACCTAGCGTCCCGGGCACCGCACTCAGCAGCCCAGCATCGGAGGACCCATGTACAGCAAGGACGGCGAGAGCTACTTCATCGTCGACGCCCACATCGCCCTGTGGGACGCCAGGCCCGAGAACATCAGGAACGTGCAGGGGCAGCAGTTCATCGACTGCTTCTACGACTACCACGCCAACCTCTCGCCGGAGTCGGAGGTGTGGACCAAGGAGGCCTACCTCTACCAAGGTGGCGAGAGGCTGATGAAGGACCTGTTCGAGGACGGGTACGTCGACCACGCGATCTTCCAACCGGCCCACCTGGGCGAGTTCTACCACCGCGGGTTCGGTCAGACGGACGAGGCGTCGGCGCTCGCTGCGCAGCACCCGGACAAGCTGACCTACAACCACAACTTCGACCCGCGCAACGGCGAGGCCGGGCTCGACCAGCTCCGCGCCGACGCGGAGCGGTTCGGGCTGAAGGGCGTCAAGCTCTACACGGCCGAGTGGCACGGCGACTCCCGCGGCTGGCGTCTCGACGACCCGATGGCCTACCGCTACTTCGAGCTGTGCCGCGAGCTCGGCATCACCAACATCCACATCCACAAGGGCCCGACGATCCGTCCGCTCGACCGCGACGCGTTCGACGTCGCGGACGTGGACCACGTGGCCACCGACTTCACCGACCTCAACTTCATCGTCGAGCACGTCGGCCTGCCGCGGCTCGAGGACTTCTGCTGGATCGCCACCCAGGAGCCCAACGTGCACGGCGGCCTTGCCGTCGCGATGCCCTTCATCCACACGCGGCCGCGCTACTTCGCCCAGATCATCGGTGAGCTCCTCTACTGGATCGGCGAGGACCGGATCCAGTTCTCCTCCGACTACGCGCTCTGGACCCCGAGGTGGCTGGTCGAGCAGTTCGTCGACTTCCAGATCCCCGAGGACCTCACGGAGTACGCCCCGCTCACCACCGCGCAGAAGAAGAAGATCCTCGGGCTCAACGCGGCGAAGATGTACGACATCGAGGTGCCGGCGGAGCTGCGGCTGCCCGATGCCGACGAGCCCGAGACCGGCCCGCGCCAGCCCGAGGCGGCCGACCTGGGCGCGATGGCGGCGGTGTGACGATGACGCTCACCGCCGGTCCGCCCACGGTCGTCGCCCGCCTCGCCGACGACGTACGCCGCGCGCTCGACGTCGTCATGGACCCCGAGCTCGACGAGCCGATCACCGACCTCGGCTTCGTCCGGTCGGTCGAGGTCGACGAGGCCGGGGGAGTGGAGGTCCACCTGCGCCTGCCGACGTCCTTCTGCTCGCCCAACTTCGCCTACCTCATGTCCTCGGACAGCAAGGACGCACTGACCGCGCTGCCGTGGGCGGCGAGGGTCGTCGTGCAGCTCGACGACCACCACGACTCGGACAAGATCAACGCGGGGCTGGCCGCCGACGCGGGCTACCGCGGCACGTTCGGCCAGGAGGCCGAGCAGGACCTCGAGGAGCTCCGGGAGACGTTCCGCCGCAAGGCGCACACCGCGGCGATGGAGCGCTGCCTCACCGCCCTGCTGCGCGCCGAGCCGGACCGTGACGTCGAGTCCCTCGGCGACGTACGGCTCTCCGACCTCGCCCCCGGACAGCACACCGACGCCCTCGTGCGGCGCCGGGAAGCCGTCGGACTGCCGCTCGACGGCTCCTCCCCGGTGCTCGTCGACCACGCCGGGATCCCGCCGGACGACGTCCCGATGGCCCTGCGTCGGGCCCGCTCGACACGCATCTCCATCGACGGCAACGCGCACTTCTGCCGGGGCCTCCTGCGCACCCGCTACCCCGGGTCGGAGGAGGACCAGGTCCACCGCGCCGACGGCGCAGAGGCCGCCGACGAGGCGTACGACCCGACGTTCATCGCGCTCACCACCCTCACGACCGCCCAGACGAAGGAGACCACACGATGAGCAAGATGCGAGCCGTCCAGGTCGTCGGCTACCACCAGGACCTCGAGATGACGGAGGTCGACGTTCCCGAGGCCACCGGCCCCTTCGACGTGGTCGTGCGGATCGGCGGCGCCGGCGTGTGCCGCACCGACCTGCACATCCTCGAGGGGCAGTGGGAGGAGAAGTCGGGCGTCACGCTGCCCTACACGATCGGGCACGAGAACGCCGGCTGGGTGCACGCCGTGGGGTCGGCGGTCACCAACGTCCGCGAGGGCGACAAGGTGATCGTGCACCCGCTCATCACCTGCGGGCTGTGCCGGGCCTGCCGCAGCGGCGACGACGTGCACTGCGAGGACAACCAGTTCCCCGGCATCAACACCCACGGCGGCTACGCGGAGTACCTGAGGACCTCGGCGCGCAGCGTGGTGCCGATCGACGACTCCCTCGAGCCCGCCGACGTCGCGGCTCTGGCCGACGCCGGCCTCACGGCGTACCACGCGGCCGCCAAGGCGGCCCGGCGGCTGACGCCGCGCGACATCTGCGTGGTGATCGGCGCGGGCGGACTCGGGCACATCGGCATCCAGGTGCTCAAGGCGCTGTCGCCCGCGCAGCTGGTCGTCGTCGACCGCAACCCCGAGGCGCTCAAGCTCGCGCTCTCGATCGGTGCCGACCACGGCGTCGTCGCCGAGGGCCGGCAGGTCGAGGAGGTCCTCGACATCACCCGCGGGCTCGGTGCCGAGGTGGTCGTCGACTTCGTCGGCGAGGGCGGCTCGACCGCCGAGGGGCTGGCGATGACCCGGCAGGCCGGCGACTACCACGTCGTGGGCTACGGCGAGGACGTCGTCGTGCCGACCATCGACCTGATCTCGGCCGAGAAGAACGTCATCGGCAACCTGGTCGGCTCCTACAACGACCTGTGCGACCTGATGGCGCTCGCCGCCCGCGGCGCGGTCACCCTGCACACCCAGAAGTACGCCCTGGACGACTTCCAGTCCGCCATCTCCAACCTCGACGCCGGCCGGGTCCGCGGCCGCGCGATCCTCGTCCCCTGACAAGGAGCACCTCATGAACGGCATCAAGCCCCTGCTGGGCATCGGCATCTCCGTCGGCGTGCTCGCCGGCGCGTGGACGTACGCAAGCGTCGAGCTGACGTGGATCACCTGGGTCGCGTTCGTGGCCTGGGCCTGCTTCTTCGCCGCCGGCGGCGGCACGACCGGCCTGGCCAGGGGACTGGCCGCCAACCTGGCCGGTGTCTTCTGGGGCTGGGTTATCAGCCAGGGGCTGGACACGATCAGCAGCTCCACGGTCGCGCTGGCCCTGATGGTCACCGTCGTCGGGTTCGTCCTGTGCGTCGAGGCGGCGCTGCCGCTGCTGTCCTTCATCCCCGGCGGGTTCGCGGGGACGGCGGTGTTCTTCGGCACGGGCTTCGACCTCGGGGGCGTGCTGGTGGCCATCGTCGCCGGGGCCGTGCTCGGTATCGTCTCGGAGCGGCTCGGCGCGGCGATCCAGTCGGCGATCGACGGGTCCGCCCGCACCGCCCCCGCCCCTGACGCCACCCCTGCGACCTGAGGAGAGACGTTGATCTTCATCACCGCCAAGTTCCAGATCAAGCCCGAGCACGCGGACGACTGGCCCGAGATCTCGCGGGCCTTCACCGAAGCCACCCGCGCGGAGGAGGGGTGCCTGTGGTTCGAGTGGTCGCGCAGCCTCGACGACCCGCACCAGTACGTCCTGGTCGAGGCGTTCCGCGACGGTGAGGCCGGTGGGGCGCACGTCGGCTCGGACCACTTCAGGGCCGCGCAGGCGGAGCTGCCGCCCTACCTGGTCCGCACGCCCGACATCGTCAGCACCGAGGTCGACCAGGACGGCTGGAACGAGCTCGGCGAGATGCGGGTCGGCTGACCGCTCGTCGGACTCATCGGACCCGGCAGCCTCGGCGCCTCACGCGCCGAGGCTGCCGAGGTAGTGCGCGAAGCCTCCCGGGGCGCGGGCGGTGCGCCGGCCCGAGGTGACCACCGGCACGGCGCCGGTCGCGAGGGTGGCCACCCCGGCGGCGCGTGCCGCCGCGACGAGGGCGACGTCCTCGTGGGTCGGCACCGGCGGGAAGCCGCCTGCGGAGCGGTAGGCGGCCAGGGTGAACCCGAGGTTGGCCCCGTGGACGTGGTCGTGCCCGTCGGCCGTGGTGTGCCGCTGGTGCCAGGCGGAGAGGGCGGCGGGGGACAGGTCACCGGGCCGCGGTTCGACGGTCCCCACGACCAGGTCCAGGCCGTCGGCGGCCCACCGCACGTGCTCGCCCAGCCAGTGGCGCGGGACCACGCTGTCGGCGTCCGTGCTCGCGACCCACAGCGGTGCGCGGCCGGAGCTCGCAGACCACGCTGCGGCCGCCTCGACGCCCGTGGCCCGGGCCACCCCGACGCATCCGGCGTCGGTGGTCAGCGCGACGACCCCGGCCCGGCCCGCCACGACCTGCGCCGACCGGTCGCGACACGCGTCCAGCACCACGAAGACACGCGCGCGGACGCGAGGGTGCTCCGATCGCAACGCGTCGACGGCGGCTGCGACGGAGTCGAGGCAGGCGGGCAGCAGGACCTCCTCGTCCCGTGCGGGGACCACGACGGCCACGGCACCCGGCCGGGTCACGACGGTCGTCCGAGCACGTGGAGCAGGAAGTCGGGCTCGTGGTGCTCGACGAGCACCGGCGCCCCGGTCGCCAGGAACGCGTCGTGGACGGCGGGCCCGGCCAGGGGCCAGCCGACCGGCTGGTGCCGCCAGTGGCACAGCAGCAGGTGGCCGTCGTCCGTGAGCGAGTCCCGGCACAGGCGCACCAGCTCCGCGAGGCCGTGCGGGCTGAGGAAGTAGCCCACCTCCGAGACCGACACCAGGTCGTGGCGACCCTCGGGCCACTCGTCGGGGACGCGGGCACGCCGCACCTCCAGGCCCTCGATCCCGGCCGTACGACCACGGGCGAGATCGACGGCCGCCGGACTGCTGTCGACCGCGAGCAGCCGGTCGCACCGGGTCGCGAGGTCGACGGCCAGCTCCCCGACCGAGCAGCCCACCTCCAGGGCGGACGCGTAGTGCTCCCGCGGGAGCGCGGCCAGGGTCAGGGCGCGCTTGCGCCGCTCGTAGAACGAGCCGACGTCCCACGGGTCGGGTCGCTCGCGATGCACCCGGTCCAGGGTGTCGTCCTCCGTCCCGGGCCCGCCCGTCACGAAGACCTCGACCTCGCGGCCGAAGTGGGCGAGCAGGTCGGGGCCGAGGAGGACCTCGTCTCCCGGTGCACTCGAGAGGGGACGTACCTGGCTGGCATGGGCGGCGACGGCGGCGCGCTTGGCCGCCACGGCGGCGGGGGCGAGGGGGAGGCGTACGACGTCGGAGCCGGAGAGGTCGTCCGGACGGCCCCAGTGCCACAGCCAGACGGGATACTCCAGCAGCTGGGCGTCCGTACGGTGGGCAGCCGTCGCAGCCGCCCGTCCGACCGCCTCGTGGTCAGGGTGGCCGTCGCGTCGCCACGGTGCGCAGAGGACGACGTCGGCGCCGTCGGTGCCGATCATCTCCACGAGGACCGCCACCAGCTCCTCCTCGTGGGCCGCGACGTCACCGTCGGGGAGGTCGAGGCAGGCGACCTCCGCGCCCGGCGCCAGCAGGGAGGTGGCCCTTCGCAGCTCGGCCCGGCGCACTTCGGCCAGCCGTCCGGGCGGGTGGGTGGGGGAGCTCGGGTGGGAACCCTCGCCGGCGGTGGCGGTCACGACCTCGACGCGCAGACCGGCCGATGCGGCGGTGTGCACCAGCCCGCCCGCGCCGAGGGTCTCGTCGTCGGGGTGGGCGCCGACCACGACGAGGCGGCTGCGCCCCTGCGGCAGCGCCGTGGTCGGCAGCGAACCGACGGTCGACGACCAGTCCGCGGCCGGTGTACCGGGTCGGTCGTGGCGGAACTGCGGGGCCGTCACCTCGTCGGTCACCAGCTCGACACCGGGTCGTCGAGCAGCAACCGGCCCAGGCCGGCCTGGTCGCGCTCGGCGTGCCACTGGCGCAGGTAGAGGTCGAGGTCGGCCACCCGGCGGGCGTGGTCCTCGTCGGTGGCCAGCGGAGCCGGCCCCAACCCGTGCGCGGCACGCCGCACGACCTCCTCGCAGGTGTCGGCGACCACGTCGCGCACCCGCAGGGCGGCCCGCCAGCCGTCCGCGCCGGTGAGGTCGCCGGCGTCGAGGGCAGAGGCGGCCTGCTGGAGCACGCTCCGCGCGGCGTGGAGCCGTGCGTCCACGGCGCCGAGGTGGACCAGCGCCACCTGGTCGGGCTCGCGTGAGGCGGACGCGGCCACCATCCGCCGAGCGACGCCGACGGCGCCGCCGAACCACACCGCAGCCACGCCGATCGCTCCCCAGGCGAAGCCGGGCCGGTCGAGGTACCAGCCGGTGGGCCCGATCGGGCGCGCCTCGACCGTGGTCATGTCGACGGGACCGGAGTCGACGGAGGAGAGCCCGCGGGCCACCCACGTCCCGGCCACCGGGGTGACCCCGGGGTGGTGGAGGTCGACGGCGAAGAGGCGACGGTCCGCGCCCACCCAGGCGCTCACCAGGGCGTGGTCGAGGTGCCCCGCGAGCGAGCACCAGTGCTTGCGTCCGTCGAGGACGTACGACGACCCGGCGGGCGTCGCCCGCAGCGGCTCGCCCGGGCCCTCCGCCGCGAAGACCCCCCACGTGCCTGCGTCCGCCTGCTCGTCGGCCTGCGCGAGGATGGCGACAGCGTCGAGGTGCGGCTCGAGGACGCGCGCGACGGTCAGGTCGGCGGCGGCGACGGTGGCGAGGGCCGACCACAGGTGGGCCGTACGGCCGGTGCCGGGGTGGGGCAGCCACCCCACGTGGTCGCGGGCGAGCGCCAGCGCCCCGCGTACGTCACCCGCCGCCGTCCGGGCGCGCGCCCCCAGCCCGGCCAGCTCGCGCCGCTCCTCGTCCGAGGGTGCGGCGACCTCGACGGGCCTGGACTCGGCCGCACCTGCGGCGCTCGCGTGGTCGTCGGTCATGGGTCCCCTCGGCTCGCGCGCCGGACGGGCGCGTGGCGCGGGTGCGCCACCGGCCACGCTAGGAGCGGGCGTGCCGCGGCGGGACCTCCCAAGGGGTTGGGCGACACGGGTGGGGCGACACGGGTGGGGCGACACGGGTGGGGCGGCGCCTCAGGGGCGCGGCGCGGTCCGGCGCACGTTGGTCCAGCCGGTCCAGCCGTTGTGCTCGAGCCGGCGCAGGATGCGGCGCGCGCCCGGCACCGAGTCCAGGAACACCGCGTCGAGGAGCTCCGCGAGCTCCTCGGGGAGGTCGCCGTGGCCCCAGGCGTCGTCGGGCACGGCCTCGAGCTCGGCGGTGAGCCGGTCCGCGACGGCGTCCAGTCGCGGGTCCTCCGCGGGCCAGGTCACCACGTCGGCCAGCTCGCGGTACGTCGCGAGCACCCCGGGGTCGTCGAGCTGCGCGTTCTTCGACGCCATGTAGAACGGCATCTGGTCCGGCAGCTGCGCCGCGACGAGGATCCATGCGTGGCGCTCGGCCTCGACCACCTGCTCCTCCACGCCCAGCTGCCGCAGGCGCTGCAGGTAGGCGACGGCCTCCGGCGGCAGGGCGAGGCTGTCGCCGGCCGCCAGCCGGGCGATCCGGTCACGGTGCTGCTGGCGCTCGCGGATCTCCGCGCGCAGCCGGCGGTCGACCTCCTCGACCGCCGCCGCGAAGGCATCGTCGTCGGCGTCCAGCAGCTCCTGCACCCGGGAGAGCGGTACGCCGGCCTCGGCGAGCGTACGGATCCGGATCAGCGCCACGACTGCGGCGGCGTCGTACCTGCGGTAGCCGGAGTGGTCACGCTCGGGCTCGGGGAGCAGGCCCTTCGCGTGGTAGTGCCGCACCGCGCGGACGGTCACCCCGGCGTACGCCGCGAGCTGGCTGATGGTCAGCATCGCTCATCCGCTCGTACGGCGACGGTAGGAGCGCATGGCGAGAGCGTAGGCCAGGACGAGCAGGCCGACGCACCAGGCGAGCGCGGTCCAGACGTCGTCGCCGAGCGGCTCCTCGGCGTAGAGGCGACGCAGGGTGTCGACGATCGAGGTCACCGGCTGGTGCTCGGCGAACCAGCGCACCGGGCCCGGCATGCCGTCGGTGGTCACGAAGGCGGAGCTCAGGAACGGCAGGAACAGCAGCGGGTAGGCGAACCCGCCCGCGCCGTCGGTCGACTTCGCCGTGAGGCCCGCGACCACCGCCAGCCAGGTCAGGGCGAGGGTGAAGACGACCATGATCCCCAGGACGCCCAGCCACGCGAGGAGCCCGGCGCCGGACCGGAAGCCCATCGCGACGGCGACCAGCACCACCAGCGCCAGCGAGACGAGGTTGGCCACCAGCGACGTCAGGACGTGCGCCCACAGGACCGCGGACCGCGCGATCGGCATGGAGCGGAGCCGGTCGAGGAAGCCGCTCTGCAGGTCGAGGAAGAGGCGGTAGGAGGTGTACGCGACCCCGGACGCGACCGTGATGAGCAGGATGCCAGGCAGCAGGTAGTCGACGTACGCCTCGCCGGGGCCGTCGCCGGTGTCGATGGCGCTGCCGAAGACGTAGACGAAGAGCAGCAGCATGGCGATCGGGGTGATCGCGGTGGTGATGATCGTGTCGGGGCTGCGCAGGACGTGGCGCAGCGAGCGCCGCGTCAGCACGACGGTGTCGGTCAGGACGGTGCTCATGACGCGCTCCCGACCACGGAGAGGAAGATCTCCTCGAGCGAGGGCCGCTTCTCGACGTACTCGACTCTCGCTGGCGGCAGGAGTGCCTTCAGCTCCTCGAGGGTGCCCTCGACGATGATGCGGCCGCCGTGGAGGATCGAGATCCGGTCGGCGAGCTGCTCGGCCTCCTCGAGGTGCTGCGTGGTGAGGAGGATGGTCGTCCCCTGTGCGGCGAGCTCGCGCACGGTCCGCCAGACCTCGATCCGGGCCTCGGGGTCGAGGCCCGTCGTGGGCTCGTCGAGGAAGAGCACCGACGGGTCGCCGACCAGGCTCATCGCGATGTCGAGCCGGCGCCGCATGCCGCCGCTGTAGGTCGCCGCCCGCCGGTCGCCGGCCTCGGTCAGGCCGAAGCGCGCGAGCATGGTGTCGGCGGTGGCTGCCGGGTCCGCGATGTGGCGGAGCTGGCCGACCAGCACCAGGTTCTCGTGGCCGGTGAGCACGTCGTCGACGGCGGTGAACTGCCCGGTCAGGCTGATCGCCTCGCGTACGCGCGCCGGCTCGGTGGCCACGTCGTGCCCGTCGATGGCAGCGCGGCCGCCGTCGGGTCGCAGCAGGGTGGACAGGATCCTGATCGCGGTCGTCTTGCCGGCGCCGTTGGAGCCGAGGAGGGCGTGGACGCTGCCCGGCGCCACGGTCAGGTCCAGGCCGCGCAGGACCTCGTGGTCGCCGAAGGACTTGAGGAGCCCGACGACCTCGATCGCGGGCGGGTGGGTGGGTGTGGCTCGTGGTTCGGTGGTCATGCGTCGAGCGTGCAGCCTTGACGCTGCGTCAAGGTCAAGCGCCCAGCACCGCTGGTCGAGGTGCGGCCAGCCCTCGGTGGTCGAGGTGCGAGCGAAACCCTTGCGATCCCGCCCCTCCGTCGTCGGTTGAGCAGGTCGCGCAGCGACCGTGTCGAAACCAGTCCAGATGCACTTCCAGCAAACATCCGCGGGCGCGGCCGTTGTCGGACCCGACGACTACAATCGATCACATGCTCGACGAGCTGGCAGCCGGGGTACGAGGGGTCGCAGACGACCTCTCACCCGCTGGCGTGCTGTCCGCGATCCGCGAGCGCAAGGCCGCCGAGCACCGGGCTGCGGCCGACCAGCTCGTCCTTGCCGCCCGGTGGGCGGACCTGCACCCGCCGGAGTCGATCCACGACGTGGCGTCGTTCGCGGTGCCGGGGTGTGAGCACGAGGAGCCCATCGCGGGCGAGGGGGCGCCGTTGGTGGCGGAGTTCTGCGTGGCCGAGCTCGGCACCGTGCTCGGCATCTCGACCACGGCGGCGAAGAAGCTCATCGGCCACGCCCTCGAGCTGCGCCACCGACTGCCGCGGTTGTGGGAGCAGGTCCACACCGGCCGGGTGCCGGCGTGGCGGGCCCGCGCCGTCGCGGAGACCACCATCCACTCCTCGCCCCCACTGACGGCCGAGGCGGCGGGGTTCGTCGACTCCCAGGTCGCCGCCGTGGCCGGGCGGATCGGGCAGGCGCAGCTCGACCGCCTCGTCGCGGAGACGATCAGGCGCTACGACCTCGCCACCGCCGACCCCACGAAGGACCCCGAGGAGGGGTGGCAGCACGTCGACCCGCGTCACGTCACCGTGGACACCGACGACGTGCACTACGCCGGCACCCTGCACCTGGAGGCCGACCTCGACATCGCGGACGCCCTCGACCTCGACCGCGCCGTCGCGCACCACGCAGCAGTCCAGAAGGCCCTCGGCTCCACCGAGTCGCTGGACGTGCGGCGGGCCAAGGCGCTCGGGGACCTCGCCCGCACGCAGACCGCGCTCGACCTCCTGACCGGGAGGCCGGGCACGGACCGCGCCAGCGAGCCGCACCCGGACACCAGCAGAGAGGACCGAGTGGACTCCACCGACAACCTCCCGGCCGCGCGTGAGGTCGTCATCCACGCCCACTTCGACGCCAGCATGTCCGGTGACGCCACGGTGTTCGGTCCCACCGGACGCATGGAGAACGGCCAGCGACTCGTCCTCCTCGACCAGATCAAGTCCTGGTGCGCCGACTCCCGCACCAACGTGACCATCAAGCCCGTCATCGACCTCAACGCCCAGCTCACAGCGCAGGGCTACGCCATCCCCGACCGCATTCGCGAGCAAGTCATCCTCCGCGACCGCACCTGCGTCTTCCCCTTGGTGCACCAGACCCGCCCGCGGCTGCGACATCGACCACATCACGCCGTTCGACCACGACGCCGACGCCGACGGCAGGCCCCAACCCGGACCCACAAGGACCGACAACCTCGCCTGCCTGTGCCGGTTCCACCACCGGCTCAAGACCCACTCGCCCTGGCGATACGAGACGACCGCGTCCGGGGTGTTCGAGTGGACCAGCCCTCACGGGCACCGCTACCGCCGCGACCAGACCGGGACCACCGAGCTCGACCCACCAGATCCGCCCGGCGTCCCGCAACCCAGACGACGATGACCCCGCCCCACACCCCGCCAGAGCATGTATCGGCGGGGTCACAGGCACGTCCTGACCTCAAAGCGAGCCGATGCTTACGTCCCCTCAACGCGAGATGCGTGCGGTCAGGCTGAGCTCGGTCTACGGTGCGGCCGTGGCCCCGACCGACGACCAGCCGATGGACCGTCCCTGCGAGGACTGCGGTGCAGCGATGATCACTGGGCTCGAGCCGATCACGGCCGGCGATCCGGATCTGAGCGCGAGGGGAGTGTCCGTGATCGGAAGCGAGTGGTGCACCAACACGGACTGCTCGTCCAACCACGCTGTACCCGGTCTCTGGCGGGTCGGTGTGAATGACTACACCTGCAAGGTGTGCGGCGAGCGGTTGCGTACGCCCATGGACGAGGTCGTCGCACATCGCCGGATGCACTGATCGGCTGCAGCCCGGGCATCGCAGCAGTGGCACAGCGCACGGCCCGCTCGGCGACCGTTCCCGCTCAGGGACGCAGGAGCACCTTGCCGCGCCGCCCGGGCTCGCCGTTGGCGCGGGCCGCGTCGGCGATATCGTCGAGACCGTAGACTTTCTCCACGGGCAGGGTCAGCGCCCCGGAGCCGATGCCCGTGACGAGCTCGCCCATGAGCGCGGCGCGCTTCTCGCGTGACATCGCGGCGAACACCTTGCTGCCCCAGAAGCCCTTGATCGACACCTGCTTGAAGATCACGTCGCCCGAGGAGATCTCCAGCGTCGGGGAGGCCATCGCGCCGAAGACGACGAGCACGCCGTCGTCGGCGAGCAGCGACACCACGTCACCCGCGGCGCTGCCCCCGACCGAGTCGACGCCCGCGACGATCGGGGCGTCGCCCACGATCTCGCGCACGCGGTCGCGCCAGCCGTCGTCGTCGGTCGCGACGACCCGCTCGATGCCCTGCTCGCGCAGCTCCTCGACGCCGTCGGTGCGACGGACGAGGCCCAGGACGTGGACGCCGCGGGCAGCGGCGAGCTGCGCGACGAGCCGGCCGACCGCGCCGTTGGCGGCGTTCTGCACGATCCAGTCGCCCTCGGACACCTCGAGGAAGTCGAGCAGCGCGATCGCGCTGAACGGCATCGACACCAGCTGCGATGCCGCCTCGTCGCTCACCTGGTCGGGCACCGGCACGAGCCCGGCCGCAGGTGCCACGATCAGCTCGGCCCACGCGCCGAAGCTGCCGCCGGTCGCGACCCGCTGGCCCACCGTCAGCCCGTCCACGCCCTCACCCAGCGCCTCGACCACGCCCACCGCCTCGGTGCCCGCGCGGGCCGGCATCTCGGGCTTGAAGCCGTAGCTGCCGCGCACCGTCCAGAGGTCGTGGTTGTGGATGGGGGAGAGCAGCACCCGGACGAGCACCTCGCCCGGACCGGGCTGCGGGTCGGGGACCTCCTGGACCGAGAGGACCTCGGCCGGGTCGCCGAACCGGGGCTGGACGAGTGCGCGCATGACAGGACCTTCCGTCGGGGATTCACGTACGTCCGGCCCAACGGGGCGCGGACGACCACTATGCCCGTACGCCGGAAGATGAGGGCGAGGTCACGCCGGGCACACTGGTGGACATGCCAGATCCCGGCGCCGCCGACGTGGACCGACGTCTCGAGTCGGCCATCCTCGACCTGCTCGCCCAGCGCGCCCGTACGGCGACCATCTGCCCGTCGGACGCCGCCCGCGCGGTGGGCGACGAGGAGTCCTGGCGGGACCTGATGGAGCCGGCCCGACGGGCGGCCCGGCGCCTCGTCGACCGCGGGGAGGTCGAGATCACCCAGGCCGGTCACGTGGTCGACCCCTCGACGGCGAAGGGCCCCATCCGCATCCGGCGGCGCTGAGCCGTCACTCCTCGAAGAGCCGGTCCTCGGCCTCCGCCGAGGTGACCTCCAACCTCAGGGCCAGCACCTTGTCGGGAGGCAGCCCGAGCCGGGCGAGGATGACCTGCACCTGCGGCCGCACCCAGGCGTACGACTCCACCGCCACCCGGCCGGCCTCGGTGGCCGTCCGGATCCAGACCACGGGCGTGCCCGCGCGGTCGGGCAGCCAGTGCGCCCCGAGCACGCCGGCGGGACCGAGGGAGGCGACGATCGGCAGCATCGCCGCGTCAGCCGCCCGGCGCTCCTGGTCCTCCGTCACGTCGTCACGCCGGTCCGCCTACGTGCCGCAGAAGGTCTGGTAGCCGGCGAAGGAGTCCGGGGCCGGCTCGGCGTAGCGCTCCAGTCCGGGGCGCTCGTCGTAGGGTGCGGAGACGACCGCGAGCAACCGGTCGAAGGGCTCGAGGTCACCGGCGGTCGCCGCGTCGAGCGCCTCCTCCACGAGGTGGTTGCGGGGGACGTACGCCGGGTTGACCCGGTCCATCGCGGCGGCGTGGGGCCCCACGGCCAGCCAGCGCTCGGCCCACGCGTCGAAGCCGGCGAGGTCGAGGAACATCCCGCGTGCCGGCTCGGCGTCGCCCCGGGCTGCCGCGCCGAGGCTGCGGAAGAACGACGTGTGGTCGACGTGGTCGGTCTGCACCAGGGCGAGGAGGTCCGCGACGAGGGTGGACGCCACCGCGTCGTCGAGCCCCTCGGGGAGCCCGAGCTTGGCGCGCATCCCGGCCGACCACGCGGCGGAGTAGCGCTCGCGGAAGGCGCCGAGCGCCTCGACCGCCAGCGCCACGGCGGCGTCCTGCTCGTCGGCGACCAGGGGGAGCAGCGCCTCGGCGAGGCGCGCGAGGTTCCACTCGGCGACGACCGGCTGGTTGCCGTACGCGTAGCGCCCGCCGGTGTCGATCGAGCTGTAGACGGTGGCGGGGTCGAACGCGTCCATGAAGGCGCAGGGGCCGTAGTCGATGGTCTCGCCCGAGATCGTCATGTTGTCGGTGTTCATCACGCCGTGGACGAAGCCGACGAGCATCCACCGCGCGATGAGCTCGGCCTGGGTCGCGACGACGGCCTCGAAGAGGGCGAGGGCGGGGTTGTCCGCCTCGGCGGCCTGCGGGTGGTGCCTGGCGATCGCGTGGTCGGTGAGCCGGCGCAGCAGGTCGAGGTCGTCCGTGGCGCGGGCGTACTGGAAGCTCCCCACGCGCAGGTGGCTGCTCGCGACCCGCGCCAGCACCGCGCCAGGCAGCACGGTCTCGCGCTGCACGGCACGGCCCGTCGCGACGACCGCGAGGCTGCGGGTGGTCGGGATGCCGAGGGCGTGCATGGCCTCGCTGACCAGGTGCTCGCGGAGCATCGGCCCGACCACGGCGAGCCCGTCGCCGCCGCGGGAGAAGGGCGTACGGCCGGAGCCCTTGAGGTGCAGGTCGCGCACCCGGCCGGAGGAGTCCACCAGCTCACCGAGCAGGAGGGCGCGCCCGTCGCCGAGCCGCGGCGAGTAGCCGCCGAACTGGTGCCCGGCGTACGCCTGCGCGACCGGCGTCGCTCCCTCCGGCGGGCGGGTGCCGGTCAGCAGGCCGAGGCCGTCGCCCCGCAGCCAGCCGGCGTCGAGCCCGAGCTCGTCGGCGAGCTGCTCGTTGAGCACGAGCAGCCGCGGCTCGGGGGTGTCCACGGCCTGCCACGGCAGGGCCAGCTCGGGGAGCTCGCGGGCGAAGCGGGCGTCCAGGGCGAGCGTCGAGGCGGGGGCGGGGGTCACCCTCTCGACGATACGTGGCGGGCGGAGGGCCGGCGGACGGGACGAGCCTCAGCTCCCGCCGGCGGGGAGTGCCTCGAGCATGATGTCGGGGTTGTCGCGGGCGGTGACCTGCGCGCGCCACTGGTCGACGAAGAGGGCCAGGCGGGTGCCGTCGCTGCGCTCGAGCACCTCGACGCCGCGCTTGCCCGCCAGGGCGGCGGCGCCGGCCGCGTCGGTGCGCCGGGCGACCTGGTAGTCGAGGCGGGAGAACCGGATGGGGGAGTTGAACTCGTTGGTCATCCGGTCCTCGACGACCTCGAACTGCATGGGGCCCACGGCCGCGAGCACGGGGTTCTGGTCGCCGCGCAGGTCCGAGCGCAGCACCTGCACCACGCCCTCCTGGTCGAGCTGCTCGATGCCGCGGCGGAACTGCTTGTAGCGACCGATGTCGCCCGCGCTGGCGGTGACGAAGTGCTCCGGCGCGAAGCTCGGGACGGGCGGGTACTCGATCGGGTCGCCGACGTAGACGGTGTCGCCCACGCGCAGTGCCTGGGCGTTGACGAAGCCGATGATGTCGCCGGGCTCGGCGCTCTCGACGGCGGCGGTGTCGCGGCCGAAGACCGACTGGGCGAACTTCGTCGCGAACGGCCGGCCGCTGCCCGCGTGGGTGACGACCATGCCGCGCTCGAAGGTGCCCGACACGACGCGGGCATAGGCCAGACGGTCGCGGTGGGCGTTGTTCATGCCCGACTGCACCTTGAAGACGAAGGCGCTGAAGTCGTCCTCGACCTTGCGCACGGACCCGTCGACGCCCTCGGTCGGGCTGGGGTCGGGCGCGATGTCGAGCAGCAGGTCGAGCAGCTGGGCGACGCCGAAGTTCTGCAGGGCCGAGGCGAACATGACCGGCGTGGTCTCACCGGCCAGGAAGCGGTCCTGGTCGTGGTCGGCCTCGTCGAGCTCGAGCAGCTCGTGCTCCTCGACCGCGGTCGCCCAGGCGAGCGCGTCGGCCGGCTCGACCTCGTCGGGGGCCATCCGGCGCTCGGGAGCCCGGGTCGCGCCGCCCGCGGTGCGGGTGTACTTCACGAACTCCCCGGTGCGCCGGTCGAGCACGCCGCGGAAGTCGCCGGCCTCGCCCACGGGCCAGGTCAGGGGAGTGGGCCGCAACCGGATCTTCTCCTGGATCAGGTCCATCAGCTCGAGGGCCGACAGTCCTGGCCGGTCCCACTTGTTGATGACCGTCATGACCGGGATGCCACGAAGCGCGCAGACCTTGAACAGCTTGAGGGTCTGCGGCTCGAGCCCCTTGCCGGCGTCGACCAGCATGACCGCGGAGTCGACCGCGGACAGCACGCGGTAGGTGTCCTCGGAGAAGTCGCTGTGGCCGGGTGTGTCGACGAGGTTGATCACGTGGTCGCGGTAGACGAACTGCAGCGCCGCGGACGTGATCGAGATGCCGCGGGCCTTCTCCATCGCCATCCAGTCCGACACGGTCGCGCGCCGGTCGCCCTTGCCGTGGACCGCACCGGCCTCGGTGATGACCCGCGCGTGCAGCGCGAGCGCCTCGGTGAGGGTGGACTTGCCCGCGTCGGGGTGGCTGATGACGGCGAACGTACGGCGGGGGCGGGTGTCGGGCACCGCGTGAATCTACCGGGAGCGAGGCCCGAGGCGTGCTTCATGGCCGACGCGTGTGGGGGTCCTCACGTCACTCGTCGTGCAGCCCGACGACGACGCGCGCCAGCCGGACGACCGGGATGCCGGCGCGGACGGCGGCGTCCTCGAGCTGTGCCCGCGCCTCTTCCACCGGGATCTCCCGCTGTGCGGCGATGATGCCGGTGGCCGCGTCGAGCACCGCCCGCTGCTCGAGCCGATCGGGCGCGTGCCGTGCCGAGGTGCGGGTCGAGAAGGAGAGGTCGGCGTTGGTGACCGCACCGGGAGCCCACGCCCCGAAGACGCGCGCCAGTCGCTCGTGCCTGTCCACGAAGGTGTCCGGGGCGGCTCCGTAGAGGTTCACGGTCGCGACGACCTCGGCGTCCCGCACCACGGGGAGGGTGAGGGTGCTGTGGATGCCCGCCGCGGCGCTCGCCCGGGCGAACTCCCGCCACCGGGGCTCGCTGAGCAGGCCGTCGGGCGAGGTGGCGATGCCGTGACCGAGGTCGATGGCGTCGACGCACGGACCGCTGGCGACGTACTGCACCGCGTCCAGCGTTGCGATCTCCTCGTCGGTCGCCACCAGCGTGAACGTGGCGTCGAGCTCACGGGAGGCGAGGCTCACGCCGACCAGCCCCGGCGCCACCTCGCGGGCCCGTTCGGCGGTCTTGAGCAGGCGATCCCTCAGCTCGAGGTCGTCGATGGAGGCGTCGAGCTCGTCGAGCGCCTGGAGGGTCTCGGGGATGGGTTCCACGATCGTCCGTACCCGCGAGCGCGCGCCCCATCCCCGGGTGCCCGTGGCTCGGCGGTGACAGGTGACCTGTCAGCCGCGCCGGGCGCTCTCGTTGGTCGCGTCCACGAGCTCCGTGGCGACGTCGCGCAGCTTGTGGTTGCTCGACGAGGAGGCACGCACGAGGAACTGGAAGGCGCGGTCCTCGTCGATGCCGTAGCGCTCCATCACGATGCCGATGGCCTGCCCGATCACCTTGCGCGAGGCGATGGCCTCGCTGAGCTGGTGGTGCTTCTGGGCGTGGCCCAACGCGATCGAGGCGTGGGTGGCGAAGAGCCTGGCCGCGTGGATCGCGTCGGGGGCGATCTCCTCGGACGTCGTCGAGTAGAGGTTGAGCCCGCCGATGGTGCGGCCGTCGTCGTAGAGGTGCAGGCCGAGCTGCGAGCGCAGCCCGTGCTGCACGGCGCGCGGCACGTAGCGGGGCCAGCGCTGGTCGTGGCGGATGTCCTCGGCGACCACGTCCTCGTCGTCCCTGATCGACTCGTAGCAGGGACCTTCGTGCAGCTCGTACTGGAGCGTGTCGAGGTCCCACACCAGCTGGCCCGTCCCCGACCTGGTCTCGATCGTCCCGTCGCGGTGCGTGACCGAGATGCCCACGTGGTCGAAGCCGGGCACGGACGTGCGCGTGGCCTGCACGATCGAGTCCAGGGTCTCCTGCAGGGTGCTGGGCTGGTTGATCGCGGCAGCGGCGTGCGTCAGCGCCTCGGCGAGCGGGAGCGGGGTGTCGGCCATCGAACGATCCTAGACCGCGTCCGGCCGGGCAGCCTGGCGCGCCAGTGCCGCGTCGACGGCGCGGGGGGAGAGCACGGAGTCGAGGGCCAGGCGTACGCACCCGACCACGCCGGCGCGGTCGCCGTACGCCGCGGGGACGACCTGCAGGTCGCGGCCGGCGAGTGCGGTGGTGGCGCTGAAGACGCCCTCGCGCAGCCCGGCAGAGAACGTGTCGAACGCGCCCGCCATGTCGCCGCCGACGACGACGACGCGCGGGTTGAGGACGGTCACCGTCGCGGCGAGCGCCTCGCCGATGTGGCGTCCCGACTCGCGCACGACCGAGCGCGCGCGACCGTTGCCGCGACCGGCGGCGGCGACCAGGTCGCGCACGTGGTGGACGTCCTCGCCCTCGGCGCGGAGCCGCTCCACCAGGGCCCACCCGCTCGCCACGGTCTCCAGGCAGCCGGTCTCGCCGCACCGGCAGCGGAGCCCGGCGGCGGCGGGGACCTTGACGTGGCCGAGCTGGCCGGCCGCGTCGCGGTGCCCGCGGACCAGGCGGCCGTCGGCGACGAGGGCGAGGCCGATGCCGGTCGAGGCCTTGAGCACGAGCGCCTCGTCGTGCTCGTGCACCGTCGGCTCCGCGTCGGCGCCCGCCAGGGGCATCTGCGAGAGCGCCATCACGCGCATGTCGTTGTCGAGCGTCAGGGGAGCCGCGGTCACCTGTGCCAGCCAGGGCGCGAGCGGCACGCCGTCCCAGCCGGTCAGTGCAGGCGAGTCGACGCTCATCGCCCGGGCCGGGTCGACGGTGCCGGCCAGCGACATCCCGACGCCGCGGACGTCGTCGCCCGTGCGTCCGAGGTCGCTGAGCATCTGCTCCAGCCGCGCGACGACCAGTGGCATCAGGACGTCGGGGCCCTGCCCGGTCTCCTGGTCGAGGCTGGCCGAGGCCAGCTCGGCGCCGTCGAGCGAGCTCACGGAGAGCTGGGACCGGCTGCGGCCCACGGCGACGGCCAGGACGAGACCGGCGTCGCGGTTGAGCACGAGGGTGGTGGCGGGCCGCCCACCGGTCGCGGACTCCTCCTCGCCCTCGAGCACCAGGCCGGCGTCGGCCAGTGCCGACAGCCGCGCGTTGACGGCCGTCCGGGACAGGCCCGTCGCCCGCCCCAGCGCGCCGCGGGTCGCGGCCTGCCCGGAGCGGATCAGGGCGAGGACCTCCCCGGCGGTGGCGGCTGGACTGGAAGGGGAGGCAGCCGGCGCGGGAGTGGTCGTCATGGTGCCGCGATTGTGGCACTGCCAAATATGTCTTGAAAAGACGCAAGTTCCGTTGCATCGGAACAGAAGCATCCGTACGGTGGTGCGCCATGGACCCGCTCACCCCGGTCGACCCCTGCGACTTCACCGTCTTCGGTGGCACCGGCGACCTCGCCCTGCGCAAGCTGCTGCCCGCGCTCTACCTCCGCGACCGCGACGGGCAGCTGCCCGAGGGCTTCCGCGTCATCGGCGTCTCGCGCGCCGAGGTGGACGACGACGGCTACCGCGCCCTCGTGGCGGACGCGCTGCGTGAGCACGTCGCAGCAGCCGACCTCGACGCCCCCGTGGTGGAGCGACTGCTCGCCCGGCTGCACCACGTCACGCTCGACATCGAGGACGTGGCCGCCTGGCACCAGCTCCACGACCGGCTCAAGGACGGTGCCGCGTCCGACGACGTGACCCGGGTGTTCTACCTCGCGGTCGCGCCCGGTCTCTTCGGCACCATCTGCGAGCACCTCGACGAGGCCGGGCTGGTCACCGAGCGCTCGCGCGTCGTGCTGGAGAAGCCGATGGGCAGCGACCTCGCCACCGCGCAACAGGTCAACGCCGCGGTCGGCCGCGTCTTCGACGAGTCGAGCATCTTCCGCATCGACCACTACCTCGGCAAGGAGAGCGTGCAGAACCTCCTGGTCACCCGGTTCGCCAACACGTTCCTCGAACCGCTGTGGAACAGCCGGTGGGTCGACCACGTGCAGATCACCGTGTCGGAGTCGATCGGCGTCGGCGAGCGCGGCTCCTACTACGACCGCTCGGGCGCGCTGCGCGACATGGTGCAGAACCACCTGCTGCAGCTGCTGTGCCTGGTGGCGATGGAGCCCCCGACGTATGTCGACCGCGAGACGGTGCGCGACGAGAAGCTCAAGGTGCTCCAGGCACTGCGGCCGATGACCCCCGAGCTCGTCGACCGCGACACCGTCGCCGGCCAGTACGCCGCCGGGCTCTGCGAGGGCCGTCCAGCGGCGTCGTACGCCGACGAGGTCGGGCACACCAGCGGCACCGAGACGTTCGTGGCGCTGAAGACCGAGGTGCAGAACTGGCGCTGGGCGGGCGTGCCGTTCTACCTGCGCACCGGCAAGCGGATGCCCGAGCGGGTCTCGGAGATCGTGGTGGTCTTCAAGGAGCCGCCGCACGCGATGTTCCCGCACAGCGAGGGCCCGACCGAGGCCAACCGGCTGCACATCCGCGTCCAGCCCGACGAGGGCATGCGGCTCCACATGACCGCCAAGGAGCCTGGTCCCGGCGGCATCCGGCTGCGGCCGGTGTCGCTCGACCTCAGCTATGCCGCGGCCTTCGGCACCCGCTCGCCCGACGCGTACGAGCGCCTCCTCATGGACGTGGTGCGCGGCAACACCACCCTGTTCATGCGCCGCGACGAGGTCGAGGCGGCGTGGACGTGGGTGGCCCCCATCCTCGAGCGCTGGTCGCAGCCCTCGCACCGGCCCCGGAAGTACCCGGCCGGCACGCACGGTCCCGTTGCCGCCGTCACGCTCCTCGAGCGCGACGGCCGATCCTGGCAGGAGACAGAATGAGCACGCCCAGCAAGGCCAGAAGCAACCCCAGCAAGCCCGGCATCGACCCGGTGGTCGCCGAGGTCACCGAGCGCATCGCCCGGCGCAGCGCCGACACCCGCGCGGCCTACCTCGCCCGCACCGACGCGGCGATCGACAAGGGTCCGGCCCGGGGCAGGCTCGCCTGTGCCAACCTCGCCCACGGCTTCGCCGCCGCCGAGGAGCCGGTGAGGTCCGGCCTGCGGTCCGGTCGCAAGCCCAACGTCGCCATCGTGTCCGCCTACAACGACATGCTCTCGGCGCACCAGCCCTTCCGCGACGTGCCCGAGGTGCTGAAGAAGTCGATCGTCCGCGCCGGTGGCCTGGCCCAGTTCGCCGGTGGCGTGCCCGCGATGTGCGACGGCATCACCCAGGGCCGCGCCGGCATGGAGCTCTCGCTCTTCAGCCGCGACCTGATCGCCATGTCGACGGCCGTCGCGCTCTCGCACGACATGTTCGACGCCGCGATGATGCTCGGCGTCTGCGACAAGATCGTGCCCGGCCTGCTGATCGGGGCCCTGTCCTTCGGCCACCTGCCGACCGTCTTCGTGCCGGCCGGCCCGATGCCCTCTGGCCTGCCCAACGCGGAGAAGGCCCGGGTCCGTCAGCTCTACGCCGAGGGCAAGGTCGGGCGCGAGGAGCTCCTCGAGGCCGAGTCGCAGTCCTACCACTCGGCCGGGACGTGCACGTTCTACGGCACGGCCAACAGCAACCAGATGCTGATGGAGGTCATGGGCCTGCACCTGCCCGACGCGACCTTCGCCAACCCCGGCACGCCGCTGCGTGCTGCCCTGACGCGCGCGGCGGGGGACCGTACGGTCGCCATCACCGCGGCCGGTGGCGAGCCCACCCCGGTCGGCCACCTCGTCGACGAGAAGGCGGTCGTCAACGCGTGCGTCGCGCTGCTCGCCACGGGCGGCTCGACCAACCACACGATGCACCTGGTCGCGATCGCCGCGGCGGCCGGCATCACCCTGACGTGGGACGACCTGTCCGACCTGTCGGCCGCCGTCCCGCTGCTGACGCGGATCTATCCCAACGGTTCGGCCGACATCAACCACTTCGTCGCCGCTGGCGGCACGCCGTTCCTCGTGCACACGCTGCTCAAGCACGGCTACCTCCACGACGACGTGCTCACGGTGTCCGGGCGCGGACTGTGGCGGCACACCCGCGAGGCCAGGCTCGACGGCGCCGGCGACAGGGCCGGGATCGTGTGGGAGGAAGGACCGAAGTCCTCGCTCGACACCGACGTCCTCCGCCCGGCCGACGACCCCTTCGCCCCCGACGGCGGCCTGCGCATGCTGTCGGGCCGCCTCGGCCGCGCCGTGGTCAAGACCTCGGCGGTCAAGCCGGAGCACCGGGTGGTGACGGCGCCGGCGATGGTCTTCGACGACCAGGCCGACTTCCTCGCCGCCTTCGCCGAGGGCCGCCTCGACGGACGCGACCTCGTGGCCGTGGTCCGCTACCAGGGCCCCGCCGCCAACGGCATGCCCGAGCTGCACAAGCTGATGCCCGCCCTCGGCGTGCTCCAGGACCGCGGCCAGCGGGTCGCGGTGGTCACCGACGGTCGCATGTCCGGTGCCTCCGGCAAGGTCCCCGCCGCCATCCACGTGACGCCGGAGGCCGCGCTCGGCGGTCCGCTGGCCCGGGTGCGCGAGGGCGACCTCGTGACCGTCGACGCCGAGACCGGGGTCCTCGAGGTCGAGCTCGCCGACGCCGAGTTCGAGCGTCGCGAGGCCACCGGCCGGGCGCCGCACGACGTCGAGTGGGCCGGCACCGGGCGCGAGCTGTTCTCCGGCTTCCGCGCCATCGTCGGCACCGCAGAGACCGGCGCCAGCGTCATCCGTCCCCTGCCCGCCCCCACCGAGGAGGCCCCCGTTGTCCAGCCTGTCTGACGTCCGGGCACGCCCCGTGCCCGCGTCGCTGCTCTCGCTCGTGCCCGTGGTCCCGGTCGTCGTGCTCGACGACCTCGCCCACGCCGTACCGGTGGCGCGCTCGCTCGTCGCAGGCGGTCTGCCGGTCATCGAGCTGACCCTGCGCACGCCTGTCGCCCTCGACGCGATCCGGGCGATCGCCGACGAGGTGCCGGAGATCCTCGTCGGCGCCGGCACGATCACCTCGCCCGAGCTCGTCGGGCGGGCCGTCGATGCGGGCGCGCAGTTCCTGGTGTCGCCGGGCACGACCCCGACGCTGCTGCGGGAGCTGGGTGGCTCGGGCGTCCCGTTCCTCCCCGGCACCGCCACGGTCTCCGAGGCGATGGCCGTGCTCGAGGCGGGCTTCTCGGAGATGAAGTTCTTCCCCGCCGAGGCCTCGGGCGGCGCCGCCTTCCTGAAGTCACTCGCCTCGCCGCTGCCGGCCGCCCGGTTCTGCCCGACGGGCGGCATCACCGCGACCTCCGCCACGGCGTACCTCTCGCTGCCCAACGTCGGCTGCGTCGGCGGGTCCTGGCTCACCCCGGCCGACGCGCTCGCCGCCGGTGACTGGGACCGCGTCACCTCGCTGGCGCGGGAGGCCGCGGCGCTCGGGGGCTGATCCGACAACCAACCGGGGGACGGTGGCGTCACAGTGGCATGCCTCCCCGATCGCTCATCCTCCGCGCGGCGACCGCGCTCGTGCTCCCGGCCTCCCTGCTCGCGTGGTCGGGGACGGCCACGGGCGAGGTGACCGCGTCGACCGAGGCGGCCGAGGAGGCGCCCGCGAGCGTCTCGGTGCGCGCCACCCGGCACCAGAGGATCCGGCTCGAGGTGCTGCCGCAGCTCGTGCAGCCCGGCGGCCGGGTCGCCAGCCCGGACGCGGCGCGTACGGCTGTGACGGCCACCCTGCGGCCGGTCATCCCGGGCCGGCGGGTGCAGCTGCAGGTGCGCGAGGAGCACGGCGCCGACCTGCCCGCGACGTGGCGCGCGGTCGCCGTCACCCGGCAGGACCGCTGGGGGAGGGCTCAGTTCGCGACCACGGCCTCCGTCGGGGGCGAGGCACTGACCTACCGCGTCAAGGCGATGGCCTCGGGCCGAACGGGGCCGATGAAGAGCAACCCGGTCAGCACCGCCCGCTGGCTGCGGCCGACGTGGACCGACGAGTTCTCCGGCTCCCACCTCGGACCGACGTGGAACCACCGCGGCCGTGACTACGCGCCCACGAGCCGACGCTCGTGCGCCAAGGGTGACCCGAGGGCGGTCAGCGTCAGCGGTGGGTCGGTGCGGTTGAGCGTCATCGCGGACCCCGACGCCACCAAGCGCTGCCGCATCCGGAGCCGCGACGCGCGTCCCGGCCGGTTCGCGTACCGGCTCAACGGCCACATCGGCACCGAGGGTGCCTTCTCGTTCCGCTACGGCATCGCGGCGGCGCGGGTGAAGTTCCACCGGCTGCGTGGGCAGCACGGCGCCTTCTGGATGCAGCCCGTCGACGGGATGTACCCGGGCGCGGCCGGCAACGAGATCGACGTCGTCGAGTACTTCGGCGACCGCCATCCCCAAGGCGGGCTGGCGTCGTTCATGCACCGCTACGAGGGCAAGCGCCGCATCCCCTCCGGCGGCTGGATCCCGAACTCGCGCTCGTTCCTCAGCGGCCGCCACGACGGGTGGTCGAAGAACTACCACGTCTTCTCCGTGGAGTGGACGCCCCGGCAGCTCGTCTTCCGCATCGACGGAAAGGAGACCGGCCGGCTGCGCGGCAAGATCTCCGCGGTGCGCCAGTTCCCGATCCTCAGCCTGCTCGCGGCCGACTACGAGATCCCGAAGATCGGCGAGCGCCGCCTGCCCCAGCACATGTACGTCGACTGGGTGCGGGTGTGGGAGACGGGGGACGAGCAGACGCCATGACGCACGGCGAGGACGTCATGGCGAGCGGTCGTCAGGGCGACCGCCTCTCATGACGTCAGTGTCGGCGTCTCAGCCCCGCCCGCGCAGCCCGCGGTAGAGGTCGATCTCGCTCCGGAGCCGGTGGGGGAGCGGTACGCCGGCCGCGGCCAGCGCGTCGGCGTACGCGTCCAGCGCGTCGAGCAGCGCCTGGCGCAGCGCCTGCTGCTCGGCGAGGCGCTTGTCGTGGCGAGCGCTCTCGAGACGAGCGCGTGCCGAGTGCACCTCGTCGAGCAGCACCGTGAGGTGCTCGTGCCGACCCGGATCCGAACGACGCCCTGCGTACACGTGACCATCCGACCTGGTCCAGCAGGCTGGGCGGGGGTGCACCAACGTCGTGGACCTCTCCAACCTAGCCGGTCCGCACCACCGTGGCTGAGGAATCGAGGGCGGGCGCGTCCGCGAGGACCGGCGCCGCTGCCGTGCGGAGGCGTCGCTGCTGGGTGGTCATCAGCCCGGCCGCGAGCACCGTGGCGCCGACGGTGACGGCGAACGCCGAGGTCGCGCCCGACTGGTCGGCGAGGCGTCCGGCGAGGCTGGAGCCCAGCGCGTAGCCCAGGCCCGTGGCGCTCGCCAGCGTCGTCATCGCCGCGCCCACGCGGGCCGGCGGCACCACGCGCTCGGCGAGGGAGAACACGGCGATCATGTAGGGCGCCACGGCGACACCGAGGACCAGCACGGTCACCGTCGCGGTCGCGAGCGAGTCGACGACGAGCAGCGGCAGCGACAGGGCGAGCAGCGCCCACGCCGCCACCAGCGCGCGCCGCTCGTGGCCGATCCGCTCGGGCACGTACGCCGTGGCGAGGCCGGCGATCGCGCTGCCGATGCCGAGGGTGGCGTGCACGAGGCCCGCGACGCCCGGCGTACCGGCGTCGGTGGCGAGGACGGTCGCGCCGGTCTGGGTCGCGCCGAAGAGCATGCCGATCGAGACCTGCGCGCCGACGAGCACCAGGAACGCCGCGCCCAGCAGCCGGCCGGAGCCGGCGGGCCGCTCGGCGGCGTGGGTGAGACGGGCCGAGGGGTCCAGCGCGAAGGCGGACCCGAACACCGCGAGCAGCACGGCCGCGAGCAGCATCGCCCCACCGGGCGAGAAGGCCGCGACCGAGAGGCCGACGAGTGCGGGACCGATGGCGAAGGACGCCTCGTCGGCAGCACCCTCGTAGGAGAACGCGGCGTCCACGAGACGACGCTGGTGCGTGCCGGTCGTACGCGTCATCGGTCGCCACCTGACCCGGGCGAGGGGACCGACCTGGGGGAGGAGCAGGCCGGTGGCCGCGGCGGTGAGGACCACGGTCGTCGGCGCGGCGTCGCCGCCCACGACGGCGACGAGCAGGGCCAGCCCGGTGGCACCCAGCAGCGACTGGACCAGGACGACGGGTCTCTGGCCGACGCGGTCGGCGAGAGAGCCGGCGACCGGTGCGCCGACGGCGTTGGCGACTGCCAGCGCACCGGCGCTCAGGCCACCGAGGCCGTAGCTGCCGGACGCGGTCGAGACGAGGAGGAGGGTGCCGAGCTGGCTCATCGCCAGCGGGAGGCGGCCGACGAACGCGATCAGCACGTAGGTCGGGCCGGCGAGGTGGAGGAGTCGTCGGTAGGAGGCGAGAGGGGTCACGAGGGTCCTTCTGGGTGCGTCGGTACGACGCGCCGAACCCACCTCCAAGACGCGTGAAACCCTCTGCAGCACCATCATACGAGCCCGCGACATCGTGCCGGGAATCGCCGGAGTGCCCCGTCGCCGGGGGGTGTCAGGCCAGGTCGAGCACCTCGTCGACCGGGCGTCGAGGAGTCCTCGGCTGCTCGCTGCGGCCGATCTCCTGCCACCCGATGCGGGCGAGGAGCAGGGCGTGGCCCGCGCCGCCGAGGACCTGGTGCCGGAGCGCCTCGCGGACCTCGTCGACCTCGGTCGCCTGGGACAGGGGGACGACGGACAGGCCGAGGGTGGTGGCCGTCAGCCACAAGGCACTCAGCCCCTCCCCGGCCCGCAGCCAGCTTGGCGGGTCGTCGTTCTCGGCGTGCAGCACCATCAGGCTGTCGGCGTCCCGCAGGTCCTGTCTTTCCAGGTCGGTGTCGGGCACGGACTCGTAGCGATGGGGATGGGCGTCGGCGCGCACGCCTGACCTGGTGAGGACCGCGGCCGGGATGCCGTCGGGCGTCCGGCGATCCACCCACGCGTCCCGCTCCTCCGCCGTCCTGCGTGACCGCGCCTGCAGGGCGCCGGCCTGCAGGACCAGCCGCTCGGCCCGCAGCCGGTCACGGGCGTCGGTGACCACCGTCGCCTCAGCGCCCCACGCCCGGGCGACGTCCACGAGGTGCGCGAGACGGTCCTGCGGGATCGGCCACGAGGTGAACCGGCGCCGATCGGTGAAGCGGACCTCGACCGCCTCGAGCAGCGCGGCGGCGTCGTGCGGCGGCGCGGCCGGCTCGTGCTGGATGCGGGCCAGCAGGCTCGCCGCGGGTCCCTCGGGGTGCCGTACGACCGTCGAGGACCACCCGAGGGCGCCGGCCACGACCTGCGCATGGTGGAGCGCCGCACCGCAGCTGATGGTGGCGCTCCTGCCGTCGGGATCGGTCGCGAGCAGGCGACGCGCGGGATCGAGGTGGAGCTCGAGGCAGCCGCCGGTGGCCCGCCACCGCCACGGCTGGGTGTTGTGCACGCTCGGCGCGCGCGTCGCTCCGTGGACGACGCGACGCAGGACCGGCACCGGAAGGGGGCGGGATCGGGACATGGGGCCTGACCTCCGGGGCGGCGTGGGTGCTGGGCTCGGGACGGAAGCGCTGGGTCGACCCTGCCCGCACCGCGGCCCCGAGCGCCACGGCCGTTGGTCCCGGGTCACCGGGCCTCTGGACGGTCCGAACGTCCACGGGCTACCGGCCCGACGTCCCGGGCAGTAGTCTCGGAGGCCAGCACTTATGGAGGGCGGTGCACCCCACGGACGTCGGTGGCGAGAACCCTCGAGACGTTCCGCTGGAGGAGGTCGACTTCGACCGCCTGCTCCGCGAGGTGCTGGCCCGCGTGCACGGGGTGCTCGACGAGCAGGACAGGCTCCGGCACCTGCTGGACGCGGTGGTGGCCATCACGTCGGAGCTCTCGCTGAACGGGGTGCTGGAGCGCATCGTCCGGTCGGCGAGCACCCTCGTCGGCGCCCGCTACGCGGCCCTCGGCGTCCTCACCGAGGGCCCGGACCGGGGGTTGCGCACGTTCGTCCACCACGGACTGGACGAGGAGACGGTCGCGCGGATCGGCGACCTGCCGACCGGGCACGGCCTGCTCGGACTCCTGATCGACGACCCCCGACCGATCCGGTCGACGGACATCGCCTCCCACCCGACCTCCTACGGCTTCCCCGACCACCACCCCGCGATGTCGTCGTTCCTGGGAGTGCCGGTCCGGACGCGGGGCCGGGTCTTCGGCAACCTCTACCTCACCGAGAAGGCCGGCGGGCAGGACTTCAGCGACATGGACGAGTCCGTCGCGGTCGCGCTGGCCGCCGCGGCGGGGGTGGCGATCGAGAACGCCATGCTCTACGAGGTGGCCGAGCGGCGCCAGGCGTGGTTGAGCGCGACGGCCGAGATCGCCTCCCTGCTGGCCGACGACGCGGCCGCCCACCGTGCGCTCCAGGCGGTGGCCGACCGCGCCCGCGAGGTGGCCGGTGCGGACGCGTCGTGGGTCGTCACCGGTGCGGATCCCCAGGACCTGCACCTCGAGGTGGTCTCGGGGCCGCCGATCGACCTCGAAGCCGTACGCGCCCTGCCGATGGAGGCGTCGCTCGCGAGCATCGTGGTGCGCACCGGCGTCCCCCTCTCGGTCGAGGACGTGGCGTCCGACCCGCGCGCCGTCGATCCGTCCTCCGTGGACGGCTGGCCCAGGCTCGGTCCGGTGCTGGTCCTGCCGTTGCGATCGGGCTCGGACGTGGAGGGTGTCCTTGCGTTGGCCTGGACGAGCGAGCGACTCGACGACTTCCGGCAGGTCGACCAGGCCCTGCCGGCCGGCTTCGCCGAGCAGGCCGCGCTCGCCCTGCGGGTCGCGAGGGTCCGCGGGGACAGGAGGCGGGTGTCGTTGCTGGAGGACCGCGACCGCATCGGTCGGGACCTGCACGACCTGGTCATCCAGCGGCTCTTACTACCGGGTCATGGTGCGCGGCGACCGCGCCTCGTGGAACATCCGCGACCGGCACATGGCTGCCACCATCGCCCGGCTCGCACGCCACCACGGTCCGGGCTCGAGAGGACTCGTCTGGGAGCACAACACCCATGTCGGGGACGCCCGCGCCACCGACATGGCCGCGGCCGGCCTGGTCACCGTGGGGCAGCTGGTGCGCGAGGCCCACGCCGCCGAGGGCGTGGCCCTCGTGGGGTTCGCGGCGCACCGGGGGTCGGTGGTGGCGGCGAGCGGGTGGGGAGAGCCCGAGCGCGTGCTGCCGGTCCCCGACGCCGTACCAGGCAGCCACGAGGACCTCCTGCACCGTGCGCTGGCGGCTCCCGCCGTGCTGGACTTCGGTGCCGACCGCAGCGGCCCGTGGCTCTCGGCGCGGAGGGGGCACCGGGCGATCGGCGTCGTCTACGAGCCACGGCAGGAGCGGGGCAACTACGTGCCCACCGTCATGGGTGGGCGGTACGACGCGTTGCTGTGGTTCGAGCGAGCAGAGGCGTTGCGACCGCTGCACCACGAGGCTGCCCCGCGCGAGCCCGAGCTCGAGACCGAGCCGACCGGGTTCTGACCGCCCGTCCAGGTTGGGCGACGCGCGGTCCTCGCGGACGCGGCAGCGACTACAGTCACGCCGCGATGGAGAACCACGAGACCCGCCCTCCCGGACCGCCGCGCGGCCTGCCGATCGACTCGGACACCGCCGGCGACACCGTCGCCGAGGGCCGGCACCGGTGGTGGGCGTTCGTCCGGTCGCACGCAGACGTGCTGGCGGTGATCAGCGCCGGAGGTGCACTGGGGAGCCTCGGCCGCTGGAGCGTCGACGAGCTGCTGCCGTGGTCGGGGACGACGTTCCCGTGGGCGACCTTCCTGGTCAACGTCTCCGGTGCCCTCGCCCTCGGGGTGCTGATGGTGCTCGTGGTCGAGGTGTGGCCGCCGCGGCGCTACGTACGCCCGTTCGTCGGCGTCGGCGTGCTCGGCGGCTGGACGACGTTCTCCACCTACGTGCTCGAGGCGCGCGACCTGCTCGCCGCGGGCCGGGCGGCAACGGCGTTCGCCTACGTGGGCGGGTCGCTGGTCGCCGGGCTCGTCGCGGTGTGGCTCGGCATCGCCGCGGCACGCCTGCTGGCGCCCGGGTCGCGCCGGGAGGGAGCGCGGTGACGGTCCTCATGGTGCTCCTGGGTGGTGCGATCGGCGCCCCGCTGCGCTACCTCGCCGACCTCTTCGTGCAGTCCCGGCACGACAGCGTCTTCCCGTGGGGCACCTTCACCGTCAACGTCGCGGGCTCACTGGTGCTGGGCGTCACCGCGGCCACGGTCGTCGAGCTCGACTCGCCGTCGTGGGTGCTGGCGCTCGTCGGCACCGGGATCTGCGGGGCCCTGACGACGTTCTCCACGTTCGGCTACGAGACCGTCCGCCTGCTCGAGGAGGGATCGGTCTCGGCCGCCGCCGCCAACGGCGTCGCGAGCATCGTCGTCGGGCTGGGAGCATGCGCGGGCGGCTTCGCGCTCGTCGCGGCCGTCCTCTGACCTCCGGGCCGCGCCCGATCCGTAGGGTGTCCGCGTGTCCACTCGCCCCGACCGGCCCGACACCGACCGGCCTGACACCGTTCGGCCCGGCACCGACCGACGCAGTGGGCTCGCGCGACTGCGCTCGGGTGACCCGCTCGTCCTCGTGGTGGCCGCGGTGTCGGTGGTGGTCTACGTGCTGCACGGCTTCCACGGTGCCCTGACGCGCGACCTCGGCATCTACAGCTACGCCGGCCAGCAGGTCGCCGAAGGCGTGCCTCCCTACCTCGGCGTCCTCAACCGTGCCGGCCCGCTGGCCCACGTGCTGCCGGGGGTCGGGGCGCTGGTCGCCCGCGCCGGCGGGTTCGACGACCTGGTCACGATGCGCGTGGTCTTCATGCTGATGGCGGCGGCAGCGGTGTGCCTCGCGTACCTGCTCGGCCGCGACCTCTTCCGCTCCCGCGCCGGCGGCCTGGTGACCGCGAGCGCGATGCTGGCCTTCCACGGGTTCATCAACTACGCGTCCAACGGGCCGCGCGAGAAGACCCCGATGGCGTTGTTCGTCCTCGGCGCACTGTGGGCGGTCACCCATCGCCGCTGGTTCACCGCGGGCGTCCTGACCAGCCTCGCCACGCTCTGCCTCCAGACGGCCTTCTTCAGCACCTTCACCGCCGTGGTCGCCGCCGTCCTGCTGCTCGCGCACGGTGAGCGGCTGCGGTCGCTCGTCAAGGTCGCGGCCGGCGGGCTGGTGCCCGTTCTCGTCCTGGGCGTGTGGTTCGCCCTCGCCGGGTCGCTGCGCGCGACGTACGACGGCTTCTACGGGATCAACCGGCGCTACACCGTCCCCAACCCGCTGACCACCGACCGCGAGCTGGTCTGGGAGGACCTGCAGGCGGCCTACGGGGTGTCGGTGTGGCTGCTGCTCGCCGGGCCGGTGCTCCTCGTGCTGGTCTCCCTGGCGGCGGTGTCGCCGCGCGCCCGGACCGCGCGGCCGGGGCTCGCTGTGCTGCCCGCGATGACCGCCGGCCTCGCGGCCGGGCTGTGGTGGATCCTGCAGGAGTACGACGCCTGGGCCGACCTGTTCCCGCTGCTGCCGTTCGCGGCCCTGGGCCTGGGGGCGGCGTACGCCGTGGCGGCCCACGGGCTGGCACCGAGGTGGCAGGCAGCGTCGGCGGCGGCGCTGGCCGGGGCCGCGGTGGTCATCGCCCTGGTCTACGCGGTGACGAGCAGCGACGACCTGCTCGACGACCAGCGGGAGGCGACGCGGGCGGTGCTCGCCGCGCTCCCTGAGGAGGCGACGATCACCTCGGTCGAGGCGCCCCAGCCGCTGGTGCTCACCGGCCGCACGAACCCCACGCGCTACCAGATGTTCCGCAGCGGGCTCCAGGACTACATGGAGGACACGTGGCCCGGCGGGCTCGTCGGGTTCCAGGAGGACCTGGTCGCGGACGGCCCCGACCTCGTCGCGGTGGGGGAGACGGTCTCGCGCCGCTGGCGCGCGTCGCTGCAGCCCGAGTACGTGTACGTCGGCAGCGCCCCGTTCTGGGACTGGTACGCCCGCGCCTCGCTGGGTGACGACACGATCGCGGACCTGCGGACGGCGGCGGGCTACGACGCCGACGACCCCCTGGCCGAGCCGCTGGTGCCATGAGCCGCGCACGCCGCACCCGGCGCAGGGCGCCGCTCCTGCTCGCCGCCGGCTCGGTGGTGAGCGGGGTGCTGGCCTACGTGCTCTTCGCGCTCGTCACGCGCGGCCTCGGTGCGTCCGCCGCGGCGCCCGTCTCGGTGCTGTGGACGGTCTGGGCGCTCGCGGGCGCCGCCTTCACCTTCCCGCTGCAGCACTGGATCACCCGGTGCCTGACGGCGGGTCGCGAGCAGGACGTACGGGGCTCGGGGCGCCGGGTCGGTGTCGTCGTGGCGGTCACGGCCGTCGCCGCGGGCGGGCTCGCCTGGGTGGCGCGGGACCGCCTCTTCCACCGGGACGACGCCTGGTTCCCCGTACTGGTCGCGCTGGTGGTCGTCGGCTCGGCCGCCGTCGGCGTGCTCCGCGGGGGCCTGGCCGGCCGGGGCCGGATGGCGGCGGTGGCGTGGAGCCTCGTCGCGGAGAACGCGCTGCGCTGCGTGCTCGTCGCCGTGCTGCTGCTGGCGCAGGTGGACGATCCCGTCGCCCACGGGCTGTGCCTGGTGGCCGGGTCGCTGGTGGCCCTCTGGCCGGGAGCCTGGCGGTTCCGTGCGGCGGGCGAGGAGCGGGCCCGCTCCCTGGCGTTCCTGGGTGGCGCCGCCACGGCCCAGCTGCTGGCCCAGGGCGTGCTGACCGGGGGGTCCGTGGTGCTGGCACTGCTCGGCGGCTCGCCCGCCCAGGTCACGGCGATGTTCGCGACGCTCGCGCTGTTCCGCGCCCCCTACATGGTCGTGCTCGGCACGCTGCCCCAGGTCACCCACCACGTCACCGGGCTCGTCGTCGAGGGCGACCTCCGCGCGCTCCGTTCGCTCGCGCGAGGCCTCGCCGTGCTGGGTGCAGCGACCGTGGCACTGGGCGCGGTCCTCGGCCTCGTCGTCGGACCCCAGCTCGTGTCCGCGGTCTTCGGTGGCACCGTCGAGGTGGCCCCGGACATCGCCGGGGTGGTCGCAGCGGGCTGCGCGCTGGCCCTGGTCAACGTCGTGCTCATGGTGGGAGCCCTCGCGCTGGACCGCCCGGGCCGGGTCGCCGGCGCGTGGGGCCTCGCCGTCGCCGCAGGCGCGCTCGTGCTGGTGCCGACCGCGTTCGGGGCGGCCGAGCGCGTCGCCCTCGCGTTCCTCGCGGCCGAGGTCGTCGCGACCGTGCTCCTCGCCCTCGCAGCCTCGTCGGTGCTCAGGCATGAGCGGGCCGGGACGGCGGCTTGAGGGCCGCGACGAGCACGGACGAGCCGAAGGGCAGGTCGCGACGGCGCAGGACGCGCGCCTCCGCACGGCACACACCCGTGAGCGCCCGGTCGACGCCGGGGGAGACCTGGGGCAGGCGCGCCTCGCCCGGGCGCGCCGGACGCACCCGCCGCACCAGGCGCTCGGCGGCGAAGAGCGGGAACACGCCCGCGAAGGCGTACGTCGCACGCAGCACGTGCACGCCGGCGCCCTCCACCAGCTCGACGAACGCCGGCCGCGTGTAGCGGCGGTGGTGGCCCGCCCGGACGTCGTGGTCCGACCACGCCCACTGGTAGGCGGGGACCGAGAGCAGCATCCGCCCGCCCGGCGCCAGCACGCGTACGAGCTCGGCGACGGCGCGGGCGTCGTCCGCACAGTGCTCGACCACGTCGAAGGCCGAGACCACGTCGAAGGTCGCGTCGGCGAAGGGCAGCTCGGTCGCCGACCCGACGACCCCCTCGCCGGGCCGCAGGCCCTCGGGGAACAGGTCGAGGCTCACGTGCTGCTGCGCTCCGCGCATCCAGCCGACGCTGGGTGCGTCGGCGCTGCCCACGTCGAGTGTCCGCCGCGGGGCGGCCAGGTGGGGAGACATCACGGCGTCGAGCAGTCCGGTCCGGGCGCGGTGCCACCAGTAGCCCTCGCAGCGCAGCGACGACGAGCCGGGCTGCGCCTCCGGAGCGTCCACGGTCGCGGCCCTCACCGGGTCGGCAGGGTCGCGGTGCACGCGTCGGCGAAGGTGGCCACGACCCGGTCGAGGTCGGGATCGGACAGGTCGTTGTAGAAGGGCAGGCGCAGCAACCGGTCGCTGACGTCCTGGGAGACCGGGCACTCGGTCGGTCGTACGGCGAACGCGCGCCCCGCGTCGGAGGTGTGCAGCGGCTGGTAGTGGAAGGTGGCCTGCACGCCGGCCTTGCGCATCAGCTCGAGCACGTCGTTGCGCCGATCGCGGTGCGGCAGCAGCACGTAGTACATGTGGTGGGCCGCCTGCCGGTCCTCCGGCACCCGCATCACCTCGAACTCCAGCTCCCCGGTGAGCGGCGCGAGCGCCGCCTCGTAGCGCTCGTGCAGGCGTCGGCGCCGTCCCTGCACCAGCTCACGCTGCTCGAGCTGCCCCAGGAGGTAGGCGGCCAGCACGTCGGAGAGGCCGAACGAGGAGCCGGTGTCCTTCCAGGTGTACTTGTCGACCTGGCCGAGCATGAACGCGTGGCGGTTGGTGCCCTTGTCGTAGAGCACCCGGGCGCGGTCGACGTCCTCCTCGTCGTTGAGGACGAGCGCGCCGCCCTCGCCGCAGACGAAGTTCTTGGTCTCGTGGAAGCTCAGCGTGGCGAAGCGACCGAGGCTGCCGAGCGGCTCGCCACGCCACGCGCCGAACAGCCCGTGCGCGTTGTCCTCGACGAGGCGCACGTCCGGCCACGCGGCCAGGACCTCGCGGATCCCCTCGACGTCGCACGCGACCCCGGCGTAGTGCACGATCACGACCGCACGCACGTGCTCGTCGAGCAGCGTCGCGAGGTGTGCCGGGTCGAGGCCGAGCGTCAGGGGCTCGATGTCGCAGAAGAGCAGCCCCGCACCCTGCCGCGCGAACGCCAGGCCGGTGCTGGTGAACGTGAAGGACGGCACGATCACCGTGTCACCCTCCTGGAGGTCCATCAGCATGGCCGAGAGCTCGAGCGCGGCGGTGCACGAGGTGGTCATCAGCACCTCCGCGGACCCGGTGTCCGCGGCGAGGATCTCCGCGGTGCGCCGCGCGAAGGCGCCGCCCGAGGAGAGGTGGCCGCTCCTGACGGCCTCCTGCACGTGATCGAGCTCGCGGCCCACCACGGACGGGACGTTGAACGGGACGTCCCGGAGCTCGCCCGGCTGGTCGTCGAACTGCTGCTGTGCCATCACCGGCACCTCGCTCTCGTCACGTCTCTGGTCACTGGTCCGGTCACGGCTCACGTCTCGACCTGCCACGGCAGCGGCCGCCCCAGCTGGGCGGCCAGGCGGGTGTTGCTGTCCTGGAAGTACCCCTCGAGCGCCTCCTTCACGCCTCGATCCAGCGTCGGCACGTCACCGGGGCTCGCGTTGACCGCCGCGGCCGGAGGAGCAGGCGTACGACCCGGGTCGAGGCCGAGGGCGTCCACGAGCGCGGGCAGCACGCCGGGGTCTCCCAGCAGCTCCTCGAGGAAGAGCACGTGGGTCGTCGTGGGGAACGTGGACAGCCAGGGGGCGAGCTGCTCGGCGTAGCGCCCCCGGCGCACGTAGGCGAACGGCGACACCGACGACCGCTGGGGGTCCCACGGCTGGTCGTCGTGCAGGTCGGCGAGCAGGGCCTCCTCGAGGTCCCGGGTCTCGAGGCCGTTGGCGGTGCTGAACCGCCAGTGGGAGACCGCCCGGCGTACGGGGTCGCGCAGCAGCGCCACCACCTCGACCTCGCCCAGCATCCGAGCGGCCCGCTCCGGCGCGTCGGGGTCCTCGAGGTAGCTCGTGCTCTTGTCGCCGAGCAGGTCCTCGTCACGGACGTGCGCGAACCAGGTGCGGTGGTACCACTCCGAGCCCCTCGCGGTCAGCGCATCGTCGCAGAAGACCTTGGGCTCCGGCGGCGACGGGCTGGCCATCGCGACGTCCGGGTGGTCGCCCAGGCTCCGGCTGAGGAACGTCGTGCCGCACCGCTGCGCGCCGACGACGAGGAGGTGCCGGTGGTCGCACCCGCTCACGACGACACCCGTCTTGCGACGTGGTAGGAGTGCACGGTGCTGACCGCGTTGAGGGTCCGCACGACGTACTCGCCCAGCATCGAGAGCAGCATGATCACGAAGCCGTTGAGGACGGCCAGCAGCACCGCGATCGTCGTCCACCCCGGCACCTCCGAGTCCACGAACAGCGACCGGACGAGGTAGAAGAGGCCGAGGAGGAAGCTTCCGCCGGCCACCGCGAAGCCGACGCCCGCGGCCGCGCGCAGGGGGAAGACGGAGTAGCTGAACAGGATGGTCAGCACGAGCGAGGCGATGCGCCGCAGGCCGTAGTTGCTGGTGCCGACGGGGCGCGGGTCGTGGCGCACGAGCACGTCGGCCGGGTTGCTGGAGAACATCAGCGCCTGGCCGGTGATGTAGGGGTGGGCGGTGCGCGCACTGCAGATCCGCTCGACGACGTCGCGGCGCAGGATGCGGAAGTTGGACACTGCGAGACCGGGCGGCTGGTCGAAGACGCGGCGGTTGATCATGCTGATCGCCCGGCTGCCGAGCCGTCGGTAGCCCCGGGCCTGCTTGCGCTCGAAGCGACCGAAGACCACGTCGTGGCCCTCCATCGCCTTCTCGATCAGCAGCAGGGCCTGGTCGGGCGGGTTCTGGAGGTCGTCGTCGAGGGTGATGACGAAGTCGCCCGTCGCCTCGCGCATGCCCGCCACGTTGGCGTGGTGCTGGCCGTAGTTGCGCAGCAGGTCGAGCGCGACGACGTGCGGCGACTGCCGCGCCCGCTCCGCGATGACCTCCCAGCTCGCGTCGCGGCTGCCGTCGTTGACGAGGACGACCTGGTGGCGCAGCCCCGCGCGCTCGAACACCTCGAGGACGGCGTCGATGGTGCGTCCGACCACGTCCTGGCTGTCGAAGACGGGGATGACGACGGAGTAGGAGTAGTCGGAGGCGTGCAGCGGGGTGTCGACCACACTTCGAGCATAGGGTCCCGGGTCGGCGCGCCGCCCCACCCCTCGGCGCAGGCCCCGATCAGCGGAAGTCACGGGACGAGGCCCGTGCCTGCAGCACTGCTCCAGCGCCGGGGACGACCACGTCGATGCCCTCCACGCGGTCGGCGACGAGGTTCGTGACGCCCTCGTTGCGCTCGAGGCGCCCACGCACGACCACGGCGACCCGGTTGCGGGCGGCCTGCCGGTGCGCCTTCATCACCCCGATGGAGCAGACGACGTTGAGCATGCCCGTCTCGTCCTCGAGGTTGAGGAAGGTGACGCCCATCGCGGTGCCGGGTCGCTGCCGGTGGGTGACCAGCCCACCGACGTGGACCCGTCGCCCGGCCTCGGCCGTGGCGAGCTCGGCGACCGACCGGACGCCCGCGCGGCGCAGGTCGTCGCGCAGGTGCTCGAGGGGGTGCCGCTCGGGGGAGACGCCGGTGGCCCAGAGGTCGGCCAGGGTGATCTCCGGCTCGCTCATGCCGGGCAGCGTCGGCGCATCGGACGTCGGCGTCGAGCCCGCGAGGTGCCCGGCCCCCTCGGCGAACCCGGCGGCCCACAGCGCCTCACGGCGGCCGAGGCCCCAGGCGTCGAACGCCCCGGCGGTGGCCAGCGCCTCCAGCTGCGCCGACGTCAGGCCCGCACGGCGGGAGAGGTCGGTGATGCCGGTGAACGGCGCCTCCTCGCGTGCCGCGACGATCCGGCGCGCCACCTCGAGCCCGATGCCGCGCACCGAGTCCAGCCCGAGGCGTACGGCGAGCGCGGCGTCGCGGCGGTGGGCGGGCACCGGGTCGGGGGTCCCCGGCACCCACTCGACCCGCTCGAAGCGCGGTCGGCAGCACGTGTCGAGCCCGGTGGGGGCGACCGGACCCACCACCAGCCCCTCCAGGTCGGCCTGGGCGGCGGACCGGGTGACGTCGGGGCGGCGTACGTCGACGCCGTGGCGCCGCGCGTCGCCCACGAGCGACTGCGGGGAGTAGAACCCCATCGGCTGGTTGCGCAGCAGCCCGGCCAGGAAGGCCGCGGGGTAGTGGAGCTTGAACCACGACGAGGCGTAGACCAGCAGGGCGAACGACAGCGCGTGGGACTCGGCGAAGCCGAAGTTGGCGAAGGACAGGATCTTGACGTAGATCGAGTCGGCCAGCTCGCCGGTGATCCCGCGTCGCTGCATGCCGGAGTAGAGCTTGGCCTTGACCGACTCGATGCGCTCGACGCCGCGCTTGGAACCCATCGCACGGCGCAGCAGGTCGGCGTCGTCGCGGCTGCAGTCGCCGAGCGTCACCGCCATCGCCATCAGCTGCTCCTGGAAGAGCGGCACGCCCTTGGTGCGCTCGAGCACGGGAACGAGCTCGGGGTGGTCGTAGGTGACCGGCTCCTGCCCGGTGGCGCGGCGTACGTAGGGGTGCACGGCCCCGCCCTGGATCGGACCGGGGCGGATGAGCGCGATCTCGATGGCGAGGTCGTAGAACTCGCGCGGTCGCAGCCGGGGCAGCGTGCCGATCTGGGCGCGGCTCTCGACCTGGAAGACGCCGATCGAGTCGGCGCGGCACAGCATGTCGTAGACCGCGGGCTCCTCCTTGGGCATCGTCGCGAGGTCCCACTCCTCACCGACGTGCTCGGCGACCAGCCGCATCATGTGGTCGAGGGCGCCGAGCATGCCGAGGCCGAGCAGGTCGAACTTGACCAGCCCCATCGACTCGCAGGCGTCCTTGTCCCACTGGAGCACGGTGCGCTTGTCCATGCGGGCCCGCTCGATGGGGCAGACCTCGCCGATCGGGCGCTCGGTGAGCACCATCCCGCCGGAGTGGATGCCGAGGTGCCGCGGCGCTCCGAGCAGCTCCTCGGCGAGCGCCACGACCGGGGCGGGGACGTCGTGGGCGTCCGGGTCGCCCTGGTCGCCGGCCACGACGGACTTCCAGCCGTCGATCTGCTTGGACCACGCGTCCTGCTGGCCGGGGGAGAAGCCCAGCGCCTTGGCGGCGTCGCGCACCGCCATGCGGGGACGGTAGGCGATGACGTTGGCCACCTGGGCGGCGTTGCGGCGGCCGTAGGTGTCGTAGACCCACTGGATGACCTCCTCGCGACGGTCGGAGTCGAAGTCGACGTCGATGTCGGGCTCCTCGTCACGGTGCGCGGAGATGAACCGCTCGAACGGGAGCTTGTAGAAGACGGCGTCGACGGCGGTGATGCCGAGGGCGTAGCAGACCGCGGAGCTGGCGGCCGACCCCCTGCCCTGGCACAGGATCCGGCGCTCGCGGGCGAACGCGACGATGTCGTGGACGATGACGAAGTAGCCGGCGAAGTCCTTCTCGCCGATGACCCGCAGCTCGTGCTCGAGCCGCTCGCGGGCCTCGGCCTCGTGGGGCACCCCGGCGTACCTCTCGGCGAAGCCTCGCTCGGCCAGCACCCGCAGCCACGAGTCGGCGGTGTGGCCCTCGGGGATCTGCCGCTTGGGCAGCGCGGGGGAGGCCTTGCGCAGGTCGAAGGCGAGCTCGTCGGCGAGCGAGACGCTGCGGGCGACGGCGGTGGGGTACGCCGCCAGCGCGGCGGTGGTCTCCGCGCCGCTGCGCAGGTGGGCGGAGCCCGACAGGTCGAGCCAGCCGTCGAGGTCGGCGAGGCTGCGGCGGGCGCGTACGGCGGCCATCGCCGAGGCCAGGCGGTGGCGCTGCGGGGTCGCGTGGTGGACGTTGCCGGCCGCGACCACGTCGAGGCCGTGGACGCCCGCCAGCCGGGCCAGCGAGGCGTTGGTCGCATCGGCCCCGGGCCGCGGCGACAGCTCGACGAGGACGTGCTCGAGGCCGAAGAGGGACGTCAGCCGGTCGAGGGCCTCGGCGGCCGCGGCCTCGCCCGCGGTGGCGAGCGCCTGCGGCACGGTGCCCTTGCGGCAGCCGGTGAGCACCACCCAGTGCCCGCGTCCCTGCTCGCCGAGCTCGTCGAGGTCGTAGACGGGGCGGCCCTTCTCGTCGCCGCGCAGGTGGGCGTCGGTCATGGCCGCGGCGAGCCGGTGGTAGCCCTCGACCCCGCGGGCCAGCACCAGCAGGTGGCTGCCCTCGGGATCGGGCGCACCGGCCTGCGGCGCCGTGAGGCCGAGGGACAGCTCCGCGCCGAACACCGTCGGCAGGTCGTGGGCCGCGGCGGCCTCCGCCAGCATCGGGGCGCCGTAGAACCCGTCGTGGTCGGTGATCGCGAGCGCGTGCAGGCCGAGGCGTACGGCCTCCTCGACGAGCTCGGCCGGGGAGCTGGCGCCGTCGAGGAAGCTGAAGTGGCTGTGGCAGTGCAGCTCGGCGTAGGGCGTCACCACGGCGGGCCGCTCGATGGCCTGGGGCGTCACCGCCGCGCGCTTGCGCCGCGACACGGGCGCGTCGTCGGCTCCCGGCAGGCCGCTGAGCCGTCGCTCGAGCTCCTTCCAGTGCATGGCGGGGTTGTTCCAGCCCATCAGTCGTACCCCGCTTCGAGCGTCCAGCCGCCGGGTGCGCGCACCAGCAGCCAGGCGCGTCCGTCAGCGCCGACGACCTGGAAGCGGGCCGTGGGGCCGGTCCCGCCCGACCACCACCCCTCGTCGACCGGCCACGGCCCGGCCCACGCGGTGACCGGCTGCCAGGGCAGGCCCTGTCCGTCGCCGGCGTCGCCGACGCGGAAGCGGCGGGGCTCGCCGGTCACGACGCCGCGCTCGGTGACCCGCACCTCGCGGCCCGCGTCGTCCACGACCTCGGCCACGGGCGGCACCGCGAAGACGCGCACCGGCGCCGGCCCCGGGACCCGGCCCGGCCACGGCCGGTCGACCGGCCGCAGGTCGACGGCGCGCTCGCCCCACGGCACCAGCGCCTGCCTCGCCGCGGGGCTGCGGCCACCCTGCAGCACCGGTCGCTGCACGGCGTCGAAGCCCACCATCCCCTGGACGCGGGCGACGCCGCGCTCGACGAGGTCGTCGGACGCCGACCCCCAGAGGGCCTCGCCGTGCGCGGCGGCGGGCTCGACCACCTCGGGCACGAACCGGACCCGGTCGATCGGGGCGCGCACCCGGCCGGTGTCCTTGCGGCCGCGCAGGGAGCCGCCGGCCCCGCTCGTGGAGCCGGCCGACTGCAGCTGCCAGTGCACCCGGTCGACCAGGTCGCGGGCACCGAAGTGGCGCGGGTGCAGCCAGGTGCGCGACGAGCACACCACGCCCTCGGACTCGGCCTCGACGCGCACACCGGTGGCGACCAGCTGGTGGTGGGCCAGCTGGGTGACGAACCGCTCGGCCGTGGTGCGCACGCTGAACGTGATCGCCTCCACCGAGTCGAGGGCGGGCTCGAAGGACACGTCGGCGTCGAGCTCGGGGGGAGGCGTACGCGCGGCGAAGAGGTCGCGGTCGGCACCCCGCGCCCGTCGGTGCACGGCAGCGCCGTGGGCGCCGAGACGTTGCTCGACGGCCTCGGCGGGCAGGTCGGCGAGGTCTCCGAGCGTGCGGAGGCCGAGGCGCTGCAGCAGCCCGACCAGCTCGCGACCGCGCGGGCCGTCATCGGCGAGCGCGTGGACCGGCAGGCCGCGCAGGAAGACGGCCGAGCCGCCCTCGGGCACCACGACCCACTGCTGCACCTCGGCGGTGCGTGCGGCCTGCTCGGCGGTGAAGAGGTCGTCGGCGATGCCGATCCGGACGTCCCAGACCTCGCCCTCGACCAGCGCCTGGCTCACCGTCGCGGCGGCGTCGGCCTCGGTGCCGTACCAGCTGCCCGGGGCGCGGACGGCGAGCAGGCCCGGGCGCAGGGCGGCCACTCCCGGGCGGAGGTCCTCGACCGTCGCGAGGACCGGCTCGAAGGCGCGGGCGTCGCGGTCGGGGTTGGCGGGCAGCAGCAGCAGCTCGGGGCACCGGGCCTGGGCGTCACGGCGGCGCTGGCCGCGGCGTACGCCCTCGGTCCGCGCCGGGCCGTTGCACACCTCGACGACATTGGCGGCGAGCACGGCGGCGGGGGAGCGCGACGACCTCCCGGCCTCCTCGAGCGCGGCGACCACCGACCAGTCGGGGCACCACACGACCATCACCCTCACGGCCGGCTCACCCGGACGCCCGCCGGACCTCGCGCACCTCGGTCGCGCACACCTCGGGCCAGGTCAGGTCAGCGCGCGCCGGCGGGCGTGCGCCTCGACGCACGACCACCCGGGCCCGACGCTGCAGCAGCTGGCCGGTGCCGGACGCCGGACCGCTCCAGCGCGACTCCTCGACGCTGAGCCGGGCATCGGCGCGCGGCCAGGCGCCGTGGACGACCAGCACCGCGGACCGCGTGCGCAGGCGCGAGTCGAGGATGCCCGCCGTCCGCTCGTCGACGGAGGCAGGGGGGCGCAGGACCACCACGCGGAGCACGTCGACCAGCGCGGCCGTCACCTCCAGCCAGTGCTCCCCGGGGTCGGGCACCAGCACCGTGCGCGAGAGCTCGATCCCCAGCTCCGCGGCGGCCTCGGCGCCGAAGTCGGTGCAGCCGGCGAAGCCGACCCACTCGCCGGCCTGCGACGCCCCGGCCGCCAGCGCGAGCGCCAGCGAGGCCGAGTCGACGGCGTAGGTGGAGCCGGCGTGCATCGGGACCAGGCCGGCGATGCCGGGCAGGGTCGGGACCGGCTGGAGTGCCGGCCTGCGCTCCATCGCCGCGACCCGCTCGCGCAGCTGCTCGACGACGGACCGCCCCGGGTCGAGGCCCGGTGCTCGGGCGGCGACGGAGCGGGCGGAGGACATGTCCCCATGATCGAACACGTGTTCGAACGAGTCAAGCGGGACGAGTCCCGTCAGGTCCGTCCGGGCGCGGCGCCGGTCGAGCCGCGCGGAGCATGCCTATGCTGTCACGGCTCACCGTGGATGGGGGACTGGTCGTGACGAAGCTGTCGATGCTCGTGGGGAGCATCTGCCTGGTGCTGGCGACGACGCTGGGAGGTGCCGTCCCCGGCGCGGCCGCGGAGCAGCCCGGGCCCGTGGCGGAGAAGGCCGGGGCGACGAAGAAGTGGAAGGCACCCAGCGGGCCGTTCTTCAACGACCCGCACCGCGCGAAGGGACACTTCCGGATCGAGCGCAAGGTCATCGACACGATCAACCGCACGCGCAAGGGCGCCACGATCCGGATCGCGATCTACTCCCTGGACCGCATGAACGTGGCGCACGCCCTGGTGGCCGCCCACCGGCGAGGCGTCAAGGTGCAGATGCTGCTCAACGACCACTGGGAGACCTCGGCGATGAAGGTGATCCGCGCCGAGATCGGCAAGGACCGCAGCAAGAACAGCTTCATCTACAAGTGCCGGCAGAGCTGCCGCGGGGCGGCCAACGAGTTCAACAACCTGCACTCGAAGATCTACCTCTTCAGCCAGGTCGGCCGCTCGAAGGACGTCGTGGCCGTGGGCTCGGCCAACATGACCCGCAACGCCGCGATCCACCAGTGGAACGACCTCTACTTCACCGACGGCGACCACGAGCTGTTCCGCCAGTTCGTCGGACTGTTCAACGACATGCGCAAGGACCACGACACCCGCCAGGAGCCGATCGCCTTCTGCGGCACCCCGGCCAACGGCGTGGCGTGCGACGACTCGGTCGACAAGCACACCGCGGTTGCGTTCCCGCGGGTCTCGAGGCCGAAGGACGACCTGGTGGTCCACCTGCTCGACCGAGTCCGGTGCCTGACCCCTGACCCTGTGACCGGCAAGGTGAAGCGCACCCGCCTGGCCCTGTCGATGCACACCATGCGCGGCGCCCGCGGCGACTACCTGGCCGAGGCCATCCGGCAGAAGTGGGTGCAGGGCTGCGACGTGCGGGTCACCTACGGCCTCATCGGCTACCACACGAAGGGCGTCATCGCCGCCCCGACCAAGCGCGGTCGCATCCCGCTCCGCTCGACGGGCATGGACTACGACCTCGACGACAACTTCGACCTCAACAACGACGGCATCGACGACCTCATCCTCGACTACTACAGCCACCAGAAGTACCTGGTCGTCCAGGGCACCTACAACGGCGTTCCGGACTCGTCGATGGTGCTGACCGGCTCGGTCAACTGGTCGAGCCTGAGCACCGCCAACGACGAGGTCTGGTTCACCGTGCGGGGTGCCGTGGTGGCGAAGAAGTACCTCAGGAACTTCGACTACCAGTGGAACAACGCCCGCAACACCCGCAACGCCTACACCACGACGTACGCCAACTTCCGCGTGCGACGCACGGTGACCGACCCGGACGGGACGACCCGCACGGTCTGGCGGACCGTGCGGCGCCCCGTCACCACCGTCGAGCGTGACCCCTACCTGAAGGGCCCCTACTGGGAGGACGACTGAGGTCCACCCAGGTCGACTCAGCGGCGCGCGGGGAACACCAGGCGGGCCACCACCCCTGCGTGGTCGGAGGGCCACAGGCCGGACGCGGTCCGGTCGTCGGGGTCGCTGCCGACGATGCGGGCCCGGGCGGCCTTGACGTCCGTGCCGTGCAGCACGAGGTCGATCCGCGAGGTCAGCGGGTCGGTCGGGTCCGTGAGCGTCGCGTCGAAGCAGCACGTGTAGCCCGGGTCGCCGGGGTGGGTCCGCGGCCACGCGTCGGCGCCCACGCCGGCGAGCAGGAGCGAGTACGCCGGGGCGTCGGGGGCACGTGAGTTGTAGTCACCGACGTAGACCATCGGCAGCTCGCCGATCCGTGACGCCAGGTCCGCCTGCGCGGCGAGGAGCTCGCGCGCCTGGGCGACCCGGAGCTGCTCGGCATCGAGACCGGGGAGGCCGAAGGCCTCGAGGTGGGAGTTGACGAACCGGAACGACGCCTTGCCGACGCCCACGTCGGCCGAGCCCCAGCCACGGGCGACGGGCAGCAGCGACCCGCCGACGGGGAAGCGGATGATCGCCTGGAACGTCCCCGTGCGAGCGTTGCTCGTCCGCACGTCGTCGCGGGCGATGATCACGTCACGGTCGGCCAGGCGCACCGCACGGGTCGGGAACGTGGCCGTGGGGCTCGCCAGGACCGGGATGGGTGGCGAGGCGAAGTTGTGCGCGGTGGCGCCGGCGACCTCGCGGTAGTCGGCGCCGCGGTCGGCCAGCGCGTCGAGCAGCAGGTCGAGGAAGTCGTACGTGACGGTGGGGTCGCTCGCGACACGGGTCGCCGGGTTGTAGGCGAACGTCGTCCAGGTGGTCACCTCCTGGAGGCCGACGACCGCCGGGTCGGCTGCCACGATCTCGTCCGCCATGGCGGCCATCCGCTCGGCCGGGCGGGTCGCCTGGACCGCGGCCCAGGTCTGGGTGGCCGCGCCCACGATCGCGGCGTCGTTGCCGGTGCCGAGCGCTGCGAGGACCGGCCCGAGCTCGGCGCCGAGGTAGAGGTTGCGCGTCATCACCGTGGCCGTACGCGCCGGGGTGCCGGCCGCCTCCGCCCCGGGTGGACCCGCATGGACGCTCGCGCCCGGCGCCAGGGCGCTGCCCAGGGCGAGCGCGGAGGCGAGGAGGCCGATGAGGACGTGGTGGCGGCGCGGTCCGGTCATCCTCGGACCGTGGCACCCCGGCTCGCGGCGGGCAAGCCCCAAATCGGGGGTGATCGCCGCGCGGGCGAACGCCTACGCGGCGGGGACCGGCTCGTCCAGTCCGGCGCGGAGGCGGGCGAGGACGCGCGTCAGGATCCGGGAGACCTGTGCCTGCGTCAGCCCGACCAGGTCGGCGATCTCCTGCTGCGTGCGCTCGTCGACGAAGCGCCACTGGAGGATGCGCCGCTCGCGCTCGGTCAGCTCGCTGACGGCGGTGCCCAGCACGAGCCGGGCCTCGACCGAGGCCAGCCCGGTGTCGTCCCACCCCAGCAGGTCGGCGATGGTGTCGGTCCCGTTGCCCGTGGGGCTGTCGAGGGAGCTCGGCCGGAAGCAGCCCGCGGCCGAGAGCGCCTCGATGACGTCGTCGAGGTCGGCCTCGAGGTGGGCGGCGATCTCGGTGGGACGGGGGGAGCGACCGAGCCGGGCCTCGAGGCCGGGCTGGGCGCGTCGGATGCGCGCCTGCAGGTCCTGCACGCGGCGCGGCACGCGGATCATCCAGCCGGCGTCGCGGAAGTGGCGGCGCAGCTCCCCGCGGATGGTCGGGACGGCGTACGAGAGGAAGTCGTGCCCGGCCGAGGCGTCGAAGCGCTGTGCGGCCTTGGTGAGTCCGACGAGGGCGACCTGCTGGAGGTCCTCGAGGTCGATGCCGCGGTTGCGGTAGCGGGCCGCCATCGACCGTGCCATGGAGATGTTGGCCTCGATCAGCTCGTCGACGAGTGCTTGTCGCTCGGCCGCGGAGATGGTGTCGCGCAGCCCGGCGACGACGTGGGTCGTACGCGTCGCGCGCGCCTGGCTGCGGATGGGGGTCGGGGGCATCGCGAGGGTGGTCACGAGGTCTCCTTCGGGCTCTTGGGTCGCTGGTCGCCGCGCCCGCTGGTGGCGCAGGACGATCCTGTCCGGAGCGGATGCCGCCCCGACAGCCGAAAAGCGAAAACCTTGGACAAACAGTGGACAGACGTGCGTCAGGCAAAACTTGACGCAACTTTCCGTGTGGTCGTCCGGCGCTCGTGCATCCTTGTTCGCAGCGAGTGGCGTGGGGCCCCTCGCGGCAGCAGGGGAGGGCACCATGAGGGACGAGGTACGAGACCACCTGACGGCGGCAGGTCAGCGCATCGTGTTCGCGGACATGCTCCGGCAGGACGCGCTCAGCGATGTACGTGCGCTGCTGAACGGGCGTGGCGAGGACGTGTCGATCGCCGACGCCGTCCGGTTCACGGCGCTCCCGGAGCCAGAGGTGCGGCGGCTGCTCGACGAGACGTCGGGCTGACCGGCCGGGCCACCCGCTCCCGGCGCTGTCCGCGCCCTTTGTCATGCTTGCGCACCGAACACAGGCAGGCAGGGAGCGGGGGACCGGGCGTTGAGCGAGATCGCTGGCGAGCTGGCGCGCGTCAAGGGCGCGTTCGCCCAGCCCACGCTCACCCTGCTCCACCAGCGCCAGGCGCCCGTGGTGATCACCATCTTCCGCACGGCCTTCGGTCGCAACAACAACCCGATCCCGACGGCCCGCCTGCACACGCAGGTCGAGGAGCACCTCGCCGCGATCCGGCTGGCCGGCGAGCAGGACGTCCCGACCGGCAGCGGTCGTGAGATCTGCCAGCGCTGGATGCGCGGCCAGTGGCTGGTGCGCTCGCTCGACGAGGCGGGGCACGAGGTCTACGCGCTGACCTCGCACGCGCAGCAGGCGCTGGAGCTGGTGAAGAACCTCGCCCGCGACCGCGCCACGCTGAGCGAGCACCGGGTCGCCACCATCCTCGGCACGGTCCGGCGCTTCAACTCCGAGGCCAACCCGGACCGCACCGCGCGGGTCACGATCCTCAACGAGGAGATCGCGCGGCTGCGGGCCGAGCGCGACCGCCTGGTCGACGGCGGAGACCTGGCCGGGGCGACCGAGGACTACATGCTCGAGGGGTTCACCGAGCTGCTCTCGCTGATCTCCGCGCTGCCGAGCGACTTCGCGCGTGTCGAGGAGCGGTTCGCGACCATCCGCGCGGAGATCCTGGCGGCCTTCCGCGCGGAGGACCGCCCGGCCGGGGAGGTGATCGACGACTACCTCGCTCGCGCCGACGCGTTGATGACGGCGACCCACGAGGGGCGCGCGTTCGAGGGCGCGTTCGCGCTGCTGCGCGACGACGCCCTGGTGACACAGCTGCGCGAGGACCTGACCGCCCTGCTCGAGCACCCGCTCTCGGACGGCATCCTCAGCGACGCCGACCGCGCCGAGCTGCGCGGCACCGTACGCCTCGTGCGCGACGGCCTCGACCGCGTCCTCGCCCAGCGCTCCCGGGTGACGGCCACCCTCAAGGAGTACATCGTCTCCCACGACGCGGCCCGTGACCGCGAGCTCGAGCAGACGTTGCGCCAGGTGGAGGCCGAGCTGATGACGTGGATGGCGACCACCGGCCCGCGGGCCACCCACGACGTGGCGCTCCTGCCCGCGCGAGCGGGCGTCGAGCACCTCCGGGAGCGGTTCCACGACCCCGCCGACGACGTCCTCCCCGACCGCATCAGCACCCCGGACCCGGCCCTCGCGCCGCCGGTCTCGCTCCAGGAGCTCGTCGCGCAGGGCGGACCCAGGCTCGCGACCCTGCGCGAGCGCCTCGACGCCGCGACCACCTCCCTCCTCCCGGTCGCCTCCCTCGGCGCCCTGTTCGACGAGCTGGAGCCGTCCCTTCGCCGCCCCGTCGAGATCTTCGGCCTGCTGCACCTCGCCGCCGACCGTGAGTGGCGGGCCGAGCAGTCGGTCGAGCCGTTCGAGGCCGTACGCCCTGACGGCAGCAGGCGGACCTTCGCCGTGCCACGCACACCCCTGCCCGACCCCGACCTCGACCCGACCCAGCACCCGACCCAGCACCCGACCCAGCACCCGACCCAGCACCCGACGGAGAAGCACGCATGAGCGTCGACACCCACCCGGAGATCGACGGCCAGATCGAGGCCGAGATCGAGGCCGAGATCGAGGCCGAGGCCGAGGTCGACGTCGACGTCGACGTCGACGACGAGCTGCTGCTCGACGACTCGGTGTCCCTCTTCGAGGGGGACGAGGGCGGTCTGGAGTACGCGCAGCGGCGCGCCCTGGTGACGCTGCTCAAGCAGCGCTTCATCAGCGCGCGCACCCACCCGCGGGACTGGACGGTGCTGGTCGAGCACGAGCGACTGATCCGCTCACGGCTCAACGACCTCTTCCTCGACCTCCAGGTCGACCGCGCCCGTGAGGTCGCGTGGAAGAGGCAGGCGACGTCCGAGACCGGCAGCCGCTTCCCGACGATGCTCTACGACGCCGCCTGGTCGCGCGAGGAGACGCTCGTGCTGGTGCACCTGCGCGACCGGCTCCGCGCCGGGCTCGCGAGCGGCGACGCCCGGGTCTTCGTGGACCGCGAGGACATCGTCGGCTACGTCGCCAGCTTCCGTCCTGCCCACGCGACGGACGTGGCCGGCGACGACAGGCGGGCGCGCAACGCGGTCGCGAGCGTGGTCAAGGCCGGGTTGCTGATCCCGACCGGCACCGACGAGCGCTTCGAGATCAGCGAGGCTGTGGAGCCGCTGATCCCGCTGGAGCTCCTCCAGGAGCTCCTCGAGGCGCTGGTGGCGGCCAACAACAGCGAGGTCACCGGGCCCGAGGAGCCGGCCGACCTCTTCGACGACGACACGGACCCGGACGGCCCGGTCGACGCCACGGCGGGCAGCACGGCTGGCAGCACGGCTGGCAGCACGGCAGGGGAGCGGTGAGCATGTCCATCGACGAGATCGAGCAGACAGTGGTCGACGGGCTCTTCGAGCGCAAGGACGTCGCGACGCCCGCCGACGACACGATGCAGTGGCGCGCAGCGCTGCTGCAGATGGTCAACTGGGGCGGGTTCGGCGGGCTCACGGTCGTCCCGCTGCGCGGCGACGCCACGATGATCTCCGGCGCCTCCGGCGTCGGCAAGAGCACCATCCTCGACGCCTACACCGCGCTGATGATGCCGTCCGACACCAAGTTCAACGGCGCGTCCAACGACGCCGTCGCCGGTCGCGCCCGGGGCGCCGGCCAGCGCAACCTGCTCTCCTACCTGCGTGGTGCCGTCGACGTGGTGGACGACCCGCGCACCGGTCGGCCGGTGGAGAAGCTCCTCCGCGGCAAGGGTGGCGACACCTGGGGAGCGATCGCGATGACGTTCGTCAACGACCAGGGTGGCCGGTTCACGGCGCTGCGCACCTACTACGTGCCGCGGCGCGCGACCCGGTCCGGCGACGTCCAGATGCAGCTGGCCACCCAGGACGGCGCGCTGCCGCTCGACACGCTCGAGGTGGCCGTGCCCGAGCGCTTCCACGCCAACACGCTGAAGAAGCTCTTCCCCGGCATCCGCGTCTACCGCACGTACGCCGAGTTCGCCGCCGTCCTGCACGCGCGGCTCGGCATCGGCGCCAACGGCGACGGGGCGAAGGCCCTGCGGCTGCTCGCCCGGATCCAGGCGGGCAACCAGGTCCGCAGCGTCGACGAGCTCTACAAGGACATGGTGCTCGAGCGGCCCTCGACCTTCGCCGCCGCGGACCGGGCGATCGAGCACTTCGACGACCTCGACACCGCGCACTCCGCCATGCGCACCGAGGAGCAGAAGCTCGAGCTGCTCGCGCCGATCGTCGACCTCCACGACCGCAAGGTGGAGGCCTCGCGGCGGCTCGCGGAGCTCGACTCCTATGGCGTGACCGCGACCGGCGACACCCCGCTCCGGCTGTGGCTGCTGCGCACTCACCTGCGGCTGATCGAGGCCGCGGTGGTCGACAACCGTGCCGCGCGCGCGTCCGCCGCCGACGAGCTCGGCGCGACGACCTCGGCCGAGCGGACCCTGCTGTCCGACCTCGAGTCGGCCAAGGAGTCGCACCGCGCGGCCGGAGGGTCCACACTCCAGTCGCTGGCGCTCTCGCTCGAGCAGGAGCACGTCGTGCGCGAGGACCGGCTCGCGCGGCGGTCGGTCCTGCAGGAGCGCCTGCTCCCGCTCATCGACGCCACCGACGCCCAGGCGCCCGACGTCGAGGCGGCGCTGCTCTCGTCCGAGGCGTACGCAGTGCTCCAGCTGCACGCCCGGCAGTGGCTGGCGGGCTGGCAGCGCGAGCAGGAGCGGATCCGCCGAGAGCGCGACGCGGTGCTGCGCAGCCAGTTCCCGCTCAGCGAGCGGCAGGCCGAGCTGCGGCGCGAGCGCGCGTCGCTGGAGAACCGCGCCGGTCGCATGCCGGCGCGCATGCACGAGCTGCGGGCCGAGGTCGCCCGGGCGAGCGGGATCGGGGAGGACGAGCTGCCCTTCGTCGCCGAGCTCGTCGACGTCGCGCCCGAGGAGGCGCGGTGGCGCACGGCGATCGAGACCGTCCTCGGTGCCAGCGCCCGGATGATGCTCGTGCCCCTCGACCGGCTGGACGCCTTCTCCTCGGCGATCGACGGCCTGCGGCTGCGCGGCCGCCTCACCTTCGAGGGCGTGGAGCTCGACCTGCCCGACCTCGGTCCCGCCGACCCCGAGCGGGTCGCCGGCAAGCTGGTCTTCCAGGACTCGCCGTTCTCCGGCTGGGTGCAGGCCCACGTCGGGGAGGCGTCCCGCAACGCCCTGTGCGTCGAGGACGCGGACGGCCTCGCCGGCCCGGGCTTCCGGGTCACCCTCGCCGGGCAGACGCGCAACGGCCGTCGCGGCACCCACGGGCGCAACGACGCCCGCAGCATCATCGGCTTCTCCAGCACGGACGCGATCGCCGACGTCGACGCCGAGCTCGCCGACCTCGAGGAGCGGCTGGACCGGGTCGGCGCCGACCTCGCGCAGCTCGACCAGCGGTCGCGGATGCTGGAGCAGCAGCGTGCGTCATACGACGCCGTCGCCACGGCGCGGTTCGACGACTTCGACGTCGACGGCAGCGACCGCCGCATCGCCGACCTGGAGCGCCGCCGGGCCGACATCCTCGGCTCCGACGACGGGTTGCAGGCGCTGGAGGCCCAGATCGCCGAGCTCGCCGCCCGGCTGGAGGAGGCACGACGCAACCGCTACACCCTCGAGCAGCGGCAGCGCGAGCTCAACGTCGAGCACGCCGAGCTCGTCGACGCCGAGGACGACGTCAAGGACCGGCTCCAGGCGATCGAGGAGACCGGCACGGTCGTGCTCGACCCCGAGCAGGACGCCGCACTCGCCGCGGACTTCGCAGCCGCGGCGGCGCCCGCGGACCCCGACGACCTCGAACGCTTCGCCGAGACGTCCCACCGGCTCGCCCAGCGGCTCCGGGACGCCGTCACCGACGCCGAGGCGGAGGTCCGGCGCGTCGACGAGGACCTGGTGCAGGTCTTCCGGGTCTACAAGCTCCAGTGGGACTCCCCGAACCTCGGCACCACTGCGGAGTCCTACCCCGACTACGCGCGCATCCTGGACGACATCCGGGGCGAGGGACTGGCCGCCCGGAGGGCGGAGTGGCGACGCCGGCTCACCGAGTGGAGCGGCCAGGACCTGGTTCCCCTCGTCGGTGCGATGGCGGCGTCCGTCGAGGAGATCGAGGACCGGCTCGAGCCGATCAACGCCATCCTGCGTCGCCTCGAGTTCGGCGCGTCGGGGGACCGGCTCCGGATCCGGCTCCGCAGGCTGGCGCCGGCACAGGTCCAGGCGTTCATGAAGGACCTGCGCGTCCTCTCGTCGGGCTCCACGACCGACCTGGGGGAGGAGGCCCTCGAGCAGAGGTTCGCCGACCTCAGCAGGTTCATGCAGCAGCTGCGCAAGCCCAGCCAGGTCGGCGAGGCCGCCGCGTCGCTGACCGACCGCGACCGGCTGCTCGACGTACGCCGCCACGTCGAGATCAGTGCCGAGCGCTACGACCACACCACGGGCGAGCTGCGCGCGACCTACCGCACGCTGGGCGAGAAGAGCGGCGGTGAGAGCCAGGAGCTCGTGGCGTTCATCGTCGGCTCCGCACTCCGGTTCCGCCTCGGCGACGAGATGCGGTCCCGGCCCCGGTTCGCCCCGGTCTTCCTCGACGAGGGGTTCGTGAAGGCCGACTCCGAGTTCGCCGGCCGCGCCGTGCAGGCCTGGCGCGGCCTCGGCTTCCAGCTGATCGTCGGCGTCCCGCTCGACAAGGTCACCGGCCTCGAGCCGCACATGGACGAGCTGCTCGCCATCACCAAGAACAGCACCACGCACCAGTCGTGGATCACGCCGATCACCGACGCCGTCAGGGGGGTGGCGGACCCCGTCGACGTGGCGAGGTGAGAGTGAGGCCCTCCTCGACGTCGCAACCAGGGGCGCTGGCAGGACCTTCGCCTCTGCCCGTCTGGGTCGGGACGTGATGACGTGGGGGCATGAGCACTCCGACGACGGTCGAGGTACACCTCGAGGAGCTCGGCGAGCACTCCTGGGTCAAGGCCTTGGGCAACACGTTGAGCGGCTCGAACGGAAGTGCCCAGTTCCGCTTCGTGGCACGTCCGCCCGGGGAGGAGCACCGCTCGAGCGACCACGTGGTCACGGGGGCGACGTTCCCCGTCATGCGGTGCAGGACCTCGACGACCTCCACCGACCGAATGCCTGGATCGAGACGGCGCAGGAGCGCCTCGACGAGCTCGACGACCAGCTCCGCGCGAGCGGATGGCGGCGACGCCCGGTCGCCGGTCGGCACTGGTGGTCGCGGACGTACGTCGCCGGGTGACACGCGTCTGCGGGATGTGACTTCACGGTAGGGGTGTCGGCCTGACAGTCTCGGCGGGTGCCCCCTGAGTCGCGCCCCACCAGTCGTGTCCGGTTCTCCCGCATCGCGGTCGTCAACCGTGGGGAGGCAGCCATGCGTCTCATCCATGCGGTCCGCGACCACAACGCCGAGCAGACAGGCCACCCGATCGAGGTGGTGGCGCTCCACACCGACGCCGAGCACGCCGCGATGTTCGTTCGCGAGGCCGACGTGGCGTACTCGCTGGGCCCTGCCGCGGCGCGGCCCTACCTCGACCTCGCCGTGCTCGAGCGCGCGCTGGTGGAGACCGGGGCCGACGCGGCGTGGGTGGGCTGGGGCTTCGTGGCGGAGGACCCCGCCTTCGTCGACCTCTGCGACCGTCTCGGGGTCACGTTCATCGGTCCGAGCTCGGAGGCCATGCGCACGCTGGGCGACAAGATCGGCTCCAAGCTGATCGCCGAGGAGGTCGGCGTCCCCGTCGCGCCGTGGAGCCGGGGTGGCGTCGACACTCTCGAGGAGGCGCTGGCCGCGGCCGAGCGGATCGGCTACCCGCTGATGCTCAAGGCGACGGCGGGCGGTGGCGGTCGCGGCATCCGCATGGTGGCCGGAGCAGCCGACCTCGAGGACGCCTACCAGCGCACCCGCGACGAGGCCGAGCGCGCCTTCGGCAGCGGGGTGGTCTTCCTGGAGAAGCTGGTGACCGGGGCCCGTCACGTCGAGGTGCAGGTGATCGCCGACAGCCACGGCCACGCCTGGGCGCTCGGGGTGCGCGACTGCTCGGTCCAGCGACGCAACCAGAAGGTCATCGAGGAGTCGGCGTCCCCGCTCCTGGCGCCGGAGCAGACCGAGGAGCTGAAGGCCTCCGCCGAGCGGCTCGCGCTGGCCGTCGGCTACGTCGGCGCGGCCACCGTCGAGTTCCTCTACCACCCCGGTGAGCGGACCTTCGCCTTCCTCGAGGTGAACACCCGCCTCCAGGTCGAGCACCCCATCACCGAGGCCACCACGGGCACCGACCTGGTCCGGGCGCAGCTGCACGTCGCGTCCGGGGGAGTCCTCGAGGGAGAGAAGCCCGCCGAGATCGGTCACGCGGTGGAGGCCCGGCTCAACGCAGAGGACCCGGACCGCGACTTCGCGCCGTCGCCCGGCCGGATCGCGCTGCTCGACCTGCCCGCGGGCCCTGGGGTGCGGGTGGACACGGGCGTCGGCACCGGCGACTCCATCCCCGCCGACTTCGACTCCATGATCGCCAAGATCATCGCCGTCGGCTCGACCCGGCAGGAGGCGCTGGCCCGACTGCGCCGGGCGGTCTCGGAGACGACGGTCGTGATCGAGGGCGGTGCCACCAACAAGAGCTTCATCCTCGACCTGCTCGCCCAGCCCGAGGTGACCGACGGAGGGGGCACCGGCTGGGCGGACACGGGCTGGATCGACCGGGTCCGTGGCGAGGGCCGCCTCCACTCCCACCGGCACTCCGGGGTGGCCCTGGTGGCCGCCGCCATCCACGCCTACGAGGACGAGGAGCGCCTCGAGATCGACCACCTGCTCGAGACGTCCCGCGGAGGCCGACCCAACGTCCAGCACGAGGTCGGCCGCGGCGTCGACCTCAAGCTCCGCGGGACGACCTACAAGGTGACGGCGCTGCGCACCGGGCCGCACCGCTTCCGCGTGGCGGTCGCCGCGGGCGAGGGCGCCGGCGCGACGGTGGTCGACGCCCAGGTCGTGCGGATCGACGAGTTCCACAGCACGCTCACCGTGAACGGCCAGCGGTTCCGGCTGGTCACGGCCACGCACGGACCCGTGCAGCTCGTCGAGGTCGACGGCGTCACCCACCGGGTCACCCGCGACGAGGGCGGCATGCTCCGCTCGCCGGCGCCGGCGCTCGTGGTCGCGACGCCGGTGGCCGAGGGCGACCTGGTCGAGGCGGGCACCTCCGTCCTCGTCCTGGAGAGCATGAAGATGGAGACGGTGGTCCACGCGCCGTTCGCCGGCCGGGTGCGCGAGATCCTGGTCAAGACCGGCAGCCAGGTGGAGAACGGCGCGCCGCTGCTGCGCATCGAGCCCGTCGAGGAGGCCCCTGAGACGGGTACGGCCGGGGCCGAGGCGTCGGCAGGCGGTCCTGACCTGGAGCTTCCGCAGGCGGCGCCCGAGGGGGCCGCGGACGCCGAGGTGGCCCAGGGGCTGGCCGACCTGCGGGCGGCGATGCTCGGCTACGACACCGACCCGGCCACCGAGCGCCGTGTCCTCGCCGACTACCTCGACGCCCGTGAGGAGGCCCGTACGGCCGGCCACGACGTGCTGGCCGGGGAGATCGAGCTGCTGCGGATGTTCGCCGAGCTGGCCGAGCTGAGCCGCAACCGGCCGGGTGGCGAGGAGGAGCACACCGAGCTGCGGGTGCACAGCTCGCGCGAGCACTTCCACACCTACCTGCAGAGCCTCGACCTCGAGCGCCACGGCCTCGGCGAGCAGTTCGGCCGCCGTCTGAAGGCGGTGCTCGCGCGCTACGGCGTGACCGAGCTGGACCGCACCCCCGAGCTGGAGGAGTCGGTCTTCCGCATCTACCTGGCCCAGCGGCGCTCTGCCGCCGACGTCCAGCTCGTCACCAGCCTGCTGCAGGCCTGGATCGCCGGGCCACCCCCGGCCGAGGCCGACGGCGACGTCGTCCGCTCGCTCCTCGAGCGACTGGTGCGCGCCACCCAGCTGCGGTTCCCGATCGTCGGCGACCTCGCTCGCAGCCTCCGGTTCCGCTGGTTCGACCAGCCGGCCGTCGACGAGGAGCGCTCGAGCGTCCTGGCCGGCGTGCGGGGTGAGCTCGTCGAGCTGTCCGTCGACGACGCCCCCGACCGGGCCCGGCGGATCGAGGCGCTGGCGGCGATCCCCGAGCAGATCGTGCGGTTCCTCGCCGAGCGCCTGGCCGAGGGGATCCCGCCGCGGGAGCCGATGCTCGAGGTGCTCGTACGGCGCCACTACCGCGAGCACGAGCTGCACGACCTCCGGGTCCTCGACATCGAGGGCCGCCCGTTCGCGGTCGCCGACTACGTCCTCGACGTCGACCGGCCGACCCGGCTGGTGACGACCGTCGGGACGATCGACGAGCTCGGCGAGCCCGACGGCGCACTGGTCCGGGCGATCGGCGAGCAGGTCGCGGCTCGTCCGACCGGATCCCAGGCCGTGGTCGACCTCTACCTGTCGTGGCCGGGGGAGGAGCTCCCCGCGCAGGAGACCAGCGACCGGCTGGGCGCCCTCCTCGGCGACGTCGCCTTCGCCTCCGACATCCGGCGCATCGTGGTCGCGGTGACCCGCGGCGGTGACCGCCCGGTCGACTACGTCACCTTCCGCCCCGCCGCCGACCAGGTCCCCACGGCGATGGAGGAGGACCGTCTGGTCCGGGGGATCCACCCGATGGTGGGTCGCCGCCTCAACCTGTGGCGGCTGCGGCAGTTCGACGTCGTACGCCTCGAGGCACCCGAGGACGTGCTGCTCTACCACTGCACGGCCCCCGGCAACCCGGCCGACCAGCGCCTCGTCGCGCTCGCCCAGGTGCGCCAGGTGGCCGTCGTGCGCGACGAGTCCGGCGCGGTCGTGGCGCTCCCGCACGCGGAGCGCGCGGTCGAGCACTGCCTCGAGGCGATCCGCCGGGCCCGCACCGAGCGGCCCGACGGCGCGAAGCTCGACCTCAACCAGGTGTGGGTCCACGTGTGGCCCGTCGTCGACGCCGACCTCGACCAGCTCGCCGCGCTGCGGGACAAGATCACCCCGCTCACGGAGGGCGCCAGCATCGAGGAGGTCCAGGCCCACGGTCGGGTCCCCGGCCCGGACGGCACCCCGCAGCCCGTCGTCGTGCGCTTCCACGCGCAGGTCGGGGGCGGCGTCGCCACCACGATCGACGCCCCGCCCACCGAGCCGCTCCAGCCCCTCGACGACTACGCCGTCAAGGTGCTGCGTGCCAAGCGGCGCGGCCTGGTCTACCCCTACGAGCTGGAGAGCCTGCTCGTCGGGACCGGGGGCAGCGTGGTGGAGCACGACCTCGACGACACCGGCGCGCTGGTGCCGGTCGAGCGCCCGCGCGGTCTCAACAAGGCGGCGCTGCTGGTCGCCGTGGTCACGACGCCGACCGCCCTGCACCCCGAGGGCGTCACCCGCGTGGTGCTGTGCGGCGACCCCACCAAGGCCCTGGGAGCAGTCTCCGAGCCCGAGTGCTCCCGCATCATCGCGGCCATCGACCTCGCCGAGCGGATGCAGGTCCCGGTGGAGTGGTTCGCGCTGTCGGCCGGTGCCCGGATCTCGATGGACTCCGGCACCGAGAACATGGACTGGGTGGCTGCCGCGCTCAAGCGGATCGTGGAGTTCACCCAGGACGGCGGCGAGATCAACGTCGTGGTGGCCGGGATCAACGTCGGTGCCCAGCCCTACTGGAACGCCGAGGCCACGATGCTCATGCACACGCGCGGCATCCTGGTGATGACGCCCGACAGCGCGATGGTGCTGACCGGCAAGCAGTCGCTCGACTTCTCCGGCGGCGTGTCCGCCGAGGATAACTTCGGGATCGGCGGCTACGACCGGGTGATGGGCCCCAACGGCCAGGCCCAGTACTGGGCACCGAACCTGCCCGCGGCCGTCGACGTGCTCATGCAGCACTACGCCCACACCTACGTCGTGCCCGGCGAGGCCGGTCCACGACGGGCGCGGACCACGGACCCCGCGGACCGCGACGTCACGACGTACCCGCACAGCACGCCCGACAGCGACTTCACCACGGTGGGGGAGATCTTCTCGAGCACCCGCAACCCCGAGCGCAAGAAGGCCTTCGACATCCGCACCGTGATGCGCGCGGTGTCCGACGCCGACCACGCGACGCTCGAGCGGTGGGCGGGCATGGCCGACGCCGAGACCGCGGTGGTGATGGACGCGCACCTCGGCGGCTGGCCGGTCTGCCTGCTCGGGATCGAGTCGCGGCCGGTGCCGCGCCGCGGCTTCCCGCCCACCGACGGCCCGGACACCTACACCGCCGGCACGCTCTTCCCGCGGTCGTCGAAGAAGGCGGCCCGGGCGATCAACGCCGCCAGCGGCAACCGCCCGCTCGTGGTGCTCGCCAACCTGTCGGGCTTCGACGGGTCGCCCGACTCGATGCGCAGCCTCCAGCTGGAGTACGGCGCGGAGATCGGTCGCGCGATCGTCAACTTCGACGGGCCGATCGTCTTCTGCGTGATCTCGCGCTACCACGGCGGCGCGTTCGTGGTGTTCTCCAAGGCGCTCAACCCGAGGATGACCGTGCTCGCGGTCGAGGGGTCCTTCGCCTCGGTGATCGGCGGGGCTCCGGCCGCGGCCGTGGTCTTCTCCGCGGAGGTCGACAAGCGGGCGGCGGCCGACCCGCGCCACCAGGCCCTGGAGTCGCAGGTCGCGAGCGCCGAGGGCCCCGCGCGCGCCAGGCTGCTGCTCGAGCTGGCCGACCTCCGGACAACGCTGCGCGCCGAGAAGATCAGCGAGGTGGCGGCGGAGTTCGACGGCGTCCACAACATCCACCGGGCGGTCGAGGTCGGGTCGGTCGACGCCGTCATCCACCCCACCGAGCTGCGGCCGCGGATCATCGCGGAGCTGGAGCGCGGGCTGGAGCGCGGGCTGGAGCGCGGGCTGGAGCGGGGGCTGGAGCGGGGGTCGGCGGCAAGGAGCTGATCCGACCCGCGCCGTCCGCCCGCGCCTCGAGACGCGCACGCGATTGTCACCGTTTCGTGGGCAGGACGTTGAGGTTCGTTGTACCTTCAACGAGTGGCCACAGTGCTGATCGTCGAGGACGAACCCGACCTCGTGCACGTCATGGGCCTCGTGCTCACGCGGGCCGGGTTCGAGGTCCACAGCGAGGGCGCCGGGGAAGCCGCCCGCGCCCACGCCCGGCAGGTCCAGCTCGACGCCGTGGTCATGGATCGCGGGCTCCCGGACATGGACGGCCTGGAGGCCGTGCGCCTGCTGCGGTCCGACGGCTACCGGGGGGCGATCCTCGTCGTCAGTGGCTGCGCCGGCCCCGAGCACGTGTCGACGTCCCTCGCCGCCGGAGCCGACGCGGTGCTCGCCAAGCCGTTCTCGCTGGTCGACCTCGTCGAGCAGGTGCGCCTCGCGCTCGAGAAGGACGTGGTCGCCGAGGCGGGTTGAGGCGCCCGCACGGCGCCGAGCGGCCCAGCGGAGGCGTCCGGACTCGCGAAGGCGAGATCGCGTAAAGTGGTTCGCTGTGAGTCGGGACGCGTGGACCTTCCTGTCCAACCACGGTCACGTCCTGGTGGCGCTGGCCCGGGATCCGGACGCCCGCACCCGCGACCTGGCCGACGCGGTGGGCATCACCGAGCGCGCGGTGCAGCAGATCATCGCGGACCTCGTGGGTCACGGGTACGTGCAGAAGGACAAGGTGGGGCGCCGCAACCGCTACCAGGTCACCCGCGGCGCCCACTTCCGGCACGACCTCGAGGCGGGCGTGACGCTCGGGTCCTTCGTGGACCTCGTCGGTCGCAGCGACACTGGTACGAAACGCAATTCGTGATAATGTGTCCGCAAGTCAGGCTTGGGGAGTAACCCACCTCCGGTCGACCGTCACCACGGCCCCACGGGCCCGGCGGCCGGGTTCCGCACCGAACGGGAGAGACCACCCCTGACCGCCCTCGAGCGCCTGCGGTGCTCGGTCCAGCGACAACGGTGGTGGTCATCATGAGCGATCTCGTCATCCTCGGAGCCCTGCTCCTCTGGCTCGTCTCCTGGGCGGCACGCGACGCGCGTCGCCTCGGTGCGCGGCGCGGGGCGTACGTCGCGCGGCTGCATCGGCCGCGCGGGCCGGCCTCGCCACGTCAGACGTGGCGGACCACGACCCGTCCGGCGTCGACCTCCCAGCGCTGGTCGAGCCGTACGTTCTCCAGCAGCCGGCGGTCGTGGGAGACCAGCAGCAGCGCGCCGTCGTAGGAGTCCAGGGCCTGCTCCAGCTGCTCGATGGCGGGGAGGTCGAGGTGGTTGGTGGGCTCGTCGAGGACCAGCAGGTTGACCCCACGGGCCTGCAGCAGCGCCATGGCGGCGCGGGTGCGCTCGCCGGGGGAGAGGCGGCCGACCTCGCTGGCGACCTGGTCGGCCTTCAGCCCGAACTTCGCCAGGAGCGTACGGACCTCGGCCTGCGTGAGCTCCGGGACGACGGCCTCGAACGCGTCCCCGAGGCCCAGGGCGTCGTCGAGACCCGTTCTCGCCTGGTCGATGACCCCTACCGCGACGGAGGCTCCTAATGACGCGGATCCGGTGTCGGGGGCGGCGTCGCCGAGGAGGAGCCGCAGCAGCGTGGTCTTGCCGGCTCCGTTGGGGCCGGTGATGCCGATCCGGTCGCCGGCCTCGACCTGCGCGGAGACCGGACCGAGCGCGAAGTCGCCCAGCCTGACGCTCGCCTCGTTGAGGGTGGCGACGACGGTGCTCGAGCGGGGCGCGGCCGCGATGTCGAACTGGAGGACCCACTCCTTGCGCGGTTCCTCGACCTCGTCGAGGCGCGCGATCCGCGACTCCATCTGGCGGACCTTCTGGGCCTGCTTCTCCGAGGACTCGGTGGCCGCCTTGCGGCGGATCTTGTCGTTGTCCGGGTTCTTCCTCATCGCGTTGCGCACGCCCTGCGAGCTCCACTCGCGCTGGGTGCGCGCACGGGCGACGAGGTCGGCGCGTGTGGAGGCGTTCTGCTCGAAGGCCTCGCGCGCGTGCCGCCGGGCGATGGCGCGCTCCTCGAGGAAGGCGTCGTAGCCACCGTCGTGGACCGTGACCTGGCCCTGCGCCAGGTCGAGCTCGACGATGCGGGTCACGCAGCGCGCGAGGAACTCGCGGTCGTGGGAGACGAGGACGACCCCGCCGCGCAGGCCCTGGACGAACGCCTCCAGCCGCGCGAGCCCGTCGAGGTCGAGGTCGTTGGTCGGCTCGTCGAGCAGCACCACGTCGAAGCGGCTCAGCAGCAGCGCCGCCAGCGCCACGCGGGCGGCCTGTCCGCCGGACAGCGAGGTCATCAGTGCGTCGGGGCCGACGTCGAGGCCCAGGTCGTCCAGCACCGGCGCGATCCGGTCCTCGAGGTCGGCGGCCCCGCTGGCCATCCAGCGGTCGAACGCCACGGCGTACGCGTCGTCGACCCCGGCCTCGCCCGAGCCCAGAGCTGCCGCCGCGGACTCCATCGCTGCCGTCGCCTCGGTGGCGCCGGTGCGCCGGGCGACGTAGGCCGCCACGGTCTCGCCCGGCACCCGCTCGTGCTCCTGGGGGAGAAGCCCCACGAACGCGTCGCGCGGCGCGCAGGACACGGACCCCGCCATGGGCGTCGCCGCCCCGCCCAGGAGTGACAGCAGCGTCGACTTCCCCGCGCCGTTGGCGCCGACCACGCCGATCACGTCGCCCGGGGAGACGGTCAGGTCCAGTCCCTCGAACAGGACCCGGTGACCGTGTCCGCCGGACAGGTCCTTCGCGACGAGCGTGGCAGACACGGGCCAGACCCTATCGCCCGCCACGGCCCGTCCGGACACACCGAGGCGGGTCCCACCTCATCCGGGCGGCGCGAGCGCGACGAGCTCGGCGAGCTCCGCCTGCAGTCCGGCGACCAGCGCCTGCGGGTCCGGCACGGCGGAGCTGTCGACCTTGAAGCCGATGTGGATCTTGCCGGCGTAGCCCACGATCGAGGTCGACAGGCTCTGGTCGGCCGACATCGGTGCCCACGCCCACATCCGCGTGACGGGCAGGCCGGCCAGGTGCAGCGGCTGGTCCGGGCCACGGACGCTCGTGGTCACACCCGTCGCCTTCCGGGCGAAGAAGTCGGTGGCGTGGACGCGCAGCCGTGGGTGCATCAGCCCCATCCCCTCCAGCAGGCCGTACGTCAGCCAGGCCTCCGGAGATTCCTTGATGGCGCGCATCCGCGCCGCGGTCTCCTCGAGTCGGCCGAGCGGGCTCTCGAGCCCCACCGGCAGGTCCAGCAGCACCAGCGCGAACTGGTTGCCCAGGTCGTCGGCCCGCAGCGCGGCAGATCCGCGCAGGTCGACCGGGACCATCGTCGGCAGGTCGTCGACCATGGGGTCGCTGCCGTGGGCGAGCAGCCACCGGCGCAGCGCACCTGCCACTGCGGCCATGACGATGTCGGTGACCGTCGTCCCGGTCGCGCGGCGCAGCCCGCGCAGGTCGGCCACGTCGATCGACGGGGTCCACACGGCGCGCTTGCGGTGGTGCGGCGGCACCGAGAGCGGCGACACGGGCCGGCGCGCGAGGAGGAGGTGCTCGGCGACCATCGGGGTCTTCAGCAGCCGTCCGGTCCCCGGGAGGGCGCGGACCGCCGCCCGCGCGACCTGCAGCAGACCGGCACGGCCGGCGTCCTGCTCGGTCGTGAGCTCCTCGTCGGCCAGCGCCAGGACGACCCGGAAGAGGGCGGTGCCGTCGGCCAGTGCGTGGTGCAGACGGGTGTAGATCGCCGTGCCGCCTTCGTACCCCTGGACCAGGTGCACCTCCCACGGCGGGTGCTGCCGGTCGAGGGCCCGGGACAGGCAGGACGCCACGTGGTCCTCCAGCGCGGCGTCGTCGCCCGGTGCCGGCAGCCGGACCTCCCGGACGTGGCGGTCGAGGTCGAAGGACGGGTCGTCCTCCCACCACTGCCCCGGCCACGGCAACCAGGCGTGCCGCGCGCGTTGGCGGAACCGCGGGAAGCGGTCGAGCACGCGATCGTGCAGGAGCCGGACGTACGTCGCGCGGTCGAGCTCGCCGTCGACGACCATCAGCCCCTCGACGACCATCAGGTTGTCCGGCTGGTCCATCGCCAGCCAGACGTCGTCGACGGGTCGCACGACATGACGGGCACCGGCCATGTCGTGATGCTGCCGGGTGCCGGGGCAGGAGTCACAGGGCCGGAGGTCACCACGATCCGGGACTGTCGCCCCCGGCTCCCGGTCGGCCTGACCACCAGACTGGTGAGCAGGAGGGGAGGTCACGATGGAACGCCTGACGCCGTTGTCCTACGCCTTCCTGGCCGCCGAGGACGTCGACCCGACGGCCTGCCTCGTGATCGGTTCGCTGGCGGTGCTCGACGGACCGGCCCCGCACGTCGACGAGCTGCGTACGGTCGTCGCCGCACGGCTGCCGACAGTGCCGCGCTACCAGCAGCGGGTCGTGCCCGACCGGTTCGGGCTACGGGCGCCATCCTGGCAGGACGACCCCGACGTCGACCTCCGGCGGCACGTCACGCGGCGCCGGGTCCCGGCCCCGGGTGGGCGGGCGGAGGTCGCGTCACTGATCGCCGAGGCCATGGCGGAGCGGATGGACCGTGACCGACCGCTCTGGGACGTCACGGTGTGCGTCGGGCTCGCCGACGGTCGCTGGGGGCTGCTCTCGCGCGTGCACCACGCCCTCGCCGACGGCGTGTCCGGCACGGGCCTGTACCGCGTGGTCTTCGACTCGGAGGCTGCCCCGGACCAGCCGCCGCCCACACCGCCCGGGACCGCGCCCGGCGTCACCGGGGGGAGCCTGCGGGCCGCGGCCCGAGGTGTCCTCGCGCTCGGCACGGCACTGCTGCCGGTGACTCGCGCCGGCCTGCTCGGCCCGCTCGACGGGACCCGGCGCTACGCGTGGACGGAGGTCGGCATCGCCGAGACCGAGGGCGTACGGCGCGAGCTCGGCGTCACGGTCAACGACCTCGTGCTGGCGGCGATCAGCGGCGGCCTGCGCGAGCTGCTGCTCGAGCGCGGACGTCAGCCGGACGCGCACGCCCTCCGCACCCTGCTGCCGGTGTCGGCACGAGCACCCGGCACCGCCGGCCTCCCGGGCAACGAGGTGACCCTGATGCTGTCGATGCTGCCGGTCGAGCTCGACGACCCGGTCGAGCGCGTGCTGCAGGTCCACGAGCGCGTGGCCGGGCTGCGCCGGGCGCACGAACCCGAGGCGGGCGTGGTGCTGCAGGCCCTGGCGGGGCTGCTGCCGTTCCCCGTGCTCGACCGCGGCCTGCGGTGGGGGCTGCGCCTGCCCCAGCAGCAGGTCTCGACGGTGACGACCAACGTGCCCGGGCCACGGACACCGCTGACCTGCCTCGGCCGCCCGGTCCGGCAGCTCCTCCCGGTCGTGCCGATCGCGGACCGGGTGCGGCTCGGGTTCGCGGTCCTCAGCTATGGCGACCGCCTGGCGTTCGGCATCACCGCGGACGGGAGCAGCACCCCCGACGTCGACGTCCTCGCGTCGAAGGTCGCCGAAGCCTGGCGGTCGCTCCTCGCGCGGCCGGAGCAGCCCCCGCCCGCCGGGCTGGAGCGCCGTTCCCGAAGCTCCCGTCCCGGCCGGCCCGGGACCTAAGCCCCTGCACTCCGACTCCCGGCCGTGGTGCGCTGGGGGTGGAGGCCCATCCATGCTCTGGGAAGACGTCAACACCCGCTCCGAGCGCACGGCGGCGGTAGTCGAGCCGTCCGGCGGCGCCGTGCGGGACCGCGCGACGGTCACCACCGTGCGAGTCCTCGGCGTCCTCGCCGCGTCGACCGGTGTCGAGCACGGTCTCGGTGAGATCACCCAGGGTCGGGGCGCCCCGGCCTCGGTCGTGTTCGAGTCGTGGCCGCACGTGTCCGCGTTCGACCCGCTCGACGGCGAGCCCGCGATGAGCCTGGTCCCCGACCTGCTGGTCTCCGGGGTCGCCTCGGTACTCGTGGCGCTCGTGCTCGGGGTGGTGGCCTGCTGCTGTCCCCGCCGCCCCCGCAGCGGCCGGCTCCTGGTCGGCCTGTCGCTGCTCCTGCTGGTGGTCGGCGGCGGGTTCGGCCCACCACTGCTCGGCGTCCTCACCGGCCTGCTCGCGAGCCGGATCGGCGCTCCACCGTCACCTCAGCCGGGACCGGCGGCCCGGCTCGGGGCCTCGGTGTGGCCGTGGACGCTCGTCGCCGCGGCGGGGTCCTTCCTCGGCCTGGTCCCGGGCATGCCGCTGCTGTACGCGGCCACCGACCGGGACATCTCCGTCGTGGTCGCCTCGCTGACGCTCGCGGCGTTCACGGCCACAGGGCTGGCCATGTGGACGGCGCGGGCCCGGGACCGTACGGACCCCTCGGCAAGGAGCTCCCGATGACAGTCCTCGTCGCCTACGCCACGCGCCACGGCGCCACGGCCGGCATCGCCGAACGCGTCGCGGCCACGCTGCGCGCCGCGGGCCTGGCCGCCGAGGCCAGACCGGTCACGGAGGTCCGCGACGTCACGCCGTACGACGCCGTGATCATCGGGGGCGCGGCGTACATGTTCCACTGGCTCAAGGACGCCACCGCGTTCGCCCGACGCCACCGTGCCGAGCTCCAGCAGCGGCCGGTGTGGCTGTTCAGCAGCGGCCCGCTCGGCACCGACCGGGTGGACGAGGAGGGGCACGACGTCCTGGTGACCAGCCGCCCGAAGGAGTTCGACGAGCTCACCGCGCTCCTCCGGCCGCGTGGGGAGATGGTCTTCTTCGGCGCATGGGACCCCGACGCGCCGCCGATCGGCCTGGGCGAGCGGATGCTCCGCCACGCGCCCGCGTCCAGGGACGCCCTACCGGCCGGCGACTTCCGCGACTGGCCCGCGATCGACGCGTGGGCCGACGAGATCGTCCAGGAGCTGGGCCCGGACGTGCCCTGACCGTCGGCGGTCGGGGGAACGCGGGGTGCCGCACCGGCGGCGGCCGGTGCGGTCACAGCTCGATGATCTGCCGAAGGGCCGAGGCGGCGGCGAGCTCGTCCATGGCCCGGTTGACGTCGTCGAGCGCGATGCGGGAGGAGACCAGTGCCTCGACCGGGAGCCGGCCCTCACGCCACCACTGGGCGAAGACCGGGATGTCCCTGGCAGGGACGGCCGACCCGAGGTAGCTGCCGATCACCGTGCGGGCCTCGGCCACCAGGAGCAACGGGGAGACCTCCGCGACGGCGTCGGGTGGTGGCAGGCCCACCGTGACCGTACGGCCTCCCGGGGCCGTGGCGGCGACCGCCGACTCGAACGCCCGGGCGTTGCCGGCCGCCTCGACGACGACGTCGCACCTCAGTCCGCTCGAGGCGAGGTCGCCCGGATCGAGCACGGCGGTGGCTCCCAGCTCCATGGCGTGGTCGCGCTTGGCGGCGACCCCGTCCACGGCGACGACGTCGCCGCGGCCGAGCGCGAGGGCGGTGAGCAGCGCCGCCATGCCCACGCCGCCGAGCCCGACGACCATGACGCTCTGCCCGGGCTCGGGTGGTGCGGCGTTGAGCAGGGCGCCGCCTCCGGTGAGCACGGCGCACCCGAGGACGGCAGCGACGTCGGGCGGCAAGTCGTCTTCGACGGCGACGACCGAGCGGGTGTCCACGACTGCGTGGGTGGCGAAGGCCGACACGCCGAGATGGTGGTGGACGGGGGCGCCGTCCCGGCTCAGTCGGCGCCCTCCGCCGAGCAGCTCGCCGGCCGTGTTGCTGGCCGAGCCGGGGACGCAGGGCAGGCGGCCCCCGGTCGCGCATCCCGCGCAGTCTCCGCAGCGGGGGAGGAAGGTCATGACGACCTGCTGGCCCACCGCGAGGTCGGACACGCCGGGGCCGCGGGCGACGACCCGGCCGCTGGCCTCGTGCCCCAGCAGCATCGGGACGGGACGTACCCGGTCGCCGTTGACCACCGACAGGTCGGAGTGGCACACCCCGGCAGCGGTGATCCGCACGAGGACCTCACCCGGACCCGGGTCGTCGAGGTCGAGCTCGCCCACCGTCAACGGACGGGTCTCCGCCCACGGTCCGGGTCGGCCGACCTCCTCGAGAACTGCACCGGTGATCTTCATGGTCACCCACCTCCTGGGCGAGATGCTCCGCGATCACGAGCCGTACGTCGAGTCCGACCCGGACCGCTGCACGCCAGAGGACCCGGCGCCGGGGGGACGGCGCCGGGTCCGGTGAGGGACTGGTGTCACCTCAGGACGGGGTACTTCTGCACCACGTCCGTGCGGTTCCACCAGCGACCCAGCCCCCACGTGGTGCCGGCCGCGCCGAGGGCGAGGACGGCCATCACGATCACGCCGACGAGGTGGTCGTCGACGACCGGGTTGTTCTCCAGCGGGAGCACGGCGGCGTACATGAAGGCGTACATGAGCGCGCCTGCCGCGGTGCCGATCCGCATCCCGACCCCGAGCAGCAGGGTCACGCCGATGCCGAGCAGGCCGATCATGAACAGCCAGTCGACCCAGGCCTGACCGGCGAGGCCGGTGAAGAAGCCGTGGAAGGGGTTGTCGGCGGGGACACCGAAGGTCAGGAAGCCCTCGGTGGGGCTGCCGCCGTTGATCCACGCCGCGTCCCCGAACCGGTCCAGGTTGCCTTCCTGGTCGTAGCCGGTGTGGAAGCCGAGGGCGAAGGTCTTGTCGAGGAAGGCCCACAGGAAGGTGATTCCGAAGGCGATCCGCAGGACGGCGAGGGCGCGTGCGAAGCCGGTGCTGTGGGCTTCCCGGGTCTCGACGGTGGTGACGCCCTCGGTGCTGATGTGGTGCTGGCGGTGGATGACGCTCATCGTCATCTCCTCCTCGGATGGTGGGTTTCTGGGTTGCCTCCAGACTCCCGCGACCGCACCGTCGACGGCAGGGTCGCCGGTCACCGGCCGGGCGGGACGAAGGTCCCTCCGGTCACCGGCGCTCGACACCTCCCGCTCGGTCGCCGGCGTCGTCGACCCAGGCGAGCACGGCGGAGGCGAACTCCTCTGGTCGCTCCATCGGAGGAAGGTGCGCCACGTCCGGCCAGAGAACCGCCCGGGCGTGGGCGATGCCGCTGGCGACGTGGTCGGCAGCCGACCTGATCGCGTCGATGTCGCGCGCCCCGACGATCACCAGGGTCGGTGCCGTGACCTCCCCGAGGCGCTCGGTGAGCGGCGGGTCGAGCTCGGTCTCGGCCTCCCAGGTCGAGTCCGGCCAGTCCGCCGTCAGCTCGAACGCGCGGCGCTGCATCACCCCCACCGCCGCCCGCAGGTCGGCCCGGACCTCGGTCGGCCCGCGCTGCGGCCCGTCGACCCAGGCTCGGAGGTTCGCCTCGACGGCCGCATCGAGGTCGCCGGCCTCCAGCGCCGTCCCTTCGGCCCGGAAGAAGGCCCGCAGCTCGTCGGTGGCCTCGGTGATCAGGGCGCCGCCCGGCGCCGCGAGGACCAGGGAGGCCACCAGGTCGGGCCGGGTCACCGCCACCTCCGCGCACACGCCGGCGCCGAGCGAGCAGCCCACGAAGTGCGCCCGATCGATGCCGAGCGCGTCAAGGGTGGCCGTGACGTCGGCCCGCGGGGACCAGGGTCCGTCGGGCCGTGCGGTCGACTCGCCGTACCCGCGCAGGTCGAGACGGACGACCTCTCGCGAGGCTGACAGGGGTGTCAGCACGTCGTCCCACATCCTCCGGTCTGCGATGCCGGCGTGCAGGAGCACGATCGGGAGGCCATCACCTCGGCCGGTGCGGCTGTAGGCGATCCGGGTGTCGTGACAGAGGGGCATGTGGTTCCTCGTCGTGCGGTGGGTGGGGGAGTGACGGTCCGGGCTCATCAGCGGTTCAGCTGCCTGGCGATGACCACGACGGCAGGCACCTGGACCAGGGCCCCGAGGAAGGTGACCAGGTCCGGGAACTCGCCGGAGCTCATCACGAACCCGACGAGGTAGAGCGCGGCGGGCCACCACGAGATGTCCCGCCGTGCCCGCACCAGCACGATGGTGACGACCACGGTGCCGAGGATGGCCATCAGCAGAGGGATCGACATGACGTCGAAGAGCGGGCCGCTCTGCACCGCGGTCCAGGCCTCCTCCGCTCCGCGTCGGGGCTCGGCGTCGGCGACCAGGTCGGCCGCGACGAGCTTCGCTCCGACGAAGCCGGTGCCGCCGAGACAGCCGATGGCCATCAGGGCTCCGGCGACGGCGGACAGCCGGCGGCTCGACGACCGGAACGCGAGCCCGACGGCCACCGCCACTGCCAGGCCGGTCACCATCGCGGCGAGCTGCACGGTCGTGGCCAGGACGTACTGCCCGGGCGCCGCGGCGATGGCCCCCAGGAACTCCGAGGCCGGCTCGCGCGGGAGCGGACCCGGGTCGAGTGCGACGAAGGTCGCGAAGAGGACGGGTGAGGACACGGCGATCGCGCCGAGGAGCCGTCGCAGGCCCCGGCGTACGTCGTGGTCGGGAGCCGGGACGTCCACCGCGTGCTGCGGGGGGAGGAGACCGGCACCCATCGAGATCTGACGCTGAGTCATTGGCGTGTTCCTTTCGGGAACGTAGTTGGTGCCATGAGCCTCACGTCCGGGGCGTCCCTCCGTCAGCGGTCGGGTGTCCCGACTTCTGTCGGGACATCCAACCCTCTGCCACGGGACGTCGGCACTGCGATCATGTCCCGGTGCCGACCTCCTCCCCGCCGAGCCCGCCGATCCCGCGGGGGTCGGTCGCAGCGTCCCGGGCCGGGGCGGCGCTCGGCCTGCTGTGCGTGGGGCTGGTGCTCGTGGTCGTGGTGGCCGCGGTGGCCGGACACACGCCGCTGGTCGCTGGCGACCTGGCCCGCGGCGTCGTCGCCGGCCTTGCCTTCGGTGGTCTCGGCGGCATCGTGGCGTTGCGGCGGCCGGACCTGTCGCTGGGTTGGCTGATGCTGGTTGTGGGGCTCAGCAACGCGGTGGCCACGGCCGCCGACGTCTGGGCGACCGCCGCCCTGGTCAGCGACCCGGGCAGCCTGCCGGGCGGCACCTGGGCCTACTGGATCGCAGGATGGTCCTGGGCTCCGGGATACCTGCTGGTCCCCACCCTCCTGCTCCTCCTGTTCCCCACCGGGCGGGTGCCGTCGCCCCGCTGGCGACCCGCCGCCTGGCTGAGCGGCGTGACCGTCGTCGTCGCCACCGCTGGCTGGGCCCTCACGCCGTACGACGCCCAGGACTTCCCGCCCGACCCGGCGTACGGGGCCATCACCAGCCCGGTCGAGGTCGCGGGTGCCGAGGTGCTGCTCGCCGCGAGCCTCCCGGCCTTCCTGCTGAGTGCGCTGGTCTGCCTGGCCTCGCTGGTGGTCCGGTGGCGCCGCGCCCGCGGCGCCGAGCGTGCCCAGCTGGTCTGGGTGCTGGTGGCGGCGGCCACCGTGCTGGTGCTGCTCGGCGTCGGCCTCTCCCTCCCGACCTACGTCCCCGGGCTGGTCGCGGCGGCCATGCTGCCGCTCCCGGCGGCGATGGCCGTGGCGGTGCTGCGGCGCGGCCTGTGGCAGCTCGACCTCCTGCTCAGCCGGACGTTGGTCTACGCGGGGCTGACGATGGCGATCCTGGCGGGCTATGCCGCACTGGTCGCCGCGGCGGGGGTGGCGTTGGGCGACCTCGACGAAGGCCAGCGCCTGGTGGCACTGGTGGCCGCCGCGGTCGCCGCCCAGCCGCTCCACGGCCGCCTGCAACGCGGGGTGAACCGGATGATGTTCGCCGACCGTGACGAGCCCTGGGCCGCGGTCGACCGGTTGGCCGAGACGCTCGAGGCCGCGACGCACGACGTCCTGCCGACCGTGGTCGAGACCGTGACCCGAGCGCTGCGGCTGCCCTGGGCGGCGATCGACGCGCCCGGGCGGGCCCGGGTCCAGCACGGCAGTCCCGGCGGTCGTCAGATCGCGGTGCCGCTGGTGCACCAGGGGCGCGAGGTCGGCACGCTGCGGGTCTCGCCCCGCGCGGGGGAGACCGGGCTGGGTGCGCGCGAGCGAGAGCTCCTCGACCGGCTCGCCCGGCAGGCCGCGACGGCCACCCATGCCGTCGCGCTGCAGGAGGACCTCCAGCACTCCCGCGAGCGGCTGGTCCTCGCCCGGGAGGAGGAGCGTCGCCGGTTGCGGCACGACCTGCACGACGACCTGGGACCGGCACTCTCGGCCGCGGCGATGAAGCTGGAGGCAGCGGGGGACCTGGTCGACACCGACCCCGTCCGGGCGCGAGCGATGCTGTCGCGCGCCGGGGAGGCGCTGCGCGTCTCGGTGTCCGACGTACGCCGCATCGTCGACGACCTGCGGCCGCCCTCGCTGGACGGGCTGGGCCTGACCGGGGCGCTGCGACAGCTGCTCGACCAGTTCGAGGACGGCACCGTCGTCCTCGGGCTGCGGGTCGACCCGCAGGTCGACGGCCTGGCCGGGTTGCCCGCGGCGGTCGACGTCGCGGCCTACCGGATCGCCGCCGAGGCGGTCACCAACGCCGTGCGCCACGGCCGCCCGTCCGCGGTCACGGTCGGGCTCTCCATGGAGGAGCGACACCTCGTCGTCGAGGTCTGTGACGACGGGACCGGTCTGGCAGACGGCCTGGACGTCGGGGTCGGTCTGGAGTCGATGCACGAACGTGCAGCCGAGCTCGGCGGCACGTGCACCCTGGCCAGCGGGGCACGAGGCACCCGCGTCACGGCCCGACTGCCGATGGAGGGTTCATGAGCGAGACCGTGCTGCGGGTCCTGGTCGTCGACGACCACCCGCTCTTCCGCGAGGGGCTGGGCGACATCATCGCGACCATGCCGGGCGTCGAGGTCGCGGCCGAGGCCGCCGACGGCGAGCAGGCGGTCGCCGCGGCCCGCGAGGTGAACCCCGACCTGGTGATCATGGACCTGCACATGCCCGGCGTGAACGGGGTCGAGGCGACGCGCCGGATCGTGGCCGAGCGGCCCGAGACGGCGGTGCTGGTGCTGACGATGCTGGAGAACGACGAGTCCGTGGTGTCGGCGCTGAGGGCGGGGGCCCGTGGCTACATCGTCAAGGGCTCCTCGCGCGCCGAGATCGCCCGGGCCATCGACGCGGTCGCCGGTGGCGACGTGCTCCTGGGCCCGACGGTCGGTCCGAAGGTGCTGGGCCTGTTCAACCGGGGCGCTGATCGCGGTGGACGGATCGTGCCCTTCCCCGAGCTGACCGACCGGGAGCTGGAGGTGCTCGAGCTGGTCGCCCAGGGCCTGTCCAACGGGGCCATCGCCACGCGCCTCCACCTGAGCGAGAAGACGATCCGCAACTCCGTCTCGACCATCTTCACCAAGCTCGGCGTCGGCAGCCGCGCCGAGCTGATCGCCCGTGCCCGTGACGCCGGAGTCGGCCAGGCCTGAGCCTCGAGGCCGTCCGCGCACGCGTGTCCCGTCCTCGGCCTCGCCGAAGTCGGGACGCCTGTCCCTGTCGGGCGGGACGGCCGCCGACCGAGGGTTGGACCGCCCGGGAGACGCTCGGGCGAGAAGACCACTGGAGAACACCGTGAACTGCATCTCGAAGAACACCGCCGCCTGGATGGCCGGTCTGGTGGCCAGCGCCGTGCTGGTCGGCTGCGGCGCCGAGGACCCGTCCGAGCCCGGCGCGCAGGACGTCGGCACCGACGACCTGCAGCGCTCCCAGGTGGAGTCCGGGGTCCCCGAGACGTGCCTGGAGGCGTTTCCGGTCGCGATGACGGCGCCGGAGCCCGCCGACATCACGCTGATGCCGGCCGACTGGCCGGAGGCACCGGCCGGAGCCACCCTCTGCCAGACCTCCAGCACCATGGACGGCGGCGTCGAGATCGCCGACTACGCCACCGACGCCCCCGGCGCCGACGTCCTCGACGACTACGAGGCTGCGCTGTCGGCGTACGACGTGGTCCGCGCCGACGAGGGCCTGGGCGACCAGCTGTCGGGCACCGCCGGGTCGATCAGCTTCGAGGTCACCACCCGCGACGGCGCCTACAGCATCACCTTCGCGGAATGAGCTCCGACCCCCAGGGCGCGGCCCTGTACCGATCGGTGAACGAGTCGGTCTTCTCGCTCTACGCCGAGGGGCAGCATGCCCCGGCTCTCGCCGTCATCGACCGGAACCGGGAGCGGCTCGCTGCCTGGGACGCGGAGCTGGCCCTGCTGGCTGCGTGCCTGAAGGGCGCCCTGGGCTCGACCGAAGAGGCCCTGGGGGAGCTGGTCGCCGCGGCGGGACGCGGCGGCTGGTGGGACCCTCGGGTCCTGGCCGAGGACGACGACCTTGCCGGCCTGCGCGGATCTGCGGAGTTCCAGCAGCTCCTCGAGGGCTGCGGTGAGCGGTGGCGAGCCGAGAACGCGACCTCGTGCCGCTCGGGCGACGTCGTGGTCGCCGCGGGCTCTCCGAGCATGGTGCTCATGGCCCTGCACGGAGCCGAGGAGGACGCGGTCGAAGCCGCGGCCGCATGGGGTCCGGCGGCCGGCGAGGCGGGCGCGGCACTCCTCGCGGTGCGTTCCTCGCAGCGGACCTCCCCGCGCTACCGCAGCTGGCCAGACCACGACCGGGCGAAGCAGGAGGTCGTCGACGCCTGGTCACAGCTGCCCGACGCGCTGCGGGATCTTCCGGTCGTCGTGGCCGGGTTCTCCGCAGGTGCCCGGGTCGCCCTGCGCCTGGCCCTCGAGCCCTCCGCGCTCCCGGTCTCGGCCGTGCTCGCCGCGGCGCCCGCCATCTCCGTGGCCGACCTCTCGCAGGTACCCGAGGCAGCGACGTCGAGTGGGCGTACGTGGATCGGCGCGGACGATGACCTCCTCCACCAGGTGGAGGGGACCCGGTCCCGGTTGGCAGGCGCTGGTCTGGAGATCGAGGTGCTCCCGCACCTGGGCCACGCCCTGCCCCCGGACCACACCAGCCGGGTGGTCTCCGCCCTTCGCCAGCTCGCGCCACTCATGCGCACCCACCTCCCCTGAAGGGGAGGAGCGGCGGGATCGTCGATGCCGGCGAGTCACGTGGGGCGGTACGCGTCGAGGACGTCTGATACCGGTCCGCCGCGCTGAAGCCGTGACACGGAGCTCCGCGGCTGTTGCCCGGGGGCCGGGGCACCACTGGGACCAGCTGTGCGGGAGCACGCCAACCCTGCGCAGGCGCAGCTGGTTGCTGCGAGGCGGCTGCAGGTGACTGGTCGCAACCACGTGACCCGTGGTCCTCGACACGTGGGCGGCCTCCTGATCTCCAGCATCGCGATGCTGGTGATCATGGGGGCTGCACTCTCGTCGTGCACGGACGATGCCGGGCCACGGGCGGGCCCCAGCACGGGGTCAGGGCCGTTGTCGTTCACCACAGGCCACGTCGAGGTGGTGATGGCAGCCTCGCGACGGCCCGTGTTCGGCGCCCTGGCTGGCTGTCTCACCGACGGCTCGCCTGCGGCGGTCCGGTCAGCAAGCTGCCTTCCTCTTTCGAGGCGGCTCCTACCGGCGGTGAACCGGAGTCGGCGAGCCGCGGTGAGGTGGCGGAGTGCACGGCACGCAACACCGGACTGGCGCTCGCTGTGCTGTTGCCGGTTCCGTCCGACTCCGCGGTGGTCGTAGACGGTGTCGCCGTGAGCTACGAGGTGGATGGTCGCGCCTACGACACCGTCATCGACGCCACCATCGGAGTGTGTGCAGCCGACCCGGCCTCGTCCTCCGAGCAACCCGAGAGCTGTCAGGGCGGTGTTCTCGGTGATGACCCGGAACGTCCGTCCCAGGGGGGTCCGGGAACGGTCCAGCCCCCGGCCTCCGCCGCCCCGAGGAACTCGGGGGAACGGTGACCGGGGGCTGGAGAACCCGCAGGTCGGACGTCCGTGAGGGCGTGCGAATCAGATGTCGTAGTAGAGCTCGAACTCGTGCGGGTGCGGCCGCAGCTGGACCGGAGCGATCTCCTGGGTCCGCTTGAAGTGGATCCACGTCTCGATCAGGTCGTCGGTGAAGACACCGCCGGCGGTCAGGTACTCGTGGTCGGCCTCGAGCGCGTCGAGCACGGCGTTGAGGCTGGTCGGCACCTGGTCGATCTCGGCCATCTCGTCCGGCGGCAGCTCGTAGATGTCCTTGTCGATCGGAGCCGCGGGCTCCGTCTTGTTCTGGACGCCGTCGAGGCCGGCGAGCATGAGCGCGGCGAAGGCGAGGTAGGGGTTCGCCGACGGGTCGGGGAAGCGGGTCTCGACGCGCTTGGCCTTGGGGTTGGCGCCCGTGATCGGGATGCGGACCGAGGCGGAGCGGTTGCGCGAGGAGTAGACCAGCGAGATCGGCGCCTCGAAGCCCGGCACCAGGCGGTGGTAGGAGTTCACCGTCGGGTTGGTGAAGGCCAGCAGCGACGGGGCGTGCTCGAGGATGCCGCCGATGTACCAGCGGGCGGTGTCGGACAGCCCGGCGTACCCGGTCTCGTCGAAGAACAGCGGCTCGCCGTCCTTCCACAGCGACTGGTGCACGTGCATGCCCGAGCCGTTGTCACCGAAGATCGGCTTCGGCATGAAGGTGACGGACTTGCCCTGCTCCCAGGCGGTGTTCTTGATGAGGTACTTGAACTTCATCACGTCGTCCGCGGCCTTGAGCAGCGTGTCGAAGCGGTAGTTGATCTCCGCCTGGCCGGCGGTGCCGACCTCGTGGTGCGCGCGCTCGACGTGGAGGCCGCAGGCCTCGAGGTTCTTGACCATGTCGGCGCGCAGGTCGCTGTAGTGGTCGTAGGGCTCGACGGGGAAGTAGCCGCCCTTGAGGCGGGTCTTGTAGCCCTTGTTCTCCTCGCCCTCCTTGCCGGAGTTCCACCAGCCCTCGACGGAGTCGATGTGGTAGTAGCCCTCGTTGACGCCCGTGCTGTAGCGGACGTTGTCGAAGATGTAGAACTCGGCCTCGGGCGCGAAGTAGGCGGTGTCCGCGATGCCGGTCGAGTCGAGGTAGGCCAGCGCCTTGCGGGCGATGTTGCGCGGGTCGCGGCTGTAGGCCTCACCGGTGATCGGGTCGTGGATGAAGAAGTTGACGTTGAGCGTCTTGGACTTGCGGAACGGGTCGAGGTACGCCGTCGTGGGGTCCGGGAAGAGCGACATGTCCGACTCGTTGATCGCCTGGAAGCCGCGGATCGAGGAGCCGTCGAAGCCGAGGCCGTCGTCGAAGACGCTCTGGTCGAAGGAGGACGCGGGGACCGTGAAGTGCTGCATCACGCCCGGCAGGTCGCAGAAGCGGACGTCGATCATCTCAACGCCCTCGTCCTTGATGAACTTCAGGAGCTCATCGGAGTTGTTGAACATTCGGTTCTTCCTCCTTGACGGCGGCGCGCGCACGTCGAGTTGCAGCGTTCGGGAGCGGAGCCTCGTTGCACCGTGGCCTCACGCTAGGCGGGAGCAGTTTCTAGACCGTATCCCGATTGTTTCGGGCGTGTTACAGGTGACCGGACGATGGGCCGGATCCACCCGCCTCCTAGGCTGCTGGCGTGACGAGTGCTGTAACACCGGTGTCCGACACCGCTCCGTGGGGGCGCCGCATCCTGGCCCTGTTCGTCGACTGGGTGGCCTGCCTCGCCGTCGTCGAGGGGCTCGTCGCGGCCGGTGTGCTCGCCGCCAACCCCAACGGGCTCGGCACGCTGGCGCTCTTCGTCGTCGAGTCGGCGCTGTTCACCGCGGTGGCCGGAGGCTCGTTCGGCAAGCTCGCCACGCGGCTCCGCGTCGTACGCCGGGACGACGCCGGCCAGCCGGTGTCGCTGCTGCGGGCGCTCGTACGCTCCGTGCTCGTCGCGCTGCTCGTCCCGCCGCTGCTGACCTTCGACGGTCGCGGGCTGCACGACGTCGCCGCGGGCACCCGGACCGTGACGCTGTAGGGGTCAGCGACCGCGCTGCTGCGAGCGCATGCCCTTCATCGAGGTCGGGATCGGGCCCTTGGGCAGCGGCAGCTTGCCGCGCTGGGCGTCGAGCGCCTTGAGCCGCATGAGGATGTCGGTCATCTCGGCCGGCTTCACGTTGCGCCCGAGCTTCTGGACGTGGCGCACCAGCTTGGGCAGCGGCACCTCGCCGTCGCCGCGACCGCACACGACCTCGTGGATCGGGACCTCGTGGGCGACGCGCTCGTGCTTCTTGCGCTCGGTGGTGAGCAGCTGCTTGACGCGGGTGGGGCTGGAGCCCTCGCCGACCAGGACGATGCCGGGCGGGCCGACGACGCGGTGGACGACGTCCTGCTGCTTGGTGAAGCCGACGACCGGGTCGACCTTCCAGCCGCGGCGCAGCATCTGCAGCGCACCCGCGGCGGCCGCGGGCTGGCCCTCCATCTGGGTGTACGCCGCGCGCTGGGCGCGGCGGCCGAAGACGAGCAGCGCACACAGCAGGCCGATCATCAGCGCACCGACGACCGAGATGATCCAGCCGATCAGGCCGTCGCCGGGCAGCACCCACATCAGGGCGAAACCGAGCGCCGCGCCGAGCACGAAGACGCCCATCACGATGAGGCCGATGCGCGGGTCGCTGCGCTTGGCCATCCGGTAGGTCTGCATGATCTGCCCGCGGCGCGAGCTGGGCGTGGAGGCGGGGGTCGACATGAGGTGGCCTTGTCCGGTCAGGGGTTCAACGGGTGCTTCGACAGATGGGGGAGTGGTGCGGGTCAGGCGGTCGCGGCGGCGCGCGCGTCCATGGCCTGACCGTACAGCCGGCCGGCGCGGTAGGACGAGCGGACCAGTGGGCCGGACAGGGCGCCGGCGAAGCCGATCTCGTCGGCCTCGGCCTTGAGCTCGACGAACTCCTCGGGCTTGACCCACCGCTCGACGGGGTGGTGGCGCGGGGAGGGGCGCAGGTACTGGGTGATGGTGATCAGCTCACAGCCGGCCTCGTGCAGGTCGCGCAGCGCCTGGGAGACCTCCTCGCGGGTCTCGCCCATGCCGAGGATCAGGTTGGACTTCGTCACCAGCCCGAAGTCGCGGGCCTGGGTGATCACGTCGAGGGAGCGGTCGTAGCGGAACGCCGGACGGATCCGCTTGAAGATCCGCGGCACCGTCTCCACGTTGTGCGCGAGCACCTCGGGACGCGACTCGAAGACCTCGGCGAGGAGGTCGGGCTTGCCGTTGAAGTCGGGGATCAGGTTCTCGACACCGGTGCCGGGGTTGAGGTCGTGGATCGCGCGGACCGTCTCGGCGTAGAGCCAGGCGCCGCCGTCGGGCAGGTCGTCGCGGGCGACGCCGGTGATGGTGGCGTACTTCAGCTCCATGCGCTGCACCGACTCCGCCACGCGACGCGGCTCGTCGCGGTCGAGCGGCTGGGGCTTGCCGGTGTCGATCTGGCAGAAGTCGCAGCGGCGGGTGCACTGGTCGCCGCCGATGAGAAAGGTCGCCTCGCGGTCCTCCCAGCACTCGAAGATGTTGGGGCAGCCGGCGGACTGGCAGACGGTGTGCAGGCCCTCGGACTTCACCAGGTTCTGCAGCGCGGTGTACTCAGGACCCATCTTGGCCTTGGTCTTGATCCACTCCGGCTTGCGTTCGATCGGGGTCTCCGCGTTGCGGATCTCCAGTCGGAGGAGCTTGCGTCCTTCGGGTGCGGGAGCGGTCGTCACGCCCGCCACTCTACGACGGCGTGTCGGCGCGCCCAATTCACGTCCCGGAGCACGGGCTCAGGGCACGTCGCGCCGTTGGGTCGACCACAGCGACAACCCCACCGCGACCACGACGAGCACCCCGAGGACGATCCCGCCGTCGACGGCGGGCAGCACCCGCTCACAGCTCCCGGTCACCGACCCGTCGGACGACTGGGTGCACGCGGTCGGGTCGTAATAGGAGAACCCACCGAGCACGAAGGCCAGGAAGTTGGTGGGCAGCAACCAGCGCGCTGCGCTGTCGCCGAGGACGGCGACGACCACCAGGGACCCCGCGATGGCGACGCCGAACATCAGCGACAGCGTCGCCACCGTGCTGCGGAAGAGCATCGTGAGCGCGTAGCCGAGCAGGCCGCCCACGCCGACGGCGAGAACCCCCCGCGCCTGGGTCTCCCAGACCTCGCGCCAGACCCCCGGGGCGGCCGCGATGTCGCGGCTGGAGGCGAGGAGCGCCGCACCGCCCCAGAACAGGGCCAGCACGACCGCGCCGACCAGGGCGCCGGTGAGCAGCACGGCGACGCCCTTGGCCACCCAGAGGCGGAGCCGCCGTGGCTCGAACAGCAGCTGGTTGCTCATCGAGCCGGTGTTCCAGTCGTGGCCGGCGTACGTCGTGCCGATGAGCATCAACAGCCCGGTCATGATGGTGATGGCGGCGGCACCCACGTCGGTGCGCAGCGAGCCTAGGTCGAGCTCGCTCCGGTAGAGGTAGTTCTCGTAGCGGGGCGTGATCGCCTCCGCACAGTCGGTCGCCACCCCGTCCGGTCCGAGGTAGATCTCCGGGTCCGCCTCGCAGGCAGCGACCTCCTGGGCGACCCAGGGCTGGCCGGCGTCCTGGGCGGCCTGCTCCTTCGCCTGCGCGATGTCCGCGTCGCTGATGGGACGCGTCTCCCAGGCGTAGCCGGCGAGCAGGACCAGGGGCAGGGCGACGCAGGCGACCAGCAGCACGACGACCGCGCGTCGCCAGCGCAGCCGCGTCAGCTCGACATTCAGCAACCTCATCGGACCTCCTCCAGCGACGGCGTGACGCCCATCCGGTCGCCGTCGGTGAGCTCGAGGAAGATCGTCTCGAGGTCGGCGCGGACCGGCGTGAGCTCGGACAGGTAGAGGCCCGCCTCGGCGAGGACGCGCGTGATCCGGTCTCCGGGCTCGTCGGTGACGACGTCCAGCGACCGTGCGTCCTGCCGGACGGTCATCCCGGCCGCCTCGAGGGCGGTGCGCGCCGCGGCCGGGTCGCCGACGCGCAGCCTGTACGACGTACGACCGAGCAGGTCCTCGACCCTGCCCGACGTCAGCATCCGGCCGTTGCCGATGATCGTCGCGCTGGTGCACACCTGCTGCACCTCGGCCAGGATGTGCGAGCTCAGCAGCACCGTCACACCGGCCTCGCCGAGGCCGCGGATCAGCTCGCGGATCTCCCGGATGCCGGCGGGGTCGAGGCCGTTGGTCGGCTCGTCCAGGATCAGCAGGTCGGGCGACTTGAGCAGGGTCGCCGCGATCGCGAGGCGCTGCTTCATCCCGAGGGAGTAGGACTTGTAGCGGTCCTCGGCCCGCTCACCCAGCCCGACCCGGACCAGTGCCTCGTCGACGACGTCCCTGCCGACCCCGACGGAACCGGCGAGCAGGAGCAGGTTCTGCCGGGCGGAGAACGTGGGGGAGAACTTGGGCGACTCCACGACCGCACCGACGCGGCCGATGACCTCGGTCAGTCGCTGCGGCACCGGGGTGCCGAACAGGGACATCGTCCCCGAGGTGGGCGTGGCCAGCCCGAGCAGCATCCGGATGGTCGTCGTCTTCCCCGACCCGTTGGGTCCGAGGAACCCGTGCACGCCGCCCCGCGGCACCGCGAGGTCCAGGTCGGCCACCGCGACGCGGGTGCCGCGCCGCCCTGTGAACTCCTTGCGCAGCGCGCGCGTCTCGATGACCATCTCGGCCATGCATCCCCCCAGGTGTGCGTGTGTGGGGGAACACTGGCAGGCAACGGCCCGCAGTGGGCCCGGACTCGCCGGGCTGCGCCGAAGTCGGCGGGTCAGGCTCCGGGTCGGACGAGCTCGATGCGCGGACCGCGGCCGGGCTCGGGGCGCGGCTCGTAGTCCGGGGTGGCGTCGTAGGGCTGCCAGGCGAGGTACGCGGCGAGGTGGCGCCGCACGCTCGGCAGCACGTCCTCGACGGTGACGTCGCGACCGAGCTCCTGGCTCAGCGACGTGACGCCGGCGTCGGCGATGCCGCACGGCACGAACCGGTCGTACCAGCCGAGGTCGACGTCGCAGTTGAGCGCGAACCCGTGCATGGTCACGCCACGGCTGACACGGATCCCGATGGCGGCGACCTTGCGCTCCGGTCCACGCTCGTCCTCGCGCAGCCACACGCCGCTGCGGCCGGGGATGCGCGCCGTGGTCACGCCGAGGTCGGCGCACACCGCGATCAGTGCCTCCTCGACCCGGCGTACGTAGTCGACGACCTTGACGTGGTCGGGAAGCCGCACGATCGGGTAGCCGACGAGCTGGCCGGGGCCGTGGAAGGTGATCTTGCCGCCGCGGTCGACGTCGATGACGTCCGCGCCCCCCGGGTCGAGCGGTCGCTCGTGCGGGTCGGTGCGCTTGCCGGCGGTGAAGACGGGCGGGTGCTCGAGCAGCAGCACCGTGTCGGGCCGGTCGCCCGCGACGACCTCCGCGTGCACGCGTCGCTGGACGTCCCACGCCGCCAGGTAGTCGACGGCCTCGGCGCCGAGCCCGGCGACCTCGAAGTCCAGCGGGTGCGTGACGTCCTGGTCAACAGACATGCTCCGAGCGTACGCCGCCGCCTCGGTCGGTGTCCGGACTGCCCTGTGGATGACGCCTGCAGCGATCGCGCGGATCGAGCACGCTGGGGCGATGGACCCGCGACGCCTGCTCCCCGCCCTCACCGCGGTCGCCTGCGCCCTCGTCGTGGCGACTCTCGTCGTCGGCCACGGCAGGCCGGACGGCACGGCTGGGGCGGACGTACGTCCCCCCGAGGCAGCTGCCGGCGCGTCCGCTCGCCCTGCCCACGGACCGGCCGCCGTCCTCGAGGCGTGGGACGAGCGCCGCGCGGCCGCTTGGGCGCGGGGAGACGCGACCGCCCTGGCGGACCTCTACGCGCCGGGCTCGCGCAGCGGTGCGGCCGACGTCAGGTTGCTGCAGGCGTACGCCGGGCGCGGGCTGCGGGTCGAGGGCCTGACGACGCAGGTGCTCGGCCTCCGCGTCGTCGAGCAGTCGCCACGACGGCTGGTGCTGGTCGTCACCGACCGCGTCGTCGGCGGATCTGCGGTGGGCGGCGGCGCGGCGCCGGTCGCGCTGCCCGCCGACCGCGCCTCGACGCGGCGCGTGGTGCTGGTGCGCCGGCGGGCGACATGGGTGGTGGCCGAGGCGCGCGATCAGGAGAGCGCGGCGGCCAGCACCTCGCGCACGTCCTCGTCCTCGAAGTCGTAGCCGGCGCGCTCCAGCGCGGCGGGCCGGGCGTTGACCGAGCCGAGCAGCTCGGGCGCCAGGTCGCCCGCCGCGACCTTCATCAGCGCGGCAGGCACGGCGAGGAAGGCCTTGCGGTGCAGGGCCGAGGCGAGGGCGTCGGTGAACTCCGCGTTGGTCGGCGTGCGCGGGCAGCACAGGTTGAACGCGCCCGACACGTCGCGCGACTCGATGAGGTAGCTCACCGCACCGACCCAGTCGCGCAGCGAGATCATCGGCATGAACTGGCGACCGGAGCCGAGCCTGGCGCCCCCGCCGGCCTGGAACAGCAGCCGCAGCTGCTTGAGCGGCGGGGAGGTGCGGTCCATGACCGGGGCCGTGCGGAGCTCGCAGACGCGGGCGCCGGCCTCGCGGGCCGGGTCGGCCGCCGCGGACCACGCGTGGGACACCCGGGTGAGGAAGGCGTCACCGACCGACGGGGTGTCCTCGGTGACGGTGGCGTTGCCGTGGTCGCCGTACCAGGCGATGCCGTTGCCGGCGAGGAACGCGGCCGGACGCTCGGTGGCGGCGATCGTCGCGGCCAGCAGGCGCGTCGTCGACACGCGCGACTCCAGGACCTCCGCGGACCACCTCCGTGAGTGCGGGTTGCCGGCGATGCTGGCCCCGGCGAGGTTGACCACGGCGTCGGCGCGCTGGACGACCTCGGTGTCGATCTGGCCCGCCGCCGGGTCCCACCGGGACTCACGGGCCGACGCCGGCGCGCGGCGCACGAGCGCGGTCACCTCGTGCCCGTGCACCCGGAGGTGGTCGGCCAGGTGGGTGCCGAGGAAGCCCGAGGCACCTGCGATGACGACGCGCATGCCACCACCCAACCATGCGGCCAAAGCCGACCGCGGCGGTTCGGGGCCGGGTCAGCCCGCCAGGTGGGCCCAGCGGGCCGACAGCTCGTGCCACGGCCCCTCGTCGACCACGCGGCCGGAGTCGAGCACCACGACGCGGTCGGCCTGGGCGAGCGCCGCGGCCTTGCTGGTCGCGCCCACCACGGCGGTGCCGCGCGACCGCAGGGCCTGCCAGAGCTCGATCTCGGTGGCCGCGTCGAGCGCCGAGGACACGTCGTCGGCGAGCAGCACGTCGGCCTCCGTCGCCAGCGCCCGGGCGAGCGCGAGGCGCTGCACCTGCCCGCCGGAGAGGCGTACGCCGCGGTGGCCGACGAGCGCGTCGGGGCCACCCGCCTCCGACACGTCCCGACCCATGCGTGCGGCCTCGAGTGCCGGCATGACGGACCGGTCGCCGTGGTCGAGCGCAACGTTGCCGGTGAAGGTGCCCGACAGCACCCGCGGCACCTGGGCGACGTGCGCCACCCGGCCGGGGCGGAGCGTGGTCTGCGGGTCGTCGACGCGACGGTCGTTCCAGCGGATCTCGCCGGTGCTGCCCACGAGGCCCGCCAGCGCGCCGAGCAGGCTGGACTTGCCGGAGCCGACCTGGCCGAGCAGGAGGACGAGCTCGCCCGCCTGCACGTCGAGGTCGACGCCCTGGACGCCGAGGGTGCCGTCGTCGTGCACGGCGTCGAGCCCGCGGACCGAGAGCGTGCGCAGCGGGTCGCGGTGCGGCGCGGGCGGCTCGGGACCGGTGCCCTCGACGAGGTCCATGCCGGGCGGCAGGTCCATCAGGTCGCCACCGCCGGCGAGCTCGCTGGTGGCGTTCATCCAGGCGCGGGTGCCGGGGGCCTCGGTCACCACGGAGCCGGCGACGCGGCCGAACCAGTCGAACCCGCTCACCGCGTTGGCGACGAGCAGCGCGGTGGCGAGCTCCCACTGGCCGACGAGGAGGCCTCCCCAGGCGGCGACGACGCCGCACTGGACCATCACGACCGGCACGCCGTCGAGCAGGGCCTGCACGCGGTGCTCGCGCACCGCGGCGTCCACCCGGCCGCCGTCGACCTCGCGCAGGTGCCGGTGGACCTGCGGGGTGGCGGCGGCGAGCTTGACCGTGCGGACCGACTCGAGGGCCGAGACCAGCGACTGCCCGAACGTCGCGCGCGCCGTCGAGGCGGCTGCCGCGGACCGGCCCGCCACGCGCCGTCCGAGCGTCGAGGCGAGCGCCGAGGCCACCATGACGGTCAGCAGCACGGCGCCGGCCACCCAGGTCTGGGCGATGAGCGCGGTCATCAGCGCGACGAGGAGGCCGTTGACGAAGTCGACCCAGCGGTCGGTGTAGCGCGCGAGCCGGTCGGCGTCCATCGTGCGCGCGACCACCTCGCCCGGCGGGGTGCGCAGCAGCCGCCGCTGGGAGGTCTGCCCGTGCAGCACGGCGGCACGCACGCGCAGGCGTACCTCGACCCACCAGTGGGGATAGGTGCGGAACGCCTGCGCCAGCAGGAACGGGCCGACGACCAGCGACCCCACCAGGGCCACGAGGAGCAGGCCGGGCTGCTCGCCGGCCTGGAGGTCGGTGACGATGAGCCCCCAGACCCAGCCGGTGACGGCGCCGAACGCGCCGGTGAGCGAGGCCAGGAGGAACAGCGCCGCGCCCAGCAGGCCCCACTGGGGCTGGATGCTGATGGTGTGGAGCACCTGGCGCGCCAGGCTCGGCGTCGGCGCGAGCTCGGGCGGCGCCGGGGGAGTGGTGCTGCGGCGCACGGACCCGATCGAGGAGTCGACGTGGTGGTGCTCCTCGACGACAGCCTCGTGGGCCGCTGCCTCGAGCAGCTCGCGGAACCGACCGTCCTCCGCGGCGAGGCGGCTGCGCGGGCCCTGCTGGACCACGCGCCCCGACTCGAGCACCGCGACCTGCTCGGCACGCTCGGTGGTGGAGAGACGGTGCGCGACGAGGATGCCGGTGCGTCCGGAGATCAGCCGGTCGGCGGCTCGCACCACGCGGGCCTCGGTCACGGGGTCCATGCGCGCGGTGGCCTCGTCGAGCACCACGACGCTCACGTCGCGCACGAGCAGGCGCGCGAAGGCGACCAGCTGCTCCTCGCCCGCCGACAGGCTGGTGCCGCCGGGGCCCAGGACGGTGTCGAGGCCGTCGGGCAGGCCGGCGACCCAGTCGGTCAGGCCGAGCTCGGCCACGGCTGCCTCGACGATGCTGCGCGGGACGTCGTCGAAGAGGGTGATGTTGTCGGCGAGGGTGCCGGCGAGGACCTCGGTGCGCTGGGTGACCACGCCCACGGCGGAGCGCAGCGCCTGCAGGTCGAGGTCGAGCACGTCGACCCCGCCCAGGAAGACCGTGCCGCGCGGCGGCTCGACCGCGCGCGAGAGCAGCGAGGCCAGCGTGGACTTGCCGGAGCCGGTGCGGCCGACCAGGGCGCAGGTGTGGCCGGCGGTGAGCAGGAGGTCGACGTCGCGCAGGGCGAAGGTGCCGGTGCCGTAGCTGAAGTCGAGGTGGCGGAACTCCACGTCGAGCGGCCCGTCGGGCACCGGCAGGCCCCCGGTCGGCTCGGCGGGCGAGGCGAGCATGCCGCGCAGTCGCAGGACCGCGCCGAAGCCCTCCTGGAGGTCGGGCAGGTGGCGGGCCAGCATGTCGACGCCGCCGACGAACATCGTCGTGACGAGGAAGAGGGTCACGAGGCGCGCGGTCGTCAGGTCGCCCGCGAGCACCAGCGCGACACCGACGACGCCGACCGCTGCGAGCGCACCGTGGAGCAGCCCGCCGCTGCGCCGGGTGATGCGGACCTCCACCGCGAGCACCGCGTCGAGGGTCCGGTGGACGACCGAGGCGAGGTGGGCGTTGCGGCGCAGCACGTGGGCCTGGCCCAGCGAGGTGCGCAGGTCGTCACGCGCGGCGACGCCCTCCTCGGTGGAGGCGGCGTGGTCGGTCCAGGCGGCCTCCTCGAGGACCTTCTTCTGCGCGACCTGCGGCAGCAGGCGGCGTACGACGAGGTAGGTCACCGCCGCGGTCAGCGGGAAGAGGAACGCGGCCGGCCACCACGTGAGCGAGGCGACCACCCACAGCGGGCCGGAGGCGAGGAAGGTGCGTGCGGCCTGCCACACGCCCCACCGCATGAGCTGACCGACCTCCCAGGTGTCGTCGTCGATGCGGTCGAGGACCTCGCCGACGGCCTGCTCGGAGAGCTCGGCGAGGGGCTGCGCCATCGCGGCGTCGAGCAGGTCGGAGCGCAGCTGGCCCTCGGCCCGGTCGCAGATCGTGGCCCAGACCGTCTTGGCGACCGTGTCGATGACCGCGCCGCCCACCACGCACAGCGCGAGGAGGACCAGCAGGGCCTGCGTGGGGTCCTCGGCGAGGCGGCCGGCGACCATCGAGCCGAGGGACGCCGCGACGGCGCCGAGCAGCGACATCGAGAAGCAGACGTAGGTCAGCGGGCGGCGTACGCGGCGCCAGTCGACGGGCACCCGACCGGCCGGCAACCCGTCGGTCGCGGACGTGGTCGCCGGTGCCGTCGGGGTCTGGATCTCGGTCACCGTCACAAGCACCAGACGTTACGTGTCGGGACCGACATCGCGCCCCCGATTTATGTGTGACCCGCGCCGCGGCCCGGACGTACGACGACGCCCCGCCCGCGGGTGCGGACGGGGCGTCGACAGGACGGTCGTCGTCAGACCTCGAACTGGCCCGCCTCGAGGCGCTTCTTGACCTCCTGGAGGAACCGGCCGGCGTCGGCGCCGTCGACCAGGCGGTGGTCGTAGGTCAGCGCCAGGTGGACCATGTGGCGCACCGCGATCGTCTCGCCCAGGTTGGGGTCGTCGATCACGACGGGCCGCTTGACGACGGCACCGGGACCGAGGATCGCCACCTGCGGCTTGTTGATGATCGGGGTGTCGAACAGCGCCCCGAAGCTGCCGAGGTTGGTGATCGTGAAGGTGCCGCCGGACAGCTCGTCCGGGGTGATCTTGTTGGTGCGGGTGCGCTCGGCCACGTCCGCGATCTTCTTGGCCAGGCCGGCGATCGAGAGGTCGCCCGCCTCCTTGACGACCGGGGTCAGCAGGCCCTTCTCGGTGTCCACGGCGAACGCGATGTTCTCGCGGTCGAAGTAGGTCACCTCGCCCTTGTCGGTGTCGATCGCCGCGTTGAGCTTGGGGTGCAGCTTGAGCGAGTCGATGGCGGCCTTGGCGAAGAAGGGCAGGTAGGTGAGCTTCACGCCCTCCCGCGCCTGGAAGTCGGCCTTCGACGCCTCGCGCAGGCGGGCGATCGCGGTGACGTCGACCTCCATGACCTGCGTCAGCTGCGCGGACTCCTGCAGCGACTCGACCATGCGCGAGGCGATGACCTTGCGCAGGCGCGAGAGCGGCTCGGTGGTGCCCCGCAACGGCGACGGCGACGCCGACGTCGGCGCGGCAGCGGCCGGGGGCGCGCCCGCAGCGGCAGGAGCGGCGGCCGGAGCAGCGGGAGCGGAGGCGGCCTCCTGGGCGGCGGCAGCCGCATCGAGGACGTCCTGCTTGCGGATGCGGCCACCGACTCCGGTGCCCTGCACCGAGCCGAGGTCCACACCGTGCTGGTCGGCCATCTTGCGCACCAGCGGCGTGACGTACGCCGTCTGGTCCCGGCCGCCCTCGGAGGTGCTGGCGGCCGCGGGAGCCTGGGGCGAGGGAGCCGGCTCCTCCTGCTTCGGCTCCTCCTGCTTCGGGGCCTCCTGCTTCGGGGCCTCCTGCTTCGGCTCCTCCTTGGCCTCGGGCTCCGGCTCCGGCTCGGGCTCCGGCTCGGGCTCCGGCTCGGGCTCCGGCTCGGACTTCTCCTCCGCCTGCGCCGGGGCGGCGTCGCCGGAGCCGATGATCGCCAGCTCGGCCCCGACCTCGACGGTCTCGTCCTCCTCGGCCTTGATCTCCAGCAGGGTCCCGGCGACGGGAGAGGGGATCTCGGTGTCGACCTTGTCGGTCGAGACCTCCAGCAGCGGCTCGTCGACGGCGACCTCGTCGCCGACCTGCTTGAGCCAGCGGGTGACGGTGCCCTCGGTGACCGACTCGCCCAGTGCGGGCAGCGTGACCGGCGTGCCGGACCCGCCACCGGAGCCGCCGGAGCCGGACGAGCTGTCCGAGGAGCCGCCGGACGCGGCCTGCTCGGCGGCCGGCTCGGACTGCGCGGGGGCGTCGTCCTTCTCGGACTCGGGGGTCTCGTCCCCGGGCGGGAGCTCGCCGGTCTCCTCGGCGACCTGCTCCTCCTGCTCGGCCTTCTTCTCCGACTCCTGCTCGTCCTTGGGCTGGGCCTCGGGCTCGGCGGCCTCGGAGGCGTCGCCCGTGGACTCGCCCTCCTCGCCGACCACGGCCAGGACCGCGCCCACCTCGACGGTGTCGTCCTCGTTGGCCTTGATCTCGAGCAGCGTCCCGGCGACCGGGGAGGGGATCTCGGTGTCGACCTTGTCGGTGGAGACCTCCAGCAGCGGCTCGTCGACGGCAACCGTGTCACCGACCTGCTTCAGCCAGCGGGTGACGGTGCCCTCGGTGACGGACTCGCCGAGTGCGGGGAGGGTGACTTCGGAGGCCAATGTGGTTCCTTCGCTCGCGTTGGTTGGGTGTCAGGAGTGTGCGTGGAGAGGCTTCCCGGCGAGGGCCAGGTGGGCCTCCCCGAGCGCTTCGTTCTGGGTGGGGTGGGCGTGCACGAGCGGCGCGACGTCGTCGGCGTGTGCCTCCCAGTTGTAGATCAGCTGCGCCTCACCGATGAGCTCACCGACCCGATCGCCCACCATGTGGACGCCGAGGACCGGCCCGTCGACCAGGCCGACGAGCTTGACGAAGCCCTGGGTCTGGAGGATCTGGCTCTTGCCGTTGCCGCCGAGGTCGTAGGTGATCGTGGTGACCGCGTCGCCGTGCAGCTCACGCGCCTTCGCCTCGTCGAGGCCGACGGAGGCGATCTCGGGGTGGGAGTAGGTCACCCGCGGGATGCCCGACTCGTCGATCGGGCGCGGGTCGAGGCCCGCGATCTCCTCGGCCACGAAGATGCCCTGCTGGAAGCCGCGGTGGGCGAGCTGGAGGCCGGGCACGATGTCGCCCACGGCGTACACGCCCTCGACGTTGGTGCGGCACCGGTCGTCGGTGAGGACGAAGCCGCGGTCCATCTCGACACCCTGCTCCGCATAGCCGAGGCCGTCGGTGGACGGGCCGCGGCCGACGGCGACGAGGAGCACCTCGGCCTCGACCACGTCGCCGCCCTCGACGGTGACGGCGACGCCGGTGTCGGTGGTCTTCACGCTCTGGAAGGGCGTGCCGGTGAGGAACGAGATCTTGCGCTTGCGGAAGGCCCGCTCGAGCGCCTTGGACGACGCCTCGTCCTCGGCGGCGACGAGTCGCGGCAGGGCCTCGATGATCGTCACGTCGGAGCCGAAGGACTTCCACACGCTGGCGAACTCGCAGCCGATGACGCCGCCGCCCAGCACGATGGCCGACGCAGGCACGCGGTCGAGGCGCAGGGCGTGCTCGGAGGTGATGACCTTCTCGCCGTCGACCTCGAGGCCGGGCAGCGACTTGCTGTAGGAGCCGGAGGCGAGCACGACGGCCTTGCCGGTGTACGCCGTGCCGTCGACCGTGACCTCGCGCGGGCCGGTGAGGACGCCGGCGCCCTCGATGACGGTGATGCCGCGCGACTTGATGAGACCGGTGAGGCCCTTGAAGAGCCGGTCGACGACCTTGTCCTTGTAGGCGTTGACGCCCGCCATGTCGATGCCGTCGAGCGAGGCTGTCACGCCGAACTGCGCGGCGTCTCGCGCCGAGTCGGCGACCTCCGCGGCGTGGAGCAGGGCCTTGGTCGGGATGCAGCCCACGTGGAGGCAGGTGCCGCCGAGGTTGCCCTTCTCGACCAGGCCGACGCTCAGGCCCAGCTGGGCCGCGCGCAGGGCGCAGGCGTAGCCGCCTGAACCAGCCCCGAGTACGAGGACGTCGAACTCACCGTCCGCCACTGATTCCCTCCAGATGCTCGACTCGCCCGTCGATCACGGGCGCGTCCATCTTTGCACCAAACGCGCGCCTGTCCACACCGGGTCGGGTGGGCCGAACCCTGGCCGGTCCGGTCGGGTACGGCGAGCGTGATGGGCGTGATGAGGATCGTCTGGGCAGAATGTCCGTCATGGGCATGTTCGACCGATTCCGCCGCAAGGGGCGCACCAGCGCTCCGGCGCGGGACGCCACCCGCACCGGCTCGACGCGCGTACGCGCCTCCGACGGTGAGGACGTGCGCCACCTGGAGAACTTCGTGAGGACGCGACAGGGGGTGGAGGGGTTCGTCGAGCCCCGCACCGCGGTCAGCGACGTGACGATCCTCCTCGTCGCGCACGACGGCGAGTGGACGCGCCGCCGGGTGCCGAGCGTGAAGTGGGCGCACGAGTTCGCCAACCGCCACCGCGTGCCGTCGTACGACGCGGCGGTCGTCGGCGTGCCGCAGCGGATGCGCGACTACAACCGGCGCAAGAAGGCCGAGGGGATCTAGCCAACCCCGCGCTCGGCCAGCGAGCGGGCATACTCCACGAGCGTGGTGACGCCGAACCCGGTGGCGCCGGAGGGGACGTGGCCGTACGGGCTGCCGAGGTTCATCTCCTTGCCGGCGATGTCGAGGTGGGCCCACGGCAGCCCGCCGGTGAACTCGCGCAGGAAGGCGGCGGCGTAGAGGCCGCCGCCCCAGCGGACCCAGTCGTGCTGGAGCAGGTCGGCGACCTTGGAGCTGGTGATGCGCTCCTTCATCTCCTCGGGGATCGGCATCCGCCAGTGCTGCTCGCCGGCGGCCGCACCCGCCGCGAGGACGGCGGGCACCTGGTCGTCCGTGCCCATCACCGCGCCGACCTTGTCGCCGAGGGCGAGCTGCATGTGGCCGGTGAGGGTGGCGATGTCGACGACGACGTCGGGCTCCTCGAGCACGGCCAGCGAGAGCGCGTCGCCGAGCAGCATCCGGCCCTCGGCGTCGGTGTTGGCGATCTCGACGGTGGTGCCGTTGTGCATGGTGATCACGTCGCCGGGTCGGGTCGAGGTGGCGGAGACCATGTTCTCGGCCATCGGCGCGAAGGCGGTGACCCGGACCGGCAGGCCGAGCCGGGCGATCGCGAGGGTCGCGGCGACGACGCTGGCGGCGCCCGCCATGTCGCCCTTCATGTTGGTCATGCTGGAGGACGGCTTGATGGTCAGGCCGCCGGAGTCGAAGGTGACTCCCTTGCCGACCAGCGCGAGGTGGGTGACGGCGTCCTCGGGCGCCCAGGTGAGCTTGACCAGGCGCGAGGGGGCCGCCGAGGAGTCGCCGACGCTGAGGATGCCGCCGCAGCCCATCTCGGCGAGCTGCTCGTGGTCGAAGACCTCCAGCGTCACCTTCGGGGCGCCCCTGCCCTTGGTGACCTCCTTGTGCGCGGCCGTCACCAGGTCGGCCAGCAGCGGGGGCGTGCAGTCCCGGGGCGGGGTGTTGACCCAGTCACGGGTCAGCTCGACGGCGTCGGCGAGGACCTCCGCGCGCTCGAGGGCGGCGACCGCCTCCGCCTTGCGCGCGACGGGGCTGAGCACGACCACGTCGGTCGGCTCGGTGGTCTCGGCCTTCGTCGACTTGTAGGCGGTGAAGGTGTAGCCGCCGAGGCGGTGGCCCTCGACGACGGCGGCGACCAGCTCGGGGGTCCCGGCCGGCAGCGCGAGGGCGACCGAGGCGGCGTTGGGGACGCTGCGGGCCGCGACGCCGGCGGCGCGGCGTACGGCGATCGGGTCGGTCGGGTCCTCGCCGAGGCCGACGAAGACCAGTAGGGGCGCGTTGACCTCGTCGCGCGTCGTCGCCTTGACCGCCTCACCGGCCTTGCCGGTGACGCCCAGGGTGGACAGGAACGGGCGCAGGCGGCGGCCGTAGGCGGCGCTGACGTCCTCGGCCGCCTCGCAGAGCTGCGGCCCCTTCGGGCCGGCGACGACTCCCACGACGACGGCGTCGGCTCGGGTCTTGGCGGGGCTGGCGCTGCGCAACGAGTAGGAGGTCACCCGGGCATGCTAGGGGAGTCCTGGCACGGCCTCGTGCGAGGGACGCTGCGGTAGGTTGCGCGTCATGGCCGGATCGCTGAAGCAGTCGCCCCTCCACGACCGTCACGAGGCCCTCGGTGCGAAGTTCGCCGAGTTCGGCGGTTGGTCGATGCCGCTGGAGTACGCGACCGGTGTCGTCAAGGAGCACACGGCCGTGCGCGAGTCGGTCGGCGTCTTCGACGTCAGCCACCTGGGCAAGGCGATGGTGTCGGGCCCCGGTGCCGTCGACTTCGTCAACGCGACGCTGTCCAACGACCTCGCCAAGATCCGTCCCGGCAAGGCCCAGTACACCCTCTGCCTCGACGAGTCGGGCGGCATCGTCGACGACCTCATCGCCTACTGGCACGACGACGAGCACGTGCTGCTCATCCCCAACGCCGCCAACACAGCCGAGGTCGTACGCCGCCTGCAGGCCGAGGCACCCGAGGGCGTGAAGGTGGTCGACCACCACGACGACTACGCCGTGCTGGCGCTGCAGGGCACCCGCTCCGACGACGTCCTCGACAAGGTGGGGCTGCCGAGCGGCCACGAGTACATGTCGTTCGTCGAGGCCGATTTCGCGGTGGGCGCAGACACCGTGGGCGTCGTGGTGTGCCGCACCGGCTACACCGGCGAGCGCGGCTACGAGCTGGTCGTGGCCAACGAGGCGGCCGGTGAGCTCTGGGACCGGCTGATGGCAGCGGGGGAGGAGTGGGGCATCACCGCCTGCGGCCTGGGCGCGCGCGACACCCTCCGTACCGAGATGGGCTATCCGCTCCACGGGCAGGACATCAGCCTCGACACCAACCCGGTCGAGGCCGGGCTCTCGTGGGCGGTGGGCTGGAAGAAGGACGCCTTCTGGGGGCGCGACGCCGTGCTGCGGGCCAAGGAGGAGGGCCCCCGCCGCCGGCTGCGCGGGCTCGTCGCCGTCGGGCGCGGCATCCCGCGCCCCGGCATGGGCGTCACGCTCACCCACGACGTACCCCTCGCCGACATCACCTCCGGCACCTTCTCGCCGACCCTCAAGAAGGGCATCGGGCTCGCGCTCATCCCCACCATGGTCGCCGAGGACGCGCAGGTCGGCGTCGACGTGCGTGGACGGCGCGAGATCTTCCAGCTGGTCAAGCCACCCTTCGTCGACCCCTCGGTCAGGGAGGCCTGACGTGCTCCCCGGACAGCCCCCGACCTTCCGCCAGCCCTCGGCCGCCGAGCGGCCCTGGTGGTGGCGCCTCGAGGACGCCGCCGGCGAGCCGGTCGAGGTCGCCGGTCACTCCGACCAGCGCTTCTCCTCGCAGGGCGACGCCGAGTCGTGGGTGGGGGAGATCTGGGCCGAGCTGGCCGAGCAAGGCGTCGCCGCGGTGACGCTCTTCGAGCACGACCGCCGGGTCTACGGGCCGATGTCGCTCAGCGCCTGAGGCCATCCGGCACCCGCGACGGCTCCGAAGGACGGGTCGACGGACGGGTGTCGAGGGCGGTCGAAGGAGGGGTTCAGGTGGCGGACCGGTCCGACTTCGCGCGCTACGTCGACGCGCGGTGGCCCGACCTCGTGGGCGGTCTCGAGGACGAGGGCGTCGCGACCGACGACGCGCGCCTCGCGGTGGCCGAGGCGCTGCTGGCCGCCCGGCGCGGCTGGGACCGCCGCGTCCGCGACGAGCAGGTCGACGTCGTGCTCTGGGCGGACGTGCGGGAGCGGGCAGGACTCCCCGCGCGACCGGGGGAGCCGGTGCCGCACGCCGTACGCCCCCGCGACCCGCGCGACGGGCCGGAGGCCTGGCTCGTCCGCGCCGAGAGTCTGCGCGCGGGCCGACGCCGCCGGGGCGTGAGGCGCGGGGTCGTGGCTGCCGCGGTCGTCGCGGTGCTGACGGCCGGCTGGGCGTGGTGGGCCGCGCAGCCGACGCCGCCCGAGGTGCGCGAGGAGGCCAACCCGCTCCCGGTGGCCTGGTACGCCGAGGGCGAGCTGCACCTCGAGGACGTGGTCGTCGAGCTGCTCCGCGTGGACGCCTTCGTCGTCGACGGATCCGGCGCCGTGGTGCGGCTGCGCTCCGGCGAGGTCCTCAGGGTGGACGCCGACGGCGACGTCGAGCCGACCGACGAGGCGCCAGCCGGCCTCGACACCACGCCCAGCCCGCCGCCGGTGTCCGGGCTGGGGAGGTACGACGTGCTGGTGCAGAGCGTGCCGCTCGCCGACGGCGGCTGGGCCCACCTCATCGACTCCTCGCGCCGCGACGGCGCCCAGGACGCGGTCCGGCAGTCCGAGTCGGGTCGCCGTGCCGTGCTGGTCTGTCGCACAGTGTCGTCGTGCGACGCGCCGGTGACGGTCGTCGGCGGCGCGGGCACCATCCGTCTGCGCTGATCGGCCACTGGACCTCAGTCGCTCGGCCACTTCCTCTGTAGTCGCGGAGCCATCCACCGGTAGCCGTACGCCAGCATCGCGCTCCGCACCATGGTGCGCCAGTCCCCGGTCAGGCTGATCGCCTCCCTCGCCAGTCGCCGGCCGAGTGCATGGTCGCCCGCGGCATGAGCGACTTCCGAACGGCGGCTGAGGAAGTAGGCGATCCTCTTTCGCACGATGCGGATCGACGCGGCGGTCTCGTCCGGAGGGAGGGCCTGTCCGCTGACGTGCCCGAGCGCTTTGGTCTGAACCCGGATGGCACAGTCCAGTCGTGCGGCGGCCGCAGCGGCGTTCTGGTGGTCGCTCAGACCAGCGACGACCCGCTCGCGGGTGATGTCGACCAGCGGGATGTTGAGCAGCACTATGTCCTGTTGGCACGTGAGGTCGTAGAACAACGCGGTGTCCTCGGCAGCAACCATGTCCTCGTCGAAGCCCCCGGCGTCCTTCAATGCCTTCCTGCTGATCATGAGTGAGACCACGAGCGGGTGGAGGAGGGAGCGCGCGATGAACTCGACTGGGCGCGGATAGCTGCGCCACTCGTCGGCCGGCAGGTGGGGGTCGAGCTCAGCGATGCCGTCCTGCCGCTCGCCGTCCTCGGACACGGCGCCGGTGAAGCAGACGGCACTTCCGGTGGCGGCCAGACAGCGCAGCTGGAGCTCGAGCTTCGTCGGGCGCCACGTGTCGTCCGAGTCCAAGAAGGCGATCCAGTGGCCCGTGGCCATCTCGATGCCCAGGTTGCGAGCCGAGCTGACGCCGGCGTTTGGCTTCCTGACATATCGGACCAGCGGACTGCCGATGGCTTCCACGATTGACTCAGTGTCGTCCGTCGACCCGTCGTCAATCACCAAGATCTCGTGCGGGGGAGCGCTCTGGTGCAGCGCGCTCTCGATCGCGTCACGAATGCAGTGTGCGCGGTTGTAGGTCGGGATCACCACCGAGACCGTGTCGGCCCGGCTCACTCCGGGATCCCGAGGGGCCGTGTGCTTCGCCCTTCACGGGCGCTGTCAGGAGCGTGGACACGACGGCGCGTCTCCCACCGCTGGTGACTTCTCACGCGCTCTACTATGCCCGGAACGGCCGTGGGGGTGGCGGGAAGTGGAGAAGTGGGCGAACCTCGCCTGACGTCCTCGAGTAGGTTCCGGACCGTGGCTGAGTCGTTGTGGACGGGTGTCGCTGGGGCGTACGCGCGGAGCTTCGCCGGGTTGTGCGCGGGCGCGATCCCGACCGTGGTCGCCGGCCTGCCGCGCGGCGGTCGGGTGCTCGACGTGGGGTGCGGCACGGGGGAGCTGACCGAGGTCGTCCGCGCGGAGGCCCACGAGGTCGTCGCCGTGGACCCCGACCCGGAGATGGCGGACCTCGCGGGTTCGCGCCTCGGCCAGGAGGTCGTCGTCGCGGGGCTCCCCGACCTTCCCTTCGCCGACGACGGCTTCGACGCAGTGGTCGCCAGCTTCGTGCTCAACCACGTCGACGACCCGCGGGCCGGTGCGCGCGAGCTCGGGCGGGTGGCCGCGCCCGGGGGGTTCGTGCGCGCCTCGATCTGGGGCAGCACCCCGCCACCGCAGGCGACGATGTGGAACGACCTCCTCGACGCGGCGGGCGCCGTACGTCCTCCGGCGCCGCGACTGCCGGCCGATCGCGACTTCGACCGCTCGCCCCACGGCCTCGCGGGCATCCTCGGCGAGGCCGGCCTGGCCGTGACGCACGCGGGCACCGCGTCGTGGACGTGGCGGGTCGCTCCCGCGGACCTGTGGGCCGGGCTCACCTCGGTCGGGAACTTCGGCGTCCTGTGGCGCGCGCAGTCCGCGGACGTGCAGGCCCGTCTGCGGGCGGCCTACGACGCCCTCCGGGCCGGGGACGACTTCACCTTCGACGTCGAGTGTGTCGTCGCCGAGGCGCGCGTCCCCCGGAGCTAGGAGGTCGTAGAGTCGTCCCGTGCGCGCCTACCTCGACCTGCTCCAGCGGATCCTCGACGAGGGCGTGGAGAAGACCGACCGCACCGGCACCGGGACGCTGAGCGTCTTCGGCCACCAGATGCGGTTCGACCTCTCGGAGGGCTTCCCCCTCGTGACGACGAAGAAGGTCCACACGCGCTCGGTCTTCGGCGAGCTGCTGTGGTTCCTGCGCGGCGACACCAACGTGAAGTGGCTCCAGGACCGCGGGATCACGATCTGGGACGAGTGGGCCGACGACAACGGCGACCTCGGCCCCGTCTACGGCTACCAGTGGCGCTCCTGGCCCACCCCGGACGGGCGCCACGTCGACCAGGTCGCCCGCCTGGTCGAGGGCATCCGCACCAACCCCGACTCGCGCCGCCACATCGTCTCGGCGTGGAACGTCGCCGACGTCGACGACATGGCGCTGCCGCCGTGCCACACGCTGTTCCAGTTCTACGTCGCCGAGGGGAGGCTGAGCTGCCAGCTCTACCAGCGCTCGGCCGACACCTTCCTCGGCGTGCCGTTCAACATCGCGTCCTACGCGCTGCTGACGCACATGGTCGCCCAGGTGACGGGCCTCGAGGTGGGGGACTTCGTGCACACGATGGGCGACGCGCACCTCTACCTCAACCACGTCGACCAGGCCCGGCTCCAGCTGTCCCGCGACCCGCGGCCGCTCCCGCGACTGGTGCTCAACCCCGACGTCACCGAGATCGACGGCTTCGACCTCGAGGACATCGCGGTCGAGGGCTACGACCCCCACCCGGGCATCAAGGCGCCCATCGCGGTCTAACGCCGCTCGAGGGCCTGGCTGACCGCCTTCGCGACGTCGGCCACCAGGCGGGTGTGCCAGCGCTCGTGGGCGGTGAGGTCGGCCACCACGGCGTGGCAGTCGGGGCAGGTCGTGCTGTCGGTGCTGCTGTCGGTGGTGCTCATCGGAGCCTCCAGGGTCGGGTTCTGTCTCCCACCGTGGCACGGCCCGAGCGGCTGGAACAGGGCCGAAGGACCGTCCGTCAGTAGGGTCGGCGCTGTGACCCGACCCGATCAGCGCGTGGTCCTCGTCGCCGCGCACGCCCGCAACCGCGTCATCGGCAACGGCCCGGACATCCCGTGGCGGCTCCCCGGCGAGCAGGCACAGTTCAAGGAGCTGACCTGGGGACACACGCTGCTCATGGGACGCACCACGTTCGAGTCGATCGGCCGCCCCCTGCCCGGGCGTACGACCATCGTCCTCACCCGCCACGCCGGCTGGGCCCACGAGGGCGTGCTGGTCGCGCACACCGTCGAGGACGCGCTCGAGCTCGCCGCGTCCCAGCCGGGTGACCTGATGGTCGCGGGCGGCGGTGAGGTCTACGCCGCGCTCCTGCCCTGGGCCACCCACCAGGTGCTGACCGAGGTCGACCTCGAGCCGGAGGGCGACGTGCACTACCCGCAGTTCCCCGCCGGGGAGTGGGTCGAGACCGCACGAGAGAGCTACGACGGCTACGAGCGCGTGTGGCTCGAGCGGATGGACCCCGCGGCGTGAGGCTCTCGGTCGATCCGGCCTCGGGTGTGCCGCCCTTCGAGCAGGTGCGCGACGGGATCCGCTCGCAGGTCGACAGCGGCATGCTCGAGCCGGGCTTCCGGCTGCCGCCCGTCCGGGCGCTCGCCGCCGACCTCGGCCTCGCGGCCAACACCGTCGCCCGGGCCTACAAGGAGCTCGAGGCGCTCGGCGTCGTCGAGACCCGGGGCCGGGCCGGCACCTTCGTCGCCGGTCGGGGCGTCGAGCGGTCGCTGCGTGAGGCCGCCGCGTCGTACGCCGCCACGGTGCGCACGCTCGGGGTGTCCGACGCCGAGGCGCTCGAGGCCGTACGTCGTGCGCTGGGCTGAGCGCCTCGCTCAGCCGCCCTCCGGCGCGTAGGCGAAGACGAGGGCCGTGATCCCGGTCGCGCCCGAGCACGACTCGATCGCCCGTCCCGCCTCGCGGCCGAGCCACGACCTGACGTCGAGCGGCCCGTTGTCGTCGCCCCGCAGGTCGTAGTGCCCGCCGCCCCCGGTGAAGTCCCCACCGACCTCCACGGTGTCGCCGCCCTCGAGGACGACGGCCCCGGTCTCGGGGTCCCAGCGGGTGCCGTGCGCCCAGAACACGATCTCGCTGTCGAGCAGGAGGCACCCGTCCCGCATGGTGAGCGGGCCCTCGACCTCGGCGAGCGGCAGGCTCTCCCACGGGGTCTCGGGCGTCACGACGGGAAGCGGTCCGGCCCCGGGCACCTCCGGCTCACCGCCGGCGCCGTTGACGGCGAACCCCAGCGCGATCGCCCCGGACGCCACCCCGACGACCACTCCCGCTGCCTGCCCCAGCTGCGCTCGACGCACCCTTGCCCCCTGTCGTCCCGAGTGGGCCCACCGTAGGCGAGCACCGGCGCTCGTGCCACAGTCGTCCCGTGGAGGCACCGGGCGCGCACGACGACAGGCACATCGTGGTCGCCGCGGTCGCCCTCGTCCGCGACGGGCACGTGCTGACGGTCCGCAAGCGTGGGACCGAGCGCTTCATGCTGGTCGGCGGCAAGCTCGAGCCGGGGGAGTCCGCGCGCGACGCGGCGCTGCGCGAGACGTACGAGGAGGTCGGCCTCCGGATCGAGTCGGCCACCCTGATCGGCGAGTTCCTCTCCGAGGCCGCCAACGAGCCCGGCCACACCCTGCACTCGACGGTGTTCCGGGTGGAGTCGGACGACGAGCCGGTCGCGTCCGCCGAGATCGCGGAGGTCCGCTGGACACCGCTGCGCGACCACCCCGACGACCTCGCGCCGATGCTCGAGCACCACGTGCTCCCGGCGATCCTCGAGTCCTCCACCGACCGCTGAACAGGGGGTGCGCTAGCCACCGGTCCCGTCGAAGATGGCCAGCTCGCGACCCCACCCGTCGACCATGTCGGTGGTGCGCGTGTGCCCGCGTCGCCGGTCGTGGGCCGTGCAGGCGGTCCGGACGCGCGCGAACGTCTCCCGCACGGCGGACGCGTCGCCGTCGAGCGTGCGCTGCACCAGCCCGAGCAGGTCGTCGGCCGCCCAGCCCTCGAGCGGGTGCTCGCGCAGCTCCCAGGGCAGGTACTTGTTGTAGGGACGGACCCGGCCGGCCATCGCGAAGACCACGTCGAGCAGCCACGGCACGGACTCGGCCGCGTCGAGCCGGGCCTCCACCGCACGGCCGTCGCGGTCGTTCTTGAGCGCGCGGTAGGCGAAGTTGAGCCAGCCGTCGAGCCGGTCGTGGTCGACCAGCACGGCGTCGGCCTCGTCGGGCGACAGCGTGGCCTGACGACGTACGGCGTCGGCGAGCGCACCGCCCGTGCGGTCGAGCAGGACCGGGGCCCACGCGTACGACCAGCGGTACCACCAGTACTCGGTGCCGAACGGTGCGACCGTCGTCAGGTCGGACCAGGCCTCGACGATCTCGTCGACCTCCTGGGACTTCTCGGTGGAGCGGTCGGCGGCGGCCCGGTCGGTGAGCACCACCATCACGTCGAGGTCCGAGAGCCCGGTCGCGAGGTCGCGGGCCGCCGAGCCGCTGAGGACGAGGCCGAGCAGCTCGTCGCCGTGGGCCGCGTCGTTGCGCTCGGCGAGCGCCACCACCGTCCCTCGCTGGGCAGGGGTGAGCCACGTGGGAAGGTCGAGGTAGGGCACGGCCAGCCACCCTGCCATCGGGCGGCCCCGCAGTGCCATCGGTTTTGACGGCATCGCCGGCCGACTCGCGCAGTCGGCCGGGTCACCGACACCGCGTACGGCTCGCCGCCGACGCCGATGCGCCGCGGGGGCGATAACCTTCGCTCATGAGCGAGCGGAGCGAAGCGAGTACGCGCGTGAGTGTCGACGTCCCGTTCGGTCGCCTCCTCACCGCGATGGCCACCGCGTTCCACGAGGACGGCAGCGTCGACCTCGAGGCCACGGCGCGGATCGCCACGCACCTCGTGGACCACGGCAACGACGGCGTCGTCGTCAGCGGCACCACCGGCGAGAGCCCCACGACGTCCGTCGCGGAGGACGGCGAGATCCTCCGCGCCGTCCAGGACGCGGTCGGCGACCGGGCGATGGTCGTCGCCGGCGTCGGCACCAACGCGACGGCGCACTCGGTCGAGCTGGCCCGCCAGGCCGAGAAGGTCGGCGTCGACGGCGTGCTGCTCGTCAGTCCCTACTACAACAAGCCCGGGCAGGTGGGCCTGCGCCACCACTTCAGCGCCGTGGCCGAGGCCACCGACCTGCCGGTGATGCTCTACGACGTCCCGGGACGCACCGCGACGACGATCGAGCTCGAGACCTACGAGGCCATGCGCAGGTACGACCACGTCACGTCGGTCAAGGACGCCACCGGCCTGCTGCCGCGCGCCGCGGAGCTCGTCGACATGGGCTACGCCGTCTACAGCGGCGACGACGTCGCCACCCTGGGCTACCTCGCGTACGGCGGCGTCGGCCTGGTCTCCGTCGTCGGGCACGCCGCCGGTGACCAGCTCTCGGCGATGCTGGACGCCTGGGTCCGCGGCGACCACGCCGAGGCGCTGCGGATCCACACGTCGCTGGTCCCGGCGTTCGACGCCGTGATGGGCGTCCCCAACTACGGAGCCACCACCGCCAAGGCAGCCCTCGAGCTGCTCGGCGTGCTCGACAACCGCCGCGTCCGCGGCCCGCTCGTCGCCCTCGACGACGACGAGGTCGCGGCGCTCCGCACCGGCCTGGCCGCGGCCGGCCTCATCTGACCTTCCGAACACCGAACCCGAGGAATCCCTTGAGCCACCCCCATCCCGACCTGAGCGCGCCCGCCCCCCTCCCGGCCGGAGGCCTGCGGGTCATCCCGCTCGGCGGGCTGGGTGAGGTCGGCCGCAACATGACGGTCTTCGAGTACGACGGCCGGCTGCTGATCGTCGACTGCGGCGTGCTGTTCCCCGAGGACCACCACCCCGGCGTCGACCTGATCCTGCCCGACTTCGACCCGATCCGGGACCGCCTCGACGCCGTCGAGGCGCTGGTGCTGACCCACGGCCACGAGGACCACATCGGCGCGACGCCGTACCTCCTGCGCGAGCGCGGCGACATCCCGCTCGTCGGCTCCAAGCTGACCCTCGCGCTGCTCGGCTCGAAGCTGCGCGAGCACCGCCTCAAGGAGACCGCCCAGTACGAGGTCGCCGAGGGCCAGACCATCACCTTCGGGCCGTTCGTGCTCGAGTTCGTCGCGGTCAACCACTCCATCCCCGACGCGCTCGCGGTGGTCATCCGCACCGGTGCCGGCGTCGTGCTGCACACCGGTGACTTCAAGATGGACCAGCTGCCCCTCGACGGCCGGATCACCGACCTCAACGAGTTCGCCCGCCTCGGCGACGAGGGTGTCGACCTGTTCCTCACCGACTCCACCAACGCCGAGGTGCCCGGCTTCACGACGTCGGAGAAGGACATCGCACCGGTGCTCGACCGGGTCTTCTCCAAGAGCGAGAAGCGGATCATCGTGGCGTGCTTCGCCTCCCACGTGCACCGCGTCCAGCAGGTGCTCGACGCCGCCGTGGCCCACGGCCGCAAGGTCGGCTACGTCGGCCGCTCGATGGTGCGCAACATGGCGATCGCACAGGAGCTGGGCTACCTCACCGTCCCGCCGGGCGTGATGGTGGAGGCCAAGGAGCTCGCCGACCTGCCGCCCCACAAGCAGGTGCTGGTCTCGACCGGCTCGCAGGGCGAGCCGCTGGCCGCGCTGAGCCGCATGTCGCAGAACAACCACCACTTCGTGCACCTCGAGGAGGGCGACACCGTCGTCCTGGCCAGCTCGCTCATCCCGGGCAACGAGAACGCCGTCTACCGGGTGATCAACGGCCTGTCGCGCCTCGGCGCCAACGTGGTGCACAAGGGCAACTCGCTCGTCCACGTCTCCGGCCACGCGAGCGCCGGCGAGCTGCTCTACTGCTACAACATCGTCAAGCCGCGCAACGTGATGCCGGTGCACGGCGAGATCCGCCACATGCGCGCCAACGCCGACCTGGCCCGCGCCACCGGTGTCGAGAACGTCGTGCTCGCCGAGGACGGCGTGGTGGTCGACCTCGTCGACGGCGTCGCGAAGGTCGTCGGCAAGGTCGACGTCGGCTACGTCTTCGTCGACGGCACGACCATCGGCGACATCTCCGAGGCCTCGATGAAGGACCGCCGGATCCTCGGCGAGGAGGGCTTCCTGTCGGTGATCGTGGTCGTGGACTCGGTGACGGGCAAGGTCGTGTCCGGTCCGGAGATCCACGCCCGGGGCTTCGCCGAGGACGAGACCACCTTCGACGAGATCAAGCAGCCGATCATCGACGCGCTCGACGCCTCGATCGCGGACGGCGCCACCGACGCCTACCAGCTCCAGCAGGTCGTACGCCGGGTCGTCGGTCGCTGGGTCAACCGCGCGCACCGTCGTCGTCCGATGATCATTCCTGTGGTGATCGAGGCCTGAGGGCCCTAGAGTCCCTCACGGGGCTGGAGGGTCCGAGGACCTCGGTGGGGAGGTGGGCATGCCGCGCAACCAGGGCGCACTGAGCCGGCTGGCCGAGCTGATGCGCCGCGTCAACTCCTCCACCGACACCGAGGTGATCCTGGAGGAGATCGCGCACGGCGTGGTGGACGTCCTCGGCTACGGCGTCGCCGCGATCGCGCGGCTCGAGGGCGACGTCCTCGTCATGACGCACGTGGCCGGCCCGCCCGACGTCGTGGCCCAGATCCTCCACCGCCGCACGCCCGCCGAGCAGATCCTCGACGAGTTCCGCGAGGCCGACAAGTGGGGCATCCTGAGGTTCGTCCCGGCCGGGCGGATGTCCGCCGAGCGGCTCGAGGCGGCCTGGATCCCGGAGTTCGAGGCCAGCGACGACCCGGACGCCTGGCACCCCGAGCACGCCCTGTACGCCCCCCTCTACTCCGCGGCCGGAGAGCTGCTGGGCAACATGGCCGTGGACCTGCCCGCGGACGGCAAGGTGCCCGACGAGGCCGACCGCGAGCTGCTGGAGATGTTCGCCGTCCAGGCCGGCGTCGCCCTGTCCAACGCCCGCGAGCGCGAGCGGCTCACCGACCGGGTCCGTCTCGACCGGATGCTGACCACCGTGGCCGGTGCGTCGACCGCCGCGCAGAACCTGTCGCAGGCCCTCGCCACGGCCGTGTCCGCCGTCGCGGACTCGATGCAGACCGTCCAGACCGTGGTGCGCACCTTCCCGTCCGACGCGCAGGGCAGCCAGCTCGGGGTCGGCACCCCCTACGCCTTCACGCCCCAGCAGGACGTGCCCGAGATCCGCGAGGACCTCACGCAGCTCCCGGACCTGCCGGTGCTGATCGAGCTCGGCGTCGACGACCCCGGATCCGCCCGCCTGCCGCGGAGCGCGGCGCGCATGCAGCAGCTGATGCGCGGGATGCGGGTCGACCGTGCCCTCGTGTGCCCGCTGGTCTCGCAGGACGACCTCGTCGGCTACCTCGTGCTCGGCTTCGCGCGCAACGCCCGCCCGGTCACGCCGGCCGAGGCGGACGCCGTGCTCGAGGTCGGTCGTCTGCTCGCCCAGACGGTCCGGGCGTCGCGGGTGCTGGAGACCGAGCAGCGTCTCGTCCAGGAGCTGCGCGAGCTCGCCCGCTATCGCAGCGAGCTGATCGCGACGATCTCCCACGAGCTCAAGACGCCGCTCACCGCGATCCTCGGCCACGCCGAGCTGATCGCCGACCGGCACCCCGACCTGACCTCGATAGACGCGATCATCCGCAACGCCGGTCGGCTCAACAACCTGGTCGCCAACCTGCTCCACTACTCCCGCATCCAGGGGCGGCGGGAGACCGTGCGCCGCGCGGTGGACCTCGCAGAGCTGTGCGAGGCCAGCGTCGACCTGCTCAGCATCCGGGCCAAGCAGGCCGGGGTGGCGCTGGAGTTCGACCACCCCGGTCCGTCGCCGGTCGTCGTCTTCGGCGACCCCGAGGAGCTGGCCCGCGTCATCGACAACATGGTCGACAACGCCGTCAAGTACACCCCCGAGGACGGGACGGTGTCCGTGGCGATGACCGTCGCGGACGACGAGGTGAGCGTCGAGGTCACCGACACCGGGCTCGGCATCTCGCTGACCGACCAGCAGCACGTCTTCTCGGCGTTCCACCGCTCGACCAACCCCAACGCGCTGTCGGTGCCCGGCACCGGGCTGGGGCTGCCGATCGCCCAGCGCATCGCCGAGTCGCACGGCGGGACGCTGTCGGTGACCTCCGAGCTCGGCCACGGGAGCACCTTCCGGTTCACCCTGCCGCTGCGCTCCCCACGAGAGCAGACCGGCTGACGCCTGCCGGTCCGGCCGCATCGAACCGCACCACGCGGTCCATCGCGTCGAGACCGACGGTGCCGTGGGTGATCCACACGATGGAGCGGCCGGCCCGGGACGCGGCCCCGAGCATCTGCCCGGCCACGGCGCGGGCAGTCGGACCGTCGAGGTGCGCCGTCGGCTCGTCGAGCACCAGCACCGGCGGGTCGGCCAGGAGCGAGCGGGCCAGCGCGAGGCGCGCGCGTTCGCCCCCGGACACCGCGCGTCGGCCCTCACCGACGTGCGTGTGGATCCCGTCGGGCAGGGCGTCGACCCAGGCCCCGAGGCAGGCGTCGTCGAGGGCTGACCGCACCTCCTCGTCGGAGGCGCCGGGGCGGGCGAGCCGGACGTTCTCCGCGATGCTCGAGGCGAACACGTGCGGGTCGTCGTCGACCAGTCCCACCCGGCGGCGTACGTCGTCGAGCGCCAGCCGCCTCAGGTCGGTGCCTCCCAGGAGCACCTCACCGCCGACCGGGTCGATGAACCTCACCAGGGTCGCGGCCAGGGTGGACTTCCCCGACCCGGACGGCCCGGTGACGCCCACGTGCTCACCGGGGCGCAGGCCGAGGTGCTCCAGTGCGAGCACCGGGTGCCCGTCCCAGCCGAGGCCCACACGGTGCATCGCGACGCCGTACGCGGTGGGCGCGAGCTCGGGCACCGCGGGGTCGGACACGGCGGGCTCGGTGGCGGCGAGCCGGTCGAGCCGCTCGCGGGCTGCTCGCGCGCGTACGGACAGGGCGCCCGCGTCGGCGAGGGGGCCGGTGACGTCGGCGAGCGCGAGCGGCACGAGCAGCAGCAGGGCCAGGCGCGCGGGCGTGGTGCTCGCGGGGTCGACCAGCGCCGCGACGGCGACCACGCCGAGGCCGGCGACAGAGCTGGTGAGTGCCGTGGCGGCCGCGACGGCGCGCGACGAGCGACGTACGGCGCGGGCGAGGTCGGCGGACTCCGCGCGCACCGCCGCGAGGGCCCGGCCGGTCGCGCCCCACTGCTCGAGCTCGCGGACGCCGTGGGCGACCTCCTCGACGCGGGCGCCGAGCGCGGCGCGGTGGGCGAGCACGAGCGGCTCGGCCGACGCGGTGCCGCGCCGGGCGAGCGCGAAGGCCAGCCCGCCGGTGGCGGCGACGACCAGCACGACCAGCCCCGCGACCGGGGAGACGAGGCCGGTGAGCACGGCGGCTCCGGCTCCCACCAGGGCGGCGCCCACGAGCGGCTGGCGCACGCGCAGGCGCTCGTCGAGGAGCGCGTCCACGTCGTCGACGACCCGGGTGAGCAGGTCGCCGCGTCGCGGGCCGAGCCGGCCCGGGACGATCGGCACGAGGTCGGCGAAGACCTGCGCCCGGCGCTCGGCGAGCTCGCGCAGCACCACGTCGTGGCTCAGCACCCGCTCCACGTGGCGCAGCACCGGTCGGGCCAGGCCGAAGAGGCGTACGCCGACGATGGCGACCATCAGGTAGAGCACCGGCGGCTGCTCGCTGGCGCGCGTGATGAGCCAGCCCGCAGTGGCGGTGAGGGCGACCCCGGACGCCGTGGAGAGGGCGCCGAGGAGCGTGGCCGTCCGCAGGCCCCAGCGAGGTCGGTCCTCGGCTCCGTCCTTCACGGCCTGCGCCGGGACGACCGCCGCGGGCGCGGGAAGGTGGCGGCGGCTCGCCGGTCCTGCTGCCTTTCCGGTGGGGCCTGCCGCCACCGTCGGGGCCGCCACCGGCGCGAGCTCGACGACCCGGTCCGCGGCCGCCAGCACGGCGGGCCGGTGCGCCACCACGACGACGAGGCTCCGGCGGGCGAGCAGGGCGAGGGTGTCGAGCAGCACCTGCTCGGTCTCCTCGTCGAGGTGTGCGCTCGGTTCGTCGAGCAGCACGACCGGACGCTCGGACAGGACGACCCGGGCGAGCGCGACGCGGGCCCGCTGGCCGGCCGAGAGCCCGGCCCCGTCCTCGCCGAGCAGGGTGTCGAGGCCCTCGGGGAGGGCACGTACGACGTCGGCGAGGTCGACGGCCGCCAGGGCCGCCCACACCTCGTCGTCGCCGGCTCCGGGGCGTCCGAGACGGACGTTGGCGCCGATGCTGTCGGCGAGCAGCCACGGCCGCTGGGGGGCCCAGGCCACCCGGGCGCGCCACCACGTCGGGTCGACCTCGGGCAGGGGAGTCCCACCGACCAGCACCTCGCCGGCCAGGGGCGCGAGCTCGCAGCGCAGCGTTGCCAGCAGGGTCGACTTGCCGCACCCGGACGTGCCGGCCACCGCGACCAGCCCGCTGGTCGGGAGCTCGAGGTCGAGCGGCGCGGTGAGGGGACGGTCGTGGCCGATCTCCAGGTCGCGCAGTGTCAGGACGAGCGAGGACGGCCGCAGCGCACGTGCGACGTCCGTCGAGGCGTGGGCGAGCACGGCGTCGGCGTCGGCGAGGGCGGCGGTGCCCTCGGCGGCAGAGTGGAACTCGGCGCCGACGCGCCGCAGCGGCCAGTACGCCTCGGGGGCGAGCAGCAGGACGGTCAGCGCGACCTCGAAGCCGACCGACCCGGAGGCCAGCCGCAGGCCGACCGTGACGGCGACCAGGGCCACCGACAGGGTGGCCACCAGCTCGAGGACCGACGAGGAGGCGAAGGCCACCTTGAGCGTGTCGACGGTGGCGCGGCGGTAGCGGTGCGTGACCACCCGGATGATGTCGACCTGCGCCTCGGCGCGACGGTGGGCGACCAGCGTGGGCAGCCCCCGGACCACGTCGAGGAAGTGGCCCGACAGCGCCTCCAGCGCGCGCCACTGCGTCCGGGCCCGGTCGCGCGTGGTGAGGCCGACGAGCACGGCGAACACCGGCACCAGGGGGAGCGTCAGGGCGACCACGAGACCGGACAGCGGGTCGAGCCAGGTGATGGCGGCGAGCGTGCCGACGGGGAGGACGGCGGCCGGGACGAGGGCCGGGAGGTAGCGGATGACGTACGGCTCGACAGCGGCCACGCCGCGGGTGGCCAGGACGGTCAGGCGGTCGGGGCCGGGGCCGTCGACCCTGCGGGCGGCGTCGAGGAGCCGCTGCCGGAGCGCGCCGGAGACCTGCCCGGCCGCGCGGGCCGCCGCCCGCTGGCCGACGTACGCCGCCGCGGTCCGCACCAGCACGAGTGCCGCGAACGCCCACGCCGCCCGCTCCCAGCCCCCAGCGGGCGCGGTGACCGCGGCGACCACCAGCGCGCCGAGCGCGAACGCCTGCGCCACCGTGGCCAGACCACCTGCGACGCCGCTCGCCACGACGAGGGCGAGCGACGCGCGGGCAGGCCGCAGGTGGGCCAGGACGGCCGGGTCGAGCGGCTTCACCTCGACGCGTCCGCGAGCTCTGCCGTGGGGATGTGGTGCACCGAGATCCGCTTGCGGAACACCCAGTAGGTCCACGCCTGGTAGCCCAGCACGATGGGCGTGAAGACCACCGCGACCCACGTCATCACCTTCAGCGTGTACGCCGTGGCGGCCGCGTTGGTGGTGGTGAGGGAGTAGGCCGGGTCGGTCGTCGAGGGCATCACGTCGGGGAAGAGCGCCAGGAAGAGGCCGGCGACCGCGAGGCCGATCGTGGCGAAGGTGCCGACGAAGGCCCAGCCCTCGCGTCCGGCGCGAGCGGAGAGGAGCCCGCCGACGAGAGCCAGGGCAGCGACCGCGAAGACCACCGCCGTGAGCGCCGTCCCGGTCCTGACCTGGGTCCAGACCAGGAACAGGACGGCCAGCACGGCGGCGACCGCACCGATCCGCAGGGCGAGGTCCCGCGCGCGGTGGCGGATGTCTCCGTCGGTCTTCAGGGCGACGAACATCGCGCCGTGGGTGGCGAAGAGCGTCAGGGTGACCAGGCCGCCCAGCAGGCCGTAGGGGTTCAGCAGCGTGAACAGGTTGCCGGTGAACTCCTTGTCGGCGTCGATCGGGACGCCCGCGACGATGTTGGCGAACGCGACGCCCCACAGCAGCGCCGGCACGAGCGAACCGACGATGATCGCCAGGTCCCAGCGCGACTTCCACTCGGCCTCGTCGCGCTTGTGGCGGTACTCGAAGGACAGGCCGCGCACGATCAGGGCGACCAGGATCAGCAGCAGCGGCAGGTAGAACCCGCTGAACAGCGTGGCGTACCACTCGGGGAAGGCGGCGAAGGTCGCGCCTCCGGCCACCAGCACCCATACCTCGTTGCCGTCCCAGACGGGCCCGATCGTGTTGATCATGACCCGGCGCTCGGTCTCGTTGCGCGCGAGGACGGGCAGCAGCATGCCGACGCCGAAGTCGAAGCCCTCGAGGCAGAAGTAGCCGACCCACAGTACGGCGATCAGGGCGAACCAGACGGTGGTCAGTTCCATTGGTGTGTCTCTCCGGGTCTCGGCGGGGTGGTCAGTAGGCGAACGTGAGCGGGCGGTCGTCGTCTGCCCCGCCGACGGGGACGTCCGGCGGCTCCACGAACGGGTCGGCGCCCTTGCGGATGTAGGTCACGAGCAGCTTGATCTCGACGACGGCGAGCAGGGCGTACAGGGAGGTGAGCACGATCAGCGACGTGGCCGCCTCGAAGGTGCTGACGCCGGGGGAGACCCCGGACTCGGTCGTCATCAGACCGAAGACGACCCACGGCTGGCGGCCCATCTCGGTGAAGATCCAGCCCCACGAGGACGCCAGCGTCGTGGCGATCGGGAGGCTCAGTCCCAGCGTGCCGAGCCAGCGGACGCCCGGCGTACGGCCCCCGCGGGTCAGCCACAGGATCAGCGCGGCGCCGGCGGCGGCGAAGAAGCCGAGGCCCATCATGAACCGGAACGACCAGTAGGTCACGGGGATGACGGGGGTGTAGTCGCCCTCCGTGAAGGCCTTCGACGTCGGGTCGTCGCCGAACTCCTCGACGTACTGCTCGCGCAGCGGGTTGATGCCCTCGACGGTGCCGTCGAACGACCCGGTGCCGAGGAAGGACAGCAGGCACGGGACGGTGACGGCGAACTTCTCCTCCTTGCCGTCGGGCGTGCCGATGGTGAAGACCGAGAACGGCGCGCAGCTCTCGCTGGTCTCGTAGAGGCCCTCGGCGGCGGCCATCTTCATCGGCTGCACCTCGGTCATCACCTTGCCCTGGAGGTCGCCGGTGACGCCGACGCCGATGCCGGCGAGGAGGGTGACGACGGCGCCGATGCGGATGGCGCGGTGGTACATCGGGCGGTCGGCCTCGTGCTTCCTCTTCATGTAGAGGTACGCCGAGACGCCGAGCAGGAAGGTGCCGGCGGTCATGTACGCCGCGAAGATCACGTGCGGGAAGGTCACGAGCTGGACCTTGTTGAACATCACCGCCCAGAAGTCGATCAGCTCCGCGCGGTCGGTCTCGGGGTTGAACCGGTAGCCCACCGGGTGCTGCATCCAGGAGTTGGCGGCCAGGATGAACCACGACGACGCCAGTGTGCCGAGGTGCACGAGCCACATGCAGCCGGCGTGGAGGCCGCGGGGGAGCTTGTCCCAGCCGAAGATCCACAGGCCGAGGAACGTCGACTCCAGGAAGAAGGCGAGCAGGCCCTCGACCGCGAGCGGGGCACCGAAGACGTCGCCGACGAAGCGGGAGTAGTCCGACCAGTTCATCCCGAACTGGAACTCCTGCACGATGCCGGTCACCACGCCGATGGCGAAGTTGATGAGGAAGAGCTTGCCGAAGAACTTCGTCAGTCGGAGGTAGTCCTCCTTGCCGGTGCGCACCCACGCCGTCTCCAGCCCGGCGATGACCGCGGTGAGCCCGATCGTCAGCGGCACGAACAGGAAGTGGTAGACGGTGATGATCCCGAACTGCCAGCGGGCGATGTCGAGGACGTCCATGGGCACACCCTTTGTGTGATGGCGCTGCGGCGCGGAAGTACTACAGATCGTAGTAGATACTACGCGTGTCGTAATTGCCGGCACAGGGACCCTAGACTCCAGTTCCATGAGTCCAAGGTCCCGGATGGGTGAGCTCGAGCAGGCGGTGCTCGAGGTGCTGTGGGGGCTCGACGCGCCGGCCAGCGGCCGCGAGGTGCACGAGCGCCTGTCAGGTCGGGACCTCGCCTACACGACCGTGATGACGGTGCTCGACCGCCTGGCTCGCAAGGACGTCGTCGTGCGCGAGCGCGAGGGCCGGGCGTTCCGCTACGCGCCCCGGCTGACCCGCGCTGCGATGACGGCCGAGCTGATGCACGAGGCGCTCGGAGGCACTGACACCGACCGTGAGCAGGCGCTCGTGTCCTTCGTGGGCGAGGCCAGCGCCGAGGACCTCGCGGCGTTGCGTCGCGCCCTCGACGAGCTCGCCTGACCCGGCCGACCCGTGGCCACCACGCTCGTCCTCGGGGCACTCGCAGTGGTGCTCGCGGGCCCGTTCCCGTGGGGGCTGTCGCGCTGGCGCGGTCTGAGGCGTACGCCGGCCGCGGCGATGCTGCTCTGGCAGAGCACGGCGCTGGCCGCGGTCCTCGCGGCGCTCGGTGCCGGTTTGTCGCTCGCCACGGAGCGGCTCTGGGAGCCCCCGGTCACGGCTGTCGACGTGGTCGTGGCCGGACTCGCGGGGGCGGTCACGCTCGTCGTGCTCGCCCGGCTCGCCGTCAGCGGGCACCGCACCGGCACCGCCCTGCGGAGGATGCGACGGGTCCACCGCGAGCGCGTGGACCTCGTCGCAGAGGTCGACAGGGGAGTGTCGGTGCTCGAGCACGAGCTGCCCGTGGCCTACTGCGTGCCGGGCATGACCGGTGCGCGCATCGTCGTGTCCCGCTCCACGCTGACCACCCTGGCGCCGGCGGAGCTCGGAGCGGTCCTCGAGCACGAGCGCTCGCACCTGCGCGCCCGCCACGACCTGGTGCTGGAGGCCTTCGCCGTGCTCCACCGCGCGTTCCCGCGCTGGGTGGCCAGCGCGGCCGCCCGACGTGAGGTGGAGGTGCTGGTGGAGGTGCTGGCCGACCGTGCCGCCTGCCGCGCGGGAGACCGTCGAGCGCTGGCCTCGGCGCTGCTGGCCCTCGCCGGCTCCCCGGCTCCGGCCGGGTCGCTGGGATCGTCGGGGTCGTCGCTCGCGGCTCGCGTGGAGGTGCTGCGCGACACCCGTCCCCGTCCCGTGCAGGCGGCGGGGGTGGCCCTCCTCGCCGCCGCGATCCTCGCGCTGCCGACGTTGCTGGTGGTCCTGCCCTGGCTGGCCGGGCTCCGCTGAAGACGACGGACGGGGCCCCGGCGCGAGCCGGGACCCCGTCACAGGTGGTGATGGTTCAGCCGCGACGTCCCTCGAGCGACGCCGTTCCCGACGCCGTTCCCGACGCCGCCAGGGCGCAGGTCACGACCTCGATGTTGTCGACGTACCAGCCCTCGAGACCGCCACATCCGTCACGACCGATGTCGAAGCGGAAGGTGACGGTGTCGCCCGGCTTGACGCCGGCCTTGGCGAGGTCGACCTGCGAGGTGCCCCACGAGCCGCCGATCCTGCCGCCGTCGGTGCCGGTGAAGCCCTCCTCGCCCGCCATCGGGTTGGTGTTGGTCGAGGCGTCGGTCAGCTTCGTCGGCTGGTTGAACAGGTAGGCGCTCGCGGGGATCACCGTGAACGCGCCCCCGTTGACGCTGACCTTGACGTTGCCGCCGTCGTAGCCCGTCTCGGTCGAGACGTAGTGGTCGAAGGCCATCCGGACACCCTGGTCACCCGCCGGCACCTGCACGGCCGGGCTGGTGATGGAGTCCCGGCTCGAGAAGTCGCCGGCCCCGTTGGAGCACTCGCCCCTGTCCGGTGCGGGACCGTGGGCAACGCCCCCCGTGCGGTCGCCGGGGGCGTCGGTCGAGGCCTCCCACGGAGCACCGAAGCCACCCGAGAACACCACCTGCTGGTCCGCGGTCCAGCCGGTGAGCCCGTCCTCGAAGTCCTCGGTCCACACCTGCGTCTCGGTGCCGCCCTCACCGCAGAGGGTGGGGGTGTTCGGGTCGAGCAGCGGCTTGAAGTTGCACTGGACCGGGTCCTGTCGCAGCTCGACGGCGGCGACGATGTTCTTGACCTGGGCACAGTCCGACATGCGCACCGACGGGGCTGCCTGCGTGGCGGCGCCCGCCGCGGTCGTGAGCCGGTTGATCGGCCGTCCGACCAGGTCCAGGCAGGATGCCTCGAGCGAGTCGGCATGGTCGGCGAAGTCGCTCGTCGGCGTCTGGTAGGCGGTCATCGCCCGCCAGTAGATCGCCGCCGCCTTGTCGAGCCCGATGCCCTTGACGTCCACGCCGTTGTAGGTGCCGCCGTCGACGAGCAGGGCGTAGCCGTGGTTGGGCACACCCGAGTTGCTGTGCACGCCGCCGCCGTCGTCGCTGGCGCAGTAGTACTGGGCGTCGGAGACCTTGCCGGGGTCGCCGTAGCACGTGGGGGACCACATGTCGCGGATCGCCCCACCGAAGGCGGAGGAGTCCTCGCCCATGAGCCAGCGGTAGGAGTCGCCGCGGTCGCCCGCCGCGTCCTTCATCGTGATGTTGACCGCGCCGTTGGGCAGGGCCGACTTGATGAGGTTGCCGTCGCTGAGCCGGATCCGGACCGAGGGGATGGTGATGCTCGGGTCCGACCCCGACATCCCGCCGGGGGTCGCCTCGACGTTGTCGGCCACGAGGACCGCCCTCGCCCCGGCGTCCTGGGCGTTCTTGACCTTGATGGTGAAGGCGCAGGTGCCGCGGTCGACCAGGGCGACCTTGCCGGCGACGGCCCCGCCGTTGGTCAGCGGCTCGCAGGCGTCGTTGGTCGCGCCGGAGCCGTCCGTGCCCAGCACCACGTCACCCGTGATCCCGGTGCCGTCGAGCTGGGCGCCGAACTGCGCAGCGCCGGCGTCGCACGTCTTGGCGATGCTGGCCGGCGAGTTGATGACGACGACAGGCGTGGCGGGGGAGTGCGTCGAGCACTGGCCGACCGGACGTGCCGCCGAGATGTCGCCCTCATCGGCGTCCATCCGGCCGTTGATCAGGTCGACGGTCTCGCCCCAGATGTCGGAGTAGGACTCGTTGAGGGCACCGGACTGCCACTGGTAGATGAGTCCGTGGGTGTACTCGGTGTAGGCGTGGCCCCACTCGTGCGCGACGACGTCGTCGGACGACACGCCGGAGCAGTAGTTGGTGGTCACGCCGTTCCAGTTGGCGTTGGGGCAGGAGATCCGCGGGTCGTTGTTGACCGTGACCATCTTGTGCCCCTCGCCGTCGTAGGAGTCACGACCGAAGGCGTTCTTGAAGAACCAGTAGGACTCGCCGGTGGCCAGCACCTCGTTCTGCTGGTCGACGTCGAGGCGGCCCGGGAACCGGTCCCCCTCGCTCCACCGCAGGCCCTTGCGGCTGTAGCTCGCCTCGTAGAGCTCGCGGTAGAGCCCGTCGTGGATCAGCGAGTAGCGGTTGACCAGCTTGCCGGTCGACGCGTCGAGGAACACCATGTCGCGCACGTTGGCGCCGTTGGACACCTCGACGGCCCACGCGAGGATCGCCCGGCCCGCTTCGCCCTTCGTGGCGCCGACCCGGTAGACCACGAGGTCGGTGCTCGCTGCCTCGATGCCGGTGGTGTCGGCGTCGCCCTCATGGCCCGGCGGGTCGCTGCGCACGGTGCCGACGGCGTCGTCCGCGGCGGCCGAGGCGCTCAGGCGCGGCGTCACCGACAGGTCGAGCGACGGGGCGGCGTAGCCGTTGACCGCGGTGAGGTCACCCTGCTCGTCGACCTGGGCACGGAGCATGGACCCGAACACGGGGACCCCGCGGTAGGACTGGGTGTAGGTCACCGTCCAGCCGCCGTTGGCGGCCTCGACGCGGGCGCGGCGCAGCTCGCCCGCGCGCGCGCCGAAGTTGGCGGCGTACTTGTCGAGGTAGGCCTCCGACTTCGCGACCGCGTCGTCCCTCGTCCGGCCCGAGCGAGCCGGCATCAGGTCGCCACCCCGCTCGACGCGGATGAAGCCGACCCGCTTGGTCGCGCTCTCCCCGGAGAGGGAGACCAGCCCGGCGGCTTCGTCCTTCATGGCGCGTACGCCGTTGTCGTCGGCCTGCGCGGCCGGTGCTGCCTGCACCGTGATCGCAGGAGCGGCCGCGAGGCCCGCTCCCACCATCGCGAGCGCAAGCCCTCTGCTGAGGAGCTTCACTCTCTTTCCTCCGATTCCGAGACGCACCCGGAACCCAAGTCGCCCGAGTGACCCGGCTCACCATAAGTAGGACGTCCGACAATGGGAAGCACGGCATCTCGCAAGCCCCCCTCAGGGGTGCATCCCACGACACGCACCCGTGTGGTCCCTGTGACTGGTGTGACGTGGCCGTAGGGTCTGAGCATGGCGACCCGTACGTCTTCCCCGCCGGGGTCGCGGAGCTCGAGCACGTCTGGAACCAAGCGCACCACCAAGGGTTCGAGCACCCGATCACGGAGTACCAGCACCAAGCGTCCCGCCCCACGCTCACCAGCGAAGGGCAGGGGCCGGTCCAACGCGTCCTCTCGCCCGGCGCCCCGGGCGGTGCGCAACGGCCCCGGTCCGGTCTCGCGCGCCTTCGGTGCGCTCGGTCGGGCGCTGGCGGCGGTCTGGCTCGGCATCGCCCACGCGGTGGGAGCGGTCGCCCGCTCGATCGGGCAGTCGGCCCGTGACCTCGACCCCGAGCACCGTCGCGACGGGGTGGGCCTGTTCCTCTTCGGACTGGCCATGGTCGTCGCGGCCGCCGTGTGGTGGCAGCTGCCGGGCGGAGTCATGGACTTCGCCCGGTCGGTGACGGCCGGCGCCGTCGGCAAGGTCGGCTGGTTCGTGCCGCTCTTCCTGGTCTACGCCGGGTGGCGCACCCTGCGCGACCCCGAGCGCAACGGCCCCGCCGGCCGGCAGGTGATCGGCTGGACCGCCTTCACGCTGGGCCTGCTCGGCATCGTGCACATCGCCAACGGCAACCCGCAGCCCGTGCTCGGCGACGCCACCATCCTCCAGGGGGCCGGGGGAGCGGTCGGCTACGTCACCTCGAGCCTGCTGCTCGACCTGATGCAGACCCCGTACGTCGTGGTGCCGCTGCTGGCCCTGCTGGCGATCTTCGGCATCCTGATCATCACCGCGACCCCGGTCTACCAGATCCCGGCCCGGCTGGCCGCGCTGCGCGACAAGGCGCTGGGCCGTACGCCTGCCGAGGACGCCGCGGCCGACGACGAGCCGACGAAGCCCGTGCGCACGCGCCGCCGCTCGATGCTCGACGACGACGTCGACCCCGAGATGGGCGACCCGGCCTACGACAGCCCGGTCCTGTCCGACCGCGAGCTCAGGAAGCGCCGCAAGAAGAAGGCCGGGCCCGATGAGGGGGCAGAGCCCCAGGAGGACTACGGCATCGACCTGTTCGCCGACCCGATCGACGGATCGGCCGACGCGCCGACCGAGGTCACCCCGGCCGTGGTCGGTTCCGTCCCGGGCGGCAAGGACGACACCGGCCCGGTCGAGCCGCCGCCGCACACGCCGCTGCCGGCGCGCGTCGAGCAGCTCGCCCTGTCCGGCGACATCACCTACTCACTGCCCGACAACTCCTCGCTCAAGCCGGGCTCGCCGCACAAGGCGCGCTCCAAGGCCAGCGACGCGGTCGTCGAGCGGCTGATGCAGGTGATGGAGGAGTTCGGCATCGACGCCACCGTCACCGGCTACACCCGCGGCCCGACGGTCACCCGCTACGAGGTCGAGCTCGGCCCCGCGGTGAAGGTGGAGAAGGTCACCGCGCTGTCGAAGAACATCGCCTACGCCGTCGCGTCCGCCGACGTCCGCATCCTCAGCCCGATCCCCGGCAAGTCGGCCATCGGCATCGAGATCCCCAACGTCGACAAGGAGATCGTCTCCCTGGGCGACGTGCTCCGGTCCACCACCGCCCGCTCGGACCACCACCCGATGGTGGCCGGGCTCGGCAAGGACGTCGAGGGCGGCTTCGTCGTGGCCAACATGGCGAAGATGCCGCACCTGCTCGTCGCCGGTGCGACGGGTTCCGGAAAGTCGAGCTTCATCAACTCGCTGATCACCTCGATCCTGATGCGGGCCACGCCCGACGAGGTCCGGATGATCATGGTCGACCCCAAGCGGGTCGAGCTGAACGCCTACGAGGGCGTCCCGCACCTGATCACGCCGATCATCACCAACCCCAAGAAGGCCGCCGAGGCGCTGGCCTGGGTCGTGCGCGAGATGGACATGCGCTACGACGACCTGGCCAACTTCGGCTTCCGCCACATCGACGACTTCAACAAGGCGGTTCGCGCCGGGAAGGTCGAGGTCCCCGCGGGCAGCGAGCGCACCCTGACGCCGTACCCCTACCTCCTCGTCATCGTCGACGAGCTCGCCGACCTGATGATGGTCGCCCCGCGCGACGTCGAGGACTCGGTCGTCCGCATCACCCAGCTGGCCCGTGCGGCCGGCATCCACCTGGTGCTCGCGACCCAGCGTCCGTCGGTCGACGTCGTCACCGGCCTCATCAAGGCCAACGTGCCGTCGCGGCTCGCGTTCGCGACGAGCTCGCTCGGCGACAGCCGCGTCATCCTCGACCAGCCGGGCGCCGAGAAGCTCGTCGGCCAGGGTGACGGCCTGTTCCTGCCCATGGGCGCGTCCAAGCCCGTACGTGTGCAGGGTTCGTGGGTCACCGAGGCCGAGATCCACCAGGTCGTCAAGCACTGCAAGGACCAGCTCGAGCCGACCTACGTCGAGGACGTGACGGCGCCGAAGGAGTCCAAGCGCGAGCTCGACGACGACATCGGCGACGACATGGAGCTGGTGGTGCAGGCCATCGAGCTCATCGTCTCCACGCAGTTCGGCTCGACGTCGATGCTCCAGCGCAAGCTGCGCGTCGGCTTCGCCAAGGCCGGCCGGCTGATGGACATCCTCGAGAGCCGCGGGGTCGTCGGACCCAGCGAGGGCTCGAAGGCGCGTGACGTCCTGGTCAAGCCGGACGAGCTCGATTCCGTGATCGCAACGTTGGAGGGGGGAGCCTGATGAGCACGGTCCTGAACGAGAACGAGGTCTTCGACGAGGACTCCGCGGGCACCGGTCCCGCGGCCGTCCCGGACCATGTGGAGGTACGCCGGCACGCCGGCGTCGCCGCGGGGGTCGGGCTGACCGCCTCTGCCGTCGCCATCGCCTACCTGGGCCGCGCCTCGCAGTCCGGGTCCACCCTCGACTGGGTGTTCGTCGCCGTGATGGGGCTGCTCGGGGCGTACTGGCTCGTCGGGCTCGTCGACGCCCGCACCCCGCTGCTCGTCGCGGATGCCCAGGGCATCCGGATCCGCCTCGGCCGTACGTGGCGCGGCCTGCCGTGGACGGCCGTGCACCACGTCGAGCACACGCCGCGCAAGGGCCTGCTCCGCGACGGACGCCTGGTCGTCGTGCCGCACAACCTCGAGCTGATCGAGGCCGAGCTCACCGGTGCCGGCAAGCGCCACACCAGCCTGTCGCGGCTGCTGCACGGCGCGCCGCTCGCGGTGCCGCTGGGCCTGTCCACCCGCGTCGTCGGCGCGGACGGGGACCTCACCGAGGCGCTCGGCCGGGTCGCGCGCGACGCGAGCCAGATCGTCGTGCTCGAGACCGAGGTCGAGCACTCCGAGGACGTGGTCGACGAGACCGTGGTCGAGGAGAGCGTCGTCGAGGAGAGCGTCGCCGAGGAGAGCGTCGCCGAGGAGACCGTCGAGCCACGGGTGGCCAGCCCCACCCCGCTCGCACTCCGAGAGACGGGCGCGGGCCGGCGCTCGGAGGTCCGCCGCGACGTCGTCGAGGACGCCTCGGACGACGAGCCCGCAGGTCGCGAGCTGCACCGACCGGGTCGGGTCAGCCTCGTCGAGGAGACCCAGTCGTGGGGCGACCGCGTCCGCGCCATCGCCCGACCCGGCGAGCCGGTCGAGCCGCTCGTGCTCGACGACTTCGAGGTCGAGCCCGCCGAGGATCCGGTCATCGGCCCCGAGCTCGCCGCCGCCCGTACCCGCCTGGGGCTCACGGTCGACCAGCTGGCCGACCGCACCCGGATCCGCCCGCACGTGATCGAGGCCGTCGAGGTCGACGACTTCGAGCCCTGCGGCGGCGACTTCTACGCCCGCGGCCACCTGCGCACCCTTGCCCGCGTCCTCGGCATCGACGTCGCACCGCTCCTGGCGACGTACGACGAGCGCTACGCGCACGCCCCGATCAACCCGCGTCGGGTCTTCGAGGCGGAGCTGGCCACCGGGGTCAACGGCTCCATCCGCAGCACGCGCGGCGGCCCCAACTGGTCGGTGCTCGTGGCCGTGGTGATGGCGCTCGTGCTGGCCTGGTCGGTCGCCCGCCTGGTCATGGACACCCCGCCCGAGCTGCGCGGCGCCACCCCGGTGCTCAACGGGTCGGGCGGTCCGCAGGGCGCCGGCAACGCGCCCCTCGCCGAGGCGGTCCCGGTCGTGGTCAGCGCCGCGAGCGGCGGCGCCAAGGTCGTCGTGCGCGACGGGGCCGGTGAGGTCGTCTTCAAGGGCAGCCTCGCCGTCGGCCAGTCGCGCGAGCTGAAGGCCTCCCCTCCCGTGCGGGTGCAGTCCACCGACGGCGCCGTGACGGTCTCGCTCGCCGGAGGCGAGGCCCGCCCGGTCGGCGAGCCCGGAGTGGCCGGCCAGGGCACGTTCGTCGCCAGCTGAGTCCACCCCGCGTGACATCGTCGTGACCGTGGACCTCGATCCGGCGACAGTGCTCGACACGCTCGTGGCCTCGGGCCGGGACCCGGGCTGTGCGGTGGCGGTCGTGTGCGACGGGGTCGTGGAGGTGGACCACGCGGCGGGGACAGTGGACGGCCGCCGGGGGTGGGCGTCGGACACCCTGGTGATGACCTACTCGGTCGCCAAGCCGTTCGCGGCCCTGGTGGTGCTCGACGTCGTGTCGGAGGGCGCCATCGGGCTGGACGACCCGGTCACGTCCGTGTGGCCGGAGTACGGCGTCGCGGGCAAGGCCGGCACGACGGTGCGACACCTGCTCGCGCACCAGGCGGGACTGCCGGTGTTCGCCGAAGAGGCGGCCGCGGTGCCGTACGACGACCGCGAGACGCTCGTCGAGCTGCTCGCCCGGTCCGCGCCGGTGCACGAGCCCGGTGCGCGGGTCGCCGAGCACGCCCTCACCTACGGCCACCTCCTCGACGAGGTGGTGCGACGGACCACGGGCGAGGACCTGACCGGACGGTTCGCGCGGGTGTGCGCGGACGAGGGCTGGGACCTCCACCTCCGGGTGCCGGAGGTCGATCTCGACCGGGTAGCCACGGTGGAGGAGGTGTCGCCCGGCTGGCGGCACGACTACGAGCGCGACCCGCGGTGGGGGCCCGCACTGAGCCGTCCGCGCGGTCTGCTCGACCCCGACGTGCTCAACTCCGCCCGCTTCCGGCGTACGTCCTTCCCTGCCGTGGCCCTGCACGCGTCGGCCCTGGCGCTCGCGCGCTTCTACGACGACGTACGCCGCCCCGACGGACGGGTGGCGCAGCGGCTCGGCCAGAGGCTGTGGCGTGCATTCCTCGCGCCGGCCTCCGGCGGGCACGACCTCGTCCTGGACCGGGAGGTCGTGTGGACCCTCGGCTTCCAGCAGGACCAGGAGGACGGCCGCCTCGAGATCGGCATGGGCGGTGCCGGCGGGTGCTCGGCCTGGACCGAGCCGCAGGCCGGCTACGGCGCAGCGTTCGTGAGCCGTGGACTGGGCCGGCACGACCGGGGCGGAGACGTGTGGGAGGCCGTCCGGAGGGCGTACGCGCCGAGGTCCTGACCGGGACCGACGACCGGTGCGGGGCCAGCGGGGAGGATCGTCCTGACATGCCGAGGACGATCCTCCCCACTGTGCTCGCCCTCACCGCGCCGCCGGTGCGTGCCTGCGAGGCCGGAACCGGCATACTCACGATGCGATGACCACCACCGAACCCGAGACCCAGGCCGAGACCGCGACCCCCCTCAACGTCGCCGTCGTCACCCTCGGGTGCGCCCGCAACGAGGTCGACTCCGAGGAGCTCGCCGGCCGGCTCGAGGCGGGCGGCTTCGTCCTCGTCGACGACGCGGAGGACGCCGACACCGTCGTGGTCAACACCTGCGGGTTCGTCGAGGCGGCCAAGAAGGACTCCGTCGACACCCTGCTCGAGGCAGCGGACCTCAAGGCCTCCGCCGGCCACGGTGGCAAGGCGCAGGCCGTCGTCGCCGTCGGCTGCCTCGCCGAGCGCTACGGCAAGGACCTCGCCGAGTCGTTGCCGGAGGCCGACGCTGTGCTGGGCTTCGACGACTACCCCGACATCGCCGCGCGGCTCCGGGCCATCGTGGCGGGGGAGACCCACCACCCGCACACGCCGTCCGACCGCCGTCGCCTGCTCCCGATCTCCCCGGTCGAGCGCGACGCCTCGACGGTCTCCGTCCCCGGCCACGACGTACGCGCCGACGCCAGCGACATCGGCACGGGCGCGCCCGCGACGGGCCCCCGCGCCGTACGACGTCGCCTCGACGCCGGCCCGATGGCGCCGCTGAAGCTCGCCAGCGGCTGCGACCGACGCTGCTCCTTCTGCGCGATCCCGAGCTTCCGCGGGTCGTTCGTCAGCCGCCGGCCCAGCGACGTGCTCCAGGAGGGGCAGTGGCTGGCGACCCAGGGCGTCAAGGAGCTGTTCCTCGTCAGCGAGAACTCCACGTCCTATGGCAAGGACCTCGGTGACCTGCGCCTGCTCGAGACGCTGCTGCCCGAGCTGTCCGGCATCGACGGTATCGAGCGCGTACGGGTCTCCTACCTCCAGCCGGCGGAGACCCGGCCCGGCCTGATCGAGGCCATCGCCTCGACGCCCGGTGTCGTGCCCTACTTCGACCTGTCCTTCCAGCACGCGAGCGCTCCGGTGCTGCGGCGGATGCGCCGCTTCGGCGACCCCGAGAGCTTCCTCGGCCTGCTCGAGCAGATCCGCTCGCTCGCCCCGCTGGCCGGCGTACGCTCCAACGTCATCGTCGGGTTCCCCGGTGAGACCGAGGACGACCTGCAGACCCTGTGCGACTTCCTCGAGGCGGCCCGGATGGACGTCACCGGCGTCTTCGGCTACTCCGACGAGGACGGCACCGAGGCCGCGGGCTTCGCCGACGACCTCAAGCTCGACGAGGACGAGATCCGCGCCCGCACCGAGCACGTGACGACCCTCGTCGAGGAGCTCAACGCCCAGCGGGCCGAGGAGCGGATCGGCGAGCGGGTCGTGGTGCTGGTGGAGTCTGTCGACTCCGCCGACGGCGAGGTCGTCGTCGAGGGCCGCGCGGCCCACCAGGGCCCGGAGGTCGACGGGACGACGTTGCTGACCGGTACGGCGGGGGCCCGGGTCGGCGACCTGCTCGCCGCGACCGTCACGGGCACCGACGGGGTCGACCTGGTCGCACGAGTGGACGGAGACCGAGCATGACGACCGAGCAGCAGCAGGTGTCGAACTTCAACATCGCCAACGTGCTGACCGTGCTGCGGATCGCCATGGTGCCGCTCTTCGGCTGGGCGCTGCTGCACGACGGCGGCGACGACCCGCTCTGGCGCTGGGTTGCGTTCGGCCTGTTCGCCGTCGCGATGATCACCGACAAGATCGACGGCGACCTGGCCCGCAAGCACAACCTGATCACCGACTTCGGCAAGATCGCCGACCCCATCGCCGACAAGGCGATCACCGGCATGGCCTTCATCGGCCTCTCGATCGTCGGCGACATCTGGTGGTGGGTGACGATCGTCGTGCTCCTGCGCGAGTGGAGCGTGACGCTGCTGCGCCTGTCGATCCTCAAGGACGTCGTGATCGCGGCGGCCCAGAGCGGGAAGATCAAGACCGTGCTGCAGGCGCTCGCCCTCGCCGGCCTCCTCTGGCCGCTCCCGCACGGCGACGCCCATGGTGGTGCGTTCGACTTCTGGCCCGGCCCGCTCGGCGAGGTGCTCTTCTACGTCAGCCAGCTCATGCTGGCCGCAGCCGTGGCGATGACGATGTGGTCGGGCTGGGAGTTCTTCCGCGACGTGCGCAGGCAGCGGAGCCACACCCAGGGGTGAAGAGTGTGAGGACTCGACAAGTCGAGCCCTGACATTTCGTCACCACTTGGACGACATCCGTTCGACCGGTACGCCACCAAACGTCGCTGGCGTGGGTGAAGATGCGGGGGCACATCACCCTCACACCCGAACCCCGGAGTAAATATGCGCACACCCGCGCTCCCATCGCCGCGTCGTATCGCGGCTGGAGCGGGTCTGGCCCTCTTGGCCGCCGGACTCACCCCGATCGCCGCGTCTCCTGCGAATGCAGACGTGGCCACGAAGATCGCGACCTTCCCGTACTCACAGGACTGGTCGACCGCATCTCTGATCACGACCAACGACAACTGGTCGGGCGTGACCGGTGTCCAGGGCTACCTCGGCCAGGACATCACCACCTCGAGCGCCGGTGCTGATCCTCAGACACTCCTCACGGAGAGCGCGATCGCGAACGACACGGATGTCATCGCGAACCAGGCCGCCCCCAACACGAACACCGCTGGCGGAGTCGCTGAGTTCGACGGCATCGCGGATCCGTCCATCGCGCTCCAGGGCAGCGGAACCGCTGACGCGCCGTACGTGGCGTTCCACCTCGACCTCGCCGGCCAGACGAACGTCACGTTCGCGTTCAACGCCCGCGACCTCGACGGCTCTGCTGACAACGCCGTCCAGCAGGTCGCCGTTCAGTACCGCGTCGGTGCGACTGGCAACTACACGAACTTGCCCGACGGCTACATCGCCGACGCCACGACGGGTGGGTCTGCGACGCAGGTCACCGCCCGGAGCGTCACCCTTCCCGCTGCGGTCGACAACCAGGCCAGCGTGTTCGTGCGGGTCATCACCTCCAACGCATCGGGTTCCGACGAGTGGGTCGGCATCGACGACGTCGCGATCTCCGCGGAGGGCGGGACCTCGGCGCTCGCCGTGACCAACCCGGGCCCGCAGAACAGCGTCGTCGGCACCCCGATCGACACCCTGACCCTGTCCGCCGGCGGCGGCACGGGTCCGTACACCTTCGGTGCCACGAACCTCCCGGCCGGTCTCTCGCTCGACACCGACTCGGGTGCCATCACGGGTACGCCGACGACCGCCGGGGCGCCCACCGTCGAGGTCTCCGTGACGGACGCCGACGCGGCGACCGACACCGAGTCCTTCGTGTGGACCGTCACCGAGCCCGCGGCTCCCGTCGCCATCGCGGCGATCCAGGGCACCGGCTCGACCACCCCTGTGAGCGGCGACGACGTCGCGACCCAGGGTGTCGTCACCGCGTCCTACCCGACCGGTGGCCTCAACGGCTTCTACATCCAGACCCCGGGTGCGGACACCCCCGACGCCTCCGACGCGATCTTCGTCTACGGCGGCCCCGGTGGTTTCGCGACCTACCCGGCCGTCGGCGACTCCGTCGAGGTGACCGGCGTCGCCGGTGAGTTCGGCGGCCAGACCCAGATCAACGCGAGCGCAGGTTCGGTGACCCCCGTCGCCGCCCTGGGCGACGTCACGCCGAAGACCACCATCCCGGGCACGACGTGCGAGCTGCCGGGCGCCACCTGCGACACCGTGGCCAACCTGGCGCCGGCGCGCGAGGCGATGGAGGGTGAGCTCCTCGAGCCCACCGCCGACTTCACCGTCACCGACTCCTACGACGGCAGCCCGTTCTGGGCCGGCAACTCCTTCTCGTCCGGCATGTTCGGCGAGATCGGGCTCGCAGCCGCGACCGACAAGCCGCTGGTCACGCCGACCGAGCTCTACGACGCGCAGAACGAGAAGACGCTCATCGCCCAGCGCACGGCGTACAACAACGCCCGCCGCATCATCCTCGACGACGGCTCGAGCGCCAACTACGCCGTGACCGGTGCCAACACCGGCCAGCCGTTCCCGTGGCTGACGGCCGACCACTCGGTCCGGGTCGGGGCGGCTGTCACGTTCCCCGAGCCGGTCGTCTTCACCGAGGGCTTCAACACCTGGCGTCTCCTGCCCACCACGCGCGTGGTCGGCGAGCCGTCGGCGACGCAGCCGCAGATCGAGCAGACCCGCGCCGACAACCTGGCTCCCCAGGAGGTCGGTGGCGACGTCAAGCTGGCGACGTTCAACGTGCTGAACTTCTTCCCGACCACGGGCGAGGAGTTCGTCGCCTCCGGTCTCGGCACGTGCACCTACTACCGCGACCGCGCCGGCAACAACATCACCAACAACCGCTGTGACCCCAACGGTCCCCGCGGTGCTGCGAACGAGGCCAACCTCGTGCGCCAGCGCGACAAGATCGTCGCCGCGATCAACACCGTCGGCGCTGACATCGTGTCCCTCGAGGAGCTCGAGAACTCGGCGAAGTTCGGCAAGAACCGCGACTTCGCGATCAACGCGCTGGTCGAGGCGCTCAACGCCGACGCCGGTGCCGGCACGTGGGCGGCCGTCCCGTCGCCCGCGACCCTGCCGCCGCTGGCCGAGCAGGACGTCATCCGCAACGGCTTCATCTACCGGCCCGCGAACGTGCGGCTGGTCGGGGACTCGGTCGTGCTCAGCGACCAGTCGTCGAGCGGGGAGGCCTTCGAGGACGCCCGTGAGCCGCTGGCCCAGGCCTTCAAGCAGGTCGGTACGCCCAACTCGCGCGGGTTCGCGGTCATCGTGAACCACTTCAAGTCCAAGGGCTCCGGCACGCCGGACCCCGACGGTCAGGGCAACGCCAACGACGCCCGCATCCTGCAGGCAGAGGCCCTCGCGACGTTCGCCGACGAGTTCAAGACCGCTCGCGGGATCTCCCGCGTCTTCCTCGCCGGTGACTTCAACGCCTACTCGGAGGAGGACCCGATCCAGGTCCTCGAGGAGGCGGGCTACACCAGCCTGGAGTCGTCGAGCAACCCCGACGAGGAGAGCTACAACTTCGACGGCATGGTCGGCTCGCTCGACCACGTCCTGGCCAACGACGCGGCCCTGGCCGACGTCGACGGCGTCGACATCTGGGACATCAACGCCAGCGAGTCGGTCTACTACGAGTACGCCCGGTTCAACAGCAACGTCACCAACCTCTACACCGACGGCCCGTTCCGGTCCTCCGACCACAACCCGGAGATCATCGGCATCAACACCGCGGGTCTGACCGACGTGCAGATCATCGGCAGCAACGACTACCACGGCCGGCTGGCCGCGGGCCCGCGTCTCGCGGCGTACGTCAAGGCTGCTCGCCAGGCCAACCCCAACACCGTGTTCGCGGCGGCGGGTGACCTCGTGGGTGCCACGACGTTCGAGTCGTTCATCCAGCACGACAAGCCGACGATCGACGTGATGAACGAGGCCGGGCTCGACGTGTCGGCCGTGGGCAACCACGAGTTCGACGCCGGCTACGACGACCTGGTCAACCGGATCATGGCCCCGTACGACGCGGACACCAACCCCGAGGGTGGCGCGGAGTGGCAGTACCTCGGTGCCAACGTGAAGTTCAAGGCCGACGGCTCCGACGCCCTCGAGGGCACCTGGATCCAGGACTTCGGTGACGTCGAGGTCGGGTTCGTCGGTGCTGTCACCGAGGACCTCCCGTCGCTCGTCGCTGCCGACGGCATCGCCGACATCGAGGTGACCGACATCGTCGAGGCCACCAACGAGGCCGCCACCGAGCTCAAGGGCGCGGGAGCCGACGTCGTCGTGCTGCTCGTCCACGAGGGCGCGGGCGGTACCTCGTACGCCTCGGCGACCACGCCGGGCACCGCGTTCGGTGACATCGTCAACGGCGTCAGCCCCGACGTGGACGCGATCGTCTCCGGTCACACCCACCTGGCCTACAACCACTCGGTCCCGGTCCCCGCATGGGTGGCCGAGGAGCGCGCGGTGACCGAGCGCCCCGTCGTCTCGGCCGGCCAGTACGGCGAGAACCTCAACAAGCTGGTCTTCACCGTCGACAACGCCACCGGCGAGGTCCAGGCGAAGACCCAGGAGATCGTCCCGTTCGCCAGCTTCCCGGCCACGGGCGACGCAGCGACGCAGGCGATCGTCAACGACGCCAACGCCAAGGCAGCCGTGCTCGGCGCACAGCCGCTCGGCAAGATCGAGGCCGGCTTCTCGCGGGCCAAGTTCGTCGGTGGCGCCGAGAACCGCGGTGGCGAGTCGACGCTGAACAACCTCGTCGCCGAGGTCCAGCGCTGGTCGACCGACGCCGACATCGCCTTCATGAACCCGGGCGGCCTCCGCGCGGACATGCTGGGCACCGGCACGGACTACCCGCGCACGGTGACGTACAAGAACGCTGCCGACGTGCAGCCGTTCGCCAACACGCTCTTGACGATGGGCCTGACCGGCTCCTCGATCAAGAAGGTGCTGGAGCAGCAGTGGCAGCGGACGGCGGGCGGCACCGTGCCGTCGCGTCCCTTCCTGAAGCTCGGCGTGTCCAACGGGTTCGAGTACACCTACGACCCGACCCGGGCCGAGGGCGACCGGATCACGGGCATGTGGCTCGACGGTGAGGCGATCGACGCCGGCACCACCTACCAGGTGGCTGCCAACGCGTTCCTCGCCTCCGGCACCGGAGACAACTTCTTCGCGTTCTCCGAGGCCACCGGCAAGCGTGACTCCGGCAAGGTCGACCTGGCCGCGATGGTGGACTACATGGCCACCTTCGCCACCGAGGCCGACCCGCTGGGCGTGGACTACTCGCAGCGTGCCATCGGCGTCGCCGGTGTGGCGAACGAGTACGCACCGGGACAGGCGGTGACGGTCAACCTGACGTCGCTCGCCATGACCGGCGTCGGCGACCTGCAGGACACCGCGGTCGAGGCCACGTTCAACGGCCAGCCCATCGGCGAGTTCGCTGTCGACAACACCGCCAACCCGGCCGGTGACGCCAACAGCAACGACGAGGCGGGCAAGGCGACGGTGACGTTCACCGTTCCTGCGGGCACGGCCACCGGGACGTACGACCTGGTCGTCACCGGCGCCACCACCGGCACCAGCACCACGATCGCGGTGCCGGTCAAGGCGGCGGTCCAGCAGCCCGTCAAGGCCGACACGACGGTCACCGGCACGGCCGGCCCGGTCACGTACGGCACCGCGGGTTCCGTGGCAGTGAAGGTCGCCCCCGCGGCGGCCACCGGCACCGTCGCGGTCTCGAAGGGCAACGTCGTCCTGGGCTCGGTCGTGCTGGCCTCCGGCCAGGGCACGGTCACGCTCCCGGCGAAGTCGCTGCCGGTCGGCTCCCACACCCTCACGCTCACCTACTCCGGCGACACCGGCCACAAGCCGTCGACCGGATCGGTGACCGTGGTGGTCGTCAAGGCCGAGGCCATCCTCAAGGCCACGGTGAAGCCGAAGCGCGTGGTGGCCGACAAGACCCGTGCGCGGGTCGTCGTCACCGTCGCCGCGGAGGGCTACGTCCCGACCGGTCGCGTGAAGGTGCGGGTCGCGGGCAAGACCTACCGCGCCAAGCTCGTCGACGGGAAGGCCGTGATCAAGCTGAAGGAGTTCGAGAAGCCGCGTCTCTACACGGCGAAGGTCTCCTACCTCGGCGACGACAACACCGAGTCCGCGAGGACCGCGGTCAAGATCAGGGTGAAGCGCCGCTGACGCGACGCTGATCCCGGTCCACGAGGACGGCCCGGTCATCCCTGCGGGGGTGACCGGGCCGTTCCGTTGATTTTCCGTCGTTCTACCGGTCTGGAGGCAAAGAATGTCGGGTTAGGGTGATGCGTCTCACTCACCCTGAACGGAAGGCCACCCTCGTGCCAGCATCACGAACCGGTCGCAGATTCGCGCTCGCGACGAGCCTGACGGGGCTGCTCGCAGCGCCGCTCGCCGTCGTCACCGCGGCGGCACCCGCCCACGCGGCACCAGTCGAGATCCAGATCCTCGGCACCAACGACTTCCATGGCCGCCTCCTCCCCAACGGGGCCGAGGCAGGCGCGGCCCAGTTCGCCGGTGCGGTCGAGCAGCTCCGCTCGGAGAACCCCAACACGATCTTCACGGCCGCGGGCGACCTCATCGGTGCCTCGACCTTCGACTCCTTCATCCAGAAGGACAAGCCGACTCTCGACGCGCTCAACGCAGCCGGGCTCGACGTGTCGGCGGCCGGCAACCACGAGTTCGACCAGGGATACAACGATCTGGTCAACCGCGTGATGGCGCCGTTCGACGCGACCGCCAACCCCTATGGCGGTGCCGAGTGGCAGTACATCGCCGCCAACGTGCGCAAGAAGTCCAACGGCTCCTACGCGCTGCCCGACATCACCTCGCGCACCCCGGACGTCAACGACGAGTCCGACGGCGGCACGTGGACCACCACGGTGGGCGGGGTCAAGGTCGGCTTCATCGGCGGCGTCACCGAGGAGCTGTCGTCGCTGGTCAGCCCGGCCGGCATCGCCGACGTCCAGGTCAGCAGCATCATCAACGAGACCAACGCGGCCGCCGACGCGCTCAAGGCCGACGGCGCCGACCTGGTGATCCTGCTCGTGCACGAGGGTGCGCCGACCACGTCGCTCGCGGCTGCGCAGAGCAACGACAACCCCTTCGGCCGCATCGTCAACGGTGTCGACAACGACGTCAGCGCGATCATCTCCGGCCACACCCACCTCGCCTACAACCACAACATCAACGGTCGTCCCGTGGTGTCGGCCGGCCAGTACGGCACCAACCTCAACAAGCTCGTCTTCACCGTCGACCCCGTCGCCGACACGGTGGCGCTGGACAGCCAGTCCATCGTCGCGGCGAGCAGCCTGTCGCTGACCGCCCCGAGCGCGGTGGCCAAGAAGGCCGAGGTCCAAGAGATCGTCGACGACGCCGTCGCCAAGGGCAACGTGCTCGGTGCCGTCGAGCTCGGCTCGATCGCCGGCCCGTTCGACCGCGCGAAGCTCGCCAACGGCACCACCGAGAACCGCGGTGGCGAGTCGACGCTCGGCAACCTCGTCGCGGAGGTGCAGCGCTGGGCGACCTCGACTCCCGAGGCCGGCGGCGCGCAGATCGCGTTCATGAACCCGGGCGGCCTGCGCGACGACATGCGCGGCAACCCGGGCGGCTACCCGGCGAAGGTGACCTACAAGCAGGCCGCCAACGTGCAGTCGTTCGCCAACACCCTGTTCAACATGAAGATGACCGGTGCTCAGATCAAGACGGTCCTCGAGCAGCAGTGGCAGACCAACCCCGGCGGTCCGACCCCGAGCCGGCCGTTCCTGCGGCTCGGCGTGTCCAAGGGCTTCTTCGTCACCTACGACACCACCCGCGCGGAGGGTGACCGGGTGACTGGCATGTGGCTCAACGGCAAGGCCATCGAGTCCGCCACCCAGTACTCGGTGACGGCCAACTCGTTCCTCGCGGCCGGCGGCGACAACTTCCGCGGGTTCACCCAGGCGACCGGCAAGCGCGACACCGGCAAGGTCGACCTCCAGGCGATGGTCGACTACATGGCGGCGTTCGCGAAGACCCCGCTGCCGGTCAACACCAACCAGCAGCACGTCAACGTCACCTGGCCGGCCGGTGCGCCGCGGTTCTACCGCCTCGGCCAGAACGTGGCACTGAGCCTGTCGTCCCTGGCCATGACCGGCCCGAGCGACCCGAAGGACGCCGCACTGGCCGTCAAGGTCGGCAACACCGTCCTCGCGTCCCAGCCGGTCGACAACACCCTCGGCACCGCCGTGTTCGACGACTACGGCAAGAGCGCGGTCTCGTTCAAGCTCAAGGGCAAGACGCGGACCGGCAAGCAGATGCTCACGTTCACCGGGCCCACCACCGGGACGACGTTCTCGCTGCCGATCGACGTGCGCAAGGCCAAGGGCGAGCTCAAGGCCCGCACCAAGCCCGGGCGGATCGTCAAGGGCGAGACCCGTACCCGCGTGAAGATCAAGGCCTCGGCACTCGGCATCAGCCCCGTGACCGGCAAGGTCATCGTCAAGGCCGGCGGCAAGAAGTACACCGTCAAGCTCAAGAAGGGCAAGGCGTTCGTCCGCCTCGCGAAGTTCGCCAAGGCGGGCAAGAAGCGGATCGTGGTGAAGTACGCCGGGAGCCGGAAGGTGCGCAGCACCAAGGAGGTCATCACGATCAGGGTGCGTCGCAACTGATCCCGTGACCGTGTGAGTCTCGCGGCCCTCGTCCTGCCTAGCGCAGGGCGAGGGCCGCCTGCACGAGTGCGAGGTGGCTGAACGCCTGCGGGAAGTTCCCGGCCATCCGCCCGTGCCGGTCGTCGTACTCCTCCGACAGCAGGCCGACGTCGTTGGCCAGGCCGCACAGCCGGTCCATCAGCTCGTGCGCCTCCTCGCGACGGCCGGCCGCCGCCAGCGCGGACACCAGCCAGAACGAGCACGCCAGGAACGGGTGCTCGTCGCCGGAGAGGCCGTCGACGCCGGTCTCCGTGCGGTAGCGCAGCAGCAGGCCGTCGGAGTCGAGGTCGGCCATCACCGCCTCGATCGTGCCGAGCACGCGCGGGTCGTCACCCGGCAGGAACCCGACGAGCGGGATGGTGAGCAGCGACGCGTCGACCGCGGTCGTGTCGTAGTGCTGGGTGAACGTCTGGCGATCCTCGTCGAAGCCCTTGTCGAGGATCTCCTCGCGCACGCGGTCGCGCAGGTCGCGCCAGCGCTCGACCGGACCGTCGAGCCCGTGCTGCTCGACGGCTCGAACCGCGCGGTCGAACGCGACCCACACCATCACGCGGGAGTGGGTGAAGTGCCGCTGCGGCCCGCGGATCTCCCACAGGCCGTTGTCGGGCTCGTCCCAGTGCTCGGCGAGCTCGTCGACGAGCGCGCGCTGCAGCGCCCACGAGTTGGGCGTCTCGTGCAGCCCTGCGGCCCGGGCGAGCTCGAGGGCGATCATCACCTCGCCCAGCACGTCGTTCTGCCGCTGCGACACGGCGCCGTTGCCGATGCGCACCGGCCTGCTGTCGGCGTACCCGGGCAGGTGGGGCAGCTCGCGCTCAGGGAGCTGGCGGCCGCCGTCCACGGTGTACATGATCTGGACGTCCGCCGGGTCGCCGGCAACCGCGCGCAGCAGCCAGCTGCGCCACTCCAGCGCCTCGCCGTCGTAGCCGGCGCCGAGGAGGGACTCGAGGGTGAGCGCTGCGTCGCGCAGCCAGCAGAACCGGTAGTCCCAATTGCGCTCGCCGCCGAAGTCCTCGGGCAGCGACGTCGTGGGGGCGGCGACGATGCCTCCCGTCTCGGCGTGCGTCATCAGCAGCAGCGTCACCAGGCTGCGGCGAACGAGGTCGGCGTGCGGGACGTCCTCGGGTGCGCGGGCGGACCACGCCCGCTGCCGGTCGGTCGTCGCGTCGATGCGCCCGTCGAAGCACAGCGGCACGGGCACGTCGCGCCACGAGCGGACCCACGTCATCGAGAACGTCGCCTCCTCGCCGGCCGTCAGGTCGAACTCCTCGGTGTGGTGGCCGTGCCGGCCGTGCGGCAGGTGCGGGCCGCGGAGCACGAACTTGTCCGGCCCCGCGACCGCGACCACCACCTCGTCGCCGTGCGCCTGCTCGCGGCTGACCCAGGGGCGCACCCGCCCGTAGTCGGTGCGCACCACCCAGTCGTGCCGGATGCGGACGGTCCCGCGCGTGCAGGTGAGGCGGCGTACGACGTCCGCGCGGCCGTCGCCGGTCGGCATCACGTCGAGCAGCACCACCTCGCCGTCGGCGGTGGTGAAGGTCGTCTCCAGCAGCGCGGTGCCGTCGACGTACCTGCGCCGCGTCGCCACCACCTCGTCGGCCGGGGCGAGCAGCCACCGCCCGTGCTCCTCGGTGCCGAGCAGCGCGGCGAAGCAGGCGGGGGAGTCGAAGCGCGGCAGGCACAGCCAGTCGATCGACCCGTCCTTCCCGACCAGGGCGGCCGTGCCGCGGTCGCCGATCAGGGCGTAGTCCTCGATGGGGAGAGCCATGCGGCTAGTGTCGCCGACATGTGGTCAGGAGGTGTCGAACCGACGGCGGAGGGCGTCCTCGAGGCGCTGGCCGGGCGTGGCGAGACGCTGGCGACCGCCGAGTCGCTGACCGGCGGCCTGCTCGCGGCCAGGCTCACCGACGTGCCGGGCGCGTCCCGCAGCTTCGTGGGTGGCGTGGTGTCGTACGCCACCCGCGTGAAGGTCGCGCTGCTCGACGTGCCGGTGGACGTCGTGGAGCGACACGGCGTCGTCTCGCAGGAGTGCGCGGTCGCGATGGCGCAGGGCGTACGCACGCGTCTGGACGCGACGTGGGGGCTTGCGACGACCGGTGTCGCCGGGCCCGACGGGCAGGACGGCCACCCGGTCGGCACCGTCTGGATCGCCGTCGCCGGCCCGTCCGGCGTGGCGTCCCGGCGGCTCGCACTGACGGGGGACCGACTCGCGATCCGGCAGGCGACGTGCGACGCCGTGCTGTCGGACCTGGCGGCCGGACTGGGCGATGTCGAGGTCTTCCGCCGGGAAGAAGGGGGCCTCGGGTAGCGTTGGGCCAGACGGCTTCCCCTCGCAACGGATCTCCCGAGAGTAAGGACCTCGCGCATGGTGCTCTTCCGACGACTGCTCGGTGACGTGCTGCGCAGTGCGCGGATGCAGCGCGGGATGACCCTCCGCGAGCTGTCGGCCGACGCACGCGTGAGCCTGGGCTACATCTCCGAGATCGAGCGCGGCCAGAAGGAAGCGTCCTCGGAGCTGCTCGCGTCGCTGTGCCAGGCGATGGACCTGCCGCTGTCCGACGTGCTGCGTGACGTCGCCGACGCGGTGGCGCTCGAGGAGGCCGCGATGGAGGTCGTGGCGAGCACTCCCATCACCGCCGCGCGTCCCGCGGGCGACGTCGTGGCCTCGGCCGCCTGACCTCCTGCTTCACCGCTCCGGCTGGCAGTTGGGGCACCAGTAGGCCGCGCGCTCGCGGCCCGGCTCGCCGAGCATCGTCACCGCCACGGGAGTCCGGCAACGGCGGCACGGGGACTTGTCGCGGCGGTAGACCCACATCCGCTCGCGCTCGCGCAGGTCGCCCGTGGTCGACTGGATGGCTCGCTCCTTGTTGACCTCGAGCATCTGCCGGCCGCGGCGCACCAGCCGCGGGAGCTGGTCGATCACCGAGACGGGGCTGGCCGGGTGGACGCCCATCGTGAAGCACAGCTCGGCCATGTACATGTTGCCGATGCCGGCGAGGTTGCGCTGGTCGAGCAGTGCCTGGCCGATCGGGCGGCCCGGCTCCGCGCGCAGGTTGGCCAGGGCGCGGTCCTCGTCCCAGTCGGGTCCCAGCAGGTCGGGTCCCAGGTGGGCGACCAGGTCGGCCTCGTGCTCGCGCGGCACCAGCTCGACGATGCCGAGCTGGAAGCCGACCGCCTTGCGGCCGTCGATGCCCAGCACCAGCCGGGCCTGCGTGTCGGGACGCCGCCACCGCTCGCCCTCGGGGTAGACGTGCCACGAGCCCTCCATCTTGAGGTGGGTGTGGACCGTCCAGGCGCGCTCGTGGTCGATGCGGGTGAGGATGTGCTTGCCGCGGGACAGGGAGCGGATGACGGTGCCCTCGCGGAGGTCGACCGTCGCGAGCGCGGGCACGCGGAAGTCGGTGAGCGTGAGTCGGTGGCCCGTGAGCGCGCGGTCGAGCTTGGCCGCCGCGCGGTAGACGGTGTCGCCCTCAGGCACGCAACCTCAGTCCCTTCGGTGTCGCGAGGAAGCCCGCTGCGGTGAGCGCCAACCGGATCGGGGTCTCGCCGCCGCTGCCGATCAGCGCCTGTCCGTCCGCCTTCTCGACGGTGAGCCGGCCCAGCGCCCCGCGGCGGGCCGCGTCGGCGAGGGCGACCATGGCCGGGGTGAGCACGTCGAGGTCCTCGCTCCAGGTGAGGAGCGTGCGGCCGCCGCGCTCGACGTAGACGGTGAGCGCGCCGTCCACCAGCACCACGAGGGCGCCCGCCTTGCGCCCCGGGCGGTGCCCGGTGCGCTCGGGGTCGCCGGCGTCGGGCCAGGGCAGCGCGGCACCGAAGACGTTGGCCGGGTCGGTGGCGGCGAGCGCGACCACGGACGGCTTCGTGCCGGGCTTGCCGCTCTCGGGCTCGGCGAAGGTGCGCAGCCGGTCGATGGCGCCGGCGCTGCCGAACTGCGCGGCGCCGAGGCCCTCGATGAAGTAGCCGCGTCGGCATCTGCCGGTGTCCTCGAAGGCGCTGAGCACCTTGTAGACCCCCGCGAAGCCGCCGGCCACGCGCTCGCTGACCACTGCACCACGGGTGACGACGCCGTGCCGCTCGAGGAGGTGCTCGGCGCGGGCGTGGGCGCGTCGGGTCGGGTCGCCGTCGCGCTCGGGCAGCAGCGCCCAGCGGCCCGCGGTCTCGGGAGGCCCGGTGCGGGCGGGCATCCGGCCCCCGGTGGTGCGCCCGAGTCGCGGAGGCGTACGGCGGGTGCGGTGGGAGGGCGTGCCGCTGCGGACGAGCGCGCGGAGGGGCGTGAGGGTGTCGTTGGTGACGAGGCCCTTCCAGACGAGCTCCCACAGCGCCGTGCTGAGGTCGGCGTCGCTCGTGGAGCCGACCCGGTCGGCGAGCTGGCGGAAGAACCACGCACCGCCCGGGTCGAGCGCGTCGAGGACGGCGCGTTGCAGGCCCTCGGGCTCGTCGCCCTCGACCTCGGGGAGCGTGAGGTGCGCCTGGTCGGCGAGGTGGAGGCTGACCCAGCCGTCGCTGCCCGGCAGCGGGGAGTGGCCGGTCCAGATGACCTCGCCGGAGGCGGTGAGCTCGTCGAGCATCGAGGGCTCGTAGTCGCGGACGCGGGCGGCGAGGACGAGGGGCTCGAGGGCGCTGGCCGGGACCGGGCAGCCGGCGAGCTGGTCGATCGCGGCGACCACGCCGTCGAGACCGCGCAGCGATCCGCCGACGCGTTGCCAGGCGGGCAGGAAGCGGGCGACGGCGTCGTGGCTGACCGGCTCGATCTCCTGGCGCAGCCGGGCGAGCGAGCGGCGGCGCAGCTTGCGCAGCACCTCGGCGTCGCACCACTCGGTGCCCGAGCCGGAGGGCCGGAACTCGCCGTCGAGGACGCGGCCGCGGTGCGCGAGCCGCTGGAGGGTCTGCCGGGCGACGGCCTCGCCGAGCCCGAGCCGGGTGGCGACCTCGGCGGTCGTGAACGGACCGTGGCTGCGGGCGTAGCGGGAGACCAGGTCGCCGAGCGGGTCCTCGGGGAGCTGGAGGAAGGCGTCGGGTGTGCCGACGGGGACGGGGACGCCGAGCCCGTCGCGCAGGCGGCCTACGTCCTCGATCGCACTCCAGCGGTCGTCGCCGGCCATGCGTACGGGGACGACCCGCCGGTCGAGCGATGCCAGCCAGCCCTCGACGTCGGCACCGTCGACCGATCGTGCGCGGACCTCCTCGACCGAGAGCGGACCGACCAGGCGCAACAGGTCGGCGACGGCCTCCGCGTTGCGGGCGCGGCGGTCGGGGGCGAGCCACTGCAGCTCGGCCTCGACCTCGGTGAGCACCTCGGGGTCGAGCAGCTCGCGCAGCTCGGCGCGACCGAGCAGCTCGGCGAGGAGGCCCTGGTCGAGGGAGAGTGCGGCGGCGCGACGCTCGGCGATGGGGGAGTCGCCCTCGTAGACGAACTGCGCGACGTAGCCGAAGAGCAGGCTGCGGGCGAAGGGGCTCGGCTGGGTCGTGGCGACGTCGACGACGGTGACCTCGCGGCGCTGCACACGACCGAGCAGGGCGACGAGCGCGGGCAGGTCGTAGACGTCCTGGAGGCACTCGCGCACCGCCTCGAGCACGATGGGGAAGGCGGGGTACTGGGACGCGACCTCGAGGAGCTGGGCGCTGCGCTGGCGCTGCTGCCACAGCGGGCTGCGGCGGCCGGGGTCGCGGCGGGGGAGCAGCAGGGCGCGGGCGGCGCACTCGCGGAAGCGGCTGGCGAACAGCGCCGACCCGCCGACCTCCTGGGTGACGAGCTGCTCGATCTCCTCGGGCTCGAAGACGATGACCTCGCCGGTCGGCGGCTCGGCGTCGGTGTCGGGGATGCGGATGACGATGCCGTCGTCGGAGGCGACGGCCTGCCCGTCGACGTCGAAGCGCTCGCGCAGGCGGGCGTTGATCGCCAGCGCCCACGGCGCGTGGACGGGCGTGCCGTAGGGGGAGTGGACGACGAGGCGCCAGTCGCCGAGCTCGTCGCGGAAGCGCTCGACGACGACCTGGGTGTCGTTGGGCACGACCTGGGTCGCCTCGCGCTGCTCGCCGAGGTAGGTGACGAGGTTGGTGGCGGCGTACTCGTCGAGGCCGCGCTCGCGGACCTGGGCGATGGCCTTCTGCGGGGGCTTGCCCGCCAGCTCGCGGGTGAAGGCGCCGACCGCGGCACCGAGCTCGGCCGGACGGCCGAGGGAGTCGCCCTTCCAGAAGGGGAGGCGGCCGGGGATGCCGGGCGCCGGGGTGACGAGGACCCGGTCGTGCGTGATGTCCTCGATGCGCCAGCTGGTGGCGCCGAGGGCGAAGACGTCGCCCACCCGCGACTCGTAGACCATCTCCTCGTCGAGCTCTCCGACGCGACTGGCCTTCTCGCCGACGAGGAACACGCCGAACAGGCCGCGGTCGGGGATGGTGCCGCCGCTGGTGACGGCGAGGCGCTGGGCGCCCGGGCGGCCCGTGAGCGTGCCGGTGACGCGGTCCCACACGATGCGCGGTCGCAGCTCTGCGAACTCGTCGCTGGGGTAGCGCCCGCTCAGCAGGTCGAGGGTGGCGTCGTAGGCGGAGCGGGGGAGCTGGGTGTAGGAGGCGGCGCGGGTGACGAGGGAGAAGAGCTCGTCGACGTCCCACTCCTCCATCGCGAGCGCCGCCACCACCTGCTGGGCGAGGACGTCGAGGGGGTTGGCGGGGATCGCCATCTTCTCGATGGCGCCCGAACGCATCCGCTCGACCGAGACGGCCGTCTGGGCGAGGTCGCCGCGGTGCTTGGGGAACAGCACGCCGCGGCTCACCTCGCCGACCTGGTGACCGGCTCGGCCGACGCGCTGGAGGGCGCTGGCGACGCTGGGCGGCGACTCGATCTGGATGACGAGGTCGACCGAGCCCATGTCGATGCCGAGCTCGAGGCTGCTGGTGGCGACGACGCAGGGGAGGCGGCCGCGCTTGAGGTCGTCCTCGATGATCGCCCGCTGCTCCTTGGAGACCGAGCCGTGGTGGGCCTTGGCGATGATCGCCTCGGCGCCGCTGCTCTGCCCGGACTGCGCCATCACCTGGGCCGGCGGCCTGCCAGCACCCTCGGTGGTCGAGACGTGAGTGGAGCGAGCCTCGAGACCGCCCACGCCGTCTGCCGCCCGCGCCTCCGCCCGCTCGCCCGCGATCTCGTTGAGCCGGGCGGTGAGCCGCTCGGCGAGGCGACGCGAGTTGGCGAAGACGATGGTCGAGCGGTGCTGCTCGACGAGGTCGACGACGTGTTCCTCGACGTGCGGCCAGATGCTGGTCGACCGGCCGGGGTCGCCGGACTCCTCGTCGTACTCCTCGGGCATCGTCATGTCCTCGACGGGCACGACGACGCGCAGGTCCCACTCCTTGGTGCTGGGCGGGGCGACGATCTCGACCGGCTGGGTGCCGCCGAGGAACCGGGCGACCTCCTCGAGGGGGCGTACGGTCGCGCTGAGGCCGATGCGCTGTGCCGGCTCGTCGAGCAGGTGGTCGAGCCGCTCGAGGCTGATGCCGAGGTGGGCGCCGCGCTTGGTGCCGGCCACGGCGTGCACCTCGTCGATGATCACCGTGTCGACGCCGCGCAGCGTCTCGCGCGCCTGGCTGGTGAGCATGAGGAAGAGCGACTCGGGCGTGGTGATGAGGATGTCGGGCGGGGTGGTGCCGAGCTTGCGACGGTCGGCGGGGCTGGTGTCGCCCGAGCGCAGGCCGACGGTGACGTCGGGGACCGTGGCCTCGAGCCGCTCGGCGGTGTTGCGGATGCCGGTGAGCGGGGCCCGCAGGTTGCGCTCGACGTCGACGCCGAGCGCCTTGAGCGGGGAGATGTAGAGGACGCGGGTGCGCCTGGACTTGTCGTCGGGCCGCTCGGTGCTGAGCAGCCGGTCGATGGCGTGGAGGAAGGCGCTCAGCGTCTTGCCGCTGCCGGTCGGCGCGACGACGAGCGCGTTCTTGCCGGCGGCGATGGCGTCCCACGCCCCGTCCTGCGCCGGTGTGGGGCTCGCGAACGATGCCTCGAACCACGCGCGGGTGGGCGCGCTGAAGCGGTCGAGGGCGGTCATGCCCTGCAGTCTGTCACTCGGGTCCGACACCGACCCCGCCCCGAAGGCGGGTGGTCGGCGACGGTCGTGACTGCTGCGCGCTACCAAATCGGGCATGTTCAGCGCGCCGAGGCGGCGTGACGGTCCGCGGGATGCACCCTGAACGGATGACAGCGTTCGCACTCGACGAGACAGCCACGGTCATCCGTGAGCTGGCGCTGGTCGCGGACGTCTTCGCCCTGCGCGCCCAGGAGCAGGAGGCCTGTCGCGACCGTGCCCAGCCGGGCTCGGCCGTGCAGCACCGACACGCGCACTCGGCGACCCTGTGGCGCCAGGCGGAGAACAGCCTCAGGGTGCGGATCAGTGAGCTGGCGACGGCGCCGGCGACGAGGTGACGGGCTACTTCACGACGGCGTCGATGGTCTTCTTCAGGGCGCTCGGTGCGGCTGGGGTGCGAGGCGCCCTGGCCTTGGCCTCAGCCATCTCCGCGCCGATCTCCTGGAGCTGCTTGCGGCCCAGGCCTTCGCGGACCTGGGGGAACCACTCCTTCTCCTCCTCCTCGATGTGATGACGCACGTTCTCGATCAGCACCGTGGTCTTGGCGGTGAAGCGCTCGGCATCAGGCTTCATCGCGACCAGCTCCATGACGAGGACGTCGGCGACGTGATGCTCCTCGTAGGACTCGAGCACGTCGTCCTCGAGCTCGGGCAGCAGCTCCCGCACCCGGGGGTACATGACCTCGTTCTCGATGTAGGTGTGGACGGTCAGGAGCTCGATCATGCGGTTGACCAGCTGGCCCTTGCGCACGTGTGCGTCCGGACCGAGCTTCTCGAAGTCCTTGAACGTCTTGAGAATTTCCTTGTGGTCGTTCTTCAACAGCACGATGGCGTCGGTGGACATGTGAACCTCTCGGGTCGGTCGGCAAGGGCGGCTGCCCAGCCGGTTCCAGTGTCCTTGGACTTCGGGTGTGCCGCCCCACCCGACGAGGGGGTGCGAAGCGTGCATCCAGCCGCCACCTGTCGGCGAAGGGTCGCCTGCGGGTGCTCCGGTCGAGGTGGACCCGGCCGGGCGTGCGAGGGGGCATCGCGCCGGCCGGACCCTGCGCGGCCGTAGCCGATGCTGACCTCGGCCGGCTCGCGCGTTCGTGGTGTGACTGGACGCCTCTGCGGGCGCCTGGGATCGGGCTGGGAGGTGGCGCTCGCCAGCCCCCCAGGCCCGGCGATGCTCCCCCTCAACCCCTGCTCTGGACGCTACGCCTGAGCCGTGGGACCCGACAGGCCACGGGATCGAACTTCGCCGGTAGGGGTGAGGCAGGGCTAGACCACCCGCACGAGCGCACGCTCCGACCGTCCGGGAGCTCGGGTTGCAGGCGGGTGCGACGGGCTCGGCGCCATGGCATCTGGGGCAGACTCCGGCCATGGTGTCGTCTCCGGTCCCCGGCAGCGCCCGCTCGGCAGTGGAGCAGCTGCTCGACCGCATCGAGGCGGTCGAACCGCTGGTCAATGCCGTGTGCACGCTCCACCCGGGTGCGCTGGCGCAGGCGGAGCGGTTGGACCGTGAGGCCGCCGCCGGAGGCGTTCGGGGCCCGCTCCACGGACGTGCCGTGCTGGTCAAGGACAACATCGACACCCATGACCTGACGACCACCGCGGGCTCGCTCGCGCTTGCCGACGCGCCGCCGCCCAGCCGGGACGCGCCGCTCGTGCAGCGCCTTCGTGACGCCGGCATGGTCGTCCTGGGCAAGGCGAATCTCTCCGAGTGGGCCAACATCCGCGACGAGTCGTCGACGTCGGGCTGGAGCGCGTACGGCGGGTTGACCCGGAACCCGTACGGGCTCAACCGGTCCGCGGGAGGTTCCAGCTCTGGCAGCGGCGCCGCGGTCGCGGCCGGGCTCGCTCCCTTCGCCGTCGGCACCGAGACGGACGGATCGATCAGCTGTCCCGCGGCCTTCAACGGGTGCGTCGGCATCAAGCCGACCGTGGGCACCGTCCCCACCACCGGCGTGGTGCCCATCTCGCGCTCGCAGGACTCGCCGGGGCCGATGGCGATGACGGTTCGTGACGCTGCGTCGCTGCTGACGGTGCTCGCCGCGGGCGGCACTGACTACGCCGAGCACGCCGTGTCGGGTCGGCTTGCGGGCAAGCGGATCGGGGTGCCGCGCACGACGTACTGGGGCTACTCCCCGCACGCGGACGCCGCCGCTGAGCGGGCGCTGACGCTGCTCGCCGCCGAGGGCGCCACGATCGTCGACAACACCGACCTGCCGGTGCTCGGGGACGACGTGGGCGAGGACGAGCTGCTCGTGCTGCTGGCCGAGTTCCGCTCGGGCGTTGCGGACTACCTCGCAACCCGCGGCGGCGACGTGCCCCGCACCCTGCGCGACATCGTCGACTTCAACCGTGCGAACGCCGGGACGGAGCTCGCACACTTCGGCCAGTCGCTCTTCGAGAAGGCGCTGGCGGGCCCGGGTGACGGCAGCGCCGAGCACGTCGCCGCGCGCGCCAGGGGCCTCGCGGCCACCCGCAGCGGCGGCATCGACCAGGTGCTCCGGGAGCATGCGCTGGACGCGCTGGTCACGCCGTCCTACCCGCCCGCGAACCCGATCGACCTCGTCAACGCCGAGTGGTCCGCCGGCGCGTGCACCGGGCCCACCGCGATCGCCGGCTATCCGCTGGTCACGGTCCCGACCGAGCTCGCCGCCGGCCTGCCGGTGGCCGTGTCGTTCTGGGGCACCGGCGGCAGCGAGGCGGCGCTGATCGAGATCGCGCACGGCTACGAGTCGGCACGGAACCGGTCGAGCGGCCCCCTCGCCGCTCCGACCTTCCCCACGTTCGTCTGAGCGCGAACGATCCACGCGCCTCGGCGAGGGGCGGTCACCCGACGTGCACCGCTGCAGGTCCGGCCGGCAGGTCGTACGAGTGCCGCCCGGCGTCGCCGCCGAGATTCATCATGACGTGGTGCGCGAGTCGTGCGGTCGCCGGCGCCGAGGACAGGTTCTGGCACGCGTACAGCCGACTGGACCACGCGTCGGGACGCTGGTGACGGGTGCGGATGGCAAGCAGCTCGCGTGGTCCCCACCCTTGCGCAGGTCTTCCGCCGGGTGGGGTGACCAGCTCGAGGGCGTCCCACTGTCCCATCCACAGCTTCATCTGCAGGTCGAGGGCGGCGGACAGGAGATCGGGGTCCTCGTCGACGACCAGCATCCGGTGGTGCAACCGGTACCGGTACGGCCGGCGTCGGGTGCGGGTCACGCCGGCGCGAGCCGCGGCGAGGTCGAGGTCGATCGCGCAGGCACTGGGATCCTGCAGCCGGGTGGCACACAGACGTGCGGCGCTCGCCCAGTCACCGGCTGCGACGTCCGACAGGGCGTCGAGGGCGGGCGCGAGAAGTCGTGCTCCGGGATGCGTGATGGCGATCGCCATGTCAACCCTCCTCACCACTCCAGTGCCGGACCACGTCACGCTGCAAGCGCTCGCCAGCGGGTGTACGCACAAGCCTTCGGCGCCACTCGCAGGGCGACGCTGGATGTGCGCGCATTTCCCGTGAACCGGTGATGAGGGGATGGATTTCTGCGCGCAGGGGGTCGTCACGTCGGCCATTCGAGGGTCACGAGCCGCGTTCACTCCTCTGTCGGCGGCTGCCACCGTGCCAGTCCTCCTGCTTGCCGACAGCTCCGGGCTCCACCCCGAACCCGACCAGCTGCGGCCTCTCGCGCAGGCTGCGCTTGAGCTCGGCGAAGCCGGGGAAGCGGGCCAGGCCGACCACGTGGTCCCAGAGCTCCCCGGCCTGGTCGGGCGCTGGGAGCCGGCTGATCACAGGGCCGAAGAACGCCACCCCGTCCGGCGGCTCGAAGTGGATGATCGGCGTACCGACGTCCTTGCCGGTCAGCGCGAGTGCCTCGTCGCCGTCCGCGCGGATCGCGTCGTCCCAGGACGTGTCGTCGAGGGCGTCGGCGAGGTCGGTGGGCAGACCGACCTCGCGCAGGACGGGCTCGAGGAACTCGCGCGTGCCGTGCCGGTGGTCGGTCGTCTCCTCGTCCGTGGCCTCGACGGGTGGGGTGTCGAAGATGTGGGCCCCGAGCGTGGCCTGCAGGGTGTCGACGGCCTCGGCGCCGTGCTCCTGACGCGCCCGGGCGACGGCGCGCAACAGGCGCAGGCCGGCGGTGTGACCGGCCTCGTACTCGGGCGGGAAGTGGGCGTCGTAGTCGATGTGCTCGTTGATCAGCCGCAGCGAGATGAAGCGCCAGTCCACCGACAGGTCGCGCTCGGCCTGCACCATCCGGATCCACTTGCTCGTCAGCCAGCAGAAGGGGCACACCGGATCGAAGTAGAAGCGGAGGTCGGATGCCATGGATCGAGACTAGGACCCGGACCCGCGTGTAGCGCCTAGACCTTCAGGCGGTCGACCCTCCGGGTGACGCGCTCGCCCTTCTTCTCGAGGAACACGATCTGGCCGAACTCGACGGACGACCAGCCGTCGTCGTTCTCGGTCAGGGCCTCCGAGGCGAAGATGGCGGCCGTCGCCTCCTGCTCGTCGCACGCCTCGAAGTCGTAGGACGTGTCTGCCTTCTCGACGTGTCGTCCCATCAGCATGTACATCGGCTCCAGCAGCATCGAGAGGGCGAAGTCGTCCGTGCCCGGACCGGCCTCCCGCAGCTTCTTCCAGTCGCCGGCCGGGTCGGTCTCGCCGTGGTGCCCGAGACCGACGTTGACCCCGATGATCCGGCTCGGCGACACCAGGGCCATCTTCATCTTGGTCAGGGCAGGGAGGTCGAGCTCCTTCATCGCGCGAGCGATGAGTCCGACCATCTCCTCGATCGCGCGTTGGACGTCCTCGTCGCTGTCGCCGTCGAGCAACGAGAGCAGGAGCGCGTAGAGGAACTCCGTGTCGGTCGTGCCCCGCATCTGCTCGAGGTACCTGTCCTCGCAGTGCTGCAGCAGCTCCCTCTGCAGGAGCATCCAGTTCGGCATGTCACCGTTCTGGGCCATGATCCAGGGGGTCTCGTCGAAGGAGAACGGGTGGCAGTTCTCGTCGACCATGACGACCTTCGAGTCGTAGCTGGCGGCTCGCACGTGGCCGAGCACCGTGCTCGCCTGGAGGCTCGGGATCATGCGCTTGGCGTTGTCGTCGTAGAACGCAGCCATGGGCCGGCGATAGATGAAGGGATCCTCCGGCTCGAGCAGGTGCTCGCTCCAGGCGCCGAACCCCCAGCCCGCCAGGTGGAGGTCCGGATAGCGCTCAGGGTCGAGGGCCTGGTTGACCAGGCTGTTCGACGGTGTGAGCAGCAGGCTCTCGAGAGGGATCTCGGGTCCGATGTAGGCGAGCACGCGGCACATGGGTTTCCTCCACGGGTAGCGGTGGCGACCGACGGCCACGAGCGTCGCCACCCTATGGGTCATGGGCGAGCCGGGGCCGTTGTGGCGCCAAACCCCGATAGCGTCCGCGGGTGGCCAGTCGTCGACGCTCCCACCCTCGTCGGGGCGGCACGGCCCCGCGCCGGGGCGGGACGCGTCAGCAACGACCGTTGCCTGCCGTCGGGCCGGGGGAGCGGCTGTGGGTGCTCGACGTCCCGTACGGGACGCAGGTCGACGGCGCCACCTGGCACCCCGCCGTCAAGACCCACCTGTACGTCGGCCGCGCCCTGCCCGCGCCCCTCGCGCCGTACTCGCCGGGGCCCTACACGCTGGGTCGGTTCCTCGAGAACACCCTCAATCCCGACCATCCGACGCCCGACCCCGAGCCCACGGACGAGCTCGAACCCCGGCGGATCCAGTTCGAGGCAGCTGATGCGATCGCGGCGCGCGCCGCGGCGGGCGGACGGCAGTTCCTGCTCGCCGACGAGCCCGGGGTGGGCAAGACGATCTCCGCGGTGCTCGGGGCCACGGCGGTGGGCGACCTCCGCGGTGCGCGCCGGGTGCTCGTGGTGGCCGACCGACCTGCCGCGATCACGATCGGCCACTGGTGCCGCACCATCGCCGCGCTGGGGCACGGCGGCCTGGAGTGGGTCGTGATCACGTGGGACCGGCTGGAGAAGGTCAAGGACCACGTCTGGGACGTGATCATCGCGGACGAGGCCCACGCCCTGCGGCGTACGACGACGAAGCGGTGGAAGCTCTGGGCGCGGATCTCGGGACACGGGCGGCCGCACGACCAGGCGCCGTTCGTCATCGCGACCACCGCGACTCCGGGACACACCCCGCTCGAGCTGCCCTACCTCGCCCCGGCGTACGCGCAGGTGCTGGGGGAGTCGATGAAGGAGTGGTCCTCGGCGACGCGACCCGGGGATGCGTTCGCCACCGCGCTCGAGCGCCACGGTGTCGGGGTCGAACGGGGACGGTACGGCGCGACGTGGACCACCGACCCGGCGCGGCGCGCTGCGGACCTCAAGCTCGTCCGCAGCTGGCTCGACGAGGAGCGGCCCGCGGCGATGCTGCACCGGGCCGCCCCGTGGGGGCCGGTGCCGATCTCCGGGATGCCCGTGACGCTCACGCCGGCGGAGCGAACGGCGTACGAGGCCGAGTGGGGAGAGTTCTGTCGCGAGATGGACATCGCACGGCGCGGTCGCAACACGGCCAAGGGGCGGGCCGCGCTCCTGCGCTTCCGGCAGAAGGCCGGGCTCATCCGCGTCGACTCGACGGTCGCCTGGATCGCACAACAGGTCGAGGCGGAGCGACAGGTGGCGTGCTCGGTCGAGTTCGTCGCGACCGCCGCCGACCCCATCGCCGACCGGCTGCGCGACAGCGGCATCGAGGTCGCCACGATCTACGGCCGCGACCGGTTCGACCCGGAGGCCGAGCGGCTCCGGTTCCAGACCGGTCAGGCCAGGGTGTGCGTCTTCACCACGGTCGCCTCGATCAGCCTGCACGCCGGCGAGACCCTGGCCGACGGCCGCCGCGCGAGCACGGAGCCACGGGTCGGGGTGTTCCACCAGGCACGCTTCTCCGGCATCGCCGGACGGCAGGTGACCGGCCGCACGCACCGTGACCACCAGGTCTCACCGTGGCACGTCGCGTACGCCGAGGGCACCGTCGAGGAGCAGGTCGGCAAGGTGATGGTGGAGCGCATCGCCGCGGCCTCCGACACGGTCGGTGGCGACACCACCGGTCTCGCCGACCTCGCCCAGCTCCTCGGAGCCGACTGGCTGCCGGTCACGGCCATGACGGAGGACGGCGCCTGACTCGGCTCGTCGCGAACGACCGACGCCTCAGGCCGGCCGCAGAGACTCCGCCAGCACGTGGTGCACACGCCCCACCGCACCCGCACCAAGAGGTCCTTCCGCCCGAACACTCGCGACCAGCCGCTTCGGCCACATGACCTGGACATCACGCGTGGCGAACGCCCCGCCGATCAAGGGCCAGTCCGCGTCCACGAAGCACAGCACACCGTGCAGCGGGACGTCGTCCCCGACGATCCCGCGGACGACCTCCACCTGCTTCAGGACGCCGTCGACCAGCTTGGTGCAGTCCCGGCCGCCGACCATCAGCCGCTCGACGCGCTGTCGCAGGAGACCTCCCTCGACCCGCAGAGTCGGGCGTCCCTTGTAGCGCTTCGCGTCGATCACGTAGACGCCGGTCGCGGTGACAGCGAGGTGGTCGATGTTGGCGCGGCTGCCGGGCATCCGGCGGTCGTGGAGCACGCGACACGTCTCGGACGCCGCTGCGTTCAGCCGGCTGCCGAGACGCTCCTCGCCGGCGGCTCCCGCCTCCCAGGCCGTGGTCGACTGCGGTTCGTCGGTCAGCGCATGGAGGAGACCGCCGATCTTCGGGTGCTTGGCGCGGATCCGCTGTTCCCGCGCATCCCGACGTCGCTCGAACTCGCGTCGCGCGGACGCGCCAGCCGTTCCGATGTCCGGTTCAGCAGCGGATGACGCCGTCGACTGCTCGTGCGTGAGGCACCGTACGGTCCGGGTCGACCTCTCGTAGACGGCCTGCGTCCCGACAGGGAGATCGGTGCCGCAGACGCGGCACGTCCCGTCCCGCCGTAGCGGCATCTGCTTGTCGCTCGGGGGCGTCGTCTCGTCCACGGCAGCGACCGTAACCGCCGATCACGGTCCGGTCCGGCCTTTGCCGAAGCCCGCCCTCACCCCAGCAGCGCCAGGTCCCTCCGGACGTAGCGCAGGTGCGCCCACTCCTCCTCCAGGATCACGCGCACGCAGTCACCGACGGTCGGCTTCCAGTCGAAGCCCCATGGGTCGTCGCGCTCCTCGGCGAGCACCTCCGGCGTGACCGTGGCGAGGAAGTCGGTGACCATCTGCTGGCGCTCGGCGCGGACCTCGAGCACCTCGTCGTACGCCGGGGCGTCAACACGGAAGATCGAGGTGTCGAAGCCCATCTCGGCGGCGCCGGTGAAGATCTGGCCGATCTCGTGGAACGGCTGCTCGATCCGCAGGATGCCGCCGCGGAGCCAGGTGTCGGTCGCCAGGACGAGGTGCCGCAGGGTCTGGGCCAGCGACCACTCGTCCTCGACGTGCGCGTCGACCAGCGCGGGTGGCGTGTCGGCCACGGTGGAGGCCCACGCCGCCTGGACGGCGACCCAGCCCTCACGCAGGCCGTCGGGCGTCTGCGCCTTCTGGAGCTCGCGACCGGGGAACCGCCGGTTGAGCTCGGCGTCCACGAGCGGCACCACGTCGACGCCGTTGACGACCAGGCTGCCCATGAACAGGTCGTGGCTGTCGATGTCGAGGCCGTCGACGTCGACGCTGCGCATCGTCACGCCGCTCACGTCGGAGTGGCGCAGGGTGGCGCCCTTGAAGCTCGTCCTGACGAAGGTCGCGCCCTCGAAGTCACCCGTCCCGGAGTCGTTCGTCATGGCTCCATGATGGCCGCTGACGAGGACGGCGCGACAGGTCCGCAGGAGCTCGTTCGGGCACCGCGTCCACCAGCTGCGGCAGCAGCCACGGGGCGATCCACCCCTGGACGCCCGACGGCGTGAGGTGCAGTCCGTCCGAACGCACCTGGTAGCCGCCGACGTCCCAGGTGAACCGGCCGCCGGGGGAGACCCGCTCGCCGAGCTCGACGACCCGTACGTGCGGGTGGTCCTGCGCGACGTCGCGCAGCAGCTCGTTCCACGCGGTCACGCGCGGCGGCTCGTCCTCGGGGTAGAGGCTGCCGTCGAGCTGCTCCCAGCGCCGGTTGTAGGGCTCCGTGGCGAGCAGGACGTGGGCACCTCCCGCCCCGGCGATCCGGATCGCCAGCTCGAGCTCGGAGCGCAGGTGCGCGTCGAACGCGGGCTCGCCGACGTGGGTCCACCGCCCGTCGAGCATGCGGTCCATCGTCTCCCACCGCCCCGCCAGGATGAAGGCGACGTCCGGGTCGTCGCGGGCGATGGCCGCCTGCCAGATCCGGGGCCAGTCGCGGCACGCCGGCATCAGGCCTGCGTGCATCTCGCCGGCGTAGCGGAACGGTGCCGTCCGGCTGATGCCGCACCCCATGAGCGTCCGGTCGCGCACGTCGAGCTCGGGGTGGCCGGGCAGGTAGTTGACCAGCGTCCAGGCGACGGAGTCGCCGAACACGTCGACGACGACCGGTTGCCCGGGCCGTCGGTGATGGAGCCGCGGCGCACGTGCCGCCTGCGGACGCTTCGTCCGTGGGCGCTCGGCCTGGGGGCGCACCCGCTCCTCCGCACGGTCCTCGGTGGCGCTGTCACCGGCCAGGAACCGGTCCACCGCGTCGGACACCGCCGACGCCTCGGCCACCGCAGGCGACGGGGGCACGGCCGTCATCGCCACCACCGCGGCTGCGCCGGTCGCCACCGCGATCCCCGCTCCGGTGGCGGCGAAGGCCGGACGGCGGGGGCGTACGCGCAGCTGGACGGGCCGCTCCACGAGCACGTACGAGACGGTCGCGATGCCGACGGTCAGGACGCAGCGGACGGCGAACAGGGTCAGGCCCTCGATCCCCGTCCGGTCGGCGTTGGCGGCGATGAACACCGGCCAGTGCCAGAGGTAGACGCCGTAGGAGATCCGCCCCAGCTGTGGCAGCGGCGGCAGCGACAGGAGTCTGGCCGACCACCCCGACGGCACGAGCGCGACGTGCGCGATCACCGCGACCACCGCGAGGGCCGTCGCGGCCATCCCGCCGTGGTAGAGCACCTCGTCCGTGCCCGACAGGTGGGTCGCGGCCCAGGCGAAGCCGGCGGCCCCCACCGCCGCCAGCGCGCCCAGGCCGACGCGCCGCCACCCGGCGCGCACGGGCCCGGGGGGCCGGAGCGCCAGCAGGGCCGCGAGCGCCGCCCCGACCAGGATCGCCGCGCCGCGGGTGTCGGTCCCGTAGTAGGCCCGGCCCGGGTCCGCCGCCGAGTACGTCGTCGCCAGCGCCGCGGTCGACGCGGCGGCACCGACGCAGCAGACCGCGACGAGTGCCCAGAGCCGGGTCCGCACGGACGTACGCGCCGCTGACCGCCGGAACAGCACGAGTGCCAGCACGAGCGGCCAGACCAGGTAGAACTGCTCCTCGATGCCCAGCGACCACGTGTGCTCCAGCGGGGACGGGGCGGCGGTGTCGGAGAAGTAGTCACCCCCGCGGAAGATCATCCGCCAGTTCGCGACGTACAGCAGGGCGGCGATGCCGTCACCGCGCAGCAGTCGCACCTCCTCGGGCGGCAGCAGCGCCCGCGCCCCGACCGCCACCGCCGTGACCACCAGGAGCAGCGCCGGCAGCAGCCGCCGCGCGCGCCGGCCCCAGAAGGCGGCCAGGTCGATCCTGCCGCCGCTGTGCGTCCACTCGGCCAGCAGCAGCGCGGTGATCAGGTAGCCGGACAGCACGAAGAACGCGTCCACGCCGAGGAAGCCTCCGGTCGCCCAGGACACCCCGCCGTGGAAGGCGAGCACGCCCACCACGGCCACGGCCCGGATGCCGTCCAGCGCAGGCACGCGGTCCACTGGGGACTGTCGTCTGCGGTGCAGGCGTGCGTGGGACATGACCACCCTCCCGGAGGCCGTGCGTCAGTGTCTCCACACAGTGGCGTCGCGGCCCCGGACGTGTCATGGGTCACGAGTCCCGACGGGTCCGGGACATCGCAGCCCTGCGACTCGCCCCGGTTTGCCTCGACCGCGCGTCCGCGACATGGTGGAGGGGACACATTCGCCATTCGGAAGGAGAGCCCATGCTCGCTCTCACCGAGAACGTGACCGACATCGTCAAGAAGCTCGCCGAGGAGGTGCCGGAGATCTCGGCACTCCGCATCGCGACCGAGGTCGACGGGGAGTCCCTCTCCGTCAGCCCCGCCGACCACGGCGAGGCCGACGACCAAGTGATCCAGCAGGACGGCGCGACGATCTACGTCGACGGCCCGGCCTCGGAGTTCCTGGCCGACAAGGTGCTGGACGGAGGCGTGGACGAGGAGGGCAACATCCAGTTCGCGCTCGGCCAGCAGGCCTGATCAACGCCGGACGAGCCCCGGACCCCAGTGGGGTCCGGGGCTCGTCTCATCCCCGGCGCGGGTCGTCGAGCACGTCGCGCCACGAGTGCTGCGGCTCGAAGCCGACCAGCTCGCGCGCCTTGTCGATGGCGTAGAACGTCTCGTCCCGCCCCATCTCGCGACGCACCTCGACCCCGTCGTAGAACCGCTCGATGATCTCGGACGTCGTCGCTGCGACGGACATGTCGGCGTTGGCGACGTTGAAGACCTCGTAGCCCAGGCCGTCGGTCTCGAGGCAGCGCTGCACCATCAGGCCCAGGTCGCGCACGTCGATGTAGGCGAAGATGTTGCGCCGCCGCAGGCCTGCGTCGTCGAGGAAGTCGGGGAACATCTCGGCGTACTCGTGCGGCTCGATGACGTTGTTGATCCGCAGGCCGTAGACGTCCACGCCCGTGCGAGCCTGGAACGAGCGGGCGGTCACCTCGTTGGCCACCTTCGACATGGCGTACGAGTCCTCGGGGACCGTCGGGTGCTCCTCGTCGACCGGGACGTAGAGCGGGCGGCGCTCGCCCTGGGCGAAGCAGACGCCGTACGTCGTCTCGGACGAGGCGAAGACGACCTTGCGGATGCCGAGGCGGGTCGCCGCCTCGAGGATGTTGTAGGTGCTGAGGACGTTGGTGGCGTAGGTCGTCGAGTCGGCCGTGCGCAGGATGGCGGGCACCGCCGCGAAGTGCACCACGGCGTCGTACGACGGCTTCTCGGGCAGGTCGAGCTCGTCGAAGGTCGCCAGTCCGGCGAGCGCCGAGTAGACCTCGCCCGCGTCGGTGAGGTCGACCGTGAGGTCGTGGACGTCCGGGTGGTCGAGCGGGACGAGGTCGGCGTTGGTGACCTGGTGGCCCTGCTCGGCGAGGTAGGGGGCGACGTGGCGTCCGGCCTTGCCGCTGCCGCCGGTGAAGAAGATGCGCATGGGTGCCTTCCTACTCCGGTGGTGCAAGGTGTGCTCCACCGGTCCGGTGTCAGGGCTGTCGCCGCGCCAGCTCGAGACCCGCCCTCCACCCCGGAGCGCGGCCACCCGGGGGCGGGCGGATCGCCCCCATGTCGTGCCCTGCCCGGGCCAGCGCCCAGGCGACCACGGAGTTCGAGTTCCACATGTCGCCGACCCGCACCTCGTCGCGCCCCCAGACGAGGGGCGGCACCTCCTCGAGGGCCTGCATCACGGTCGCGACCACTGCCGGATCCTCCGTCGTCCGGCGCGGGCTGTGGACCGCCTCGGCGACGTCAGGTATCGCGCCACCGGCCCAGCAGCGCACCTCGTAGCGGAACAGGCGGAGCCGACCGAGCCGTGCGGACCCCACGGGGCCTTCGCAGAGGACGCCGCGGTCGCCGTCGGCGACGTTCCACACGGGGCCCATCTCGACCGCATAGGTGACGTCGTCCGCGCGGATCATGAGCGCCGAGTGGTAGAGGTCCAGGGGCGCGCGGTGCGTACGCCACGCCGACCACCGCTCGTAGACGCGACCGTTGCGCCGCACGAACCACCCGCCCGCGCCGAGCGGCAGCCAGTACAGGTCGATCCACGCACTCATCGCTCGCCCGCGCCCGGTCAGCGCGCCACCGACACGTTCTCGCAGCCGGTCAGCACGTCGAGGGGGTCCAGCCCGCCCGTGCCGTCGACGGGGTAGTAGATGACCCGGTCGTACCCGCTGCCGCAGTCGACGAGGTCGGGCACGCCGTCGTCGATGGTCTTCAACCGGTCGTCGCCCGTTCCGGCGAAGACCCGGTCGCGTCCTCCGGTGACGCCGAGGAAGTCGTCGCCGGACGCACCGCGCAGCAGGTCGTCACCGGGCTCGTCGGAGAGCTCGCTGATGATGCCGTCCGTCAGGGAGTCGTCGCCGACGCCGCCGCGGAGCCGGTCGTCACCCGGGCCACCGGAGAGCCCGTCGCCGCCGAGGCCGCCGACGAGCCGGTCGTCGGCGCTGTCACCGAAGAGCGTGTCCCGGCCGCCCCCACCCGCGAGCAGGTCACGACCGGCTCCTCCGATGGCCACGTCGCCCCGGGGTCCGCCGCGGAGGGTGTCCGCCCCGGCGCCCCCGTACAGCCGGTCCGCGCCGTCCCGCCCGTGGACGACGTCGTCGCCCCCGCGGGCGCGGACGACGTCGGCTCCGGCCGTGCCGACCAAGGTGTCAGCGCCCGGGGTGCCCACGATGACCGCGGCGGCCACCGGCGGGGCGGCCAGGGACAGTGCGAGAGCCACGCTCGCGGTGATGGTGCGTCGCACGGGGTCACCCTTCGTCGGAGGTGCCTCCATGCTGCGTCCGGTGCTGGTCCCCCGGTAGGGGCGGAAGTCCCGATGCTGCGTTCGCCTCCGCCCGTCGCAGCAGCACCGTGCGCTCGCCCTCGTTGCGGGTCGACGACGCGGCCTCGGAGAACGCCGCCTCGGCCTCGGCGAACCGTCCGGCCCGCTCCAGCAGGTCGCCGCGGACACTGGGCAGGAGCGGGGAGCCACCCAGCGCCGCCGCGTCGACCGTGGCCAGCACGGCCAGTCCGGCCTCGGCGCCGTACGCCCGCCCGTGGGCGACCGCCCGGTTGACGTCGACGACGGGACCGGGAGCGGCCTGGGCCAGCACGTCGTAGAGGGCGGCGATCCGTCGCCAGTCGGTGTCCTCGGACCGTGCGGCGACTGCGTGCTCCGCGGCGATGGAGGCCTGGAGGAAGTAGGTCCCGACCGGTGTGCCCGTGGCGGCCAGGCGCGATGCGGCCCGCAGGACGGCGAGCCCGCGCCGGACCATCAGCGGGTCCCACTGCGTACGGTCCTGCGCCTCGAGCAGCATAGGCGTCCCGTCGGGGGAGAGGCGGGCGGGCGTGCGCGAGCCCTGCAGCTCCAGCAGCGCCTGCAGGCCGAGCACCTCGGGCTCGTCGGGCGCGAGGTCGGCGAGCATGCGAGCCAGCCGCGTCGCCTCGGCGGTGAGGTCGGGCCGCATCCAGTCAGCACCGGCGGTGGCGGTGTAGCCCTCGTTGAAGATCAGGTAGATCACGGCCATCACGTCGTCGAGGCGCGCGGCCCGCTCCTCGCCGGTCGGCATCTCGAGCTCGGCGCGGACCGATGCGAGGGTCTTCTTGGCCCGCGAGATGCGCTGGCCCATGGTGGCCTCGCTGGTGAGGAAGCCGCGGGCGATCTCGGCGGTGGTGAGGCCGCCGACCAGGCGCAACGTGAGCGCGGCGCGCGACTCGGGCGTGAGCGCGGGGTGGCAGGACAGGAACATCAGCCGGAGGACGTCGTCCTCGATGTGGTCGACCTGGTCGTCGAGGTCGGGCACCTGTGCCTCCTCCCCGCCGTCGCGATCGAGGGCGTGCTCGAGCTCGGCGACCTTGCGACGCAGGGTGTCGGCGCGCCTGAAGTGGTCGACACCGCGTCGCTTGGCCGTCGTCATCAGCCAAGCCGACGGGTTGTCCGGGATCCCGGTGACCGGCCACTGCTCGAGCGCGGCGAGCAGGGCGTCCTGCGCAAGGTCCTCGGCGAGGTCGACGTCGCGGGTCATCCGGGTGAGGGCGCCGACGAGGCGGGCCGACTCGGCCCGCCACGCGGCGATCACGGCCCCCGAGGGGTCGTCTGTCGTGGTCCCTGCCGGCACGTGGCCAGCGTAGTGATGCCGGCGCGCCTCAGGCGCCGGCCGCCTCGGCAGGCTCGGCCGCCTCGGGGGCCTCGGAGATCTGTCGCAGCGTGGCCACGACGGTGGCTTCGGGCCAGTGCTCGGCGTGCAGCTCGGCGAACTTCTGCTGGTCGGCCACGGCCTCCTCAACCGTGGCGTACTCCAGCAGCGACCAGCCGCCGACGACCTCCTTGGCCTCGGCGTACGGCCCGTCGACCCGGCTGACCTGGCCCTGGCGCACGACGAAGTTCACGGCGTCCTCGGTGCCGTAGAGGCCGCCGCCGTCGAGGAAGGTGCCGTTGGCGGCGCGCTCGCCGATGTAGACGTCCATCGCGTCGAACAGCGACTGGGGCGGCATCCCGATGTTCTCTTCCATCCTGACGAATCCCATGAAACGCGGCATTGTGATCGCTCCTCCTGTGGGGCGGTGGGTGTGTTCTCGCACGTACGTCGAACGGGTCAGACGCGTCTCGACATCGGTGTCCGAAGTTTTTCCGACGTGCCGCTGCCTTGCCAGCCCCCCGCACGATGGAGGCCATGAAGCCCCTCGCTCCAGCCCTCGCCGGGCTGGTCGCCGTGCTCACCACCGCGTGCTCGGGCGACACCGCGGCCTCCGGTTCCCTCGGCCCCGCGACGGCGGAGAGCGACGACGACTGGCCGTTCGAGGTGGAGGAGGTCGACCGGTTCGACGAGCCGTGGGCGATGGCGTTCCTGCCCGGCACCGGCGACCTGCTGGTCACCGAGCGCACCGGCGCGCTGCACCTGCGCGACGCCGACGGAGGTGAGCGGGTCGAGGTCGGCGGCGTGCCGGAGGTGGTGGTCGCCGGGCAGGGTGGGCTGGGCGACGTCCTGCCCGCCCCGACGTACGCGGACGACGGGCTCGTCTACCTCAGCTGGGTCGAGGAGGGCGACGGCGGCACCGGTGCCGTCGTCGGTCGCGCCGAGCTCGAGACGGGCGACCGGCCTCGCCTCGTCGACCTCGAGGTCGTCTGGCGGCAGACGCCGAAGGTCGACGGCGACGGCCACTTCGGCCACCGCCTCGCCTTCTCGCCCGACGGGCAGCACCTCTTCGTCTCGTCCGGCGACCGGCAGCTCGGGGACCCGGCACAGGACACGTCCAACACCCTCGGCACGATCGTGCGGCTCACCCCCGACGGCGACCCGGCGCCGGGCAACCCCCTGGCCGACGAGGGCGGGGTGACCGCGGAGATCTGGAGCTGGGGCCACCGCAACCCCCTCGGCCTGGAGCACGCCCCCGACGGCACCCTGTGGTCGTCGGAGATGGGACCGGAGGGCGGTGACGAGCTCAACCGCGTCGAGGCGGGGGAGAACTACGGCTGGCCGGACGCCTCCGACGGCAGTGACTACGGCGGCGGCGAGATCCCCGACCACGCCGAGGGCGACGGGTACGCCGCGCCCGCCCGCTCGTGGACCCCGAGCATCTCCCCGGGCAGCCTGATGGTCTACGGCGGCGACCTGTTCGGGGACTGGCAGGGTGACGCGTTCCTCGGCGCGCTGTCGGGCGAGGCGCTCGTGCGCGTGGACCTCGACGGTCCGACCGCGGGCGAGGCGGAGGTCTTCGACACCGGCGAGCGCATCCGCGCCGTCGAGGAGGGCCCGGACGGAGCGATCTGGCTGCTCGAGGACGCGGGTGCCGGCCGTCTCCTGCGACTGACCCCGGCGGAGTAGGCAACGGCGGAGCAGGCCCCGGCCGGAGGTCACGCCCGGCGCGGGTGCCTCGCGTCGACGGGCAGGCCGAACTCGGTGCGTACGCCAGGGCTGAAGCCGACGTGGTCGGGTGCCCGCGAGGCGAGCCCGGGCAGGCCGACCGAGGCCATCAGGCCGTCGTCGAGGGCGAGCACCTCGGCGTCGTGGATGGGCCACGGCTCGTGCCGGTTGGGGACGTAGAGCGTGCGACCCCACCACCGCGAGTGCAGGCCCCACCGGGCGCTGAGGAAGTGGTCGAGCTCGGTCGGCTCCCGCACCGCGCCGGCGCGCACGACGACGTGGCTCGTGGGGCGTACGCCGCGGCGCGCCGGCGACCGCAGACGCGCGTCGTAGGTGTGCACGCCGCCCTCTCGGCGGTAGCGCATCCGGGTCCAGCGGTAGGGGACGCCGAACGCGGCGCGCGCCCCGAGCACGACCACGGCCCGGTCGGTGTCGAGGCTGAGGAAGACGATGCCGCGCCGGCCCGTCGCGTCGACGGAGTAGAGGCGCACGTTGGTCTCGAGGAACGTCCCGAGCCACGGCACCGCCGGTCCGCGGCCCAGGCCGGCGTCGACCATCCGGAAGGGGATCAGGCCCACGTAGGTCCGGCCGTCGAGGGTGTCGGGCCGTACGCCCGGCGGCATCAGGTGCGCCACCAGGGCCGGGTCCACGACCCAGTGCAGGAAGGTCAGGTCGCGCCAGAGCTGGCTCATCAGGACGGTCCGGGACATGGACGGAGCGACCGGGGAGACGGGCTCGGCGGCGGCTGGGTCCACGCCTCCACCCTAGGCAGGTGACCCAGGACGACAGCCTCCGTACGGGCTGTCCACAGCCCGTACGTCCGCGGTTTGGCCGCTCCCGGCACGGGGCACCTGACCGCCATGGTGCACACCGCGCCGACGGGGGCAGGAGACGCAGATGTACGGAGACACGGCAGTCATCCGCCGGCTCGCAGCGCGGATGGGCGAGCAGGGCGCCGAGATCCGGCGCGACGCCGACCGGCTGGTCGACGCGTCGCAGCTGGTGCTGTGGGAGGGCCGGGCGGCCCGCGCGATGCGCGAACGGATGGCGGAGCGGGCCGTCGCGCTGCGGCGCACGGCCGACGCGCACGACGGTGCCGCGCAGGCGCTGCGCCACCACGCAGACGAGGTCGACCGCCTCAAGGACCGGATCCGCGAGATCGCGCAGCGCGTCCGCGGCCTCGTCGAGGAGGCGAGGTCACGCCTGTCCGCCCTCACGGACCGCGCCGTCGACCTGGTGACCTCGTCGACCGTCGACCCGTTCGACGAGGTGCTGGCATCCTTCCGGCCGCCTCCGGAGGGACATCTGGACTGGCTCCGGGTGCTCGACCAGATCCCGGCCGGTGCCCGGTGAACGCCATCCTGCTCGACTCCGGTGGCGACGAGGTCGAGCCGCGCACCGTGGTCCCGCGGCGCGTACGCCTCTCGCGTGCCGCGGTCGACCGCTTCGCCGAGCTCACGGGCGTCCCGTCACCGGCCGAGCAGATGGTCGCCGCCGACCCCTCGCTCGACGGGCTGGGGGCGCGGCTCGGCGAGCCGGCTCGTGGGAGCGAGCCGGTCGGGGCCACCGCCGCCGGCGCGAGCGACCTCGACGAGGTCCTCGTCGCGTCGGGCCTCGTCGACGCCGGCGTCCCCACCGCGCAGGGGCGTGCGGTGCTCACGGTGTGGCACGCGCCCGCGCTCGCCGTCGAGCTCGAGCTGCTCGTCTCCCTCGCCCGGGGCCGGGTCCGCGCCCGCAGCTGGCACCGCAACCTGGACGACTGGGTCGTCTGCCTGTCGACCGGCGACGGGGAGGTGTTCGAGCTCAGCTGGCTCGCCGCCGACGACTGGTGGCTCGAGCTCGGCCGGGCCGCCCACGTCGACACCCGCACGCTCCGCCCCGCCCCCGGCGCCGGGCCGGTCCCGGACGTCATCGAGACCCCGTGGGAGCTGCTGCTGGCCACGGGGGAGGCCGTCCAGCGCCGCCGCCACGAGCTGCTCGACCCGATGGTCTCCGACCACTCCGGGATGACCATCGCCGGCGACCGCCTCGACTCCCTCGAGACGGCCGACGACGTCGACGTACGCCGCTGGCACGAGCAGCTCGAGAGCACGTCCCGCGGCCGCCTGCACGCCGCGGTGATGGGCCGCAGCGGGCGGGGACGTCCGGGCGCCGGCATCGTCGAGTGGGTGCTCTTCCCCGACGGGTGGCGCTCGCTGACGCCCTTCACGCGCGATGGATGGACGATGGTGCGGATCGAGCGGATGGGGGCGGTCGACCTGCCCCGCGCCCTGGCGGTGCTGGCTGCCGAGGTGACCTCGTGAGCGGCGCGACCCTGCCCCCGATCGAGTCGGTCACGGGCGGGTCGCACGGCATCGAGGCCGGCTACGACCAGATGCTCGCCCTCGCCGAGCGCTACGAGCGGCAGGCCGGCGACTTCGTCGAGATGGTCGGTCTCGGCGCCCGGGTGATGGCCGACGGCGACCTCCTCGAGTCCTCGGTCCTGTCCCCGGTGAGCTTCGCCGACGCGGAGGTGCAGGTCCTCGACGCCACGACCGGCGCCGACGGACTCACGGTCCGCGCCCTCGGCATCGAGGCCGACGCGCTCGGCGTACGCGCGGTCGTGGCGGCCTTCGGGGCCGGTGACGCGCTGTCGCGGCACGCGACCGAGACGATCGACCACGCGCTGGGCAGGGTCACCGCCGCCGCCCTTCCCGCACTGCTGCTGGCCGGCGGCATCACCTACGCCTGGTTCTCGACCCTGTCGCCCGAGGAGCAGGCGGCACTCACCGAGCGGCTCGGCGACGACCTCGGCCTGCTGCTGCACGACCACCCCGAGCTGGCCCAGCACCTGGTCAACGGCGGGGGAGGGCTGCTCGGGTCGATCGTCCCGGGCGTGGGGCTGCTCGACCCCGGCGACGGACCGATCAGCGGAGCCACCACCAACGACGCCGCGCGCCTGATGGCGCTGCTGCTGGGCAACGACACCGACTACTCCGTCACCCGGCGTGACGACCTCGACGGGGACGGCGCGACCCGCGAAGCGCCACGGACCCTCGAGGACCTCGTGCGCCAGCTCTCCGCCACCAACGGCCTCGACCTCACCGACGAGGGCAACCACGGCGCCATCCAGGTCCAGCAGGTCGGGCAGGAGCCCCGCGAGCGCTACATCGTCTACCTGCCCGGCACCGATGACATGGGCCCGGTGCCGGCGTCCGGCGACCGCGTCCGGGACATGGAGACCAACTACCAGCTCATCGGCGGCATGGACAGCGCCTACGGCCGCGGCATCCAGCAGGCGATGGTCGATGCTGGTCTCACCGGCAAGGACGTGATGCTCGTCGGCCACTCGCAGGGCGGGATGGTGTCGGCCTCGCTGGCGGCCGATCCCGAGTTCACCCGGCACTTCCACGTCCAGCACGTCGTGACCGCGGGATCACCGACCGCCCAGGTGCCCCACCTCCCCGACAGCACGCACGCCCTCCACCTCGAGAACCGTGGCGACGCGGTGCCGCTGCTCGACGGCGAGGACAACCCCGACCAGCCCCACCGCACCACGGTGACGTTCGACCAGGGCGGCCACGACGTCGCCGACAACCACGGCCTGCGCCGCTACGCCGACGGCGCGGCCGCCGCCGACGCCTCCACCAACGGCTCGATCCGCGACCAGGTCGAGCGGATGCGCGCCGACGGCTTCCTGGGCGGCGGCCCCTCCGGCCCGGTGCGGACCTGGGTGATCTCCCGGTGACGGGCAGGCGTCCGGTCGGATGAGGCGAGTCGGCGCTCCGGTGTCGTCACCCTCATCTAGGCTCGGACCCCGTGACGGAAGCCATGATCTCGGCGCGTGGACTGCGCAAGTCGTTCGGCGACTTCGAAGCCGTCAAGGGCATCGACGTCGAGGTGCGCCGTGGGGAGGCGTTCGGCTTCCTCGGCCCCAACGGTGCCGGCAAGTCGAGCACCATGCGGATGATCGCGTCGGTGAGTCCGGTGACCTCCGGTGAGCTGCGGATCCTGGGCATGGACCCGGCCACCGACGGCCCGGCGATCCGCGGGCGCCTCGGCGTCTGCCCGCAGGAGGACACCCTCGACAACGAGCTCAACGTCTTCGACAACCTCTACATCTACGGTCGCTACTTCGGCATCGACCGCGCCACCTGTCGCGAGCGGGCCCGGGAGCTGCTCGAGTTCGCCCAGATCACCGAGAAGGCCCGGTCCAAGGTCGAGGACCTCTCCGGCGGCATGAAGCGTCGCCTCACCATCGCCCGCAGCCTGATCAACAACCCCGACCTGCTGCTGCTCGACGAGCCGACCACCGGCCTCGACCCGCAGGCCCGCCACGTCCTGTGGGACCAGCTGTTCCGGCTCAAGCAGGCAGGCGTCACCCTGGTGATCACCACCCACTACATGGACGAGGCCGAGCAGCTCTGCGACCGGCTCGTCGTCATGGACAAGGGCCGCATCGCCGCCGAGGGGTCGCCGCGCGAGCTCATCGACGCGCACTCGACCCGCGAGGTCGCCGAGCTGCGCTTCGGCGTCGGCGAGCACGAGGCCCTCGCCGGGAAGGTCGAGGACCTCGGCGAGCGGGTCGAGGTGCTGCCCGACCGCCTCCTCGTCTACAGCGACCACGGCGAGGACGTCGTCACCGCGGTGCTCGACCGGGGCCTGCACCCCCTCGCGACCCTCGTGCGTCGCTCCACCCTCGAGGACGTCTTCCTGCGCCTCACCGGCCGGAGCCTGGCCGACTGATGGCGACCACGAGCCCCGCGTCCGACGCGACCCGCGACGTCCGTCCCACAGGCCGCCTGTCGGCGTGGGAGGGCATGGCCCGCCAGTACGACTACTGGCTCACCGTCCTCAAGCGCACGTGGCGCGGGGGTGTGGTCGGCAGCTTCCTGACCCCGCTGCTCTACGTCGTCGCGATGGGGGTCCTGCTCGGCGGCTTCATCGAGGGAGACCCTGACAAGCTCGAGGGAGCGACCTCCTACCTCGCCTTCGTGGTGCCGGGCCTCGTGGCCTCGCACGCCATGACGATCGCCGTCAGCGAGTCGACCTACCCGGTCATGGGCGCCATCAAGTGGCACAAGACCTTCTACGCCCAGCTGGCCACGCCGCTGGCGGTGCGCGACCTGGTCAACGCCTTCATCGGGTTCGTGATGTTCCGCGTCGCCTCCGCGTGCGCCGTCTTCATGCTCGTCCTCGCACCCTTCGGCGTGTTCACGACGTGGTGGGGGCCGATCCTGGCCTGGCTGTCGCAGGTGCTCGTCGGCTTCGCCTTCGCCACCCTCGTCTTCGCCTACAGCGCCAGGCTGAAGTCCGAGGAGGGCTTCGGCGTGCTGTTCCGCCTGGGAGTCATCCCGCTGACGCTGTTCTCGGGGGCCTTCTTCCCCATCGGCAACCTCGGCCCGGTGCTCGAGTGGATCGCGCGCCTGACCCCGCTGTGGCACGGCGTCTCCCTGTCGCGGATGTTCTGCGTCGGGCAGGTCGACTGGTCGCTGGTGCTGCTGCACGTCGTCGTCCTCGTCACCCTCACCGTCGTCGGCTGGTTCCTCGCCGTGCGCAACCTCGACCGCCGGCTGGAGGTCTGAGGTGGCACTGCTGCAGGAGATCCCGGCGCCCCTCACCCCGGCCGCAGCGACCAGGGTCCTGGTCCTGCGCAACTACGTCGTCTACAAGGACGCCTGGAAGCTCTTCATCACCGGCTTCCTCGAGCCGGTCTTCTACCTCTTCTCGATCGGCATCGGGGTCGGCCAGCTGATCGACACCTTCGAGTTCCACGGCGAGGCGGTCCCCTACGCCGAGTTCGTCGCCCCCGCCATGCTCGCCACCTCGGCGTTCAACGGCGCGCTCCTCGACTCGACCTACAACGTCTTCTTCAAGCTCAAGTACGAGAAGCTCTACGACCAGATGCTCGCCACCCCGCTCTCGACGAGCGACATCGCGCGCGGCGAGATCACGTGGGGCCTGATGAGGGGCTCGGTCTACTCCGCCGCCTTCCTCGTCGTGATGGCGGCCATGGGCCTCACGCACTCGTGGTGGGCGCTGCTGGCCCTGCCCGCGGCGATCCTCATCGCCTTCGCCTTCTCCGCGGTCTGCATGGCCGTGACGACGTGGATGAAGAGCTGGCAGGACTTCGACAAGATCACCCTCGTCCAGATGCCGCTCTTCCTGTTCTCCGCCACGTTCTTCCCGGTCGAGGCGTTCGGCGACGGCGTGCTGCGCTGGGTCGTCGAGGCCACCCCGCTCTACCGCGGCGTCGTGCTGTGCCGCGAGCTGACGACCGGCGTGGTGACCTGGGGGTCGGCCGTCTCGGTGGTCTACCTCGTCGTGATGGGCGTCATCGGCCTGCTCGTCGTACGCCGCCGCCTCGACAAGCTGCTGCTGACCTGAGGCGCCCCGCGGGGCTAGGTTCGGGGCATGGACTCCTACGCCCAGGGCGAGACCGTTCCGGCACTGCTGGAGGAGACGATCGGCACCAACCTCGCGCGCACGGTGTCGTCGTACGCCGACCGCGAGGCGCTGGTCGAGTGCGCGACGGGCCGCCGCTGGACCTGGGCCGAGCTGGACGCCGACGTGGACGCCGTCGCCCGAGGGCTGATGGGCGCGGGCGTCCGCAAGGGTGACCGCGTCGGCATCTGGGGACCCAACAGCGCCGAGTGGACGCTGGTGCAGTTCGCCACGGCCAAGGTCGGCGCGATCCTGGTCAACGTCAACCCGGCCTACCGGACCCATGAGTTCTCCTACGTGGTCAACCAGTCCGGGATGCGGCTGCTGGTCGCTGCCACGTCGTTCAAGACCAGCGACTACCGCGCGATGGTGGCGGAGACCGCTGCCGACAACCCGACCCTGGAGCGCGTCGTCCACCTCGACGACGAGGAGAGCTGGGCCGGTCTGCTGGCCGACGGCGACGCCGTCCCGGCCGCTGACCTGGCCGAGCGCTCGGCCTCGCTGGCGCCCGGGGACCCGATCAACATCCAGTACACCTCGGGCACGACCGGCTTCCCCAAGGGCGCCACCCTGAGCCACCGCAACATCCTCAACAACGGCTACCTCGTCGGCGAGGTGTGCCGCTACACCGAGGAGGACCGGGTCTGCATCCCGGTGCCGTTCTACCACTGCTTCGGCATGGTCATGGGCAACCTCGCGTGCTCCTCGCACGGTGCGACGATGGTGGTCCCCGCCCCCGGCTTCGACCCCGCGCTGACCCTGCGCGCGGTCGCCGAGGAGTCCTGCACCTCGCTCTACGGCGTCCCGACGATGTTCATCGCCGAGTGGGCGCTGCCCGACTTCGCGTCCTACGACCTGTCCTCGGTGCGCACCGGCATCATGGCGGGCTCGCCGTGCCCGGCGGAGATGATGAAGAAGCTCATCGCCGCCGGCATCGAGGAGATGACCATCGCCTACGGCATGACCGAGACGTCCCCGGTGTCGATGCAGACCCGCACCGACGACTCCTTCGACCGCAAGGTCGGCACGGTCGGCCGGGTGTGCCCGCACCTCGAGGTCAAGATCGCCGACCCCCTCACGGGTGCCACGCTGCCGCGCGGGGAGTCCGGCGAGTTCTGCACCCGCGGCTACTCGGTGATGCTCGGCTACTGGGACGACCCGGAGAAGACCGCCGAGGCCGTCGACGCCGACGGGTGGATGCACACCGGCGACCTGGGCGTCATGGACGACGACGGCTACGTCCAGATCACCGGACGGATCAAGGACATGGTCATCCGCGGCGGCGAGAACATCTACCCGCGCGAGGTCGAGGAGTTCCTCTACACCCACCCCGACATCGAGGACGTCCAGGTCGTCGGGGTGCCCGACGAGAAGTACGGCGAGGAGCTGTGCGCGTGGCTGCGGATGCGGCCCGGTGCCGAGCCGCTCGACGCCGACGCGGTGCGGGCGTACGCCAGCGGCAGGCTGGCCCACTACAAGGTGCCGCGCTACGTCATGGTGGTCGAGGAGTTCCCGATGACGGTGACCGGCAAGGTCCGCAAGGTGGAGATGCGCGAGGTGTCGGCGGAGCGGCTCGGTCTCCGCTGAGCACCCCGTTCAGCGGAAGACGCTGCGGTAGACCTCGTCGAGCGCGTCCGGGTCGAGCGCGGTGACCACCCGTACGTCCCCGTCACCCGTGCGCCGCAGCCGACCGCGGTCCTCCGTCGTGTCGACGGCCCACGTTCCCGTCTCGGTCGTGGCGGCGGCGGGGTGGACGAAGATCCCGGCGGTGGCGAGGTCCCAGTAGGCAGGGGACGTGAAACCGGGCACCCGGCCCAGGCCGCCGACCACGGGGCCGGCCAGACCGTCCGGGGCTCCGGGCGGCAGGGGGTCGTCGGGCACGATCGTGACCGGCACCGGGCCGTCGACGACCTCGGCGAGGGGCACCGGGTCCGCGCCGGCGTTCCACTCCGCGACGCCGTCGGCGTGCGAGGCGCTGTCCACGCTCCCGGCCATCGTGATGACGCCGTCGAGCCGGGCGTACGCCGCCGGGTGCTCGCGCAGCACCGCGGCCACCTCGGTCAGGGGACCGAGCGCGACGACCTGGAGGTCGGCGTGGCGCCGGGCCAGGCGGGCGATGAGCTCGTCGGCCGGGGCCCGGACCGGCGTGAGGTCGCTCGGGTCCCCGTCGCGCGGCAACCCGCTGTGCATCAACGCGCCGGCTCCCCAGTCGGCCGGGAAGGCCACACCGTCGTCGCCGCGCGGTGTGGTGCCGCACGCCACCGGCGGCGGGGTCGCCGCGAGCGCCTCGAAGAAGTCGGCGAGCAGGCCCGTGCCGCGGCAGTCGAGCTGGCCCGTCATCGGGACGGTCACCGCCACGACGTCCACGGCAGGGTGGCGGAGCAGCAGCGCGAGGGCGGCCAGGTCGTCAGGTGCCAGGTCGGTGTCCACGACGACGGGTACGGCGTCGCTCCGCTTGTCGGCGGCCGGGGCCATCGGTCCCGGGACGAAGACCTCGCCGTCGACGTCGGACGCCGCCGGGCTGCACGCCGCGACCACGGCGACGACAAGAGGGACGACAAGAGGGACGAGGAGGAGCCGGCGCTTCACGGGATCACCACGTGCTGTCCGACCACGCCGGCGACTGCGAGGGCCAGTCCGGCCGCGAGCAGGACGCGGCGCCCGGGCCGGGGCCACGCCGCCGCGAGCAGCAGTGCGGCGAGACCGAGCAGCCACACGTCGTGCCACCACGCGAGCGCACCGGAGACCCACTGGCGGGCCCAGCCGCCGCTGGTGTGGGGCTCGCCGACGAGGAGCCAGTCGGAGGGGAACGAGAGCGGGTCGGCCGTGGCCGGTCCGACCTCGAGCACGAGGGGCTGGACCTGCATGATCGAGAAGGGCGTCACCGACGCGTGGCCGAAGAGCCAGTAGACCATCACGACGAACCACAGGACGAAGAGCGCGGGGACCAGGGCGACCAGCCGCGACACGCGCCGTCCCAGCGCGGCACCCAGGGCAACGGCCAGCACTCCGAGGACCACGAACTGGGACAGCTCCGCCGTCGTGTGCAGCGCCTCCGTCGTACGCCCGGGCTCCATGCCGATCCAGAGCCCGCCGAGGTCGCGCTCGCGCCAGGCGACGAGACCGGCGAAGCCCGCCGCCACCAGGACGAACAGGGTGGCGGCCAGGAGCCGGGCGAGCACACGCTGGTGCTCCGCCACCGGTGCTGCCGGGGCGACCTCCAGGCGTGCGCGGTGGAAGGGCACCGCGACGGCGAGCGAGATGCCGAAGAGCAGGGGGACCGCGGTGGGGTTCATCGCCTCGTAGGACGAGGCCGGCCACTCGCCCGGCTCGGGCACCACCATCCACATCCCCCAGACGGACAGCGCCAGGCACAGCCACGGCACGGGGTTGCGCATCATCCGTCGCGCCTCGGCGTGGACGAGGGCGCGGAGCACGTGCGAGCGGGTCGACACGGCCGGAGCGGGTGCGCGACCCGCCGTCACGGCGCTCATCGCCGCCGTCCGGCGACGCAGAGGAGGGTGGCCGCGGCGAGCACCCACCAGGGGTCCGTCAGCCACCAGGCGATGACGTCGGACGTCGTCCCGGACGGCACCACCTGGTGGAGGGTGAAGAGGGCGACGGGCGTGGATGCGCCGAGGAGCACGGCGCGTCGCGGCGGCGCCCACACGGCGACGGCGACGCCCGTCGCGGTCAGGGCGAGCAGCGGGCCCGGCCCGGACAGCTGCGCCGTCGACAGTGAGTCGAGCAGCCACCAGACGGCCAGGGCAGGGGCACCGACCACGGCGAGGCGCAGCACCCGGCGCCGCATGACGGACACCGGGAGGGCCTCCAGCAGGGCTGCAGCCGGGTCCTGCAGCCCCGCCACCACCGTGGCGGCCAGTCCGGCGGCCGCGATCGCCAGGACGAGGTCGGCGGGACGGTCGGCGTACCCGGTGAGCGCGGTGGCTGCGACGAGCAGTCCGGCGAGCGCGGCGCCGGGAGTCCACCGGGTGGCCCGTGCGGTGGGCAGGGCGGCCTGCACGAGGACGCTGCTCACCGGGCCAGCCTCGTCACGAGCAGGTAGCCGTCGTCGACGGTGGGGACTGCGGGCGAGGCACCTGCCGGCGGTGTGCCGACGTGGCGGCGCGTACCGGGCCCGGTGAGCCACGAGCGCAGCGCGGTCGGCTCCTCGACGTCGGACTCCCACACCCGTCCCTCGGCCTCACCGGCCAGTGCGGCCGGGGTGCCGGACCAGCAGATCCGGCCACGGTCCATCACGAGCACGTGCTGGCAGAGGGCCGCGACCTCGGCGGTGTTGTGCGTCGACAGGACGACGCAGCCGCGGTGGGCCGTCTCGGCCAGCACCGACCGGAGGGCGATGCGCTGCTCCGGGTCCAGACCTGTCGCCGGCTCGTCGAGGACCAGCAGGTCGGGGCTGCCCACGAGCGCCGACGCCAGGGCCACCCGCTGCTGCATGCCTCCCGACAGGGTCCGGATGCGCTTGTGCATCCGGTCGCCCAGGCCGACGGCCTCGAGCACCGCCGCGGCCTCGCGCCGTCGCCACGCGGCGTCCGTGTGCTCCTTGAGGATGGCGACGTAGTCGACCATCTCGAGCGGCGTGAAGCCGGTGTAGAGCCGCGGCGACTGCGGGAGGTAGCCGAGGCGGCGGCGCACCTCGGTGCGCGCGGTCGGTGACGCCGGGTCGAGGCCCAGCAGCGACAGCGATCCCCGGTCGGGGGCGAGCACGGTGGCCAGGATGCGCAGCAGGGTCGTCTTGCCCGCGCCGTTGGGGCCGAGCACGCCCACGATCCCGCGGCCGAGGCCGAGGTCGACGTCGTCGACGGCGGTGAGCGATCCGAAGCGCTTGGTGATGCCGGCGGTCTCGAGCAGCGTGCCCGTGGCCGTGTGGGTGGTGGTGGTCATGCGTTCCTCCGGTAGGCGACGGCGTCGCGACGAACGATGGTGAGCGCGACCGCGGCGAGCGCGATCGCGAGGGCGGTGAGCTGGCTGGGGGCCGAGGCGAGGACCTCGCTGACGACGTCCGCGGGCACCCGGCGCAGGGCGGCCGGCCACGACACGGCCACCGCCCACGTCGAGCCGAGGCAGGCGGCGACGACCGCGGGGTCGAGGCGCGAGGTGCCGGCCAGGGCCACCAACGAGGCCAGCGCCGCACCGGGCAGCAGCCAGCCGAGGGCGATGTCCACGGGAAGGCCGAGCAGCAGCGCGCTCCCGACGCCGATCGGCACGGCGGTGAGGGCGACCAGCACGGCTCGCGCAGCAACGACCCGCAGGCCGGCGCTCGGGGTGGCGAGGGCGAGCTCCCCGGCCGGTTCGGCGCCGCGTCCGTAGGCGAGCGCCACGGCGGCGAGGGGGGCGACGGGCGCCAGCGCCATGAACAGGGGCAGCCTGCCCCCGACCACGGTGACCACGACGGGGAGGGCGAGCAGCAGCAGGAGCGAGGCCAGCCAGGCCGTCCGCAGGCCGGGAGTGGCCAGGCCGAGGCGCAGGAGCCGGCTGGACCGCGGCCGGTCGATCCGGTCAGCCAGCGCCTCCCACCGTCGTACGGAGTCCTCCGGCGTCGCCCGGACGGAGAGGGTGCTCGTACGGCGACGGCAGTCCGCGCAGCGGAGCAGGTGCGCCTCGACGGATGCCGCGAGCAGGGGAGCGGCGGAACCGGTCGCCCAGGACCGGAGCGTCTCCTCGTCGGCGTGCCAGGTCTGCGTCACAGCAGTCCCTCCCTCAGCTCGGTGCGAGCGCGGCTCATCCGGCTCTTCACGGTGCCGCTCGGGATGCCGAGCAGCGCGGCGGCCTCGCGCGTGGTGAGGCCGTCGAGGACGGTGGCCTGGACGACGGCCTGCAGCTCGGGGGAGAGCCGGGAGAAGGCGAGGCCCACGTCGCTGTGCTCCACCCGGGCGAGGACCTCCTCCTCCGCGGACGCCATCGGCGACCCGCGCAGGTTGCGCAGCCGCTCGACGACGTTGGCCCGCGGCCGGAGCTGGTGGAGCATCGACCGCACGGCGATGCCCCACAGCCAGGCGGCGACCTCGCCGTCGCCCCGCCAGCCGGACGGCTTGCGCCAGACCGCGAGGAACGTGTCCTGGACCGCGGTGTCGACGATCGCCGGGTCGGCGCACCGTCGCGACAGCCGGACGGCCAGCCACGGCTCGTGGCGCACGAACAGCTCGTGGAGCGCGCCGCGGTCGGCGTCTGCGACCGCGGCCAGCAGCTCGGCGTCGGACCGGTTGTCGACGCCCTCTCGGGCGTCCCATCCGGTGTCGTCCACTCTCATCACGTCTCCTAGTTGCGACGACGCCCATGATCGGTTCGCCCACGTTGCGATGTCGTGCACCGGTCCAGACCGGTGCGAACCGAACACCGACGTCGGCGGCACCTCCTCGTGGCGGGCCGACCGGTCCGGCGCACGAGCTCGAGCACGGAGGAGGACCAGATGTTGAGGATCAGGACGGGAGTGGCGGCGGCAGCCGTCCTTGCCGCGGTGCCCGCGACCGCGGTGGCAGCAGGGGTGCTGGTGGACCACGGGCACGGACCCACGGTCGTGCACGACGCGGCGTACGAGCAGGTGAAGACGCAGGTGCACGCCTGGTCGAGCAACGGGACCACGCGCGTGCGTCTCATGGTGAGCGGGCTGCCGGCCGACCGGACGTTCGGTGCGCACGTGCACACGGGTGGCTGTGGCGCGGACCCGCTCGCGTCCGGCGGTCACTACCAGCACTCGACCGACGCGACCGTCCCGCTGGCCGAGCGGGAGGTCTGGCTCGACGTCACCTCGGACGAGCGCGGTCGAGGCGTCGCCACGGCGACGGTGCCGTGGACGTTCGCGCCGGGCACGGCGGGGTCGGTCGTGATCCACGCGCTGCCCACCAACACGACCACCGGGGCTGCGGGCGCCCGGCTGGCCTGCACCAGCGTCGCGTTCGGAGGCTGACTGGTTGGATGGCCGGCATGGCCGGCACCCGTGACCCGATCGTCCCCGACACCAAGGACTGGACGTGGGTCCTGGACCGTCCGTGCGAGGAGTGCGGCTTCGACGCCACCGCCCACCAGGTGGCCGACCTGCCCCGCCTGCTCCACGACACGGCGATGACCTGGTCGCAGGTGCTGGCTCGTCGCGACGCCGCCGAGCGTCCCGCGCCGGCGGTGTGGTCGCCGCTGGAGTACGGCGCCCACGTGCGGGACGTGCACGTGCTCTTCGCCCAGCGGGTGCGGCTGATGCTCGACGAGGACACACCGACCTTCGCCAGCTGGGACCAGGACGCGACCGCGGTCGAGGACGACTACGCCGGCCAGGACCCCGCGACGGTGGCGGTGGAGCTGATCGAGGCCGCGGACACGGTCGCAGGGACCTACTCCACCGTCACCGACGCCACCCGTGCGCGGCGCGGCCTGCGCTCCAACGGTGACGAGTTCACCGTCGAGAGCCTCGGTCGCTACCACCTGCACGACGTCGTGCACCACCTCCACGACGTGGGCGCCGGATGACCGCCAGGGAGACGGTCCACGCCTACGACCTCGACGCCCCGGCGTACGCCGCTGCCACGGCCGCGGTGCCGGACCGGGTGCGGACCGCCCTCGAGGAGCTGGCCCAGCGGCTCGGCGACGGTGCACGCGTGCTGGAGGTCGGCTCGGGCGGCGGTCGGGACGCGCTCCTCATGGAGTCGCTCGGCCTCGCCGTCCGACGCACCGACGTCACCCCGGGGTTCGTCGCGCTGCTGCGCGGGCAGGGTCACGCCTGCGACCTCCTCGACCCGCTCGTCGACGACCTCACCTGTGCCGAGGGCCCGTACGACGCCGTGTGGGCCAACGCGTCCCTGCTCCACGTCGCCCGGGCCGACCTGCCGACGGTGCTGGCCCGCCTCGCCGCGGTCACCCGCCCCGGCGGGCTGCTGCGCGCCACCCTGAAGGAGGGCGACGGGGGCGGGTGGTCGACCCACGGCGCGGTCGCCCGCCCGCGGCACTTCACCTACTGGCGCGCCCCGGCGCTCGCCGAGGTCGTCACGGCCTCGGGCTGGGTCGACGTCGCTGTCCGGAGCGGCCTCGCCGGCAGTCGTGGGGAGTGGTGGCTCGAGGTGTCGGCGGTCCGTGATGGGGTGTCGGCATGAGGCACACGGAGTTCTGGGCGCGGCTCGACGCCGCCCTGGGTCGGGCCTACTCACGGACGTGGGCCGAGCTCACCGTCGTGCGCGAGCTCGACGGCCGCACGACGCAGGAGGCCCTCGACGCGGGAGTCCCGCCCAAGCAGGTCTGGGCGGCCGTGCACCGCCACCTCGAGCTCCCGGACAGCGAGCGGTGACGACCCGCCTCGACGCCGGGCCCGACCTCGCCGCGGTCCAGCGGCACACGGTCCGCACCCTCGTGGTCTCGCAGGCCGTGGGTGCGGTCGGCGTCACCATCGGCGTGGCGACGGCCTCGCTGCTGGCCCGCGACATCTCCGGCAGCGAGACGATGGCGGGGCTCGCGCAGACCTGCCAGGTGCTCGGCACGGCCCTCGCGGCGTACGCCCTGGCGCGCGTGATGCGGCGCCGCGGCCGTCGCGTCGGGCTCGTCGCCGGCTACCTGGTGGGGGCGACCGGCGCCGTGCTCGCCGTGGTGGCCGGCGTCGTGGACTCGATGGCGGTCCTGCTCACCGGAGCCGTCCTGCTGGGCGCGACGTCCGCGGTCAACAGCGGCTCGCGCTACGCCGCGACCGACCTGGCCACCGAGGAGCACCGGGCCCGGGCCCTTTCCATCGTCGTGTGGGCGACGACCGTGGGGGCGGTCGCCGGGCCCAACCTCGTCGGGGTCGGAGGTGCGGTGGCCCGCTCCCTCGGCATCCCCGAGCTGACCGGCGGCTTCGCGATCGGCGCGGTCGTGCTCGTCCTCGCCGCCGGCTGGGTCTGGGTGCGGCTGCGCCCCGACCCGCTGCTCCTGGCACAGGAGGCCGCCGGCGTCGTCCCGGCTGCGCGAGCGGATGAGCGGGGCCGGTCCTGGGGCCGCTTCGTCACGGTCGTGCGCGAGGTGCCGGCCGTCGGCGCAGCCGTCGTGGCGATGGCCTGCGCCCACGCCGCGATGGTCTCGGTGATGATCATGACGCCGCTGCACATGGAGCACGGCGGCGCGCACCTCGAGGTCATCGGGTTCGTCATCTCGATCCACGTGCTCGGCATGTTCGCGTTCTCCCCGGTCGTCGGGTGGGCCGCCGACCGCTTCGGACGCTCCGCCGTCCTGGTCGCCGGGGGAGCGGTGCTGCTCCTGTCGCTGGCGCTGTGCGGGCTCTCGCCCGAAGGCTCGTCGTGGCAGATCCTGGCCGGGCTGTTCCTGCTCGGCCTCGGCTGGTCCTGCGCGACGGTGGCGGCCTCGACCGTGATCGCCGACCGCACCCCCATCGAGGCGCGCACCGACGTGCAGGGCACCTCCGACATGGCGATGGCCCTCACCGCCGCCGGCGGCGGGGCACTCGCCGGCGTCATCGTCGGGGTGCTGGGCTACCCGGCCCTCGCGCTGTTCGCCGCGCTGCTCGCCGGCACCGTCCTCGCGGCCGGGTGGGTCACGCGCCGGCACGCGTGACCCCCCGCACGCCGACACGTCCGAGAACGCGTGCGACACGCCGCGTCGGGACACCGCGTCGAACACCTGTTCGGGCTACTGTGCATCCACAGGTACGACGAGGGGCGAGGTTGTCCACAGCGTCAGACCGTCCTGATCAGGGACTGTCGGTGGCTCGCCCTAGCGTCGGAGACGTACCTCAGACAACGACGACAGGACGGGACACAGCAATGGCTGGTGCAGACCGCGAGAAGGCCCTCGACGCCGCGCTCGCACAGGTGGAGAAGCAGTTCGGCAAGGGCTCGGTCATGCGACTGGGCGACGAGACGCGGGCTCCGCTCGAGGTGATCCCCACGGGGTCGATCGCCCTCGACGTGGCCCTCGGCCTGGGCGGCCTGCCGCGCGGCCGCGTCGTCGAGATCTATGGTCCGGAGTCCTCCGGAAAGACGACGGTCGCCCTGCACGCGGTGGCCAGCGCCCAGGCGGCGGGCGGCATCGTCGCCTTCATCGACGCCGAGCACGCGCTCGACCCCGACTACGCCAAGGCCCTGGGTGTCGACACCGACGCCCTGCTGGTCTCCCAGCCCGACTCCGGCGAGCAGGCGCTCGAGATCGCCGACATGCTGATCCGCTCGGGTGCCCTGTCGCTGATCGTCATCGACTCCGTGGCCGCGCTGGTGCCCCGTGCCGAGATCGAGGGCGAGATGGGTGACAGCCACGTCGGCCTCCAGGCCCGCCTGATGAGCCAGGCGCTCCGCAAGATGACCGGTGCCCTCAACAACTCCGGCACCACCGCGATCTTCATCAACCAGCTGCGCGAGAAGATCGGCGTCATGTTCGGCTCGCCCGAGACCACCACCGGTGGTCGCGCGCTGAAGTTCTACTCCTCGGTGCGCCTCGACGTGCGCCGCATCGAGACGCTCAAGGACGGCACCGACATGGTCGGCAACCGCACCCGCGTCAAGGTCGTCAAGAACAAGGTGGCCCCGCCGTTCAAGCAGGCCGAGTTCGACATCATGTACGGCAAGGGCATCAGCCGCGAGGGTGGCCTGATCGACGTGGGCGTGGAGGCGGGCATCATCCGCAAGGCCGGCGCCTGGTACACCTACGAGGGCGACCAGCTCGGCCAGGGCAAGGAGAACTCGCGCAACTTCCTGCGCGACAACCCCGACCTCGCCAACGAGATCGAGAAGCTGATCCTGGAGAAGCTCGGCGTCATCCCCGCCGTCGACAAGCCCGCCGACGAGCTGAGTGACGAGCCCATCGGGGTCAATGACTTCTAACCGCGCAGGCGGTCACGAGGAACGAGCGGCCGGCGTCGCGCGGGCAGGTTGAGCAAGCGTTCGACCGGGCCTGCGAGGCGCCGTCCTGAGGAGGCGCCAGCGCCGTCTCGAAGGGTCGGATCCGCGCGTCGAAACCCCATGCTCCAAGGAGTCGAGAGATGACCAAGGAGAGCCGCCCCGCTCCTGACTGGGCCGGTGACGTCGGACTCGGCGTGCAGGCGTGGGTGGGGGAGACCCCACCCACGCCGACCGAGTCCCGACCCTCTCGCGCCCGGGGGACGGGTGACCGCTCCACCCGCAAGAGCGGCCGCGGCCGCACCCGGACGTGGGAGGAGCGGGAGGCGGCCCGGATCGCCCGCGAGGAGGCTGCCGCCGCGGAGGTCGAGGCGGATCCCGAGGCCGTGGCCCGCAAGATCCTGCTCGACGCCCTGACCGGTCAGGCCCGCTCGCGCCAGGAGCTCGCCGGCAAGCTCGCCGGCAGGGGCGTCCCCGACGACCTGGCCGCCGAGCTGCTCGACCGGTTCACCGAGGTCGGTCTCATCGACGACGCGGCCTACGCCCGGCAGTGGGTCGAGAGCCGACACCGCAGCCGCGGACTGGCGCCGCGCGCACTGGCCCAGGAGCTGCGACGCAAGGGCGTCGGAGACGACGAGGCCAAGGCGGCGCTCGAGCAGATCGACGAGGCCGACCAGCGGATCGCTGCCCGGGCGCTCGTCGACAAGAAGCTGCGCTCCATGCGTGGCCTCGACCGGCAGGTGGCGACCCGGCGACTGGCCGGGCTGCTGGCGCGCAAGGGCTACGGGGCCGGACTGGCGTTCTCGGTGGTGCGCGAGGCGCTCGACGACGGGGACGACCCCGACGGCGCCGACGACCTCGAGCCGCCCGACTTCTAGGGTCGCCCTTCCGCCCGGTGCCGCGGCTCTGGTGGGATGGGCCGGTGAGCAACGAGCGCGAGGTCCTCACCTACGACCTGTTCGGCACCGCGACGCGCGAGCTGGCGCAGCAGGTGGCGGACTCGGGCTTCCGACCCGACATGATCCTCGCGATCGCCCGCGGCGGCCTGGCCCTCGGGATGGGCCTGGGCTACGCGCTGGCGGTGAAGAACATCTCGGTGGTCAACGTGGAGTTCTACACCGGGGTCGACGAGCGACTCGACGTGCCGATCATGCTGCCGCCCACCCCGGCGGTGGTGGACCTGTCCGGTCTCAAGGTGCTCGTCGCCGACGACGTCGCCGACACCGGGCGCACCCTCGAGCTCGTCCACCAGTTCTGCGAGGGCCACGTGGCGGAGGTCCGTACGGTCGTGATCTACGAGAAGCCCCAGTCGGTCATCAAGGCCGACTACGTGTGGCGACGGACCGAGCGCTGGATCGACTTCCCGTGGTCGGTCCTGCCGCCCGTCGTCGACCCGGACGCGCTCGCCCACTGACCGGCGTCGTGGCACCGAGGCTGGTGACCGTCTGCGACGAGCGGGTGGAGCTCGTCGGTGAGGTCGCTCCGGGTGAGAGCTGGGCGGCTGCCGCCGCGCGCATCGCTGCACCGCTGGGTGCCGCCCCGGTGGCCGAGGACCTGTCGGGCGACACGCTCGCGTTCGTCGTCGACCCGGACCAGCGCATCGACCTGCGGGCGATGGCGCGCGGCGACCTGCCGCTGCTGGGGAGGTGGCTCGCTGCCGCACACGTACGCCGGTGGTGGCACACAGGCGGCGAGCCGACCCCCGATCGGGTCGCCGCGACGTACGGCCCCCGCATCGACGGCATCACGCCGACCCGGATGTGGGTGGTGGAGGTCAACGGCCGCTCGATCGGCTTCGTGCAGGACTACCGCATCCGCGACCACCCGGCGTTCGCGCTCCTCACGCCGGACCCGGACGCCATCGGGCTCGACTACGCGATCGGCGAGCCCGAGTGGGCCGGTCGCGGACTCGGCGCCCGCATCCTCTGGACCTGGATGGTCGGCGCGGCGCGCCGCTTCCTGGACGCCGAGGAGTTCTTCGCAGCACCCGACCACCGCAACGCGGCCTCGCTGCGCATCCTCGACAAGGTGGGCTTCACCCGTGGCACGTGGTTCGACGAGCCCACCAGGGCCGGGTCGGTCGCCACGGTCGTCGGCTGCCGTCTCGACGTACGGCGGGTCCTCGGCGGCGCGCACCGCGCCGAGCCCGGACCGGCGCCCGGTGGGCCATGATGACCCCATGACCTCAGCCATCGCCGACGCGCTGCGACTTCCCTCCGGTCCGGTCGACCTGACCGCCATCGACCCCGACTCCGCGCCGGGGTTCGACGGCAAGAAGGCCGATGGCAAGGCCGCGCTGGCCGGCATGCAGCCAGAGCTGGCAGACCTGCAGGAGCGGCTCTGGGCGGAACGGACCGCGGGCTCCGAGCGTCGCGTCCTGCTCGTCCTGCAGGGGATGGACACCAGCGGCAAGGGCGGCGTCCTGCGCCACACCATCGGCCTCGTCGACCCGCAGGGCGTCCGGATCACCAGCTTCAAGGCGCCGACCGAGGAGGAGCGCGCCCACGACTTCCTCTGGCGCATCGAGAAGGGCCTTCCGGAGGCGGGCTACATCGGGGTCTTCGACCGCTCGCACTACGAGGACGTCCTCATCGCCCGCGTGCACGGGCTGGCCGATCCCGACGAGATCGAACGCCGCTACGGGGCGATCAACGAGTTCGAGGCCCGGCTCGTCGACGAGGGCTTCTCGGTCCTCAAGTGCATGCTCCACATCAGCGCCGACGAGCAGAAGGCGCGCCTCGCCGAGCGGCTGGCCAACCCCGAGAAGCACTGGAAGTTCAACCCCGGCGACCTCGACGAGCGCGCCCACTGGCCGGCCTACCGCGAGGCCTACGAGATCGCGCTCGAGCGCACCGGCACCGACATCGCCCCGTGGCACGTGGTGCCGGCCGACAAGAAGTGGTTCCGCAACCTCGCCGTTGGACAGATCCTCCTCGACACGCTGCGCGGCCTCGACCTGCAGTGGCCCACCGCCGACTTCGACGTGACGGCCGAGACCGAGCGGCTCGCCGCGGAGGCCCCGGTCCGGTGACCGCTGACCTCCCGACCGGCGTCTCGACGCGCCTCCAGACGGTCCACGTGACGCGCTACGTCACCCCCCTGCGCGAGGGCGGCAGCCTGCCCGGCGTCGTCGAGGGCGACGACCTCGGGACGTACGTCTGCAAGTTCCGCGGTGCCGGCCAGGGCGCGAAGGTGCTGGTGGCCGAGGTGATCGTCAGCGGTCTCGCCACCCGCCTCGGCCTGCGCACGCCGCGCCTCGTCGTCCTCGACCTCGACCCCGAGCTCGCCCGCTACGAGGCCGACGAGGAGGTGCAGGACCTCCTCAACGCCAGCGTCGGGCCCAACCTCGGGATCGACTTCCTCCCCGGCTCGTTCGGGGTCGACGGCCAGGTGGCCACGGCCGACGACGAGGGGGCGAAGGTGCTCTGGCTCGACGCGTTCACCGCCAACGTCGACCGCTCGTGGCGCAACCCCAACCTGCTGCTCTGGCACGGCGACCTGTGGGTCATCGACCACGGCGCCTCGCTCTACTTCCACCACGGCTGGCAGGCGGGCGTCACCGATCCCGCACGGTTCGCCGCGCAGCCCTGGGACGTCAGCGGGCACGTGTTCGAGACCTGCGCACGACGGGCGCGGGAGCTGGACGATGAGGTCGCGGCGCTGCTCGGCCGCGAGGTGTTCGCCCAGGTCCTGGCCGCGGTCCCGGACGTCTGGCTGGAGCCCGTCCCCGGCGCCGGGACGCCCGACGAGCTGCGGGCGGCCTACGTCGACTTCCTCGTCGCCCGCCTCGGTACCCGGCAGTGGCTCCCGGAGGTGGCGCGGTGAGCACGACCCGGCTGGCCTACCAGTACGTCGTCCTGCGGTGCGTGCCGCGACCGGACCGCGAGGAGTTCGTCAACGTCGGCGTGGTGCTGCACTGCCAGGGCGCGGACTACCTCGACGCGGCCTGGTCGGTGGACCGCGACCGGCTGCGTGCGCTCCACCCCGGGGTCGACGTCGACCAGGTCTGCGAGGCCCTCGCCTTCGTCGACCTGGTGTGTCGCGGTGACGAACGCGGCGGCGAGGCGGCTCGCCAGTCCCTCGGCCAGCGATTCGGGTTCCTCAAGGCTCCACGCAGCACCGTCCTCCAGCCCGGACCCGTGCACGGGGGCGTCACCGACGACCCGGCCCGCCAGCTCGAGCACCTGCGCGAGCGCCTGGTCGGATGACGGACCGGACGACGTCGAGGGGCGGCACCCCGTGACGTACGTCGCAGCCGTGCGCGCGGCCCTCGCCGAGGTCGGCGACCCGGTCCGGGCTGCGCAGCAGCAGGCCTACATGAAGTCCGACCTGCCCTACGTCGGTCTGGGCGCTCCGGCCCTCAAGGCCCTGCTGCGCCCGCTGCTGGTCGAGCACCGCTTCGTCGACCGCGCCCAGTGGGAGCACGCGGTTCTCGAGCTGTGGGAGGACGCCGAGCACCGCGAGGAGTGGTACGCCGCGATCGCGCTCCTGCGGCACCGGCCCTACCGGCCGTGGCTCGACCCCGATCTCCTTCCCCTGCTGGAGACGCTCGTGCGCACCGGCGCCTGGTGGGACGTCGTCGACGAGATCGCCGCCCACCTCGTCGGCCAGGTGCTGCTCGAGCACCGTGCGGACACGACGCCGGTCATGGACGCCTGGTCGGTCGACGCCGACAGCCTGTGGGTGCGGCGTACGGCGATGCTCGCGCAGCTGCGCCACGCCGGTCGCACCGACACCGACCTGCTCGCGCGCGTCCTGACCGCCAACCTCGACGACACGGCGTACGGACGGGAGTTCTTCGTCCGCAAGGCGCTCGGGTGGGCGCTTCGCCAGCACGCGCGTACGGATCCGGCGTGGGTCCGCGCGTACGTCGACACGCACGCCGACCGGCTCAGCGGGCTGTCGCGCCGAGAGGCGCTCAAGCACCTCGGATGACGTCATGGCCACCGGTCGTCGGAGCGACCGGCCGCCATGACCTCAGCCTCGGATCAGACGGGGACGAGCTCCACCGCGCCGACGGCGTAGCGGGCGAGGACCGCGCGGGCGACGGCCGGGTGGGCGCCCAGCGGGTCGGAGACGGCCACCGCGCCGGCCTCGAAGGCGAGCTCCGTCGCGCGGTCCGGCAGCCGGCCCGGGGCGAGGAAGAACGACGCGACGGCGATGTGGCGCTTGCCCGCCGAGCGGAAGGCGCGCACGGCCTCACCGGCAGCCGGCGGCGCCGCCGAGGCGAACGCGGCCGTGACCGGCAGTCGGTGCCGCGCACCCCACGTGCGGGCGATCCGGGCAACCGCCTGGTTGGCGAGCGGGTCGGAGGATCCGGCGGCGGCCAGCACCAGCGCGTCGAGCTCGCGCACCCGCGCCGCCTTCAGCGCCTCGCGCAGCCGGACGTCGAGGACCTCGAGGAAGGCGGCCTCCATGCCGAGGATGCGGCTGGCCTGGATGCGTACGCCCTCGTGGCGGGCCATGGCCGCCGCGATCGCCTCGGGGACGTCGACCTTGGCGTGGTAGGCCTCCGTGAGCAGGAGCGGCACGACGACGATCTCGTCGTGGCCGGCCTTCACGAGCCGGTCGACGACCGTGTCGAAGGACGGCTTGGAGAGGTCGAGGAAGGCCGTCTCGATGCGGAGGTCGGGGCGCATCGCCTTGACCTCGGCGACGAGCGCCTTGATCGTCGCGGCGGATCGCGGGTCCCGGCTTCCGTGGGCCAGGGCAACCAGAGCAGGAGCAGCCATCAGGGGTGCCTCCGATCGTGAGTGGTGGTGCGGTGGTGCTGGATGGGTGCGACGACGTTGTCGCGGTGCTTGAAAGGTGAGGTCTTCTGCCGGATCGGGGTCCCCGCGGCGTTGTTCGGGGGAGCGAAGCGGAGGAGAAGAACGTCGTGGGGTGATCTAGGCATGGATGCCGCACTCGGTCTTGTTGGTGCCGGCCCAGCGCCCGCTGCGCGGGTCGTCGCCGGGAGCGACGCGCCGGGTGCAGGGCCAGCAGCCGATGCTGGGGTAGCCGTCGTGGACGAGCGGGTTCACCAGGATCCCGTTGTCGTTGATGTAGCGCTCGACCTGCTCGTCGCTCCAGCGGGCGAGGGGGGAGACCTTGACCTTGCCCTTGCGCGCGTCCCAGCCGACGACCGGCGCGATCACGCGGTTGTGGGTCTCGGCACGGCGCAGGCCCGTGGCCCACGCGTCGTACTCGGCGAGCGTGTCGGCGAGCGGCTTGACCTTGCGCAGCGCGCAGCACAGGTCGGGGTCGGTCCTGTAGAGGTCCTTGCCGTGGGTGGCGTCCTGCTCGGCCACCGTCTGGGCCGGCGTGATGGTGCGCAGGTTGACCGGCAGGGTCGCCTCGACGGCGTCGCGGGTGCCGATGGTCTCGACGAAGTGGTACCCCGTGTCGAGGAAGACGACGTCGATGCCGGGTGCGACCTTGGAGGCGAGGTGCGCCAGCACGGCGTCGCCCATCGACGAGGTGATCGCGAACCGGTCGCCGAAGGTGGCGACGGCCCACTCGATGATGACCTCGGCGGGGGCCAGCTCGAGCTCGGCACCGACGTGGGAGACGAGCTCGCGCAGCTCCTCGGGCGTACGCCCCGCGGTGTGGGTGCCCTTGAAGTCGCGCGCGGCGCGCGTCGAGAGGCTCATGGCGTGCCTCCTCCGGTGCCGGGGTGCGGGATCATGCCGGTCATCTGGACGGTGAAGCTGCGCAGGCACGAGCGGCACTCCCAGGCGCCTGCACCCTCGCGCGGGAACAGGTTCTCGTCCCCGCACCAGGGGCAGTGGAAGGGCTGCGCGCGCTCGCTCATTGCCGGGGTCCCTGCGTGTTCGGGAGCGCAGCGAGCGAGGTCGTGGGGTGGTTCATCCGACCGCCACCGGCTCTCCGCGCAGCAGGGGCTCGTCGGCGCGGGCCACCCAGGCGGCGAACCGCTCGCCGTCGGTGCGGTCCTCGAGGTACGCCGAAACGACCGCGGTGACGTAGTCGTCGAGGCCGGCGCTGGTGACCTTGTGGGCGCGCAGCTTGCGACCCATCGCCGGGTTGAGGCCGAGGGCGCCGCCGAGGTGCACCTGGAACCCCTCGACCTGCTGGCCGTTGTCGTCCATGACCAGCTGGCCCTTGAGGCCGATGTCGGCGACCTGGGTGCGGGCGCACGCGTTGGGGCAGCCGTTGACGTTGACGGAGATCTGGGTGTCGAGGTCGGGGAAGCGCTTCTCCAGCTCGGTCACCAGGCGGCGCGCACGCTCCTTGGTGTCGACGATGGCGAGCTTGCAGAACTCGATGCCGGTGCAGGCCATCGTGGACCGGCGCCAGTTGCTCGGGCGGGCGGTGAGGCCGATCTTCTCGAGGTCGTCGGCGAAGGCCTCGGTGTCCTCGGCCGCGACGCCGATCACCACGAGCTTCTGGTACGCCGTCAGGCGGGCACCGCGGGCGCCGTACGCCTCGACGAGGTCGGCGAGGCCGGTCAGCGTGGTGCCGTCGATGCGGCCCACGACGGGGGCGGCGCCGACGTAGAAGCGGCCGTCCTTCTGCTCGTGGATCCCGATGTGGTCACCCTGCGCCACGGGCGCCTCGGGGGAGGGGTTGTCGACGAGCTGCTTGTGGAGGTACTCGTTCTCCAGGACCTCGCGGAACTTCTCCTTGCCCCAGTCGGCGAGCAGGAACTTGAGGCGGGCCTTGGACCGCAGCCGGCGGTAGCCGTAGTCGCGGAAGATGCCGGCGACGCCCTCCCAGGCGTCCGCGACCTCGTCGAGCGGGATCCAGACGCCGAGCTTGTGCGCGAGCATCGGGTTCGTCGACAGGCCGCCGCCGACCCAGAGGTCGAAGCCCGGGCCGTGCTCGGGGTGGACAGTGCCCACGAAGGACACGTCGTTGACCTCGGGGGCGACGTCGTGGCTCGGGTGCCCGGTCAGCGCGGTCTTGAACTTGCGCGGCAGGTTGGAGTAGTCGGGGTTGCCGAGGATCCGGCGCTTGATCTCCTCGAGCGCCTCGGAGCCGTCGATGATCTCGTCCTTGGCGATGCCGGCGACGGGCGAGCCGAGGAACGGCCGCGGGCTGTCGCCGCACGCCTCGAGCGTGGTGAGGCCCACGCCCTCGAGGCGCTCCCAGATCGCCGGGACGCTCTCGATCTCGATCCAGTGGTACTGGATGTTGTTGCGGTCGGTGATGTCGGCGGTGTTGCGGGCGTACGCCGTCGACACCTCGCCGAGCGCGCGCAGCGCCGGACCGTCGAGGATCGCGCCGTCGGTGCGGACCCGCATCATGAAGAAGCGGTCGTCGAGCTCCTCCTCCTCGAGCTGCGCGGTCTTGCCGCCGTCGAAGCCGGGGGCGCGCTGGGTGTAGAGGCCCATCCAGCGGAAGCGACCACGCAGGTCGGCGGGGTCGATGGAGTCGAAGCCCCGCCGCGAGTAGGTGTAGAGGATGCGGTCGCGGACGTTGAGCGGGTCGTCGTCCTTCTTGGACTGCTCGTTCTTGTTGAGCGGCTCGGTGTAGCCGAGCGCCCACTGACCCTCGGCGCGCTTGGGGCGCGGGATCTCGGTGTTCTGGGCGGCCTGGGGCTTGAACCGGAGGTCGGGCATGTCAGGAGAGTCCTGTTCGCTGAATGAGTGCCGCGCGCGACGTTGAGCGCGGAGGGGATGAGCTGGGGCGGCGTCAGCGATGCCAACAGGTCGCGCTGCCCACACGCATGAGGTCGACGTGACGTCGAACCACCAGGTGTGCGTGGGTGGAGGCGGAGACCATGTCAAGAAGTCTCAGGGAGTGGACACCACTTCCACAAGACGAAATCTCGTCATGTGGGATCGTCGGCCAGTATGTGAGACGGCGGGGTGGAGCCACGCGGTGGGCTCGGGTCCGGTGCGGCCCAGGTCACACAGGTAGGCGCTCGCCGCAGGACGCGATCCCGAGCCAGGTGTGGCGGTTGCCCCACCAGCACCAGCCCAGCTTCACGGCGTCGCGGCGCTCGCGGCCGTCGCGCCCGGTGCCGTTGCTGATCCACAGCGCCGGCGTGCGGGCGTCGTACGACCCGTCGGCACGCCGCAGGCGGGAGCCGGGCGTCATGAAGCAGGCGTTGCGCTGGAGGACGCCGGGGTCCTGCAGCACCCAGTGCAGGCCCTCGGCGAGGGTCATCGGCGAGCGACCGGCGCCGAGCAGCTCCGGCACCGACTCCTTCGGGGTCCGGTCGAGGAAGGCGTCACCACGATCGAGCCCGAGCGCGGCGTACGGGGCGTCCGGCACGTCGACGGTGGGGGCGAAGAGGTCGACGTCGGTCATGTCCTCGACGACGAAGCCGTCCTTCTCCTCGTGACCCTCTGCGCGGCGGAGCAGGGGCGCGAGGGCCGACGCTGGTGCGGACGTCACGAGCAGGCCGTCCGCGGGGCCGCGCGCGGCGACCTCGCGCAGCCGTGCGGCCGGGATCCCGGCGAGGTCGTGGACGCCGAGGCGGACGAGCCGCTCGGCCTGGTCGGTCAGCGAGGGGAGGGCCACGCGGGTCCAACGCACCGGACGGTTGCGGGGTTCCCGGTGTGGCTGTCCAGCAGTCGCGGGCCGGGAGCGCGCGGCCGCGCGCGGGCCCTAGGCTGGGGCCATGACGGACTCCCTGATCAGCAGTGCGTACTCGCAGGCCCTCGAGGTCATCGCCTCGGTCGAACCCCGCATCGCGGAGGCGACCCGCCAGGAGCTGGCAGACCAGCGTTCCTCGCTCAAGCTGATCGCCTCGGAGAACTACGCGTCGCCGGCCGTGCTCATGACCATGGGCACCTGGTTCAGCGACAAGTACGCCGAGGGCACTGTCGGCCACCGCTTCTACGCCGGCTGCCAGAACGTCGACACCGTCGAGTCGCTCGCCGCCGAGCACGCCCGCGAGCTCTTCGGCGCGCCGTACGCCTATGTCCAGCCGCACTCCGGCATCGACGCCAACCTCGTCGCGTTCTGGTCGATCCTGGCCAACAAGGTCGAGAGCCCCTACCTGGAGAAGCTCCAGGCCAAGAACGTCAACGAGCTGTCCGAGGCCGACTGGGAGACCCTGCGCCACGAGTTCGGCAACCAGCGACTGCTCGGCATGTCGCTCGACGCCGGCGGTCACCTCACCCACGGCTTCCGCCCCAACATCAGCGGCAAGATGTTCCACCAGCAGCAGTACGGCACGGACCCCGGGACCGGGCTGCTCGACTACGACGCCGTCGCCGCCAAGGCGCGCGAGTTCAAGCCGCTGGTCCTCGTCGCCGGCTACTCCGCCTACCCCCGCCGGGTGAACTTCGCGAAGATGCGCGAGATCGCCGACGAGGTCGGCGCGGTGCTGATGGTCGACATGGCCCACTTCGCCGGTCTGGTCGCGGGCAAGGTGTTCACCGGCGAGGAGAACCCGGTGCCCTACGCCCACCTCACGACCACCACGACGCACAAGTCGCTGCGCGGCCCGCGCGGCGGCATGGTGCTTGCCCAGGAGGAGTTCGCCTCCGACGTCGACCGCGGGTGCCCGATGGTGCTCGGCGGTCCCCTCTCGCACGTGATGGCCGCCAAGGCCGTGGCCTTCGCCGAGGCGCGCACGCCTGACTTCCAGGCGTACGCCCAGCGCATCGCCGACAACGCCAAGTCGCTGGCGGAGGGCTTCCTGACCCGCGGTGCCAACCTCGTCACCGGCGGCACCGACAACCACATCGTCCTGCTCGACGTGTCGTCCTTCGGCCTCACCGGCCGCCAGGCCGAGTCGGCGCTGCTCGACGCGGGCGTGGTCACCAACCGCAACTCCGTCCCGGCCGACCCCAACGGCGCCTGGTACACCTCCGGCATCCGCCTCGGCACCCCCGCCCTCACCACCCGCGGCTTCGGCCACGACGAGTTCGACACCGTCGCGGAGCTGATCGTCGACGTGCTGAGCAACACCGAGGCCGGCACCACCAAGGCGGGCGGGCCCAGCAAGGCGTCGTACGTCCTCGGCGACGGCGTCGCCGACCGCGTCACCAAGCGGTCGGCCGAGATGCTCGACAAGCACCCGCTCTACCCGGGGCTCGTCCTCAGCTGACCGGGTTGCCGACCTCGCGGGCGGCACGACCGTGGAACGGACCGAACGCGCACGAGGGGCATGCCCTCAGGGCTGCGCCAGCAGCTTGGCCGTCCGTTCGGTCCGCATGACGGTCGCGACCAGGACAGATCGCACCCACTCTCGGTCGTGCATGACGTCCTCCCACGCGAACCTCAGCACGACCCAGCCGTTGGCGACCAGCAGGTCGTAGCGGCGGGCGTCGCGTCGCAGGGCCGCCCGATCACCGTGCCACTCGAACGAGTCGGCCTCGAGCACGATGCGGAGTCGGCGGTCGACCAGGTCGGAGCGCACCACCAGGCCGAGGTCACCGCGGATCCGGACCTGGGGCTCGACGTCGAGTCCGGGCACGTCCAGCGCTGTCGCGCGCAGCACCGACTCGAACGGATTGTCCGCTCGTCCGTCCGCGTGTGCTGCCACGCGGCGTAGACGAGCTGCGCCCGGGCCGCGTGCCTCCCGTGCCAGAGCGTCCAGCTCCTGTCGTGGGAAGCCGTCGCGCAGCGCGGAGTCCGCGATCGTGAGTGCCTCGTCGAAGGGGAGCCGGCGACCGCACATCTCGAGCGTCTTCGCCGCCGTCGTGCACACGCCCTCGACGTGCTCGTCCTGCAGGTCGATCCAGCTGAGGTGCATCTCGGCGCGCCTGGCCGCGTCGAGCCGTCGGTCCTTCGGCACCGCGATCTGCGGCCGTTCGGGCACGACCTTGACCTTCCAGCCGTGAGCCAGTGCGGCCGACACCAGGCACACGTAGCCCGACACCTTGAGTGCGAGCTCGGTGCTCGCGTGCACGGTCGGGACGGCGTACCGGCCGCGGTTGACCCGCACCAGCTCCCCGCTCCGGAGCGCCTGGTCGAGAGCCTGCCGGGAGGTGATCGCGACCAGCGTCCGCCGCGAGGCCACACCACCCAGGATCGGCATGAGGTCCGAGATCTCCATCCCCGGAGCCTCGCCGATGTCGGCGGCCGCGCGCTCGCGCTGTCCACAGGCCGCCGTACGGACCGAACGAGAGTCGGGTCGGCGCTACCACGCGTGAGCGGCCTGAGGCGGGCCGCCATCGGTCCGTCCGACGCGCGCCTACGCCAGCGAGCGGTACAGCTCGATCGTCCGCGCGGCGATCGAGCCCCAGCTGAACGACTCCTCGGCGCGCCGGCGTCCGGCTTCTCCGTACGCCCGGGCGCGGGCGGGGTCGCTGACCGCGTCGGTGAGCGCGGCGGCGAGGTCGGCGACGTAGCGCTCCGGGTCGAGGGGGGTGCCGGTGCCGTCGGTGGCCTGCTCGATCGGCACCAGCCAGCCGGTCTCGCCGTGCACGACGACCTCGGGGATGCCGCCGGTGGCGGTGGCGACGACAGCGGTCTCGCAGGCCATCGCCTCCAGGTTCACGATGCCGAGAGGCTCGTAGATCGACGGGCAGGCGAAGACGGTCGCCGCGGTCAGCAGCGCGACCACGTCGGGGCGCGGCAGCATCTCGGCGATCCACACCACGCCCGAGCGCGTGGCGGCGAGGTCGTCGACCAGCCCGCGCACCTCCGCCTCGATCTCGGGGGTGTCGGGCGCGCCGGCGCACAGCACGAGCTGGACCTCCGGCGGCAGCGCGGCGGCGGCGCGCAGGAACAGCGGCAGGCCCTTCTGGCGGGTGATCCGGCCGACGAAGATGACGCTCGGCCGGTCGGGGTCCACGCCCAGCTCGCGCACGCGGTCGGGGTTCGCGACCGGCGCCCACTCGGCGGTGTCGATGCCGTTGTGCACGACGTGCACGCGGTCGGGGTCGACCGAGGGATAGCTGCGCAGCACGTCGTCACGCATCGCCGCGCTGACCGCGACGATGCCGGCGGCGCCCTCGTACGCCGTGCGCTCCGCCCAGCTCGACAGGGCGTAGCCGCCGCCGAGCTGCTCGGCCTTCCAGGGTCGCATCGGCTCGAGGGAGTGGGCGCTGACGACGTGGGGGATGCCGTGCATCAGGCCGGCGAGGTGGCCGGCCATGTTGGCGTACCAGGTGTGCGAGTGCACGAGGTCGGCCCCGGCGCAGTCGTCGACCATCGCGAGGTCGACCCCGAGGGTGCGGATGGCCGCGTTGGCGCCCGCGAGCGACGACGGCTCGGCGTACGCCGTGGTGCCGGCCTCCGAGCGCGGGGCTCCGAAGCAGCGCACGCGGGCATCCACGTCGGGCAGCACCCGCAGCGCGCGGACCAGCTCGGCGACGTGCACGCCCGCTCCGCCGTAGACCTCCGGGGGGTACTCCTTGCTGAGGACGTCGATGCGCATGAGCCGAACCTAGTGCCCGCAGGTGGTCGACCGCGCCCTTGTGGGCGACTAGTTTCGTCGCATGGCCATCACGCCCCCGCGCAAGAAGGTGCTCGCAGTCGTCCTGGCCGGAGGCGAGGGCAAACGCCTCATGCCGCTGACGGCCGACCGGGCCAAGCCCGCGGTGCCGTTCGGCGGCATCTACCGGCTGATCGACTTCGCGCTGTCCAACGTCGTCAACTCCGGCTACCTCAAGGTCGTCGTGCTGACGCAGTACAAGTCGCACAGCCTCGACCGCCACGTCACCACGACGTGGCGGATGTCGAACCTGCTGGGCAACTACGTCACCCCGGTGCCGGCGCAGCAGCGTGTCGGCAAGCGGTGGTACCTCGGCAGCGCCGACGCGATCTTCCAGTCGCTCAACCTGCTCACCGACGAGCAGCCGGACATCGTGGTGGTGGTCGGTGCCGACCACGTCTACCGGATGGACTTCTCGCAGATGGTCGCCGACCACGTCGCGTCCGGCGCCGGGTGCACCGTGGCCGCGATCCGCCAGCCGATCGGCCTCGCCGACCAGTTCGGCGTCATCGACGTCGACCCGGCGAACCCGCAGAAGATCCGGGCCTTCCTCGAGAAGCCCACGGACCCGGTCGGCCTGCCCGACTCGCCGGACGAGGTGCTCGCGAGCATGGGCAACTACGTCTTCACCGCCGACGCGCTCGTCGACGCCGTCTCGCGTGACTCCGAGCGCGAGCAGTCCAAGCACGACATGGGCGGCGACATCGTGCCGTGGTTCGTCGACAAGTCCGAGTCCGCGGTCTACGACTACAAGGACAACGAGGTGCCAGGCTCGACCGACCGCGACCGCGGCTACTGGCGTGACGTCGGGACCATGCGGTCCTACTACGACGCCCACAAGGACCTCGTCTCGCCGCTGCCGGTCTTCAACCTCTACAACAACGCCTGGCCCATCTACACCAGCTACGGCCCGCACCCGCCGGCCAAGCTCGTCGAGGGCGCGACCGGCGCGCAGGTGTCGACCTTCAACTCGATCCTGTCCCCGGGCGTCGTGGTGACTGGCGGCACCGTCAACCAGTCCGTGCTCTCGCCGGCAGTGTGGGTCAAGGACGGCGCCGAGGTGTCGGACTCGGTGCTGATGGACGGCGTACGGATCGGCGAGGGCGCGATCGTCCGCAACGCCATCATCGACAAGGGCGTCGTCGTCCCGCCGGGCGTCCAGATCGGCGTGGACCACGAGGCCGACCGGGCCCGCGGGTTCGTCGTCGACGAGGGACTCACCGTCCTCGCCAAGCAGCAGCACGTCCCCGAGGACTGACAGGCGGGCGCGTCAGCCCAGCGCGTCGCGCTGTCCGACGAGGAACGCGCGCTCGACGTCGTTGCGGCACGCGGCGATCGCCTGGTCGTACGCCGCGCGCGCCGCGTCGGTGTCGTCGGCGCGCGACAGCAGCTCGGCGCGCACCGCGGCCGGACGGTGGCTGGCGGGGATCTCGAGTCCCTCCAGCGCGGCGAGGCCGGCCGCCGGGCCGCGGTCCTCGGCGACCGCGACGGCGCGGGCCAGCCGCGCCGAGGGGGAGGGCGTGACCTGCAGGAGCAGGTCGTAGAGACCGACGATCCGGTCCCAGCGGGTCTCCTCGGCACTGGCCACGGTGGCGTGCTCGGCGGCGATCCGCGCCTGGAGGACGTACGACGCGGTGAGCGGCGTCAGCGGGCCGCCCAAGGAGGGCGCGGCCAGCAGGTGGGTCGCCTCGGCCACCTCGTCGTGGTGCCAGCGGGTGCGGTCCTGGTCGGCGAGGAGCACGAGCCGACCGTCGCTGGCCCGGGCGTCACGGCGTGAGTGCTGCAGCAGCATGAGCGCCAGCAGCGCCACGAGTGCGGGCTCGCCGGGGCGCAGGCCCAGCACGACGCGGGCCAGTCGGATCGCCTCGCCCGACAGCTCGGCACGCAGCAGGTCCGGCCCGGTGCCCGGGGCGTATCCCGCCGTGAAGGCGAGGTAGGTGGTCTGCGCGACGGTGTCGAGCCGGCCCGGCAGCGCGGAGGCGTCGGGCACCGCGAACGGGATCCCGGCGCCCACGATGCGCTTCTTTGCCCGGGTGATCCGCGCCGCCATCGTCGCCTCCGGCACGAGGAAGAGCCGCGCGATGTCGGCGGTCGGCACACCGAGGACGAGTCGCAGGCTCAGTGCGCTGGCGGACTCCGGTGCGAGGGCCGGGTGCGCGCACATCAGCACCAGCCGGAGGACGTCGTCCTCGACGAGGCTGCCGCTGTCGGCCATCGTGCGCGCCCCTTCCTGGTGGCGTTCGGCGTCGGTGAGGAGCAGCGGCTGCTTGCGGGCGGCCACCGCCTCGGTGCGCAGGCGGTCGACGACCCGGCGCTTCGCCGCGGTCATCAGCCAGCCCGCGGGGTTGTCGGGCACGCCGTCGGCCGGCCAGGTGCGGCTGGCCGCCTCGACGGCGTCGCCGAGGGCGTCCTCGACGAGGTCGATGCGGCGGAACTGCGCGAGGAGCAGGGCGACCAGTCGTCCCCACTCCTCGCGCACGACCCGCTCGAGCACCGGGTCCGATGGGCTCAGGGCGTCACCTCGACCGTGGGGTGGATCTGGATGTCGTAGGGCGGGAGCAGGCGGAGGAGCTCGACCACGACGTCGAGGTCGGGCGCCTCGAGCAGGTAGAAGCCGCCCATGCCCTCGATGACCTCGGCGTAGGGGCCGTCGCTCAGCTGGACCTGGCCGCCGGTCGTCCGCATCACCGTCGCGTCGGACGAGTCGCTGAGCGCCTCAAGGGCGAGCAGCTCGACGCCGTCGCGGGCCGCGCAGGCGGCGTCGAACTCGCCGAACTTCGCCATCGCCGCCATCTGCTCCGACTCGGTCTGCTCGAGCCACGGCTTCTCGGCGCCGTCGCCGATCAGCAGCACCAGGTACTTCACGACGCACGCTCCTCGGGCTGCACGCACCTGCGGACCTCCACGGCGTCACCGGTGGCCGCGAGCAGCCGGCAGCAGTCCACCAGTCCGTCGAGGTCGTCGGTCTCGACGAGGTAGAAGCCACCGACCTGCTCGCTGGTCTCGGCCCAGGGGCCGTCGGTGACCGTGGTGGAGCCGGGCGCGATCGTGCGGGCCTCCGAGGCCCGGTGCAGCTCGGCGCCGCCGGTGATCCGGTGGCCGCCCGCGACGAGGCGGGCGGAGAACTCCTCGTGGGCTGCGTAGCCGGCGCGGCGCTCCTCCTCCGGGAGGTCCCACCATCGCTCGGCGTCGCCCATCAGCAGCACGACGTACTCGGTCATGTCAGGTCTCCTTCACTCCGCCATGCGGCGGAACTCGATGTGCTCGCCCCGCGCCGCGAAGCGCTGGCAGACGGCACGCAGGTCGGCCTCGTCACCGGACTCGACGAGGTAGAAGCCGACGACCTGCTCGGCCGTCTCGGAGAAGGGGCCGTCCGTCACGAGCGCCTGTCCGTCGGCGCCCGGCCGCATCGACGTCGCCCGGTCCGAGGAGTCCAGGGGACCGCCGGTCACCACGGTGTGCCCGCCGGCGGTGAGCTCCTCCTGGAACTGCAGGTGGGACCGGTGGCCCTTGTCGTGCTCCTCGGACGGCAGCTCGGCCCACTCGGCCTCGGGTGCGGGGAGCAGGATCAGGTAGCGGCTCATGGGTGCGGTTCTCCTCCTGGGGCTGCGGGGCCACCGGTTGCGGCCCCACCACTCTGACGGACCGACCCTGCCCGAATCGACAGACGGGCCCGGCTTTCTCGACGGGACTTGCCGGACCCACCAAGATGGGGCCATGGCCACCCACGAGAGAGCCGGACAGCCCGCCCGCACCGAGGACCTGGTGGACGTCGCCCACCTCGTCACGGCCTACTTCGACCACGAGCCCGATCCCGACGACGTCGCCCAGCAGGTGGCCTTCGGCACCAGCGGGCATCGCGGCACGTCGCTCAACACGTCCTTCAACGAGATCCACATCGCGGCGACGACGCAGGCGATCTGCGACTACCGCAAGGAGCAGGGCTACGACGGCCCGCTGTTCATCGGCCGCGACACCCACGCGCTGTCCGAGCCCGCGTGGGCGACCGCGCTGGAGGTGCTCGTCGCCAACGACGTGACCGTGCTCGTCGACGACCGCGACGGCTTCACCCCGACGCCCGCGGTGAGCCACGCGATCCTGCGGGCCAACCAGGGGCGTACGACCGGCGCGGGACTCGCGGACGGCATCGTGGTCACCCCGTCGCACAACCCGCCCCAGGACGGCGGGTTCAAGTACAACCCGCCCCACGGCGGCCCGGCCGACTCCGACGCCACCTCCGTCATCGCGGCCCGGGCCAACGAGCTGATCCGCGGCAACATCGCCGGCGTGCGGCGAGTCGCGTTCGCGAAGGCGCGTGCGGCCGTCGGTGCGTACGACTTCCTCGGCACCTACGTCGACGACCTGCCCACCGTGCTCGACCTCGACGCGATCCGCGACGCCGGGGTGCGGATCGGCGCCGACCCGCTGGGCGGTGCGAGCGTGGCCTACTGGGGTGAGATCGCCGACCGGCACCGCCTCGACCTGTCTGTGGTCAACCCGTTGGTCGACCCCACCTGGCGCTTCATGACGCTGGACTGGGACGGCAAGATCCGCATGGACTGCTCGTCGCCACACGCGATGGCCTCGCTGGTCGGTCGCAAGGACGAGTACGCGATCGCGACCGGCAACGACGCCGACGCCGACCGGCACGGCATCGTGACGCCCGACGCCGGCCTGATGAACCCCAACCACTTCCTCGCGGTCGCGATCGCGCACCTCTTCGGTGGCGCCCGGCCCGGGTGGCCGGACTCGACGCGCATCGGCAAGACGCTCGTGTCGAGCTCGATGATCGACCGGGTCGCCGCCTCCATCGGCAAGCCGCTCGTCGAGGTGCCGGTCGGCTTCAAGTGGTTCGTGCCCGGCCTGATGGACGGCTCCTTCGGCTTCGGTGGCGAGGAGTCCGCTGGCGCGTCGTTCCTCCGACGCGACGGCTCGACCTGGACCACCGACAAGGACGGGCTCCTGCTCGCACTGCTCGCCAGCGAGATCCTCGGCGCGACGGGCAAGACCCCCAGCGAGCACTACGCCGCGCTGGTCGCCGAGCACGGCGACCCGGCGTACGCGCGCATCGACGCCCCCGCCTCCCGCGAAGAGAAGGCCAAGCTCGGCGCGCTGTCGCCCGACGACGTGTCGGCGACCACGTTGGCGGGGGAGCAGATCACCGGCAAGCTCACCGAGGCGCCCGGCAACGGCGCGAAGATCGGCGGGCTCAAGGTCACCACCGAGTCGGCGTGGTTCGCCGCGCGGCCCAGCGGCACCGAGGACGTCTACAAGATCTACGCGGAGTCGTTCCGCGGCCCCGAGCACCTCGCCCAGGTGCAGGAGGAGGCGCGCGAGGTGGTCAGTACGGCCTTGCGGTGAGGAAGTGCTGCTCGCCGCGCGTCGGGTGGGGCACCGTGACAGACGGCTCAGAAGGTGCTGCCGCCGACCGGTCCGGCCTCGATGGGGTCGCGACGTCGTCGGCCGTGGGCGCGCGCGTCCTCCCCGTCCTCGTCGTCGATGTCGGCGCGCGAGAAGCTCACCGCCACGATGGAGTCGAGGCGTACGAGCACCTGCTGGGCGTTGCCGTCGTCGAGGATCACGCCGAGGCCGTCGGCACCGACGATGCGGCCGTCGAGCCACGTGCCCTGCACGAGGAGTCGCACCGGCGCACCGGCGTCCTGCGCGTGCCGCAGCAGCGTGCCGACGGTGAACAACGTGCTGCTCTTGCTGGACACGGCTTCCCCCTTGGTCGAGGGACAACGCTAGGTCGTCCGCGGCGACCGCGCAGCCGAACCGGTCAGGAAAGGCCCTGCGGGCCTCACGCGGTCGGCGTGGCCCGGTCGACGACCTCGCGCAGCGAGCCGCTGCTGAGCATCCCGAAGGTGCCGCCGTACGACGCCCCGAACCGGCTGTCGCAGAAGGCGTCGGCGACCTCGGCGGGCGCGTGGCGCACCAGCAGCGAGCCCTGGAGGCAAGCGGCCATCCGGCCTGCCAGTCTGCGCGCGCTGGCCTCGAGCGCGGCCCCCTCGCCGAGCAGCGCCAAGGTGTCGTCCACCGCACGGTCGAGGCGGCTGTCACCCCCGCGCGCGGCGCCGACCTCGGTGATCCACGCCTCCAGCACCTCGGGCTCGCGGCCGAGGGCGCGCAGCACGTCGAGGGCGTTGACGTTGCCCGAGCCCTCCCAGATGGAGTTGAGCGGCGACTCGCGGAACATGAGCGGCAGCCCGGAGTCCTCGACGTAGCCGTTGCCGCCCAGGCAATCCAGTGCCTCGGCGACCATCGCGGGCGTGCGCTTGCAGACCCAGAACTTCGCGAGCGGCAGGGCGATGCGACGCAGGGCCACCTCGTGCGGGTCGGCTGGACGGTCGACCGCAGCGGCCAGGCGCATCGCCAGGGCCGTCGCGGCCTCCGACTCCACGGCGAGGTCGGCCACCACGTTCTGCATGAGGGGCTTGTCGACCAGCAGGCCGCCGAACGCCGAGCGGTGGGCGACGTGCCACGACGCCTCGGCGAGCGCGTGCCGCATCAGCGCAGCCGAGCCGAGCACGCAGTCCAGCCGCGTCGCGGCGACCATCTCGATGATGGTCCGCACGCCGCGACCCTCCTCGCCGAGCCGCTGGCCGAGCGTGCCGGAGAGCTCGAGCTCGGACGACGCGTTGGACCGGTTGCCGAGCTTGTCCTTGAGCCGCACCACGTCGAGGCGGTTGCGCGTGCCGTCCTCCAGCACGCGCGGCACCACGAAGCACGTCACCCCGCCCTCGGCCTGGGCCAGCACCAGGAACACGTCGTTCATCGGGGCCGAGGTGAACCACTTGTGCCCGTGCAGCGCGTACCAGCCGTCGTCGTCGGTCCTCACCGCGCGGGTCTGGTTGGCCCGGACGTCCGACCCGCCCTGCTTCTCCGTCATGCCCATGCCGGCCAAGGCCCCGGTCTTCTCCGACCTCGCCCGGACGCCCGGGTCGTAGGAGCGCGCGGCCAGCAGCGGCGTCCACTCCTCGGCGATCGCCTTGTCGGCCCGCAGCGCCGGCACCGCGGCGTACGTCATCGAGATCGGGCAGCCGTGGCCGGGCTCGGTCTGCGACCACGCGAAGAACCCGGCCGCGCGCCGCAGGTGGGCGTACGGGTCTCCCGCCTCCTGGCGCTCCCAGGGCGCCGCCTGGAGGCCGTGCCCGACGGCGCGCTCCATGAGCCAGTGCCAGGACGGGTGGAACTCGACCTCGTCGATGCGGTTGCCCCAGCGGTCGTGGGTCGTCAGCACCGGGTGGTGGCGGTTGGCGAGCAGGCCGTGCTCACGCGCCTCGGCGCTCCCGGCCTCGGCCCCCAGCGCGGTGAGGTCGGTGACGAGGTCGGCGGAGCCGTGGCGGACGAGCGCGTCGGTGAGCGCGACGTCGGAGGTGACGACGTTGTGGCCCACCAGGGCGGGCGCCTGGTTGGTGGCGGTGCGGGCGTCGGGGCGGGCGTCGGGGCGGGCGTCGGGGGAGGCCTCGGTCATGGCTCCACCGTAGGACGCCGGACGGTCGGGGGTGACGCCGACCACGTCGCCGGCGGAACCGCCGCCCGGGTCCGGTGCTTCGGGGCGTGCGCTCGATAGCGTGCTCCCCATGGTCGAGGCGCGCGAGGACACCCCTGCCCCGCGCCGGACCGACACCGCCGTACGCCGGCTGCGCGAGCACCTCTGGCGGATCATCGTCACGACCGTCGGGTCCTGCCTGCGGCACCGGGTGACCGGGCTCGCCGCCGAGGCGGCGTTCTTCGCGGTGCTGTCGGTGCCTCCGCTGGTCTTCGCGCTCGCGGGCGCCGTCGGCTTCGTCAGCGAGCGGTTCACCGCGACCCAGGTGGAGGACGTGCGCAACGCCGTCCTCGAGGTCTCGCGCCAGGCCCTAACCGAGCGGGCCGTCAACAGCATCATCCGGCCGACCATCGACACCGTGCTCGACGGCGGTCGCTACGACGTCATCTCGATCGGCTTCATCCTCGCCCTGTGGTCGGGCTCGCGGGCGCTCAACGTGTTCGTCGACACCATCACGATCATGCACGGCCTCGGCGGTCACCGCGGGATCGTCGCGACCCGGGCGTTGTCCTTCGTGCTCTACGTCCTCGCGATGGTGACCGGCGCCGTCAGCATCCCGCTCGTGGTCGCGGGCCCGACGCTCGTCGACCGCGTGGTCCCCGAACGCCTCGACTTCGTCAACGGCCTCTACTGGCCGGTCGTCCTCGTGCTCTGCATCTGCTTCCTCGCCACGCTCTACCACGTGTCGGTCCCCGTACGGACCAACTGGAGCTTCAACCTCCCCGGTGCGGTGTTCGCGCTGTTCTGCTGGATCGCGGGGTCGTACACGCTGCGGTGGGTGCTGACCGTGACGGCCGCGGAGTCGCGCTCGATCTACGGCCCGCTCGCCGCACCGATCGCGGTCCTGCTGTGGCTCTACCTGCTCGCCCTCGCCGTGCTGATCGGCGCCGCCGTCAACGCCGCCTTCGACACCGTCTTCCCGCAGAAGAGCACGACGCGCGCGCGGCTCGAGACGGTGCAGCGGCTGCGCGAGCGGATCGGCGTGCGAGACTCCTGACCGTGTCGACGTCGAGCCACCAGCCCAGCGTGGGCCGGGTGTCGCTGCCCGAGCAGATCCGGTCGCCCTGGTGGGAGCTGGGACGTCGTGTCCTGATGGCCGTGTCGATCCTGGTGGGCACGGTGCTGCTCGTCTACTTCGACCGCGAGGGCTACCGCGACGGCAACGACCCCACCAACACGATCAGCTGGATCGACGCCATCTACTACACGACCGTCACGCTCAGCACGACCGGCTACGGTGACATCTCGCCGGTGTCCGACCAGGCCCGTCTGGTCAACGCGTTCGTCATCACACCGGCCCGCATCGCCTTCCTGGTCCTGCTGATCGGCACCACCCTGGAGGTCCTCGCCTCCCAGGGACGCGAGATGTTCCGGGTCGCCCGGTGGAGGAAGAAGATGGACCAGCACGTCGTCGTCGTCGGCTACGGCACCAAGGGCCGCAGCGCGATCGAGACCCTCCTCAACAACGGCTACGTCCGCGAAGCGATCGTCGTGGTGGACCCGAGCCCGGTGGCGGTCGCCGACGGCAACCGCGACCAGCTGGTGGTCATCGCCGGCGACGCCACCCGGCGCGGGGTGCTGCGCCAGGCCGGCGTCGAGAAGGCGACCCACGTCATCATCACCACCGACCGCGACGACTCCAACGTGCTGGTCACCCTCACCGTGCGCCAGCTCAACCCCGACGCGTGGATCGTGGCCGCGGTGCGCGAGCACGAGAACGTCCCGCTCATGCGCCAGTCCGGTGCCAACTCGGTCATCACGTCCTCCGACGCGGTCGGCCGCCTGCTCGGGCTCTCCTCGATGTCCCCGGAGCTGGGCTCGGTCATGGAGGACCTGATGACCTACGGCGAGGGCCTGGAGGTGGCCGAGCGCGACCTCCTGGTCGCCGAGGTCGGCAAGCAGCCGCAGTCGCTGCCCGACCAGGTGATCGCCGTCGTGCGCGACGAGAAGGTCTACCGCTACTTCGACCCCGTGGTGTCGCTCCTCGCGCGTGGCGACCGCCTCATCGTCATCCGCCCCGCCAAGGAGCTGCCGTGGGCGCCGCGACCCGGCACGCACGGCGAGGACCTCGCCGAGGACGACGACTGAGGTGGCTTGATCCCGTGATCGCCTCGCACGCCCACCGCTTCGTGTTCGTCAAGACCCGCAAGACCGCCGGCACCAGCCTCGAGATCGCCCTGTCGCGGCACTGCGGCCCCGACGACATCGTCACCCGCATCAGTCCCGAGGACGAGGCGCTGCGCGCTGCGGCCGGGGGAGTGGGGCCCCAGAACGACGACACCGACCCCGGCTCGTACGCCCACATGGGCGCGCGACGGGTGATCGAGGTGATCGGCCGGGAGACGTGGGACGACTACTTCACGTTCGCCGTCGAGCGGAACCCGTACGACGTGGTCGCCTCGTCCTACCGCTACAGCGCCCGCAAGCCGTCCTTCACGAAGACGTTCGCCGAGTTCGTCCGCACGCCCAAGAGGATGGAGCGGCTCGCGCTCAACGAGCGCCTCTACCGCCTCGACGGCCGGGTGGTGGTCGACCGGGTCTACCGCTACGAGGAGCTCCCCGAGGCCGTCGCGGACCTCTCCGCCCGCCTCGGCCTCGAGCTCGACCTACCCCATGCCAAGCAGGGCAGCGGCCCGCACTACCGCGAGCTCTACGGTCCGGGCGACGCCGAGATCGTGGCCCGGCGGTTCGCGCGCACCATCCGGGAGTTCGGCTACGAGTTCTGAGGGCAGGCGGTCAGCGCCGCTCGCCACACCTCCGGAGGGACGGCACGGTGGGCCTCGTGGGCCAGTCCCCGCCACACGGTGCCGCCCCCTTCGAGGTCCAGCCGGCCCTCGGGGCACAGCTCGGGATCGACCGGCACCCCGAGCGCCACGACGGTGCCGAGGGCCCGGTGCCCACCCAGGATCCCGGGCCGGTCCGAACGGTCGTCCAGGACCGCCTCCTCCACCAGCACGGGTACGCCGCCGGGTCCGTGCGCGGACCACACCTGCTCGAGGTGGCCGCCGCGCTCGCCGTGCCGTCCCATCACGAGCGTCTCGCGCAGCACCAGTCGCGCCCCGCCCTCCATGTCGACGACGGTGCTGCGGCGCACCCGGGCGCCGGAGGCCACCACGAAGGGCTCGCCGGCCCAGACCACCGTGGCGTCGCGCGCCAGGCGGAGCCGTACGTCCCACGAGGCGTCGCCGCCGCGCATGTCGAAGGCCACGGTGCCGGTCGGTTCGACGAGCTCGAGCCGGATGCCCGGGCCGACCTCGACGTCGACGCGCACGGCGTCGCCCGCGAGCAGCAGGGCTCCGTCCGGCACGAGCGCGACGCGGGCGTGGCGCGCCCCGCTGTCGATCAGCATGGGTCGCAGGCACGGGGCTGCCGGGTCGCCTGGCGTGCTGATGCGGACGTGGACGCGCCCGTCGGTCGGCGTGACGGCGAGCGTGGTGCCGCGCGCGGTCTCGCGGTCAGGCAGCAGGATGGTCATGCGAGTGCGCCGCCATCGGCCCGGGGTCCGTGGGCACCAGCTCGCCGGCGCGGTGCCGGGCGACCTCAGCGGTCACCCACGCGGTGAGGGCGTCGACGGACGCCCGGTCGGTGCGGGAGAGCGCGATCACCGAGCGTCCGTCCCGGGCGGCCTCCGCGTCCGCGACCATCCGGTCCCGGTCGACCCCGACGTGGGGTGCGAGGTCGGTCTTGTTGACCACCAGCAGGTCGGCGCGCTCGATGCCCGGGCCGCCCTTCCGGGCCACGTCGCCCCCGCCGGCGATGTCGAGCACGAAGACCTGGGTGTCGACCAGCGCCGGCGAGAACGTCGCGGTGAGGTTGTCGCCGCCGGACTCGATCAGGACGAGGTCCGGAGCGAACTCCTCCTCCAGCTCCTCGACGGTGAGCAGGTTGGCGGTGATGTCGTCGCGGATGGCGGTGTGCGGGCACGCTCCGGTCTCCACCGCGCGGATCCGCTCCGGCGTGAGCACCCCGGACGCCCGGAGGAAGCGGGCGTCCTCGTCGGTGTAGATGTCGTTGGTGACGACGGCGAGGGACATGCGTCCGGCGAGCTCGCGGCACAGCAGGGCGATCAACGAGCTCTTGCCGGTGCCGACGGGGCCGCAGACGCCGAGTCGGAGGCCGCGGGTGGGGGACGGGTCAGGCACTGAACAACCTCCGTGTGCTGCGGGCGTGGGCCTGCGCCCACACCTCGGTCTGGGGTGCTGCGGTCGCGGGGATGTCGCGTGGATCGGTCAACCCGGCCACGTCCTCCGCGGCCGCGGCGACCTCGGGAAGGGCGTCGTGCACCCATCCGGTGGCCGCGGCCGGGTCCAGGGGGAGCAGCTTGAGAGAGGCCGAGGCGACGGTCTGCACGTCGTCGTAGCCGACGAGCCGTGCCAGCGACAGGGCGTCGAGGCCCGCTGCGGCGGCCGCACCGGCCAGTGCCACGGGGCGCGGGCACCCGTCCAACCGGGCCACGCGGCGTACGGCGGCTCCGTCGGCCCACAGGGATGCACTGAGGCGGTTCATGGCACGGCCCTGCGCTCGTGAGGTGCGCCGCAGGGCGTGGCTCGGCGTGCGCGCCGCCCATGCCGCGACGACGGGCTCGAGCGGCAGCTCGTGGTCCAGCCGGTGGAGGGCGACCACCGCCGTGCCGGCCTCCACCCTCACGGTGGTCGCCAGGCGGGCCGACATGTAGGCCGGCACCTCGGCGCTGGTCAGCCCGTGCTGGACGGCGGCCTCGAGGCCGGCCGACTGCGTGTGTCCTGCCACCGGCAGGCGCGCGTCGGCGAAGAGCATGAGCAGCAGGTCGGTCGGCACGTGGTCCACGGCAGGTCAGAACATCGTGTAGAGCTGGGCGAGCGGGAGCCACGTCGCCGGGGCGGGTACGACGCGTTCGCCGTCGATGTCGATGGCGAACGTCTCCGGGTCGACGACGATCACCGGGAGGGCGTCGTTGTTGACCATCTGCGCCTTGCCCACCTCGCGCGTGGGTCGCACCGCGGCGAGCCGTCGCCGCAGCCCGAGGTCCGCCGCGAGCCCGGACTCGAGGGCCGCGGGCGAGACGAACGTGACGGAGTGGTCGGCACCGTCGTCCTCGACCAGGGTCGGCCGCATCAGCACCGGCTGGGGAGTGGGGATCGAGGCGTTCGCGTCGCCGAGCGCGGCGTACACGAGTGCGCCTCCCTTGAGCACGATCGAGGGGCGCACGCCGAAGAAGCGCGGGTCCCACAGGACGAGGTCGGCGAGCTTGCCGGCCTCCACGGAGCCGACCTCGTGGTCGATGCCGTGGGCGATGGCCGGGTTGATCGTGTACTTCGCCACGTAGCGTCGCGCGCGCTCGTTGTCCGCCGGTCCGGCGCCGAGCGCACCGAACCTGGCCTTCATCGTGTGCGCCACCTGCCAGGTGCGCGTCACGACCTCGCCGATGCGGCCCATGGCCTGGGCGTCGGAGGAGGTGATCGACATGGCGCCGATGTCGTGGAGCACGTCCTCGGCGGCGATCGTCGTCGCCCGGATCCGGGACTCGGCGAACGCGAGGTCCTCCGGGACGCGCGGGTTGAGGTGGTGGCAGACCATGAGCATGTCGAGGTGCTCGGCGACGGTGTTGACGGTGTGCGGCAGCGTCGGGTTGGTCGATCCCGGGATGACGTACGGCTCGCCGGCCACGCGGACGATGTCGGGCGCGTGGCCGCCGCCGGCCCCCTCGGCGTGGAAGGCGTGGATGGAGCGGCCCCCGATCGCCCGCAGCGTCGACTCGAGGTAGCCGGCCTCGTTGAGGCTGTCGGAGTGAAGCGCCACCTGGAGGCCGTGCTCGTCGGCCGCGCGAAGCGCCGCGTCGATGGCGGCGGGCGTCGACCCCCAGTCCTCGTGCACCTTGTAGGCGGCCGCGCCGGCGAGGGCCTGCTCGGCGAGCGCCGCAGCGGAGACGGTGTTGCCCTTGCCCATCAGCAGCACGTTGACGGGGAGCGGGTCCAGCGCACGGTGCACGGCACGCAGGTGCCAGGCGCCGGGGGTCACGGTGGTGGCCTTCGAGCCCTCGGACGGGCCCGTGCCACCACCACCCAGGGTGGTGATCCCCGTGGCGAGGGCCTCGTGGACCTGCGAGCGCGAGAGGAAGTGCACGTGGACGTCGATCCCGCCAGCGGTGAGGATCTTGCCCTCGCCGGAGATGACGTCCGTGGAGGGTCCGATGACGAGGTCGGGGTGCACCCCGTCGGCGATGTCGGGGTTCCCGCTCCGGCCCAGGGCGACGATGCGCCCGTCGCGGATCCCGACGTCGGCCTTGACCACGCCCCAGTGGTCGAGGACCAGGGCGCTGGTGATGACCGTGTCCAGGGCACCGTCCGCGCGGGTCGTCGTGGACTGGTGCATCGACTCGCGGATCGACTTCCCGCCACCGAACACCGCTTCCTCGCCACCGAAGGTGAGGTCCTGCTCGACCTCGATCCACAGGTCGGTGTCGGCCAGGCGCACCTGGTCGCCGGTGGTGGGGCCGTAGAGCGCGGCGTACGCGCTCCGGCTGATCTCAACCACCAGCGGCCTCCGTGGCCGGGCGCACCTGGATCCCCGGCACGTGGCGGCGGCCCCGGAGCGTCACGGCGCGGACCGACTGGGACGCGCCGGGCTCGAAGCGCCGGCTGGTGCCCGAGGGGATGTCGAGGCGGTGGCCCGCGGCGGCTCCCCGGTCGAAGGACAACGCGGCGTTCACGTCGGGGAGGTGGATGTGCGAGCCGATCTGGACGGGACGGTCCCCGGTGTTGACGATGACCAGGTCCATGCGCTCGTCGGGTCCGCGATCCGCGTTGAGCACGACGGTCCCGTCCATGGTCCGGATCTCCCCGGGTCCGCTGGGCAGGTCGGCCACGGTCTCCTCCTGTCTCGGGTCGGTGGGCGTCAGGCGATGGGGTGGTGGAGCGTGACGAGCTTGCGACCGTCCGGGAACGTGGCCTCCACCTGCACGTCGGTGAGCATCGACGCGACCTCGGGCATCACCTGGTCACGGCTGAGCACGTGGCGCCCGGTCTCCATGAGGTCGGCCACGCTCGCCCCCTCGCGCGCCCGCTCGATGACCCAGGTGCTCAGCAGCGCCACGGTCTCCGGGTGGTTCAGCCGCACGCCCCTGTCGAGACGGTCGCGCGCGACCATGCCGGCGACGGCGAGCAGGAGCTTGTCGGTGTCGGCGGGTGTCAGGTGCATGGTGACGGTGAACCTAGGGAGCGCGCGTTTCGGGGCACCACCGAGTCGCGTTAACTCGGTGTTACGTCGTTGCCGGGAGGAACGTCGGCCGTGGAACTCCCGCCGGCCGGCTGACCCGGCAACGACGAAGGCCCCGCATCGCTGCGAGGCCTTCGGTGGTGGTGGGCGATACTGGGTTTGAACCAGTGACCTCTTCCGTGTCAAGGAAGCGCGCTACCGCTGCGCCAATCGCCCGTGTTGAGTTGTGTCGTGCGAGGTGGGTACGGGATTTGAACCCGTGTAGACGGATTTGCAGTCCGTTGCCTCGCCTCTCGGCCAACCCACCGTGGAGGCCCACGTGTGTATGGGAGACCCCTCAGAGCGGACAACGAGACTCGAACTCGCGACCTCAACCTTGGCAAGGTTGCGCTCTACCAACTGAGCTATGTCCGCCTGCATTTCGTGGCCGTTTCACCGGCCCCGAGTGCGAGTGGAACAGTAGCCCATGGCCGACGCGGCGCCAAAATCGGCCCCCCGGACCGCGTGTCCGGCCCGGTTCCGGCGGGGGTCCTCGGCCCTAGAGTGACGCCCATGCGCGCATGGCTGAACGGCACCCTCCTGACCGACCCGACGCAGGGTGCGGTGGCCGTCACCGACCACGGCTTCACGGTGGGCGACGGGGTCTTCGAGGCGGTCAAGACCCTCCATGGCGAGCCGTTCGCGCTGACCCGGCACCTCGCGCGCCTCGAGCGCAGCGCCGCTGGGCTCGGACTCCCGGCGCCCGACCTCGCGGACGTACGCCGCGGCGTCGCCGCGGTCCTCGCCGACGGCGCGACCGGCGACCCGATCGGGCGCCTGCGCATCACCTGGACGGCCGGGCCCGCGCCGATGGGCTCGGGCCGCGGCGGGGGACCGGCGACGTTGGTCGTGGCCTACAGCGCCATCGACGTCGCGGCGAGGGAGACGACGGTCGTGACCGTCCCGTGGACCCGCAACGAGCACGGCGCCACCGCGGGCCTGAAGACCACGTCGTACGCCGAGAACGTCATCGCGCTGGCCCACGCGCAGGCCCACGGCGGGACCGAGGCGATCTTCGCCAACACCGCGGGCGACCTGTGCGAGGGCACCGGCTCCAACGTCTTCTACGTCCTCGACGGCGAGCTGCGCACCCCGAGCCTGACCGCCGGCTGCCTCGCCGGGATCACCCGCGAGCTGGTCGTCGAGTGGTGCGGCGCACGCGAGGTCGACGAGCCGCTGGCCGACGTGCGCGAGCGGGCGAGCGAGGCGTTCCTCGTGTCCACCACGCGGGACGCCCAGGCCATCGCCCGGTGGGACGACCGCGAGCTGCCCGCCCGCGGGCCGGTCACGCAGCGGTGTGCGGAGACGTGGTCCGCCCGCGAGGCTGAGACGATGGATCCGTGAACCCCACCTCCGGCTCCGGACTGGACCCCGCGATCTCCGCTCGCCTGCGCCACACCGCCGAGGGCCTCGTGCCCGTCGTCGTGCAGCAGCACGGCTCCGGTGAGGTCCTGATGCTGGCGTGGGTCGACGACGAGGCGCTCGGGCGCACGATCGCCACGGGGCGGGCGACCTACTGGTCCCGCTCGCGCCGCGAGTACTGGGTCAAGGGCGACACGTCCGGCCACGTGCAGTGGGTCAAGGAGGTCCGGCTCGACTGCGACGGCGACACGCTCCTCTTCGTGGTCGACCAGGTCGGTGCCGCCTGCCACACCGGCGACCACACCTGCTTCGACGCCGACCTGGTGCACCGGGTCGATGGCTGAGCCGGTCGAGCGGCCGCGAACACCCCGCCGCACGTTCGGACCCGTCGTCGCGCTCGGCCTCGCCTCCGCGGCGCTCGGTGCGTACGCCGCCAGCAAGCCCTGGGTCGCCGGGACAGGAGACGAGTCGGCGCCGGGCGTCGCCACGATGACGTGGGGCGAGGTCGCCTCCTCCCCGCTCGGCACGGCCCTGGCGTTCGTCGTCCTCGCCTGCTGGGGAGTCCTCCTCGTCACCCGCGGCCGCTTCCGGCGCGCGGTCGCCGGCCTCGGCGTGCTCGCCGCGCTCGGCTACGCCGCGACCGTCGCGTGGGCGCCGTTCAGCCTGCCGGAGCACCTGGTCGAGCAGGTCCGCGTCCGGACCGGGAGCGTGCTCGACGAGACGTCGCTCACGGGCTGGTTCGGGCTCGCGGTGGTCGCCGCGCTCCTCGTGCTGGCGTCCACCGTCCTCGCGCTGCGCCTCGTCCGGACGTGGCCGGAGATGGGCAGCCGGTACGACTCGCCCGCCGGCGCGCGCGAGGCGTCCACGGCGGAGCCCACCGAGAACATCGACATCTGGAAGGCGCTCGACGAGGGTCGCGACCCCACGGCCTGACCCACGGCCCGACCCACCGCCGGGCACCACCTCGACCACCGCTCGACGGCACCGCCTAGACTTCGCCGCGCACCCGCCGACCCGACGAAGGAGCACCCACGATGGCTGCAGGCCACGGAAACACCCCCGCTGCTTGGACCGCGGTGTCGGTCGCGATGCTCGGCTTCGTGGTGGGCAGCGTCGCCCTGCTCCAGGTGCCCACCAAGATGACGCTGCTGTGGATCGGCATCATCATCGCGGTCGTGGCGTTCCCGCTGTTCCTCGTGCTCTCCAAGCTCGGCTTCCACTCCTCCGACCACTGAACCGGCCGGTCGGTCCTGCGCCGTCCGTCCACTGGCACCGGTCCCGCCGGGGCTGGGGCCGGGTGAGAGGCTGATCCCATGCCTGCGACCGGTTCCGTGCTCGACGACATCGTCGCCGGCGTACGCGAGGACCTCGCGCGCCGCGAGGCCGCGCTCCCGCTGGGCGAGCTGCTCGCCCACCTCGCCGACGCCCCCGCCCCGCGTGACCCGATGCCGCACTTCCGGGCGCGTGGCTCGAGCGTCATCGCCGAGGTCAAGCGCCGCAGCCCCAGCAAGGGCGCCCTCGCCGACATCCCGGACCCGGCGGCCCTCGCCGGGGCCTACGCGCGGGGCGGTGCCGCGGCGATCTCGGTGCTCACGGAGGAGCGCCGGTTCGGCGGCAGCCTCGACGACCTCCGGGCCGTGCGCGCCGCGGTCGAGACGCCGATCCTGCGCAAGGACTTCATCGTCGAGACCTACCAGCTCGTCGAGGCCCGCGCCGCCGGTGCCGACCTCGCGCTGCTGATCGTCGCCGCCCTCGACGACGACACCCTGCGCCGCCTGCACGACGAGGCCGGCGAGCTCGGGCTGACCGTCCTCGTGGAGGTCCACGACGAGGCCGAGACCGAGCGTGCGCTCGCCCTCGACGCCGAGCTCATCGGCGTCAACAGCCGCAACCTCAAGACCCTCGAGGTGGACGCCGACGTCTTCGGCCGCCTCGCCCCCCAGATCCACGCCGACGTCGTCAAGGTCGCCGAGAGCGGCATCGGCGGCGTCGCCGACGTCGAGCGCTTCGTCTCCGAGGGAGCGGGCGTCGTGCTGGTCGGCGAGGCACTGGTCAAGGACGGCGACCCCGAGTCCGCCGTACGAGCAATGACAGGAGTGACTGCACCGTGAGCGTGAGCGTGCCCAGTGGCCCGATGAGGTACGAGGCCGACGAGCGCGGCTACTTCGGCGAGACGTGGGGCGGGCGGTTCATGCCCGAGGCCCTCGTCGCCGCGCTGGACGAGCTGACCGAGGCCTGGCGCGAGGCCATGGCCGACGACGCCTTCGTCGCCGACTTCGAGCGGGTGCTGCGCGACTACGCCGGCACCCCGAGCCGGCTCTACCACGCCGAGCGGCTCTCCGAGCTGGTCGGCGCCCGCGTGCTGCTCAAGCGCGAGGACCTCAACCACACCGGCGCCCACAAGATCCGCAACGTGCTCGGCCAGGCGCTGCTGACCAGGCGCATGGGCAAGACCCGCGTCATCGCCGAGACCGGTGCCGGGCAGCACGGCGTCGCGAGCGCCACCGCCGCCGCATGGTTCGACCTCGACTGCACGGTCTACATGGGTGCGGTCGACACCCGTCGCCAGGCGCTCAACGTCGCCCGCATGCAGCTCCTCGGCGCCAAGGTCGTGCCCGTCGAGTCCGGCAGCGCGACGCTGAAGGACGCGATCAACGAGGCGCTGCGCGACTGGGTCGCCAGCGTCGACCACACCGCCTACCTCTTCGGCACGGCCGCCGGCCCGCACCCGTTCCCGAGCATGGTCCGCGACTTCTGCCGCGGCATCGGCGACGAGGCCCGCGCCCAGTGCCTCGAGCAGTACGGCGTGCTGCCGGACGCCGTCGCGGCGTGCGTCGGCGGCGGGTCCAACGCCATCGGCCTGTTCACCGCGTTCCTCGAGGACGAGGGCGTCGAGATCCACGGGTTCGAGCCCGGCGGCGACGGCGTCGAGACCGGCCGGCACGCCGCGACCATCCACGCCGGCGAGGCGGGGGTCCTGCACGGCGCCCGCACCTACGTCCTCCAGGACGAGGACGGCCAGACCGTCGAGTCGCACTCGATCTCGGCCGGCCTCGACTACCCCGGCGTCGGACCGCAGCACTCGTGGCTGTCCGCCGCCGGGCGCGCGACGTACACCCCCGTGACGGACGCGCAGGCGATGGAGGCCATGGCCCTGCTGAGCCGTACGGAGGGCATCATCCCGGCCATCGAGTCGGCCCACGCCGTCGCGGGCGCCCTCGACGTCGCCAAGCGGCTCGGCCAGGAGAGGGGTCCCGACGCGACGGTGCTGATCAACCTGAGCGGTCGCGGCGACAAGGACATGGGCACCGCCATCGAGTGGTTCGGGCTCGGCGACGCAGAGGAGGGCCCGGAGGCGGACCTGGAGCAGGTGGAGGCGGACGCCGCGACCGGCCCGGACACGGAGGCGCAGCAGTGACGTCCACGAGCACCGCCTTCGCCACGGCGCGCGAGGAGGGCCGGGCAGCGCTCGTCGGCTACCTCCCCGCCGGCTATCCCACCGTCGAGGGCTCGATCAGGGCCCTCCGGACGATGGTCGAGGCCGGCTGCGACGCGATCGAGATCGGCCTGCCCTACAGCGACCCGGTGATGGACGGCCCCACCATCCAGGCCGCCGCGCAGGCGGCGCTCGACGGCGGCGTACGCACCGCGGACGTCCTGCGCGTCGTCGAGGCCGTCGCGGAGACCGGTGTCCCGACCCTCGTGATGACCTACTGGAACCCGATCGAGCGCTACGGCGTGCAGCGGTGGGCGGCCGACCTGGCCGCCGCTGGTGGAGCGGGCATGATCACCCCCGACATCACCCCCGACCACGGCGGTGAGTGGATCGCCGCCGCCGACGAGCACGACCTCGACAAGGTGTTCCTCGTCGCGCCGAGCTCCACCGACGAGCGGGTCGCCATGACGGCCCGGGAGAGCCGTGGCTTCGTCTACGCGGCCGCCGTCATGGGCGTCACCGGGGCCCGCGAGTCGAGCTCCGACCTCGCCGGTCCTCTGGTCGCGCGCGTGCGTGCCGGCGGCGACGTCCCCGTCGCGGTCGGCATCGGCGTCAGCACCGGCGACCAGGCCGCCGAGGTCGCGGCCTACGCCGACGGCGTGATCGTCGGCTCCGCGTTCGTCCGGTGCCTGCTCGACCACGAGGGCGACGAGGCCGCCGGGCTCGACGCCCTCCGAGCCCTCACCACCGACCTCGCCGAGGGCGTACGCCGTGCGCGGTCGTAGGGCACTGGGTTCGCTCGCGCTGCTCGCGCTCCTGACCGCATGCGGCGGCGGTGCGACGGGCTCGAGCGACGCCATGGAGCTGACCGGCACCCCGCTGGACCCGCCGGCACAGGTGGTCGCGACGCCCCTCGTGGACACGGCGGGCGAGCCCTACAGCCTCGTCGACGACACCGACAAGGACCTCACGCTCGTCTTCTTCGGCTACACCAACTGCCCCGACGTCTGCGGGCAGGTGATGGCCACGCTCGCCGGGACCCTCGCGCGGCTCGACGACAGCGAGAAGGAGCGGCTCGACGTGGTCTTCGTGACCACCGACCCGGCGCGGGACGACGAGGCGGTCGTGGAGGACTACGTCAGCGCGTTCGACCCCGGCATCATCGGGCTGACCGGAGACCTCGACGACATCGTCGAGGTCGGCAAGAGCCTCTACGTCGGGGTCGACAGGGGCGAGAAGCTCCCCAGCGGCGGCTACGACGTCACGCACGGCACCCGGGTGATGGCCATCGACGCCGACGACCAGACCCCGATCATGTGGGACCACGACGTCTCGCAGGCCCAGCTGGCCCACGACGTGCTCATGTTGCTCGACGAAGGATGATGCTCCCCATGTTCTCGATGGTCTCCCTGCCGGCACCGCTCGTGACGCTGATGTCCATCCCGAGCCCCGCCGACGGCGTGTGGAACCTCGGTCCCGTCCCGATCCGTGGCTACGCCCTGAGCATCATCCTCGGCATCGCGCTCGCGATCTGGATCGGCGAGCGCCGCTGGGTCGCGCGCGGCGGCACGGCGGGCGAGGTCAGCGACCTGGCGATCTGGGCGGTGCCCTTCGGCCTCGTCGGCGGCCGGCTCTACCACGTGATCACCGACTGGGAGCTCTACTTCGGCGAGGGCCGCAACCCCGTCACGGCGCTGTACGTGTGGCGCGGGGGCCTCGGCATCTGGGGAGCCGTGGCCCTGGGCGCCGTCGGTGTGTGGCTGGGCGCCCGCTCGCGTGGGATCAGGCTGCTCCCGCTCCTCGACGCCCTTGCGCCCGGCGTGATCGTGGCGCAGGCGGTGGGTCGGTGGGGCAACTGGTTCAACCAGGAGCTCTACGGCCGCCCCACCGACCTGCCGTGGGCCCTGGAGATCGACGTCGCCCACCGTCCTGCCCAGTACCTCGACGTGGCGACCTACCACCCGGCCTTCCTCTACGAGTGCCTCTGGAACCTCGCCGCGTTCGCCGTGCTGATCTGGGCCGACCGCCGCTTCCGCCTCGGCCACGGCCGGGTGGTCGCGCTCTACGTGATGCTCTACACCGCCGGGCGCGGCTGGATCGAGAACCTGCGCATCGACGACGTGCAGATGGACGACGTCCTCGGCCTGCGGCTCAACGTGTGGACCTCCATCGTGCTGTTCGTCCTCGCCGCGGCCTGGTTCGCGTGGTCCGCGCGCCGGCATCCCGGTCGCGAGGAGACGGTCCGCACCCGCGAGCCGGACACCGACCCGGACGCCGAGTCGGACACCGAGCACGAGGACCGGTCGGACGCCGGGTCGGACTCCGGGTCGGACGCCGACAGAGAGCAGTCCACCGGTCCCACGGCCTGACACGTCGTAGGCCACCGGCACGCGCCGGTGATAGGTTCCGTTCTGCTCGGGCCAACGTCGTCCCCAGCCTCGAACCGCACTGCGCGGAAACACCCACCCCCCGTGACCTGCCAGCCGTTCGCGCTGGCGCGCCGGGACGACGACGGGAGAATGCCTCCATGCACGCATTCCCGCCGAGCCAGGGTCTCTACGACCCTCGCCACGAGAAGGACGCCTGCGGTGTCGCCATGGTGGCGACCCTGACCGGTGAGGCCAGCCACGACATCGTGGCCAAGGCGCTCACCGCCCTGCGCAACCTCGACCACCGCGGCGCTGCCGGCGCCGAGGTCAACTCCGGTGACGGCGCCGGGATCCTGATGCAGGTGCCCGACGCGTTCCTGCGCGAGGTGACCGCCGAGCTCGGCTTCGAGCTGCCGCCCGCCCGGGCGTACGCCGTGGGCACCGCGTTCCTGCCCGGCGACGCCGAGGCGGTGGCGGCCACCCGCCGGCGCATCGAGGAGATCGCCGACGAGGAGGGCCTCACGGTCCTCGGCTGGCGCGAGGTCCCGGTCGACGACTCGACGCTCGGCGCCACCGCCCGCAGCGTGATGCCCGCCTTCGCCCAGCTCTTCGTGGCCGGCAAGGGCTCCCGGGTCACCGGCATGGCGCTCGAGCGCCTCGCCTTCTGCCTGCGCAAGCGCGCCGAGTCCGAGACCGACGTCTACTTCCCGTCGCTGTCGGCACGGACCCTCGCCTACAAGGGCATGCTCACCACCGACCAGCTCGACCAGGTCTTCCCCGACCTGACCGACGAGCGCGTCGCGTCGGCGATGGCCGTCGTGCACTCGCGCTTCTCCACCAACACGTTCCCCAGCTGGCCGCTCGCGCACCCGTTCCGGTTCATCGCCCACAACGGCGAGATCAACACCGTCATGGGCAACCGCAACTGGATGCGCGCCCGCGAGGCGCTGCTGCAGAGCGACCTGATCCCGGGCGACCTCGAGCGGCTCTTCCCGATCTGCACCCCCGGCGCGTCCGACTCGGCGTCGTTCGACGAGGTGCTCGAGCTGCTGCACCTCGGCGGCCGCTCGCTGCCGCACGCCGTGCTGATGATGATCCCCGAGGCGTGGGAGAACCACCGCGAGATGGACGCCAAGCGTCGGGCGTTCTACGAGTTCCACTCCATGCTCATGGAGCCGTGGGACGGCCCCGCCTGCGTGGTGTTCACCGACGGCACCCAGATCGGCGCCGTGCTGGACCGCAACGGACTGCGGCCCTCGCGCTACTGGGTCACCGACGACGGCCTCGTCGTGCTGGCCTCCGAGGTCGGCGTGCTCGACCTCGACCCCGCCACGATCGTGCGCAAGGGCCGGCTCCAGCCCGGCAAGATGTTCCTCGTCGACACCGACGAGCACCGCATCATCGAGGACGAGGAGATCAAGGGCCAGCTCGCCGCCGAGCACCCCTACGACGAGTGGCTGCACGCCGGCCTGGTCCACCTCGACGACATCGACGACCTCGAGCACGTCGTCCACACGCACGCCTCGGTGACGCGCCGCCAGCAGATCTTCGGCTACACCGAGGAGGAGCTGCGCGTCCTGCTGAGCCCGATGGCCAACACCGGCGGCGAGGCGCTCGGGTCGATGGGCACCGACACCCCGATCGCGGCCCTCAGCGAGAAGCCCCGCCTGCTGTTCGACTACTTCTCCCAGCTGTTCGCCCAGGTGACCAACCCGCCGCTCGACGCCATCCGCGAGGAGCTGGTGACGTCGCTGGCCGGGTCCATCGGTCCCGAGGCCAACCTGCTCGAGCCGACCCCGGCCTCGTGCCGCCAGATCGTGCTGCCGTTCCCGGTCTTCTCCAACGACGACCTGGCCAAGATCCGTCACATCAACCGCAACGGCGACATGCCCGGCTTCCAGGTGCACATCGTCCGCGGCCTCTACGACGTCGAGGGCGGGGGAGCGGCGCTGGAGGCGCGGCTCGACGAGCTCTGCGCCGAGGTCTCCGCGGCCATCGCCGACGGCGCCCGGATCATCGTGCTCTCCGACCGCCACTCGACCGCGGAGCTCGCGCCGATCCCGTCGCTGCTGCTCACCGGCGCGGTCCACCACCACCTCGTGCGGGAGAAGACCCGTACGCAGGTCGGTCTCCTCGTCGAGGCCGGCGACGTCCGCGAGGTGCACCACGTGGCGCTGCTGGTCGGCTACGGCGCCGCCGCGGTCAACCCCTACCTCGCCATGGAGTCGGTGGAGGACCTCGCTCGCGAGGCCTACTACGTCAAGGTCGACCCCGAGAAGGCCGTCGCCAACCTGATCAAGGCGCTCGGCAAGGGCGTGCTCAAGGTGATGTCCAAGATGGGCGTCTCGACGGTCGCCTCCTACACGGGCGCGAAGATCTTCGAGTCCGTGGGGCTGTCCCAGGCGGTCATCGACCGCTACTTCAGCGGCACCACCTCGAAGCTCGGCGGCATCGAGCTCGACACGATCGCCGAGGAGGTGGCGCGCCGCCACGCGACGGCCTACCCCCGTGGTGGCATCGCCCCCGCCCACCGTGAGCTGGCGATCGGCGGCGAGTACCAGTGGCGCCGTGAGGGCGAGCCCCACCTGTTCGACCCCGAGACGGTCTTCCGCCTCCAGCACTCCACCCGCACCGGCAGCTACGACATCTTCAAGCAGTACACCGACCGGGTGAACCAGCAGTCCGAGCGCCTGATGACGCTGCGCGGGCTGTTCACCTTCAAGGACGGCGTGCGCGAGCCCATCGACATCGACGAGGTCGAGCCGGTCTCGGAGATCGTGAAGCGCTTCTCCACCGGCGCCATGTCCTACGGCTCGATCAGCCAGGAGGCACACGAGACCCTGGCGATCGCGATGAACCGGCTGGGCGGCAAGTCCAACACGGGCGAGGGCGGCGAGGACCCTGACCGCCTCTACGACCCCGAGCGGCGCTCGTCGATCAAGCAGGTCGCGTCGGGCCGCTTCGGCGTGACGTCGGAGTACCTCACCAACGCCGACGACATCCAGATCAAGATGGCGCAGGGAGCGAAGCCCGGTGAGGGCGGCCAGCTGCCCGGCCACAAGGTCTACCCGTGGGTGGCCAAGACCCGGCACTCCACCCCGGGCGTCGGCCTGATCAGCCCGCCGCCGCACCACGACATCTACTCCATCGAGGACCTGGCGCAGCTGATCCACGACCTCAAGAACGCCAACCCGGCCGCGCGCATCCACGTGAAGCTCGTGTCCGAGGTCGGCATCGGCACGGTCGCGGCCGGCGTCTCCAAGGCGCACGCCGACGTGGTGCTGGTCTCCGGCCACGACGGCGGCACCGGCGCGTCGCCGCTCACCTCGCTCAAGCACGCGGGCGGTCCCTGGGAGCTCGGCCTCGCCGAGACCCAGCAGACGCTCCTGCTCAACGGGCTGCGCGACCGGATCGTCGTGCAGGCCGACGGCCAGCTCAAGACCGGGCGCGACGTGGTCATCGCGGCACTGCTCGGCGCGGAGGAGTACGGCTTCGCCACCGCTCCGCTGGTCGTGAGCGGCTGCATCATGATGCGGGTCTGCCACCTCGACACCTGCCCGGTGGGCGTGGCCACGCAGAACCCGGTGCTCCGCGAGCGCTACAGCGGCCAGGCCGAGTACGTCGTGAACTTCTTCGAGTTCATCGCCCAGGAGGTCCGCGAGCTGCTGGCCGAGCTCGGCTTCCGCACCCTCGACGAGGCGATCGGCCAGGTCGGCATGCTCGACGTGGCCAGCGCGGTCGACCACTGGAAGGCCGCAGGCCTCGACCTCACGCCGATCCTGCACCAGGCCTCGGCCCACGGTGAGTTCGGCCAGTTCGAGGACCAGGACCTGCGCAACACCAAGACGCAGGACCACGGCCTCGACAAGGCGCTCGACAACGAGCTCATCGCCATCGCCGCACCGGCGCTGGAGTCCGGGGAGCCCGTACGCGCCCAGGTCGCGGTCCGCAACGTCAACCGCACGGTCGGCACGATGCTCGGCCACGAGGTCACCAAGCGCTACCGCGGCGAGGGACTGCCCGACGGCACGATCGACATCACCCTGACCGGCTCGGCCGGCCAGTCGTTCGGTGCGTTCGTGCCTCGCGGGGTGACCCTCCGGCTGGAGGGCGACGCCAACGACTACATCGGCAAGGGCCTGTCGGGCGGCCGCCTCGTGGTCCGGCCCGACCGGGCCGCCACGTTCGAGGCGTCGGAGCAGATCATCGGTGGCAACACCATCGGCTACGGCGCCACGTCCGGCCAGATCTTCCTCAGCGGTCGCGTCGGCGAGCGGTTCTGCGTACGAAACTCGGGTGCGGTGGCCGTCGTCGAGGGCGTCGGCGACCACGGCTGCGAGTACATGACCGGGGGAGTGGTGGTCGTGCTCGGCCCTACCGGGCGCAACTTCGCGGCCGGCATGTCCGGCGGCTACGCCTTCGTGCTCGACCTCGACGAGCAGCGGGTCAACCCCGAGCTGGTCGAGCTCTCACCGGTCACGGGCAAGGCCGCCGACGAGCTCAAGGCACTGGTCGAGCAGCACGCGGAGGAGACCGGCTCCGCCGTCGCCGCCGCGCTCCTCGCTGACTGGGACTCCTCGCTGGCGCGCTTCACCGAGGTCATGCCCAGCGACTTCAAGCGCGTGCTCGAGGCCCGCGAGGAGGCCCTCGAGGACGGCCTCGACGAGGAAGAGGCCGCCGCCCGGATCATGGAGGTCCTCCATGGCTGAGCGCGCAGCGATCACGACCACGACCGACCACCGCGTACTGGCGAAGAAGGTGAACCAGCATGGCTGACCCCAAGGGATTCCTGAAGCACGGCCGCGAGGTCGCCTCGCGCCGCGACGTCGCCGAGCGGGTCAAGGACTGGAACGAGGTCTACCCCGACGGCATCGGGCGCGCCCTGCTCCCGATCATCAACACCCAGGCCGGGCGCTGCATGGACTGCGGCATCCCGTTCTGCCACCAGGGCTGCCCGCTGGGCAACATCATCCCGGAGTGGAACGACCTGGTGTGGCGCGACGACTGGGACGGCGCGATGGACCGCCTCCACGCGACCAACAACTTCCCCGAGTTCACCGGTCGCCTCTGCCCGGCGCCGTGCGAGACCGCGTGCGTCCTGGGGATCAACCAGGACCCGGTGACCATCAAGAACGTCGAGGTCTCGATCATCGACCGCGCGTGGGGCTCGGGCTACGTCCGGCCGGAGCCGCCGGAGTGGCTCTCGGGCAAGACGGTCGCGGTCATCGGGTCGGGCCCGGCCGGGCTCGCGGCCGCCCAGCAGCTCACCCGGGCCGGGCACACCGTCGCGGTCTACGAGCGCGCCGACAAGATCGGCGGGCTGCTGCGCTACGGCATCCCCGAGTTCAAGATGGAGAAGAAGCACCTCGACCGGCGCCTCGACCAGATGCGCCGCGAGGGCACCGTCTTCCGGGCCGGCGTCGACGTCGGCGGCGACCTGACCGGGGACAAGCTGCTCGACCGCTATGACGCGGTGGTGCTGGCGATGGGCGCGACCGACGCGCGGGACCTGCCGGTGCCCGGCCGCGACCTGGCCGGCATCCACCAGGCGATGGAGTTCCTGCCGCAGGCCAACCGCGCGTCGCTGGGCGAGCCCCCGACGACCGACGGCTCGGAGCAGATCGTCGCCACCGGCAAGGACGTCGTCATCATCGGCGGCGGTGACACCGGCGCCGACTGCCTCGGCACCTCGATCCGCCAGGGCGCGAGGTCCATCACGCAGCTCGAGATCATGCCGCAGCCCGGCGCTGACCGCCCGGAAGGGCAGCCGTGGCCGACGTACCCGATGACCTTCAAGGTCTCCTCTGCCCACGAGGAGGGCGGCGAACGCGTGTACGCCGTGTCGACGCAGGAGTTCCTCGGTGACGACGACGGCAACGTCTCCGCGCTGCGGCTGGTCGAGGTCGACGCGAAGTTCCAGCCGATAGAGGGCACCGAGCGGGAGATCCCGGCCCAGCTGGTGCTGCTGGCCATGGGCTTCGTCGGCCCGGAGAAGCCGGGTCTCGTCGAGCAGCTCGGCGTGGAGCTCGACGACCGGGGCAACGTCAGGCGCGACGAGTCGTACGCCGCGTCCGTGCCGGGCGTCTACGTCGCCGGCGACGTCGGCCGCGGCCAGTCGCTGATCGTGTGGGCGATCGCCGAGGGTCGCAGTGCGGCCGCATCGGTGGACGCCTACCTCACCGGATCGACCACGCTCCCCGCGCCGATCAAGCCGCACGAGCGCCCGCTGGTCGTCTGACCCGCCCGTCCGGCCCAGCAGCCGCTGTGACGCCGGGTCGGTGCTCGTCCCACCCATGCTCGACGGGGGTGGCCACAGGCACCGACCTGGCGGCACAGCTGGCGGACGGTTGCTTGGATCGTTCCAATGTCCGCTAGGGTTGGGCCCGTGCGTAGAGCAAAGATCGTCTGCACCCTCGGCCCCGCGGTGAACACCCCGGAGGGGATCCGGTCACTCGTCGAAGCAGGCATGGACGTCGCCCGGCTCAACATGAGCCACGGCGCGTACGCCGACCACGAGGCCGTCTACCGGCTGGTCCGCCAGGCCTCTGACGACACCGGCCACGCGATCGGCATCTTCGCCGACCTGCAGGGGCCCAAGATCCGTCTGGAGACCTTCGCCGACGGACCGGTGAAGCTCAAGCGAGGCGCGGAGTTCACCATCACCACGCGCGACGTCGAGGGCACCGCCGAGGTCTGCGGCACGACCTACAAGGGCCTGCCCGGTGACGTGAAGGCCGGCGACCCGCTCCTCATCGACGACGGCAAGGTGCGCCTCAAGGTGCTCTCCGTCGACGACACCGACGTGGTCACCGAGGTCGTAGTGGCCGGCAAGGTGTCCAACAACAAGGGCATCAACCTGCCCGGCGTCGCCGTGTCGGTGCCGGCGCTCTCCGAGAAGGACACCGAGGACCTGCGGTGGGCGCTCAACCTGGGCGTCGACTTCATCGCCCTCAGCTTCGTGCGCAACGCCCGCGACGCCGAGGACGTGCGCGACGTGATGCGCGAGGAGGGGATCTTCGTCCCCGTCATCGCCAAGATCGAGAAGCCGCAGGCCATCGAGAACATCGACGAGATCGTCGACGCCTTCGACGGCATCATGGTGGCGCGCGGCGACCTCGGCGTGGAGTGCCCGCTCGAGGACGTGCCGATCCACCAGAAGCTCATCATCGACAAGGCCCGTCGCTACGCCAAGCCCGTCATCGTGGCCACGCAGATGCTCGAGTCGATGATCAGCTCGCCCGCGCCGACGCGCGCCGAGGCGAGCGACGTGGCCAACGCGGTGCTCGACGGCGCCGACGCCGTGATGCTGTCGGGCGAGACGAGCGTGGGGGAGTACCCCGTCGTCGCCGTGCAGACCATGGCCCGCATCGTGGAGTCGACCGAGGACCACGGCCTGAGCCACATGGCGGCCGTCGCGTGGAACCCGCAGACCCGCGGCGGCATCATCGCCAAGGCCGCGGCCGAGGTCGCGGAGCGGGTGGGCGCGAAGTACGTCGTCGCGTTCACCGTCAGCGGCGACTCGGCGAAGCGCCTCTCGCGCTACCGCGGACCGATCCCGATCCTCGCGTTCACCCCCGAGCCCCGGACCCGTTCGCAGCTCGCGCTGACGTGGGGCATCGAGACGTTCCTCGGCGCCGACGTCGAGCACACCGACGAGATGGTCCGACAGGTCGACGAGGCGCTGCTGGACATCGGTCGCGTCGAGAAGGGCGACCTGGTCGTGATCATCGCCGGCAGCCCGCCCGGCATCCCCGGCTCGACCAATGCGCTCCGCATCCACCGCATGGGTGACGCGATCGACGGGGCCGCGCCGGCGTACCGACGTCCGCGCTGATCGAGCGGTCGCAGAACGGCATCGCCCCCGACCGCGCCGTGCGGTCGGGGGCGAACTGCGATCACTGCAGTCGCCGGTGTCGCCGGCGGGTGATCACCCGGCTGCCGGGGCCGCGATCAGCGCCGGTACTGGCTGCATGCGTACGACATGCTTCCGACCTTGCAGTTGCCGCGGATCCACTCGTGGGTTCGTCCGGCCTTGCGGGCGTAGTGCGACTCGTTTCCCTCGAGCTTGTACTGGAGGTTGAAGTAGCGGGTGTCATAGATGTAGATCACTCCCCACACGCAGTCGTAGATCTCCTTCTGGTAATCGCTCATGTTGTAGGCGTCGCTCCTCCAGTCATGGCATCGCCAGACCTGCCCAGAACCGACTTGCGCGTTCGCGGGCGCTGCAACAGTGAGAGGCGTCAGAAGCGCGCCGAGGAGAGAGACGATCAGCAAGACCGTGCGCTGGAACCGAGACATTTGGTGCTCCTTGTCCGAGATTGGAGGCTAGACCTTCTCCGACTCTCGGGGTCATCAACAGCGCCGTTGGAACCGGTCGTGACCGCTACCTAAGTCCGGCTAGCCCGATGAGGGACGAGGGTGCTACGGGCGTGGTCACCTTGTCCCACGGGTCCAGTCTGATCACTCCTTCACGCCGATGAGCTCGTCGAGGCGCGCGACGGCGTCCTTCCGGGACACCGAGACGACTCGCGCTCCCGAGCGGCGCCACGGCACCTCCACGAGGTCCAGCGCCCAGGTGCACAGGCCGAGGATGTCCTCGGAGGCGTTGACGAACTGCCACCTCGGGTAGTCGTAGCGCTTCTTCTCGCCGCTGACCACACGTGTCGCCCAGTTGTTCACCCGGCACCCGTCGGAGTGGAAGAGGCCGCGGAGGAAGTCCGCGGGGAAGGCCCTCACGACCTCGCGCTGCCACTCCTCCAGGACGATCGCCCGCTCGTGCTTGCGACCCGGTCCGTGCTGGGGGAACAGGCAGGGCCAGTGCTTCCAGTTGCTCTGGACGACGATCACGCCCGGTGCCCGTATGTGGGAGACCACGGAAGCCGGGCGGACGAGGCGAAGCGCACGCGACACGTCCGTGATGGTTCCGGGCAGCCGGGCGTCGCACGACACACGGATCGTGGTGTGCCGCCTGTAGGTGGAGATGCCTCCATCGCCCAGGTAGAAGCCGAGGAGTGCTGCGTAGGGGGAGCCCGTTGAGGGACTCGCTCCGAGGCACCGACAGCAGTCGGTGGGTCCGGCTCCGATGGACGCCGCCCAGGACCGGATCGTCGACCGGGCCACGCCCGTTGCCCGACTGGTCGCGCTCAGGCTGGCTGAGTCGCCCAGCAGCCGGAGGGCTTCGATGCGAACTGGTGCCTCGTGCACGTCGCCACGATGTCAACGACCACCGACACCGGCTCAGGTGCCCCGGGTGAGATTCGAACTCACACTGGATGGTGTTTGAGACCACTCTCTCTGCCGTTGGAGTACCGGGGCTGAATCGGCTCCGAAACCCTATCCGACTAGCCTTGCCGACGTGACGCAGCCCGCCGACCAGCCCGAGCCCACGCCCGCCGCGCGACCCGACGACGGCATACGCCGTGTCGTGATCGCCGAGGACGAGGCCCTCATCCGCATGGACCTCGCCGAGATGCTCGGCGAGGAGGGCTACGAGGTCGTCGGGCAGGCCGGGGACGGCCAGAAGGCCGTCGAGCTGGCGCGCGAGCTGCGGCCAGACCTGGTCATCCTCGACGTCAAGATGCCCGTCCTCGACGGCATCGCCGCGGCGGAGGCGATCGCGGGCGAGCGGATCGCGCCGGTCGTGATCCTGACGGCGTTCTCGCAGCGTGACCTCGTCGCCAGGGCGCGCGACGCCGGCGCGATGGCGTACCTCGTCAAGCCGTTCCAGCGCGGTGACCTGGTGCCCGCGATCGAGATGGCCGTGAGCAGGTACGCCGAGATCGCGGTGCTGGAGCGCGAGGTCTCCGACCTCCAGGAGTCGCTCGCCACCCGCAAGTCGGTCGACCGCGCCAAGAGCGTGCTCCAGGAGAAGCTCGGGCTGAGCGAGCCCGACGCGTTCCGCTGGATCCAGAAGACCGCGATGGACCTGCGCCTGTCGATGAAGCAGGTGGCCGACGGGGTCGTGGAGCACGGCGTCGCCGGACTGGGTGCCGACGGGCCTTCCTGACGCGCCGCGTTTCCGGTGCAGACCACTTGGTCACGAAACGGCAACGGCACGAACCTGCGTGCGCTCAATCGTGTCCCGTGCCACATTCCGAGTGTTAGGTTCCGGGCACGAGGCTGCCGAGGTGGACAGCCCACTTAGAACTACGGAGGGTCCATGATCCGCTCATCCAAGTCCTGGCAGGCCGTCGCGGTCGCGGCGGTGGCCGGTTTGGTGCTGACCGCCTGTGGCACGACCGAGGACGGCGGCGACGAGGGAGGCAGCGGCGGTGGCGGCGGCGAGGCCGCCTGCGACCTGAAGCTCGCCTTCTTCGGCCCCGAGACGGGCCCCGCGGCCGGTCTCGGCAAGCCGATCATCCAGGGTGCCGAGCTGGCCGTCTCGCAGTACAACGAGGACGCCGACTGCGAGGTCGAGCTGGTCAACTACGACTCGCAGGGCTCGCCCGACGAGGCCCCCGCCCTGGCGACCGAGATCGCCGGCGACGAGTCGATCATCGGCGTCGTCGGTCCCGCCTTCTCCGGTGAGTCCGCGGCCGCCGGCCCGATCTTCGCCGAGGCCGGTGTCCCGACGGTGAGCCCGTCGGCCACCAACCCCGCGCTGTCCGAGAACGGCTGGGACACCTTCCACCGCGCGCTCGGCAACGACGCGACCCAGGGCCCGGCTGCCGCGGCCTACATCAAGGACACGCTGCAGGCCAAGAGCACCTACGTCATCGACGACGCCTCCGAGTACGGCGCCGGCCTGGCCGGCATCGTCGAGGAGGACCTCGGCGCCGACGCCGTGGCCGGCTCCGACACCATCCAGGTCGGTGACACCGACTTCGCCGCGACCGTCTCCAAGGTCGTCGACTCCGAGGCCGACGCGGTCTTCTTCGGTGGCTACTACGCCGAGGCGACGATCCTCATCGGTCAGCTCCGCCAGGGTGGCTTCGAGGGCACGTTCGTCGTGGCCGACGGCGTGAAGGACCCGGCCTACCTCGACGCCGGGGACGCAGCCGAGGGCACCATCATCACCTGCCCGTGCATCCCCGACACCGACCCGGCCGTGGCCGACTTCGCCAGCGCCTACGAGGAGGAGTTCGGCGAGGCCCCCGGCACCTACGCCGCCGAGGCCTACGACGCCGCGACGATCTTCCTCGACGGCATCGGCGACGGCATCGGCGACCGCGAGGCCATGCTCGAGCACGTCAACGGCTACGACGAGGCCGGCATCACCAAGCAGCTCTCGTTCGACGAGACCGGCGAGCCTGCCGACGTGAAGGTCTACGCCTACAAGGTCGAGGGCGGCGAGATCGTCTCCGAGGGCGAGATCGGCTGACAGACAGCCGACCGTCACAACAGGCAACAGGCGCGGCCGGGGACGACCTCCCCGGCCGCGCCACTGTCCAGATCCGATGGCTGACCCCCGGCCAGGAGGCCTTGCGTGAACTTCGAGTTCTTCTTCAACAACCTGCCCGGACTGACACTGTCCGGGCTGGCGTTCGGCGCGATCTACGCGCTGATCGCGCTGGGCTACACGATGGTCTACGGCGTGCTGCAGCTCATCAACTTCGCGCACTCCGAAGTGTTCATGTACGGCACCTTCGCCATGCTGTGGACGGTGATGGCGCTCGGTGGTGCCGACGCCAACGGCGTGGAGCTGATCGCGATCCTCCTCGCCTCGCTGCTGGCGGCCATGGCGATGTCCGCAGTGATCGCGCTCGTCCTCGAACGGGTCGCCTACCGTCCCCTGATCAAGCGCAACGCCCCTCGCCTGATCGCGCTCATCTCCGCCATCGGCGCGAGCTTCGTGCTCGCCGAGCTGATGGGCCTGCGTGACCGGGTCGCAGGGTGGGTCGGTCTCGACGACGACCTCTCCGACTACGTCGGCAAGGCCCGCATCAACAACAGCATCGCCGGCGTCGTCGACGCGCCCCGCTGGGAGGTGGCGGGCATCATCGTGTCGAGCATCGACCTGCTCGTCATCTTCTCCGCCGTCGCGATGATGGTCGTCGTCGACCAGTTCGTGCGCCGCTCCAAGCTGGGAAAGGGCATCCGTGCCACGGCCCAGGACCCCGAGACCGCCTCCATGATGGGCGTCAACCCGACGCGCACCATCCAGATGACCTTCCTCATCGGCGGCCTGATGGCCGGCGTCGCGGCCTTCCTCTACATGCTCAAGATCGAGACGACCAAGTTCGACGTGGGCTTCCTGCTCGGCGTCAAGGCCTTCACCGCCGCCGTCCTCGGCGGCATCGGCAACCTGCGCGGAGCACTGCTCGGCGGACTCGTGCTCGGTGTCGCCGAGATCTGGGGGTCGGCCCTGCTCGGTACGGAGTGGCGCCACGTGGTCGCCTTCGTCCTGCTGGTCGTCATCCTTCTCTTCCGACCCACCGGACTGCTCGGTGAGTCGCTCGGAAAGGCACGCGCATGAGCAAGCTCAAGCTGTCACTGTCGAAGCTCCCCAAGCCGGTCAAGATCGCGATGTGGGTGCTCCTCGCGATCCTCGCCTACGCGCTGCCGCTGCTGGAGCCACCCTTCATCACCACCCCGGGCGTCGACTTCGGTGGCGTCCTGTTCGTGGTGACCATGTACATGCTGGTGGCGCTCGGCCTCAACATCGTGGTCGGCTACGCCGGGCTCCTCGACCTCGGCTACGTCGGCTTCTACGCCGTCGGCGCCTACACCGCAGCGATCCTCACGTCGTTCCACGCCAACTGGCCGCTCCTCTTCGCTCTCCCGATCGCGGTGCTCGCGAGCACGATCTCGGGCGTTCTGCTCGGTGCACCGACCCTGCGGGTCCGCGGCGACTACCTCGCCATCGTGACGCTCGGCTTCGGCGAGATCATCCGTCTGGTCGCGGTCAACACCGAGTGGCTGGGTGAGCGCAAGGGCATCAGCAACGTCGCCCGCCCGCCGAGCGTGGGCGGCACCGAGGGCCTGTTCGAGATCCCGCACCTCTACTGGGGCGACGGCACGGTGCTGATCGACACGCAGGACACCACCAAGTTCCTCGTGTTCGGCGTGCTCGACCAGATCCCCTACTACTGGCTGGGTCTCACGGTCGTCATCATCATGCTGTTCGCCGACTACCTCATCAAGAACAGCCGGGTCGGCCGTGCCTGGGAGGCGACGCGTGAGGACGAGGACGCCGCGGAGCTGATGGGCGTGCCCACCTTCCGCTTCAAGCTCCTGGCCTTCGCCACCGGTGCCTTCATCGGGGGTCTCGCCGGTGCGCTCTACGCCAGCCGGCAGAACTTCATCAACCCCGACTCGTTCCTGCTGCTCTTCTCGATCCTGTTCCTGGCCGCGGTCGTGGTCGGTGGGCAGGGCAACCGCTGGGGCGTCCTCGTCGGTGCGACCCTCGTGGCGTACCTGCCACAGCGCTTCCGCGAGTTCGACGACTTCCGCGTGCTGGTGTTCGGACTCGCCCTGGTGGCGCTGGCGATCCTGCGCCCGGAGGGTCTCTTCCCGCCGAGGCGGACCGTGCGCGCCAAGCAGCTGGAGCAGGAGCTCGAGGAGCTCGAAGTAGGCACTGACGGAGAGGAGAAGGCGCATGCCTGACACACCCATCCTCGAGGTGGACCAGTTGACGCTGAGGTTCGGCGGCCTGACGGCGCTCGACAACGTCAGCTTCGACATCAAGGAGGGCGAGATCCTCGGCCTCATCGGCCCCAACGGCGCCGGGAAGACGACCTGCTTCAACGCCATCACGGGGGTCTACAAGCCGACCTCCGGGACCATCCGGTTCAACGGTGAGTCCCTGGCCGGCAAGAAGCGCTTCGAGATCACGCAGGCCGGGATCGCCCGTACGTTCCAGAACATCCGCCTGTTCCCCACGATGACCGCGCTCGAGAACGTGCTGGTCGGCGCGGACGCGCAGCACACCACCGGCATGTTCAGCGCGCTGTTCCGGCTGCCGAAGCACCGCCGCGAGGAGGCTGCCGGCCACGACCGGGCCATGGAGCTGCTGCGCTTCATGGGCCTGGCCAAGCAGGCCGACGAGCTGGCGGCGAACCTCTCCTACGGCGATCAGCGACGTCTGGAGATCGCGCGCGCCATGGCGACGCAGCCCAAGCTGATCTGCCTCGACGAGCCGGCGGCCGGCTTCAACCCGCAGGAGAAGCGGATCCTGATGGACCTGATCCGCAAGGTCCGCGACCGGGGGTTCACCGTGCTGCTCATCGAGCACGACATGCGCCTGGTGATGGGCGTGACCGATCGCATCGTGGTGCTCGAGTTCGGCAAGAAGATCGCCGAGGGTGCACCGGCGGAGATCCGCGACAACCCTGCGGTCATCGCCGCCTACCTCGGAGTGGAGGAAGAAGATGCTTCTTGAGGTGGAGGGGCTGTGTGTCAACTACGGGCACATCGAGGCCATCCGTGACATCAGCTTCAGCGTGCCCGAGGGGAGTGTCACGACCCTGATCGGCGCCAACGGCGCAGGGAAGACCACGACGCTGAAGACCCTCTCGGGCATCCGCAAGGTGCGGGCCGGCTCGGTGAAGTTCGACGGCAAGGACATCACCCACGCGGCGCCGTACGAGCGGGTCAAGCTCGGCATCAGCCAGTCGCCCGAGGGACGTCGCTGCTTCGTCGGCATGAGCGTGCGCGAGAACCTCGACATGGGTGCCTTCGTGCGCAACGACCGCAAGAGCAAGGCGTACCAGGAGGACATGGACCGGGTGCTGACGCTCTTCCCGCGCCTGTCCGAGAGGATCAACCAGTCCGCCGGCACCATGTCGGGTGGCGAGCAGCAGATGCTGGCGATCGGGCGTGCCCTCATGGCCCGGCCCCGGCTGCTGCTGCTCGACGAGCCGTCGATGGGCCTGGCGCCCAAGCTCATCGCGCAGATCTTCTCCATCATCAAGGAGATCAATGCGCAGGGCACCACGGTGCTGCTGGTCGAGCAGAACGCCGCGCAGGCGCTCAAGGCCGCCGACGACGCCCACATCCTCGAGACGGGCGAGATCGTCCGCTCGGGCAAGGGCAGCGAGCTCGCCGGGGACGACTCGGTGAAGGCCGCCTACCTCGGCGGGGACATCTGAGTCGACGCCGACGCGCTCACGCAACAGGGCCCAGCCGATCCGGCTGGGCCCTGTGCATGCACCGACTCGGTCACAGCACCTTGGACAGGAACGCCTGGGTCCGCTCCTGCTGCGGGTTGGCCAGCACCTCGCGCGGGTCGCCCTCCTCGACGATGACGCCGCCGTCCATGAAGACCAGCTTGTCGCCCACCTCGCGGGCGAAGCCCATCTCGTGGGTCACGACCATCATGGTCATGCCCTCGCCGGCGAGGGTCTTCATCACCTCGAGCACGTCGCCGACGAGCTCGGGGTCGAGCGCAGAGGTCGGCTCGTCGAAGAGCATCATGTCGGGGTCCATGGACAGGGCACGAGCGATCGCCACGCGCTGCTGCTGGCCACCCGACAGGTGCGCGGGGTAGACGTTCTCGCGACCGCTCAGCCCGACCTTCTCGAGGTTGGCCCGGGCGACCTCGACGGCCTCCTTCTTGGAGCGCCCCTTCACCTTCTGCTGCGCCACCGTGAGGTTGCGCAGCACGTTCATGTGGGGGAAGAGGTTGAACTGCTGGAAGACCATGCCGATGCGCGAGCGAACGGCGTCGAGGTCGGTCTCGGGGTCGATGATGTCGACCCCCTCGACCAGGATCTGGCCGCTGTCGGGCTCCTCGAGGCGGTTGACGCAGCGCAGCAGCGTCGACTTGCCCGAGCCCGACGGGCCGATCACGCACACGACCTCGCCGTTGTCGACGTGGAAGTCGATGCCCTTGAGGACCTTGTTGGACCCGAAGGACTTGTGCAGGTCGCGGATCTGGATGGCGGGAGCCGCCTGGGCGCTCGTGGTCATGGTCACCGGGCCTTCTGCTGCTTGTGCTCGAGCCACGACACCAGTCGGGTGAGCGGCAGCGTGATCAGGAGGTAGAGGATCGAGGCCTGGATCAGGCTGGTCGCGGTCCCGGCGGTGGCGCTCGAGGCCATGAAGTCACGCGCGATCGTGGTGAGCTCACGCTGGCTGGCGGCGAAACCGATCACGAACAGCAGCGCCGTGTCCTTGATGAGCAGGACGAACTCGTTGGTCAGCGGCGGGATCACGATCCGGAACGCCTGGGGCAGCACCACGGTGACCGTGGTGCGGCCGGCGCTCATGCCGAGCGAGCGCGCGGCCTCGGTCTGGCCCTTCGGCACGGCCTGGATGCCGGCCCGGATGGTCTCGGCCATGTAGGCGGCGGCGACCAGGATCAGGCCGACGACGCCGGCGCCGACGGTGCCGCCTGGCGGGGTCCATCCGTTGAACGCGATCGGGATTCCGAACGCCATCACCAGGACGACCAGCAGCACGGGCAGGCCGCGGAAGAACTCGATGTAGGCGGTGGCGATCCAGCGGTAGGCCGCCACGGGGGAGAGTCGCATCAGGGCGAGCACGACCCCGAGCACCAGCCCCGCCCCGAAGGCGACGGCGGTGTAGATCAGGGAGTTCTTGACGCCGACCGTGATCAGGTCGGGCCAGGTGCCCCAGTCACCGGTGAACGGGTTGCCGATGCCGGCAGGGGCGAAGAAGTTGGCGCGGATGGTGGCCCAGTCGGCACTCAGGCCGACCAGGAGCAACACCCCCAGCAGGACGGCGTAGAGGACCGCCCTGCTGAGGGTGCGACGCGTCGAGCGCTTCAGAGCCACGCGCAGGTCACTCGGTCGCGAAGTAGGTGTTGTAGATCTCGTCGTAGGTGCCGTCGTCGCGCATCTCGGAGAGCTGCTCGTTGACCGCGTCGACCAGCTCCGTGTTGCCCTTCTTCATCGCCAGGCCGTAGGACTCGTCGGTCGAGTAGGTCTCGACGACCGAGAAGCCGCCCTGCTCCTGGTGGTTGATGTTGACGGGGAGGTCCTGCAGCAGCGCCTCGACCTGGCCGGCCTTGATCGCCTGGAACATCTCGGCGTCGCTGGGGAAGGACACGATGTCCGCGCCGCTGGCGTTCTCCTCGGCGTAGGCCTTGCCGGTGGTGCCCTGCTGGACGCCGACCTTCACGCCGTCGAGGTCGTCGATAGAGGCGATGTCGGAGCCCTCGGCCACCAGCAGCGACTGCTGGGAGTCGTAGTAGCCGTCGGAGAAGTCGAGGGCTGCCTTGCGCTCCTCGGTGATCGTCATCGCGCTGGCGGCGATGTCGCACTGGGCGGCGTTGAGGGCCTGGCCGCTCTGGAGCGCGTCGAAGGAGGAGTCCTTGACCTCGAGCTCGAGCTCGAGGCCGTCGGCGATCGCCTGGACGATGTCGATGTCGAAGCCCTTGAAGCCCGACTCCGAGGTCTCGTCGAAGTCCTCGAACGGCGGGTACGGGACGTCGGAGCACACCGTCAGCGTGCCGCTGGAGATGGTGGTGAGGCCGGACTCGTCGCCGGAGCCGCTGTCGCCGGCCGAGTCGCCGCCGTCGTCGGAGCCGCACGCCGTGAGGACCGTGGCGAGCGCCAGGGTGGACGCGAGGGCGATGGAGCTCCGGATGATGCCGCGCGGACGCGGAAGGGTGCTGGATGACATGCCGGGGAGCGTAGTGCACTGCTCGGGGCGGGGAGGGAGACGCGCGAGGCATCGTCACCCGGCCGTTACATTCGCCCGGGTCGCCCCGGACATCACAAGTAGTGCCACCTCGCCATGGCGTGCGGGACGGCTTGGGCGTACCCTCGCCCGGGTGTGGTGCCGCATCAGGAGCGGCGGGGGACCACTGTGGGTGCTCGAGCAGAGGTGGGTCGATGAGTCGGACGCCGGTGACCGTACGCGCAGCAGGGCCGACGGACGTCGCCTCGCTGCGGGAGCTGTGGAGCGACATCCTGCGCAAGGGCGGTCTCGACGAGCAGCTCGCCGACGTGGCGCGCGTCGTCGCCGAGGCGGACACCTCCGACACCCGCCTGCTCGCGGTGGCCGAGGTCGACGGCGAGGTGGCCGGTGCGGTCTACCTCGAGGCGACCACGTTCACCCCGCTCAACCTCGAGCCCGCGGTCCTCGCGGTCTCGCCCCACGTGTTCGCGCGGTTCCGCCGCAAGGGCGTCGGCAGCGCGCTCATGGAGGCCGCCTGCCGCTTCGCCGACCAGCACGGCATCACCCACGTCCAGACCGCCGCGGCCGCGGAGGCGCGCGACGCCAACCGGTTCATGGCGCGGTTGTCGTTCGCACCGCAGGCGACGCTGCGCGCGGCCACCACGAGCGCCGTACGCGCCCGGCTGCCCCAGGCGCGCCAGGTGACGCAGGCCGCGACGAGCCGGCAGCGCATCGACCGGGTGCTGGCCGCGCGTCGGATCCGCCGCGAGCGCGTCCCGGGCTGAGCCGGGGCGGCGCTCAGCGCTGCGGAGCGTCCAGCAGAGCGCAGGTGATCCGCGAGGTGCACACCCGTCGGCCCTGGTCGTCACTGATCACGATGTCGTACGACGTCGACGAGCGGCCGAGGTGGATCGCGGTCGCCACGCCGGTGACCGTCCCCGACGTGGCGGCGCGGTGGTGGGTGGCGTTGATGTCGACACCCACGGCGATCTTGGCGGGGTAGGCGTGGATGGCCGACCCGATCGAGCCCAGGGTCTCGGCGAGCACCACCGAGGCGCCGCCGTGAAGGAGGCCGTACGGCTGGGTGTTGCCCTCGACCGGCATGGTCGCCACGACCCGCTCGGCGGAGACCTCCACGAGCTCGACCCCCATCTTGTCGTTGAGGCGCCCGTTGCCCTCCGGCATGAAGGCGATCAGCTCCTCGACGCTCAGCTGGGCCAGAGACTCGGGACGGGACTCGGGACGGGACTCGGGTGGCGTGCTCATGGCCCCATTCTTGCGGAGGGTCGGCCCGCGCCACGGGCGGGTTCCCGGGCACGGCGGTGTCGGTGGCGGCGGATAGAGTCGGCGGGTGCCTGAGACGAGCGAGCCCACCCCCGACGAGCACCGCCGCCCCCGCCTCCTGCTGCTGGACGGCCACTCCCTGGCCTACCGGGCCTTCTTCGCCCTGCCGGTGGAGAACTTCGCGACCGCGTCCGGCCAGCACACCAACGCCGTCTACGGCTTCACCTCGATGCTGGTCAACGTCCTGCGCGACGAGGCCCCCACGCACGTCGCGGTCGCGTTCGACAAGTCTCGCCAGACCTTCCGGCTCGAGGAGTACAGCGACTACAAGGCCAAGCGCAACAAGACGCCCGACGAGTTCGGCAGCCAGCTGCCGCTGATCCGGCGCGTCCTCGACGCGCTGCACATCCAGCACCTGTCGATGGACGGCTACGAGGCCGACGACATCATCGCCACGCTGGCGACCCAGGCGCTCGCCGAGGGTATGCAGGTGCTGATCATGACCGGCGACCGCGACTCCATCCAGCTCGTGACGGAGGACTCCACCGTCCTCTACACGATGCGCGGCGTGAGCGAGCTGGCCCGCCTGACGCCCGCGGCGGTGCATGAGAAGTACGGCGTGCCCCCGCACCGCTACCCCGAGCTCGCTGCCATCGTCGGCGAGACCTCCGACAACCTCCCGGGCGTGCCGGGCGTCGGGCAGGGCTACGCCGCGAAGTGGATCAACCAGTTCGACGGCCTCGACAACGTGATCGCACGTGCCGACGAGATCACCGGCAAGAAGGGGGAGGCCCTTCGCGCCCACCTCGGCGACGTCATCCGCAACCGCCGGCTCAACGCGCTCGTCCGCGACCTCACCCTCCCCGTACGCCCCGAGGGACTGGCGCGCCAGCCCTGGGACCGTACGGCCGGCCTCGAGCTGCTCGACGAGCTCGAGTTCCGCGGCGAGCTGCGCACCCGCCTCCTCGACACGATCGACCCCGACCCGGACGAGGCCGTCGAGGCCGAGGCCGGCTTCGAGCTGGACGGCCGGCGCCTGGCCACCGGCGAGGCGGCGGCCTGGCTCGACGAGCACGCGCCCGCCGGCACGCGCGTCGGGGTCGCGGTCCAGGGCACGTGGCGAGCGGGCACGGGCGACGTGCACTCGATCGCCGTCGCCACGCGGGAGGGACAGGCGGCCTGGATCGACGCGGCCGACCTCGGCCCCGACGACGACGCCGCCGTGGCGACCTGGCTCGCCGACCCCGGGCGACCCAAGGCCCTCCACGACGCCAACGGACCGAGCCTGGCGCTGGCCGCGCGCGGGTGGGAGCTGGCCGGCCTCGAGGTCGACACCGCGCTCGCCGCCTACCTCGTCCAGCCCGACCAGCGCTCGTACGCCCTCGCCGACCTCACCCTGCGCTACCTCAAGCGCGAGCTGCGCCAGGACTCCGCCGACGCCGACCAGCTCAGCTTCGACGCGATGGACGACACCACCGCCAGCGACACCGCGATGCTCACCGCCCGGGCGGTGCTCGACCTCGCCGACGCCCTCGACGGTGCCGTCGAGGAGCACGGCGGCACCCAGCTGCTGCGCGAGGTGGAGCTGCCGCTCATCGGCACCCTGGTCCGCATGGAGCAGGTCGGGATCGCGGTCGACACCGACTACCTCGAGGGTCTCGAGTCGGAGTTCAGCGAGCAGGTGCGCGCGGCCGCCACCGACGCCTACGACGTCATCGGCAAGGAGATCAACCTCGGGTCGCCCAAGCAGCTGCAGGTCGTGCTGTTCGACGAGCTCGACATGCCGAAGACCAAGCGCACCAAGACCGGATACACCACGGACGCCGATGCGCTCCAGCAGCTCTTCGAGAAGACCGAGCACCCCTTCCTCCAGCACCTGCTGCGCCACCGCGACGTCATCCGGCTGCGCCAGACGGTCGAGGGTCTGCTCAAGACGGTGGCCCCGGACGGGCGCATCCACACCACCTACAACCAGATCATCGCGGCCACCGGACGGCTCTCGAGCACCGACCCCAACCTCCAGAACATCCCGATCCGCACCGAGGCCGGCCGCCGGATCCGGGAGGGCTTCGTGGTGGGCGAGGGCGGCGAGTCGCTGATGACGGCCGACTACAGCCAGGTCGAGATGCGCATCATGGCCCACCTCTCGGAGGACGCCCTGCTCATCGAGGCGTTCCGCTCCGGGCAGGACTTCCACTCGATCACCGCCGCCCGGGTGTTCGGTGTCGACGCCGCCGACGTCAGCGTCGAGCAGCGCGCCAAGATCAAGGCGATGAACTACGGCCTCGCCTACGGCCTGTCCGCCTTCGGCCTCTCGCAGCAGCTGCGCATCGACACCTCCGAGGCGCGCGGCCTGATGGACGAGTACTTCGAGACCTTCGGCGGCGTGCGTGACTACCTCGGCGGGATCGTCGACGAAGCCCGCCGCTCGGGGTTCACCGAGACCATCCTCGGCCGGCGCCGCTACCTGCCCGACCTCACCAGCGACAACCGCCAGCGCCGCGAGATGGCCGAGCGGATGGCCCTCAACGCCCCGATCCAGGGCTCGGCGGCCGACCTGGTCAAGGTCGCGATGCTCGGGGTCGAGCGCGCACTCGCCGAGCAGGGCCTGCGCTCGCGGATGCTGCTCCAGGTCCACGACGAGCTGGTCTTCGAGGTCGCGCCGGGGGAGGGCGAGGCCCTCGCCTCGCTCGTCCGCGCCGAGATGGGCGGAGCCGCCGACCTCGCCGTGCCGCTCGACGTCTCGATCGGCACCGGGCGCAGCTGGCACGACGCCGCGCACTGAGCCGGCGCACCGTTCGTCCGGCAGCCGGTCGCGCGTCGTACGCCAGCGGGAACGGCGGCCCCATCCCGCCGCACGTGCGGAGCACGCTCCGGCCGAGCACCGTCAGGTCGGCAGCTGTGACGTCACCGGCGGCGGGGGAGTGGTCCTCGCGATGCGGAGGCTCGCGAGCGTGAGCACCACGAGCAGGACGGCATCCACGGCGACCACCACGCCCACCAGGCCGATGACCGAGTCGGTGCGGAGGCCGAGCGCGACGACGGTGGCCAGGGCTGCCCAGACCAGCAGCACGGTACGGCGCCCCTGCCGGGCGAGCACGGCGTACACCTGGAGCTGCAGCATCGCCAGCACCGTGCCGAGGACCGCGAACACCCAGAGCAGGTCCTCGACCTCGCCGAACTCGTCGCCACCCACGAACACCATCGCGAGGCCGGACAGCACCCGGGCCGCGAGCACGAACGCCAGTCCCAGCCCGGCGACCGCGAGCAGGCTGTGGCGCAACGCGCGCTTCCGGTTCTCGGGAGTGGCCATGTCGGGGAACGCGATCACCACGATGAACTGCGGCAGGAACAGCATCACCTTGGTCATGATCAGGCCGGCCGCGTAGAGCCCGGCGTCGTGCTCGGTGAGCACGTGCCGGGCCATGACGATGTCCGCGCTGGAGAGGGCGAAGAACGCGAGGAGGACCTGGGCGTTGAGCACGCTCTCGAGGAGCATCGCGCGCGCGGAGTGCTCAGCGGGCACCAGCTCCGGCGTACGCCGGTGCCGCAGGAACCAGGCGCCGACGGCCACCGGGAAGAGGAAGCCGATGCCGACGCCGAGCAGCGCTGTCGTCGCGTCGGGCCGCCAGAGGATGAGCGAGGTGCCGACGACGAGCCTCGGGATGCCGCCCGCCAGGTAGAACACGGCGAGGGCACGCCACCGGCGCTCGCCCTGGAGCACGCCGGCCTGGCCGCCGGCCAGGGTCAACGGGACGACGGTGAGCGCCACGATGGTGGCGGTGAGGAGGTCGTCGAGGTTGAGCAGCCGGTTGATCACAGGCACCAGTGCCAGCATGACCAGCCCGACGACGAGCGACACCTTGGCCGTCAGCCTCAGGATCGCCTTCTCGATCGCGGCGACGTGGCCCCTGTCGAGCGCGATGCGCCGGGCTGCCGTCGCCTGCAGGCCGAGTGCCCCGACCTGCACCACGAGCAGGAAGCTGAGGCAGGCGGCGAACGCTCCGTACTCGCTGGGTCCGATGACCCGCGCTGCGATGATGGTGAAGCCGTAGGTCGCCACGTTCATCACGCTGGTGGCCACGGCGACGGCGCTGCCGTCGAAGGAGCGCCGGGAGCGCACGCTTCTCGGGGCCGTCACCCGCCGCATCCTAGGCGCAACGACGCAGCGCGCCCGGAACCGGCGGCCTGCCCGGCGGCGTCGCGGGGCGGGCCGGTGCGGAGCACCTAGGCTGTGCTCTCGTGCAGAGACGGATCGGTGCTGTGGGCCTGCGCGCCGCTCCGCCACTGTGGTCGGCGGTCCTCGCCGTGCTCATGCTGGGTGGCGCGCTCGGCCCGGGCTACGTCCTGACCTACGACATGGTCTGGGTCCCGGAGCTGACGATGCGCGGGGACTTCTGGGGCACCGGGTCGAGCCTGCCGCGCGCGGTGCCCTCGGACCTCGTGGTCGCGCTGCTGGACGAGGTCGTGCCGGGCATGCTCCTGCAGAAGGCGGTCCTGCTGGGGTCCCTGGTCCTCGCCGGGACGGGCGCCGCTCGGCTGGTCCGCGGTCCTGGTCTCGTCGGCCCGTTGGCCGTGGCCACCCTCTACGTCTGGAACCCCTTCGTCGTCGAGCGGCTGGGGATCGGCCACTGGCCGCTCCTGATGACCTACGCCAGCCTGCCGTGGATCCACCTGTGCGCCCGGAGGCTGGCCTCGGGCGAGCGAGTCCTGCCGCAGCTCGTCCTCTGGCTCGCCTTCGCGAGCCTGAGCCCGGTCGGCGGCCTCGTCGCCGGCGTGCTGGCGGTGGCCGGCGTCGCCGCTTCCGGCCGGGAGGCGGTTCGGCCCCTGACGTGGGTGACCGGAGCGGTCGCCGCGGTGAACGCACCATGGATCGTGGCGGGCGCGATCCACGGGTCGGGAACGGTGAGCGATCCCGCCGCCGTCGCGCTGTTCGCCGCGCAGGGGGAGGGCGTGCTGCCCCCGTGGGCGGCGGTGCTCGGTCTCGGCGGCATCTGGAACGCGGAGGTGGTCCCGGCCTCGCGCACGGCGTGGGTGGGCCTCGCCGCCCTCGTCCTGGTGGCAGCCGTCTGCGTGGCCGGCGTACGTCCGTGGCGTCGCGACGCTGCACGGGCGGACCAGGTGGCCCTCGTGGTCCCGGCCGTCCTCGGCCTGGTCCTGGCGGTGGCGGGCGTCGTGACGCCCGGTGGGGTGGGGTGGCTGGTGGCACACGTGCCCGGTGCGGGCCTGCTGCGCGACGGGACGCGCTTCCTGGCACTGGCGGCACCGCTCCAGGCGCTGCTCTTCGGCCTCGGCGTCGCACGTCTGGCGGCGGTGCCCGCGCGCACGCCCGGCGTGGCGCTGGGCACCGCCCTCGTCCTCGCCCCGGTCGCGCTGATGCCCGACGGCGCGCTGGGGATCACCGGTCGGCTGGACGCGGTCGACTTCCCCGAGGAGTACGCGACCGCCCGGCAGGCACTGGAGACCAGCCGGGAGGCCGGCCACGAGGGCGACGTCCTGCTGCTGCCGTTCACGTCCTACCGGAGGCCCGCCTGGAACGACGGCAGGCGGACCCTGGACCCGCTCGGGCGCTACCTCCCCGCCGACTACCTCGCCAGCGACACGCTCGTCGTGTCGGGGCGCGAGATCGCGGGGGAGGACCTCCGGGCCGGGCGCGTGACGGCGCACCTCGCGACGCTGGACGCCGGTGAGCTGGAGCAGGCGCTGGCGGACGAGGGCATCGGGTGGGTCGTCGCTGACAGGGCCGCGTCGGACGCTCTCGCTGCGGACGGGGTCGACGACGACAGGTACGGCACCGAGGTCGCCCTGCCCGGCGCGGAGGTGCTGCACCGGGGGAGCCTGCTCACGGTGTGGGCGCTGCCCCCGTCCGAGGGCGGTGCGGCCCCCAGCCCTGCCGACCGGCGGCCGCTCCTCGTCCTGCTGGTGCTCGCGTGGTCGATGGCAGCGGGCACAGTGGTGGCAGCTGGCCTGGGGTTGGCGAGGAGCCTCACGAGGTCGCGCCAAATGCCTCGGGACGGCTGACGAGGTGCTACCGTGCTCTCGGTCTAGTGAACTGGAGAATTTGACGTGCAGCGAATGATCGGTGGAATCGTGGCAGTCGTCGTGGGCTTCGTGCTCGCCGGGCTCACCACCGTAGGCGTGGTGAACACGGTCAGCAGCGCCCCGTCGCAGCCCGACCAGAACGTCATGGACTACGGCACCAACCAGGTCGCCGAGTAACCAGACCCCAGCCGACACCGCCGCGCACCGAGAGGTGACCGCGGCGGTGCTTCGTGTTGCCCGGGCGCGGGCGACCGCTCAGGGACCGTCCGGGTCCTCGACGGCGACCAGGCGTCCGGCGAGGACGTCCGCCAGGACGTGGGCGAACGACTCCTGCGAGTGGGCCCACGAGAAGGTGTGCGACATCTCCCGGGCGCCCTTGCCGAGCCGCTTGCGCTCCGCGTGGTCGGCCACGAGGCGGCGTACGGTCTCGGTCAGCTCCTCGGGCGTGTCCACGAGCAGGCCTGAGGTGCCGTCCGCGATCGACTCGCGGGTGCCCCCTGCGGAGGCGTAGGCGACGGTGGGCACGCCGTGGCTGCCGGCCTCGCCGATCACGATGCCCCAGCCCTCCTTGAGCGAGGGCAGCACCATCAACCAGGACCGCGCCAGGATGTCGTGCTTCTCCTGCTCGCTGACGTGACCGGTGAAGGTGACCGCGTCGCCGGCGCCGCGCTCCGCGACGTAGGTGCGCAGGGACTCCTCCCACCAGCCGTTGCCGACGACCACCAGTGAGGCCTCGGGGTGGTCGGCGCGCAGGGCCACGATGGCGTCGATCGCGTGCTCGACCTGCTTGTGCGGCACGAGCCGGCCCAGCACGCACAGGGTGGGGGTCGCGCTGCGGGCGACGTGCGTCACCGGGGGTGGAGCGGTGCCGTTGTGCACCACCGCGATGCGTTCGCGGCCGATGCCGAGGGCGATGAGCTCGGCGCGCGTGGCGCGGGACACCGCGACGTACTGCGACCTGCGGTAGACGCGGGGCGCCACGACGCGCTCGATCCACCAGCCGACGCGCCCCAGGAGGCCGGGGAAGACCACCGGCCACTGCTCGCGGTGCACGTGGTGGACCAGGACGACCACGGGAGCCCGGGTCGCGAACCGGGTGAAGAAGGGCAGGCCGTTCTGCACGTCGACCACCAGGTCGACCTTGCCGAAGCGGCGCAGCAGCAGCCGCAGCGCCCCGATCAGGTAGATCGCGAGGTGGTCGCCACGGCGTACGAAGCGCACGCCGTCGACCACCTCGTCGGCGGGCGCGCTGTCGTGCGCGGCGCAGAAGATCGTGGCCCGGGCACCGCGCTCGACGAGGCCGCGCGCCATCGCCTCGACGTAGCGCTCCGACCCCCCTCCCTCGGGGTTCTGGGTGTCGCGCCAGTTGAACAGCACGACGTGGCGTCCCTCGAGGGACGCGGGGTTCGCTCCCTGCATGAGGCCTAGGTTACCCGCCGGTTCGGTTCGCGTCCCGTGCTCGGCCGACTTGGCGGAGCCCCTGCCATACTCCTCGACCATGGCCCCACTCGAGGCGCTGCGCGTCTTCCACCAGCGACGCATCGCCGTGCCGGTCGATGACGACGCACTCGTCCTGGACGTCGGCAGCGGCGACAAGCCCTCGTGGCGGGCGGACGTGCTCCTCGACCGCTACACCGGGGCCGAGCACTCCGCGCAGCGCTCGGGACGCGCGGCGGCCCGGGTGAGCCGGCCGCTGTTCGACGCCGACGCGGCGGACATGCCGTTCCGGGACGGGGCGTTCGACTACGCGATCTGCTCCAACCTGCTGGAACACGTCGCGGACCCGGTCGCCGTCGCCGCCGAGCTGACCCGCGTGGCGCGTGCGGGCTACATCGAGGTCCCGGAGGCGGCGAGCGCCAAGATCGTCGACTTCCCGAGCCACGTGTGGTGGTGCCGGCTCGAGGACGGGGCAACCGGACCGACCCTGGTGCTCACCGCCAAGCAGGCGCCGTGGTTCGACGCCGAGATCCACGGCTACATCGAGCGGGCCGGGGTGCGCGACGAGCTCGACGCGGTGCTGAACCGTCGCTTCGAGCACCGCGTGATCCAGTACCACTGGACGGGGGCGGTCGACCTGCGGACCGAGGGGGAGCTCGATCCCGAGTTCTACGACCGTGCCATGCGGGCCCCGGGCCACCAGCGCGGCTGGGAGGCCGTCGCGGCGCAGGCGCTCACGGCCGCCTGGACGTGGCCCACGCGCCACCGTCGCCGCGATCGCCGCATCCCGTTCGACGCGGTGGTGAAGCCCGAGCACGCCCGACCGGGGGAGATGCTGGAGCGCAGGATCTACCGGCTGGACGAGCCTCAGTAGGGGTCGTACGGGCCCTCGTGCCCGAACACGCGGGCCGCGACGGCCCGCAACCGGAGGCGCAGGAGCACCTTGACGGCGACGTTGCGCAGCCACCACGGGACCTCGCGCAGGATCCGGAGCCGGTCCCGGAGGCTGGGGCGGCCGACCCGGAAGAGGGCCAGCGAGCCGGCGCGGCGCTCGTAGCGGATGGTCCGTGACGGGAGGACCTTGGCCAGCACCCCGAGGGTGACCCCGATGGAGGAGTAGCAGTCGTGGACGAGGATCGGTGCCCCCTGCGGCAGGTGGCGCGCCCACTTGAGGTCGTCGCTCAGCGTCCAGTAGTCGTGCTTGCCGTCGATGTAGAGGTAGTCGATGTCGCGGGCCCACGTCGTACGGGCGCGGGTGCTGTAGTCCGGGAGCAGCTCGACGACGTCGCCCAGCTCGGCCGCCGCCACGTTGCCCTCGAACTTCGTCCGCGTGGACGCGCCGCCGAAGAGCCGGCCGTCGACGAAGGGGTCGACCGCCACCACCCGGCCCCCGATCGCGCGGGCAGCGGACGCCAGGACCACCGTGGACTTGCCCTGGTGGCTGCCGATCTCGACGATCAGCGGGCGCTCGGACAGCTCCTGCGCGGTGTCGAAGAGCAGCCGTGCCTGGGCCTCCGTCAGCCACCCGGGGATCGTCGAGGCGACGGTCCACGTCGCGTCGAACTCGGCGGGTCGGCAATCGGTCATGTGAAGTCCCTCGGGCGTCGAACGGCGCGGCTGGGCCGTGGTACGGACGCAGAATATAGACTCTGCGCCGCCCGGACGGATCAACACGGAAGGCAGTCCCAGTGACCGACGGCTCCACTGCCCCGGTCCGCCGACGGCCTCCGCTGCGCCTCCCGTGGCTGTGGGGCGTGCACCTGGTCGTCGTCGCGTCGGTGCTCGTGCTGAACCTCTGGCAGCAGCCCGGGCGCATCACCTTCGACACCAAGCTGGACCTCCAGCTGGACCCGGCGGACCTGCTCGTGCGCAGCGCGGACCTGTGGAACGCCGACTGGGCGCTGGGGGGCTTGCAGAACCAGGCGTCCGGCTACCTCTTCCCGATGGGGCCCGCGTTCCTCCTCGGCGACCTGCTCGGGGCACCGATGTGGGTGTGGCAGCGCCTGTGGTCGGCGCTGGTGATGCTGCTGGCGTACGAGGGTGCCCGGCGGCTGGCGGCGAGCTGGCCCGGCATCGGGCAGGTCGGCGCCGTGCTCGCCGGCCTCGCCTACATGCTCTCGCCGCGGGTGCTGACGACCGTGGGCGGACTCAGCGGCGAGACCCTGCCTGCCGCGGTGCTGCCGTGGACGGTGCTGCCGCTGGTGCTGTTCCTGCGCGGTCGGATCCGCGGATGGGTGGCCTTCGTCCTCTCGGCGGCCACGGTGCCGGTGATGGGCGGCCAGAACGCGACTCTCGTGGTGGCCTGCCTGGTGCTGCCGGCGTTGCTGCTGCTCCTCGCCTCGGGCAGGTCGTTGCGCCAACGGGCCGTCCACCTCGCGGGGTGGGGCTCGCTGGTCGTGCTCGCCTCTCTGTGGTGGGTCGTCCCCCTCCTGCTGCTCGGCTCCTACGCGCCTCCCTTCCTGGACTTCATCGAGTCCGCCAACAACACCGCGGGGTCGACGGGCTGGCTCTCGTCCTTGCGTGGCACCAGCCACTGGGTGGCCTTCTTCCCCGGTGGCGGGCAGATCGGCTGGGAGGGCGGCTACGAGCTGGCCTCCTCCCGATGGCTGCTGTTGCCGACCGTGCTGGTGGCCGGCATCGGACTGGCGGGCCTGCTGCAGCGGGACCTGTGGCAGCGTCGGGTGCTCGCCGTGTCGGTCCTCGTCGGCCTCGGAGTGCTCACGGCCGGGACCGGCGGCTGGGCCGGGTCGGTCCTCGCCGACAGCTGGCTCCACGCCCTCGACACGTGGCTCGCCCCGCTGCGCAACATCCACAAGTTCGACCCGGTGGTCCGCCTGCCGTTGAGCCTGGGCCTGGCGGCCTTCGTCACCTCCGCCGTGCCGCGCACGTGGCGCCCGACCGCTGGGTCCGCTCCGATCCCGGTGCGATGGATCTCGCTCGGGGCGGTCGCCCTCCTCGTCCTGGCTGCCGCGGGCCCTGCCGCTGCAGGTTCGCTGCGCTCCAAGGGAGGATTCGACGACATCGCAGCTCCTTGGCGCGATGCGGTCGCCTTCCTGGACGACCAGCCCGGTCCGACCCGCACGATCGTGCTCCCCGGCGCCGGCTTCGCCGTCCAGACCTGGGGACGGACGATCGACGAACCGATCCAGGTGCTCGACCCCGCGCCGTGGATGGCGCGGGCGCAGGTCACGGTGGCCCCGGCGGGCACCCTGCGCCTCCTCGACTCCGTCGAGCACTCGGTGTCCGATCCGCGTCCGCAGAAGCACCTCGCGGCCGCGCTCGAGGCCCTAGGCGTCACGCACGTGGTCGTGCGCAACGACCTCGACCCCGACGAGGTCGACGCGCCCCAGCCGGAGCTGGTGCGCGCTGCGATCGGCAACGTCCCCGGCGCCCGCCTGGCCGCGTCCTTCGGCAGCACGGAAGGCGGACCTGCCTCCGTCGAGGTGTTCGAGCTCCGCCACGACGGCGAGCCGCGGGTCGACCTCCAGGAGTGGGACGACCGGGTGGTGGTCGACGGTGCACCGGAGATCGTGCCCGACCTCCGCGCGGCCGGTCTCGTGGGGGAGCACCAGGCGGCCGTGCTGGCCGTGGGGGAGGAGGCTCCGGACGTCGTCACCGACAGCCTCCGACGGGTGGAGCGCAGCTTCGGCCGCGTCCACGACCCGCGGTCGGGCGTGATGACGTCCGCCGAGGACTACCGCGTCGACCGGCTGGCCCACGACCACAGCGACAGTGCCATGCCGACGACGCGGACGACCGCGGCGTACGACGGGGTCTCCGCCATCGCGGCCTCGAGCTCGGCGGGCTACGCCGACATCCTCGGCCCGGTGCGACCCGAGCAGCACCCCTACGCGGCGTTCGACCGCTCCATCTACACCGCGTGGGGCAGCGCCCCGCTGTCGCGACCGCAGGGGCAGTGGATCGAGGTCGCGTTCGACCGACCCACCCCGGTGGGCGACGTGTCCCTGTCGTTCGACACCTTCTCCGGTGCACCGGTGAAGTCGGTGCGGATCTCCACGGAGGACCGGTCGACGGTGGCCGAGGTGGAGCCGAACGGCGCCGTCCCGGACGTCGGCGTCGACGACGACGCCGCCAGCACCCTGCGGATCACGGTGCTGGGCGCCGCTGTCGACCGCGGCCAGGTGCGACTGTCAGACGTACGCATCGAAGGGCGAGACGTCAGCCGGTCGCTGGTCGTGCCGGGCCCGGTGTCGTCGGACACGTCGGTCTTCCTGACCAGCGAGGTGCCTCGCCGCGCGTGTGCCGTGGCCGAGGACGACCGTGTCGTCGGGTGCGAGCTGGGCTGGCAGCGGGAGACGTCCGAGACGCCGGGGTTCGACCGCACGATCACCGTGGAGGAGAGCGGTGAGTGGACCCTCAAGGGGCACGCCCTCGCGACCCACGGTCCCTCCCTCGCCGGCCTGTTCGCGCCGCTGTCGGACGACCTCGTGGACGTCGTCGCCACCTCCACGTACGGCGGCGACCCCGCGGTGAGCGCGGCCGGCGCACTGGACGGGAGGCCGGAGACCGGGTGGACCTCGGCTCCCGGCGACCCCGCCGCCGCCCTCCAGCTGACCTGGGGGCCGCGGCGGACCGTGTCACGCATCGAGGTGAGCAGCTCGCCCGACCAACCGGGGGACCTGCCCGATTACGTCGTCGTCGAGGGCGGACCCGGAACGGGCGATCCCCAGCTCGTGGCGACGCAGGGCCCACAGGCGGGAGTCATGCAACCGGTGCGGACCAACCGGCTGCGGGTGACGGCCTACGGCCAGGCCGGCCTCGACGGCGTCGGGATCGCCGAGCTCGAGGTGGCCGGGATCGGGGACCTGCAGCACCGACCCGACCCGGCGACGCCCACCGGCACTGCGTGCGGCTTCGGACCGACCGTCGAGGTGGGTGGGCGCATCGTGCAGACACGCATCAGCGGCACCCTCAGCGACATCCGGTCGGGGCGGAACCTCGCCGTCATCCCGTGCGGGAAGCGGTCGGTCACGCTGACGCCCGGCGAGCACCGCATCCGGGTGGTGAACCCCGAGGGGTTCGTCACCTCGAGCCTCGTGCTGGCGCCGTCCCCGCCGGAAGCGGGCGCGTGGGTGGTGCAGCCGAGCGTCCGGTCGTGGTCCTCCACGCATCGCGAGGTCGAGGTCTGGTCGTCCCCGGAGGCTGTGCTCGGGGTCTCCGAGAGCTTCAACCGCGGGTGGACGGCGAGCATCGACGGGACCGAGCTGTCGCCGGTCGTGCTGGACGGCTGGCGGCAGGGCTTCGTCGTCCCGGCTGGGACGACCGGAGTCGTCGCGCTGGACTACGCCCCGCAGGTGCCGTTCCGGTTGGCGCTCGTCGGCGGCCTCGGCCTGGTCGCGGTGCTCCTCCTGCTCGCCGTGTGCCTGCTCGCCGTGGGCCTGCCCGCGCGTCGCGGCGGGCGCGCCCGGGCGGGGGAGCACGCGACTGCCGACGGACCGGGCGCCGGCGACGCATCCACCGGCGACGCACCCAGCGCTCGGCGCGGCACCCGCCTGTGGTCGTACGTGCCCGCGCTCGCCGTCCTGGCAGTCGTCTCGTTCCCGCTCGCGGTCGGGGCGCTCGCCGGGTGGCTCACCCGGGACCGCCCGGACCTCCGGCTCGGTGACGCCCGGCTCGGGGCGGCCTGTGTGGGCGCCCTCGTCTTCGCCGGCGTGGCCGCGCTGTCGACGTCCGCGGTGGTCGTTCCACCGGTAGGCTCCGACGTCGTCGTGGCGCTGGCGGTGGGAGCGGTGTGCGGCCGGGTGCTCGCCCGGCCGTGACACGTCCGGATCCGGGACAGCCGAGCAGAAGAGGGGAAGGACCAGCGTTGACCGTCGCCGGTGTGCGGACCCTGGTGGTGTCAGCGCTCGCTGCAGCCGTCGCGGTCCGGGTGACTGCGACGCAGCCCCTGGCCGGCGCGTACGCCCGGATCGCAGCCGATCCGACAGGCGCGCTCCGCGGCGCTGCGGATGGCTGGACCGTGTCGGGCACGCTGGGCGACGCCACCGCGCAGGGGCTGCGCGAGGTTCCCGTCGCGGCCTTCTTCTGGCTGGCCGACGTCCTGGGGCTGCCCCCGGTGGGTGGCCGAGCTGCGTGGAGCGTCCTCGTCCTCGTCCTGGCGGTCGTGGGCGCGGTCCGGCTGGCGCGGGCACAGGCCCCGGGCTCGGCGGTCCGCGACGACCACGACCACGGCGCCGACGAGCCGTGGACGCCTTGGTTCGGCGCCGCGCTGTTCGCCTGCGCCCCCGTGCTCGTGACGACGGTGCAGCACTCGCCGGGCGACGCCCTCGTCGTGGCCGTGCTGCCCTGGGTGCTGGTGCCCCTCGTCCGCCGGGAGGACGGCTGGCGCGCTGCTGCGCGCTCGTCGGTCTGGCTCGGCCTGGCCGGCGCCGGCACGCCGCCGTGGGCCCTGGCGGCACTTGCCGCAGGCGCTGTCGCAGCAGTCGCCACCTCCCGGCGACCGCGCGGGACCCGACAGCTCGTCAGGTGGTCGGTGCTGGCCGTCGTCTCCTCGTCGTGGTGGATCGTGGCCTACGTCTGGGAGGCCGCGTACGCCACCGACCTCTCGGGCCTCGCCCGCACGGGGCTGTCGACCTCGGCCCTGGCCGACTCCCTCGGCCTGCCCGGACGCGGATGGTGGGCGGTGCTGGTCCTCCTCGCGCCCGTGGCAGTGGCCGGGTGCGCCATCGCCTTCCGCGTCGCCGGCGACCTCGCAGTGGCGGGGGCGCTGCTCGCACTGGCAGGCGCAGCGGTCGTCCTCGGCGCCGCGTCCGGAGAGTGGCCCGCATGGTTGCCGCTGCCCGCATCGGCCGCGACGGTGACCGACGCCCTCGCCACGCCGTGGGTCGTCCTGGCCGGCTGGGTGGGTCTGGCGGCCCTGCTGGCCTGGACCCCGCTCGTCGACCACCTCCTCGCGCGGGTGCCCCGTGCCGGGGCGTCGCAGCCCGCACGGGAGACCGGCGTGGTCGTGGCATCGGTGGCGGTGCTCGCAGTCGGAGTGGTAGGACCCGTGCTCGTCGCGCAGGAGGACGCCGCCGAGCCTGTCGCCACGGACCCCTCGGTCTGGGCGCAGGTGGCGGAGTGGTCGGCCACCGCGCCCCCCGGTCGCGTCCTCGTGCTGCCAGCGGCGGCGGACGGCAGGGTGGAGCCAGCCGTGACGGACGCGCTGCGCGACCGTCCCTGGATCTCGCGCGACACCCTTCCGCTGTCCGGACCCGGCGCGACCGCGGCCCTCGACAGCGCGATCGGGCGACTCAGCCGCGGGCACGACGGCGCCGGGACCGCAGCAGCCCTCCGTCACCTGGGCGTGTCCTACGTCCTCCTGCGCAACGACGTGGCACCGGCGGCCGACCGTGATCGTCCGCTCGCGCTCGTACGACACGCGCTGGTGCGGGAGGGTGCCTCGCGGGTGGCCGTGGTGCTGCCCGGAGGTGCGGAGCAGGGCGTGCCCGGCATCGTGGACCTCGGCGTCCGGGACCCGTCCGGATCCCTGGAGATCTGGGCCGTCGACCAGGCCTCGGACGGCACCGTCCTCGACGACGGCCTGCTGGCGGTGTCGGGAGACCCCGCCGTGGTCGGCGACCTGGCCGACGCCGGACTCGCCCCCGGCGCCGCGCTGGCGCTCGGCCCGGCTCCCGAAGGAGCGGCCGGCATCGTGTCCGACAGCGCCCGCAGGCAGGACGTCGACCAGCTCGTGCCGTCCGACCCCTACGGCCCCGTGCTGGCGGAGGGCGAGCCGAGGACCGTGCGTCCGGCCGGTGCTGCCGCGGAGCCGACGGCGTCCAGCGTCCTCAGCGGAGCGCAGGAGGTGCGGGCCTCGTCCTCCGCGGCCGACCTCGACGGATCCCGACGACGCACCGGCGCGGTCCCGTCCGCTGCCGTGGACGGCAACGCGTTCACCGCCTGGCAGTCGCGTCGGGGCGCAGTCGTGAGTGAGTGGTGGGAGATCGCCTTCGACGGAGCGACCGACCTGACCGGCGGCACGCTCCAGGTCGTGCAGAACGCCTTCTCCACCTCCCTCGTCACCCGTGTCCGGCTGGAGTCCGACGCGGGCACGACGGAGGTCGACGTCCCGGTCGACGGGCTCGTCGGCATCGGCGCGGCGGGCCGTACGGAGCGACTGCGGGTCGTCGCCACGGCTGTCAGTGGCACGACGGACGCCACACGCAGCTTCGCGATCTCCGAGCTCACGCTGCCCGGTCTCGCGGTTCGGGAGGAACTGGTGGTCGACGGGCCGGACGCGGACACCTGGGTCCTGGCTGCCCGCCCGCCGAGCTTCGCGACCTGCGTGCCGTCCTATCCCATCGGTGGCTCCGGCGACCCCGCAGCGAGCGAGACCGTGTGCAACAGGAGCGTGGCGGTCGACGGCCCGGACGCCGGACCGCTCCTGCGGGTCCTGCGCACCGAGCAGGGCGGCGAGGTCGCCGGACGGGTCTGGATGCGCGCCGCAGACAGCAGCCAGTCCAGCGACCTGGCCGCGCAGCTGGCGCGACCGACCATCGTGGCGACCGGCTCGAGCACCGCCTCGCCAGACCTGGTGTCCGGGCCGCAGGCGGCCGTGGACGCCGACCCCGCGACCGCCTGGCGTCCGGCCGCGGACGACGAGGCGCCCACCCTGGAGCTGAGCTGGGATCGCGCCACGCGGGTCAGCGGCCTGCGGGTGACGACGGCCGAGCGCCAGCTGTCGACCCGGCCGACCCACGTCGTCGTCTCCTACGGGGACGGCACGGAGTCCGCGACCGGCGAGATCGGCGACGACGGGGTCGTCGAGCTGCCGCCCGTACGGACCCGGTCGCTGTCGGTGAGGTTCGAGGCGGAGACGCAGCAGACCTCGGTCGACTCGCTCACCGCCGGGGCCCGCCCGGTGCCGATGACGGTGTCGGAGGTGGAGGTGCTCGGGGGCCCCGACGTCGCCTACGAGGCGGACGAGGTCGACGAGCTGCCGTGCGGGTCGGGACCTGACGTCTCCGTCGGTGGCGAGTCCTACCAGACCGCCGTGAGCGCCTCCGCGCGCCAGGTCGTCGAGGCTGCCGTCGTGACGGCCACGCTGTGCGAGCGACCCGTGCTCCGCGCGGGTGAGGTCGCCGTTCGCATCGACGCGACCTTCTCGTGGATCCCCCTGGGGGTGGTGCTGTCGCCCCCCGGCGGCCCCCTCGGGACCGTGGACGACCTCTCGGCTGAGAGCTTCGGCCCGGCCGGCGTGCCTGTGGGCACCATCGGCGCGACAGGCGGCGCCGGCGGCGCGGAGATCGACGTCGACGGTCCCGCCACCGTCGTGCTCGCCGTCCCCGCCGGGAAGGGGTGGACCGCCGTCGCCGACGGGCGCGAGCTGCCCTCCCTGACGGTCGACGGATGGGCCCAGGCCTGGCAGGCGCCCGACGGGTCGAGCCGGGTGAGGCTGCGCTACTCCTCGGTCGAGGAGCTGCGGGTGGCTGCCGGCGTGGCAGCCCTCGGCTGGGTCGCGGTGCTGCTGCTGGCGGTGTCGTCCCGCTCGAGGACGCGTCGCCCCGGCATGCCGCGACGGTAGGGCCGCCGCGCCCACGCCATGGTGGGTCGCTCCACCCACGCGTAGGTCGCGGCGCCGAGCGGGATCGAGATCCCCAGCACCCACACGAGGCGCCACAGCAGGCCGATGGTCCCGTCGGGGAACGTGATGTCGCGCTCGAGCACGACGATCACCGGCACGTGCCACAGGTAGATCCCGTACGACCAGCGTCCGACTGCCACGAACCAGGAGGTGCTCAGGAGGCGGTTGGTCGGAGCCGGGCTGGGACCGAGGACGACGACGCACAACAGCACCAGGGCGATGAGGGCTGCCGACCAGGTGCGGACCTGCTCCTCGGAGAACGACACGGGGACGAACCCGGTCGGTCCACCGAGCGACGAGGTCGCCAGGACGACCAGGCCCAGGGCGACCACCAGGGGTGCCCAGCGGTCGGAGCAGAACGACCGGATCCCGGAGATGGAGACGATCGAGGCGCGGTGGGCCTCCACGAGGACGGCGACCAGCGCGCCACCGGCGAAGCAGAAGAGGAACGACGGCAGCCAGTACGGGTAGGTGAGCTGCCCCGCCAGGTCGGCCTCTGTCGTCCACCGCCGCCACCCGAGCGACACCGGCACGGACAGACCCAGCAACGACACCAGGATCCAGAACGACGTGATGCCCGACCAGCGCCGCGCGAGGCGCCCCCCGAGCCAGCCCATGATCGGGAGGGCGACGTACCAGGAGACCTCGGTGGCGAGGCTCCAGGTGTGGAGCATGGCCTCGCGCATCGGCTCTGCGCGGTAGATCCAGGTCAGCGAGAGGGCGCGCCACCATCCGGTCGCGTCCGGGGGACGGGACACGGGGATGACGACCGCCACGACCACCAGCACGACCCAGTAGGCCGGGAAGATCCGCGTCACCCGCCGCACCACGAACGTCCCCAGTGCGGGCCGCCCTGCCAGGCCGAGGCTCCAGCGTGCCCACGGTCGGTACAGGAGGAAGCCGGAGATCACGAAGAGGCTCACGGGTCCGTACGTCGGGAGACCGAGCCAGTCGAACTCCGTGCGTCCCGAGGTGTGGATCAGGACGACCATCAGGGCTGCGAAGCCACGCAGCCCCGTGAGGCTGGCGATCTCGGCCGCCCGCCGGGCTCGCGCCTCGTCGGCGGGTGTGTCCTCCCACTCCACCGCGGTGCTCGCTGCCACGCGGGCGATTAGATCACGCGGGCGCGGCCGCGCGTCAGCATCCGTTCGCTCTCACGACCAGCACCCATCGACTACAGTCGCCGCGTGCCGCAGCCGTCCGCCCCACAGCCCTCGGCCTGGGCACCCACGCTGCGCCGCTCGGTCCGGCTCTTCCGCGCGTTCCGGGTGGAGCAGACGCAGCCCGACGTCTTCTACGGCGAGCTCGCGGATGACGCGGTCGGCCACGTGTCGCAGTACGCCGACCTCGCCGGTGCGCGCATGCTCGACGTCGGCGGGGGACCGGGCTACTTCCGCACCGCCTTCGAGGGCGCCGGAGCGACGTACTTCGCGCTCGACGCCGACGTCGGCGAGCTGTCCGGACTCGGCGGCATCGCGCCCCGCACCGTCCTGGGGAGCGGCATGGAGCTGCCGTTCGCCGACGGCACCTTCGACATCTGCTACTCCTCCAACGTGCTCGAGCACGTCAGCGACCCGTGGCGGATGGCGGACGAGATGGTGCGCGTGACGCGGCCCGGAGGACTCACCTTCATCTCCTACACGGTCTGGTTCGGTCCGTGGGGAGGGCACGAGACGTCGCCGTGGCACTACCTCGGAGGGCGGCGCGCCCGGCGGCGCTACCGCCGCCGGCACGGCCACGAGCCGAAGAACAAGTTCGGCGAGTCCCTCTACGCGGTGACCGTGCGGGCGGGCCGGGAGTGGGCCCGCGCCCAGACTGCTGCGGAGGTGCTGGACGTCATCCCGCGCTACAACCCCGCCGCGACGCGCTGGCTCTCCTCGGTGCCGGTGCTGCGCGAGATCGTGACCTGGAACCTGGTCATCGTCCTGCGCAGGCGATGACGGCCACCCCGACGCAGCAGCAGCCCTCGCCGGTCACCTGGCGCTTCCGGCTGTCCGTGTGCTGCCTGGCCCTCGTGGCGCTGGCGTTCGCCCAGCGCCCGGGGCAGATCGTCAGCGACACCAAGTTCGACCTCGTCGCGGACCCCGCCGCGATGCTCGCCCGCGCGCTGCACATGTGGGACCCGACCGGCGGGTTCGGGCAGGTGCAGAACCAGGCGTACGGCTACCTCTTCCCGATGGGCCCCTTCTTCTGGCTGGGCGACCTCGCCTCGGTCCCGGCCTGGGCCGTGCAGAGGGCGTGGTGGTCACTGCTGCTGGTGGCCGCCTTCCTGGGCGTGGTCAAGCTGTGCGCGGTCCTCGGTCTCGGCACCCCGACCACACGGCTGGTGGCGGGCTTCGCCTACGCGCTGTCGCCGCGCATCCTCACCACCCTCGGCCCGATCTCCATCGAGGCCTGGCCGATGGCCCTGGCGCCGTGGGTGCTCGTCCCGCTCGTGGTGGGCTGCACGAAGGGGTCTCCGCGACGGGCCGCAGCGCTGTCGGCGCTCGGCGTCGCGGCCGTGGGCGGGGTGAACGCCGCCGCCACCGCCGCCGTCCTCCCGCTCGGGGTCGTCTGGTTGCTCACCCGGGCACCCGGAGCGCGCAGGCGGACCCTGCTCCTGTGGTGGCCGGCCCTCGTGGTGATCGGGACCCTGTGGTGGCTGGTCCCGCTCCTGCTGCTGGGGAGCTACAGCCCGCCGTTCCTCGACTTCATCGAGACGGTCGCGGTCACGACGTTCCCGACCACGCCGTTCGACGTGCTGCGCGGCACGTCCCACTGGGTGCCGTACGTCGACGCGACGTGGCAGGCCGGCAACGACCTCATCACGACCGGCTACGTCGCGGTCAACGGCGCGGTGCTCCTCGTCCTCGGTTTCGTCGGCCTCTCGCTGCGCAGCAACCCGCACCGCCGATTCCTCGTCCTCGGCCTGCTGGGCGGGCTCGTCCTCGTGTCGCTCGGCCACTCCGGGTCCGTGCACGGCTGGCTGGCGGCCACCGAGCGCTCCCTGCTCGACGGCGCGCTCGCACCGCTGCGCAACGTGCACAAGTTCGAGCCCGTCGTGCGGCTGCCGCTGGTCCTCGGCCTCGCGCACGTCCTCGGAGCGGCCGCCGCCGGGCTCGCCGGGTCCGCGCCCGGCAGGCCGTGGCGCGAGCGTCTCCAGGACGGCCAGCGGGTGGCGTACGTCGGCCTGCTCGTGCTGGCGACGGTCGCCGTGGCGGGCGTGGCGAGCCCCGCCCTCGCGGGGCGGCTCGCGCCGTCTCAGGACTTCGGGTCCGTCCCCGGCTACTGGGAGCGCGCGGTGTCGTGGCTCGAGCGCGAGGGCGCGCAGGACCCGGACCGCGGGACCGCGCTGCTGGTGCCGGGCTCCAGCTTCGCCACCTACCTGTGGGGAACCCCTGAGGACGAGCCCGTCCAGGCGTACGGCGTGTCGGGCTGGGCGGTGCGCAACGCCGTGCCGCTCGCCCCGCCCGGCAACATCAGGATGCTCGACGCCGTGGAGGAGCGGCTCGCCACCGGCCGGCCGTCGCCCGGGCTGGCGCCCTTCCTGGCCCGTGCGGGGGTCGGCCTGCTGGTCGTGCGCAACGACCTGCGTCCCAGCGACGACGTGCCCGTCCCGGTCCTCGTCCACCAGGCGCTGGAGGGGTCGCCCGGCATCGACAAGGTCGCCGACTTCGGCCCTGAGCTCGGTGGCCGGGTCCGCCTGGAGACGGACGACGAGTCCCCGGTCATCCTCGAGGACGGCTGGCGCACCGCCTACCCGGCCGTCGAGGTCTACGAGGTGTCCGGCGCCCGGAGCGCCGTGAGCGGTGCGGACCCGCCCGTGGTGGTCGGTGGACCGGAGAGCCTGCTGGACCTCCTCGACGCCGACCTCCTCGGGGACGAGCCGGCCCTGCTGGCCGCCGACGCGCCGGAGGACCCCCAGGGTCGGCTGCTGCTCACCGACGGCCTGCGCCGGCGCGAGGCGACGTTCGCCCGGGTGCACGACGGACGGTCCGCGACCCTGGAGCCCTCCGACGACGGTCGGCGAGGGGCACCGGCCCGCGACTACGTCCGGGAGGACGAGGCCCGGTGGGAGACCGCGGCCCGCATCCTCGGGGCCCGGTCCGTCGACGCGTCCGGCTCCCGCGCCTTCGCCGACACCACCGGGCCGGTGCTCCCCGAGACCCTGCCGTACGCCGCCTTCGACGGCCGGCCGGAGACCCAGTGGGAGTCCGGACGGCCCCGCACCGGCGACGACCCGTGGGTGGAGGTCGTGCTCGAGGAGCCGCTGGACCTCGTTGCGCTCACCGTCGTCGCGGGCGACACCGGGGCGACCCGCGCGCCCTCGGTCGTCGTGGAGACCGACGCCGGCAGCTCGGCTGCGGTACGCGCGCCGGCCGGCGAGGCCGTGGTCGTGCCGCTGCCCGACGGTGAGACGACGCGGCTGCGGATCCGGAGCGCCGACGCGTCCGGCCCGCCCGACGAGCTCGCGATCGCCGAGGTGCGCGCGGAAGGGCTCGACGTCGACCGGACGCTGGTGCTCCCCGAGGTCCCCGCGGAGTGGGGGGCACCCGACCACGTGCTCCTCACCTCGGGTACGACGCGCGACGGCTGCGTGCGGGTGGACGACGACGTGCGCTGCGCCGCCGGACGGGCGCGCGGTGACGAGGGCGGCGGCGTCATCGACCGGACGGTGCGGCTGGGGAGCGGCGCCGACTACGGCGTGGCGCTCGACGTACGGCCCGTCGCGGGCGACGCGCTGACCGGGCTGCTCCTGAGGGACCAGCTGGTCAACGTACGCGCCTCCTCGACGGCGGTGGACGACGCCCGTGCCTCCGCGGTGGCCGCGATCGACGGTTCGACCGGCACCACCTGGGTCGCCGAGCCGGACGACCCCGATCCCACGCTGAGCGTCAACTGGATCGGCGAGCGGCCGGTGCGCGGCATCCGGCTCGCGCTGGACGGACAGGCGCCGGCAGCGCGGGCCACGAGGGTCGAGCTGGTCCACCCCGGCGGCCGTCAGGTCGTGCGGCTCGACCGGTCCGGGTACGCACGGGTGACGCCGTTCCGCACCAGCCGCCTCGACGTCCGGGTGCTCGCGTCCGTCGAGACCGACAGCCGGTCGGCAGGGGGCGCGGTGACGCCGCTGGGGGTGGGGGTGAGCGAGCTGCGCCTGCCGGGAGTCGGACTGCTCCCGCTCGAGCTCTCGGACGTGCCGGTCGACATCGGCTGCGGCTTCGGCCCCACCCTGCGGGTCGGCGACGACCTCCTCGCGAGCAGCGTGACGGCGTCTCCCCGCCAGCTCTTCGACGGTCAGCAGGTACCGGCACGCGCGTGTGGCCCGGCGACGGTGGCGCTGACCGGGGACGAGACCCGTGTGGTGGCCACACCCGCTCCCGCCTTCCGACCCGCGACGGTGACGCTGTCCCTGCCGGGTGCGGGCGAGGTCGGCAGTGCCTCGGCGGCGACGCTCCGCTCGGAGACCCCGGTCTCCGCGACCGTCGACCTCGACCCGGTCGGCGGCGTCGTCGCGCTGCGGCAGAACGTCAACCCCGGGTGGGAGGCGGAGCTGCCCGACGGCTCGACCGCCGTGCCGCTCGTGGTGGACGGGTGGCAGCAGGCGTGGCAGGTGCCGGAGGGGGTGGAGTCCCTCGACCTGCGCTACGCGCCCGACCTGACCTACCGCCTGGCGCTGGGGGCGGGCGCCGTGCTGCTGGTCCTGCTCGCGCTCGGCACGCTCCTCGTACGCCGGCGCGGGCCGCACCCGGCGCCACCCGCGGGCACCCGGGTGGCGGTGTGGGTGGTGCCCGTTGCGGGCCTCCTCGCCCTCGGGCTCGTCGGCGGCTGGTGGGGCGTCGCCTGCGGGCTCGTCGGTGCAGCCGCGGTGCTGGCTGCCCGCACCCGGGTGTCCGCACCCGTTGTCGCCTGGGCCGCGACGACGCCGCTGGTCGCCGCCGGGGTCGTCTACTGGTGGCGACCGCTCGGCTCGGCGGAGGGCTGGGCCGGAGCGCTGACAGCTCCTCAGCTCCTGGTGGCGCTGGCTCTCGGCGCGCTGGTGGTCGCGGACGTGGACGTGGACCCCTTCGTCCAGACGTTGCGCAGCCGGAGGGCCGGTCGCTCCACCAGGCGGTGAAGCACCTCCGACACCACCAGGGACGCGGCCAGGGTCAGCACGAAGAGCTCGAGCCCGCGGCCCTCGAAGAGCGGCATGTCGCGCCAGTCCGCGATGAGCTCCAGCAGGATGAGGTGCACGCAGAAGATGCCGTACGACAGGTGGCCGACGTGGCGGAACGCCGGCAGTGACAGCACGCGCACGAATCGTCCCTCGGGCGGTGCGAAGACGCCCGGCAGGATCACGAGGCCGGCGATGGCGGCGTAGAGCAGGTTCTTCGTGAGAGCCGCGCCCAGGGTGGTCGGGGTGAGGTCCGCCGGCCCGGCGAGCGGGGTGGAGGCGATGACGAGCAGGGCGCCGGCGGCGAGCCAGCACAGGCCGGGCGAGCGACCCATCTCGCGCAGCACCGCGGTGACCCGGTCCGTGAGGCGGTCCGTGCTGCCGTCGTCGGCGCGGGAGCGTACGTCGCACGACGCCAGGACGATGCCCACCGCGAACCAGACGAGGTAGGACGGCAGCCAGAGCCGGATCATCGTCCCGCCGCCGTCCCACCGCACGGAGAGGTCCATGAGCCAGACCACGCTCACCAGCGCCATGCCGGCGGTCACGGCCCAGAGGCGGTCACGCCCGCGGTGCCGTACGCGGGCGAGCGCCAGCCACATCAGGCCGGGCAGCACCACGTAGAACGCGACCTCGGTGGACAGGCTCCACATCTGGGTCAACCCGTCCGGCAGCTGGTCGTCGACGTAGATGTCGGCGAGCAGCAGCGTGGTCAGCCACTGGCCGGCGCCGGCGCCGCGGTTGTCCGGCAGGAGCGTCAGGGCGGCGACGACCGTCACGACATAGACGGGCGCCAGCCGCAGCGCCCGCTTCCAGACGTAGTGCAGCGTCGACGGTGGCGGTAGCCCGGCGCGGTGGCGCGCGATCCAGGGGCGTGAGAGCAGGAATCCGGACAGCACGAAGAACACCGCCACGCCGACGTCGAGGCGTGAGAGGGGGGTGCCCCACACCGGACGTGCGTAGGCGCCGGCCCAGAAGGCCGCGTGCGTGGCGAGGACGGCGATCGCCGCCACCGCTCGCAGGGAGTCGAGTGCGGGGAAGGCGACCGCGGCTGTCGTCCGGTCCGGGCCCACCATGGGGGGAGTGTCGCACGCGCCACTACTGTTCGCGCATGTTGCTGCTGAGACGAGCCGGCTCCGTGGTGTCGAGGGTGGTGTCCAGGGTGGCGTCCTTCTCCCGTGAGCGTGGGTTCACCGCGGTGGTGCGCTCGTGTGCGCGGTGGGGCCTGGACTGGTGGCGCGGGCGCCCGAGCCGGGGACGCGACCACGGCTCCTTCGAGTGGGAGGGGCGGCGGATCCCCTACTTCGTCCACGACTACCACTACACGTGGCTCAACGAGCGCGCGGTCGAGGTCGCCCTGGCCCTCGAGGTGCTCGAGCGCCACCGGGGCGCGTCGGTGCTCGAGATCGGCAACGTGCTCGGCCACTACGCCCCCGTGGACCACACGGTGGTCGACAAGTACGAGGCCGCGCCGGGCGTGCTCAACCGGGATGTCGCCGACCTCGACCTCGGGCGGCACTTCGACCTGGTGCTGGCGATCTCGACGCTGGAGCACGTCGGCCTCGACGAGGACGTGCTCGACGAGGACAAGCCGGTGCGCGCCGTGGAGCGCCTGCGTGCGCACGTGGCCCCGGGCGGCCTGCTCTGGGTGACCCATCCTGTCGGCTACAACCCGGCGCTCGACGCGCGGTTCCGCGACGGCACGCTCGGGGCCACGCGCATGCGGGCGCTGCGGCGGGAGCCGTCTCGCAACGTGTGGCGCGAGGTGCCGCTGGACGAGGTCTGGGGAACGCCCTACGACCGCCTCCTCTACACCGCGCACGCGGTCGTCGTGGCCGAGTTCGACGCGCCGTGAGCGAGTCCTCGCAAGACTGGTGCCGACGAGGTGACTGACTGGTAACGTTCGCGCGTCGCGTGACCACCAACACAGAGGAGCGCAGGGTGGGAAAGAAGCTGGGCGTCATTTTGACGGGGCTGGGAGTGTTCGTCCTCGGGGTCGCACTCCTGGCCCGGTTCTACGCCTACGACCGGTTGGCCGTCGTGCCGCTCGACCAGGACACTGTCTCGGTCTCCGAGGGGCCCGATGCGACCATCTTCGACATCGCCACCCAGCAGGAGATCACCGTCGACCTCGTCTCCACGCGCAACGTGGTGGGCGACGTCGAGGCCTCCGAGGAGGCCAGCGACGAGCTCGGCCGTGACATCGCCGTGTGGGAGACCCTGGTCTACACCGACGAGCCCGGTGCCGAGATCGACGCCGACAACCCGCCGCGGTCCGGCACGCACGACCGCGTCGCGTTCGACCGGCACACCGGTGAGACCGTCGTGTGCTGCGAGACGTTCACCAGCACGACGGCCGACGACCGCGGCGTCGAGCAGCCCGAGGCGACCGCCTTCGAGGGCCTCTACTTCAAGTTCCCGTTCCAGACCGAGAAGAAGACCTACCAGTTCTGGGACGGCTCGCTCGGGGAGGCGCCGGACATCGAGTTCCAGGAGGTCGAGACGATCGAGGGCCTCGAGGTCTACCGCTTCGAGCAGGTGATCCCCGCGACGACGGTCGCCACGATCAACGCGCCCGCGTCGATCTTCGGCATCGACGAGGAGGGTGACGTCAGCCTCGACCGCGTCTACTCCAACACCCGGACCCTGTGGATCGAGCCCGAGACCGGCGTGATCATCCGTGGCCAGGAGGACCAGCTGACCGTCGCCGAGTACGAGGGCGAGCAGGTGGCCACCCTCACGGACGTGGTCATCGGCTACAACCCCGAGACGATCTCCGACAACGTCGACACCTACTCGTCCCTGTCGTCCCAGCTCAAGGCGATCCGCATCTGGGTGCCGATCGTCGGCGGCGTGCTCGGCCTCCTGCTGCTCGTCGCGGGGCTCCTGCTCATGCGCCGCCGGCGCGAGGGGTCCGCGCACGCGGGCTGACACCTGGCAACGCGCACGACGGCCGGCGGGTCATCCCGCCGGCCGTCTGCACGTCGTGGGGTCGCCACCGGGCGTCCCGGCCTCCCGACCGTCCGTACGGCCGTCGCCGTCGGTGTCGGGCTCGCCGGGGTCCGAGCGCACCGACCTGCCGTCGCGGAGTCGGTAGCCCGACGCCTCGCGCTGGTCGCCGATGCCGTCACCGTCGGTGTCCCGGACGTAGGGCAGGCTCCGCGAGCGGAGCCGCGCCACGACCCGGCCGCCGCAGCGCACGACCCGCTGGCGGATGACGTGGCCGCGGACCTCGCGCCCGTCGGTCAGGCCGTCGCCGTCGGTGTCGGCGTCGCGCGGGTCCGTGCCCGTTCCGAGGCCGTCGCGGGTGGGCGGCAGCGCGCCCAGCACCGTGGCGGCCAGCAGCGTGTGCCCGGCGTCGGTGAGGTGCACCGCGTCGGTGCCGATGAGGTCGGAGGGATCGGCGCCGAGGGCGTCGCGCTCCTCGAACGCGGCGCCCGCGTCGACGTACGCCACCCGGCGGTGGGCCAGCGCTGTCTGTCGCAGTGCCTCGCCGTAGGCGGCCCACGCGTCCACCGCGACCTGGTAGCGGCGTACGGGCTGGACCAGCAGGTGGCACGGCCGCCGGACGCTCAGGGCGTCGATGCGCCGGACCACGGCCTCCACCCGTTCACGGAAGCTGGCGACGGGGACGTCCTCGACCGTGTCGTTGGAGCCGATGAGGTGCACGACGCACGTCGGTTGCAGGAGGCGTACGGCATAGGCGTGGGCGTCGGTGAAGTAGGTCTCGGCGGTCGCCCCGCCCATGCCGCCGTTGATGCCCTGCACGCCCGGTGATCGGTCGGGACGGAGCGTGCTGCGCCGGAGGTCGCGCACCGGCGCGACGGCACCGGTCCCGGAGGGGAAGGTCGCCTGCAGGCCGGCGACGACCTGGTCGGCGTACCGCGTCGCCCTGCTGCTGGCGCCGACGCCGTAGGTGGTCGACGACCCCAGGAACAGCAGCCGTACGCTCCTGACGCGCCGCTGGGCCAGGGCGGTCGTGAGGGGGACGAGGTCCGGCTGCTGGAGGGCGCTGGCGCCGAGCTCGCGACGGTCGGACAACCCGTCGCCGTCACCATCGAGGCGCGGTGCGACGCGGCCGGCGCCCGCTGGTGTGGCAGGCGAGGTCGACGCGACGGCCGTCACCTGTGCCGCGGTCAGCTGTGCCCCTGCACACGTGACGACGACGAGCACGCTCGCGGGCGCGACGCGCCACCACCTGGTGGCGCGGGTCGACGGTCGTGTCGCGGGCACCCGCGCAACGTACCCCGACTGCTCCGATCAGCGGGCGAGCTCGGAGACGAAGATCGCGGTCCCGGGGGTCAGCCGCCCGCGGACGCGTGACCACCCGCCCCAGACACGGTCGTGGTGCTCGGGCCACTCGGGCTCGAGGAGGTCCGTCAGCCGGAAGTCGTGGCCGGCGAGGAGGCGCACCCAGTCCCCGAGCGTGCGGTGGTGCTCGACGTAGGAGACCACTCCGGTGGAATCGTCGATCTCGACGTACGGCGTGCGGTCCCAGTAGGACTGTGTCGCGGTGAGCCCGGGCTCGCCGGGGTCGTCGGGGAACATCCACCGGGTCGGGTGGGTGACGGAGAAGGCGAACCGGCCGCCCGGGCGCAGCACCCGCGCCACCTCGGCGACCGCGATGTCGATGTCGCTGATGAACTGCAGTGCGCCGAACGAGCAGAAGACGATGTCGAAGCTGGCCGCGGCGAAGGGGAGCGCGGTGGCGGTGCCGCGCACCGAGGGCACTGCGACCCCGGTCTCCGCGTCGAGCCGAAGCGAGTGCTGGAGCTGGCGGTGCGAGAGGTCGAGCCCGACGCCGCGGCCGCCGTGGGTGCGTACCCAGCGTGAGCACTGGCCGGCCCCGCTGCCCACCTCGAGCACGTCGAGCCCGGTGACGTCCCCGAGGACCTGGAGCTCGTCCTCGGTGTGGCCCTCCGGTCCCCAGACGAAACCGGCGTCACCGAGGAACGCCCCGTGGGTGGCCTGGTACTCGTCCGCGTAGCGGTCCCAGTCGGGGCCGTTGGCCCGTCGCGACTCCTGCTCGGAGACCGCCCTGCGCTCGACGCGGACCGACTGCGGTTGGTGATCCTGCACGTGTGGAGCGTAGTGCGCACCCACAGTCAGACCGGGTCCCCGGGCAGGTGGCTGCCCGAGGACCCGGTCGCCGAGAGGGCGGTCGGCCGGGTGGCTCAGCCGATCCCGGAGGAGTCGGCGCGGCCCGGGACCCGGCCGCTGCGGACCCGCGGATCACGCGGTCCCGAGCGCCAGTCGGCGGGGTTGGACCTCTGCCGGACCTCCGCCTCGTCGCCGACGCCACCCCGGTCGGTGTCGCACTTGCTCGGGTCGGACGAGGATGGCCGTGCGGACCTTCTGGCCCCGCCGGTCCCCGAGACCTCAGGGGTGGCGTCGGCGGTGGTGGAGCCGTCGGCGTCAGGACGGCCACCGTGGTCGTCGTGTCGACGGTCAAGGTGGCAGTGTCCTCCGGCGAGTGTTGCCGGCCTCGTCGGTCGCGGCGGCGGTGAACGGGATGCTGCCGTCGGAGTCACGGACCACGACGATGAGGGGCTGGGCCCGCCCCTGCGGCGTGGCCCCGTCGCTGCGTGCCACGATGAGGAGATGAGCGAGTCCGCGCCGTCGATGACGCCACTGGCGGGAGGCCACTCCGGCCGGACCTTCCTCGGCGAGGCCGGCGGCGAGCGCGTCGTCGTCCGGCTCTACGCGCCCGACGACGCGCGCGGGGAGCACGCGCCCGAGGTCGACCGGTCCGTCCTGCACCTGGTGAGCGGGCTGCTGCCGGTGCCGGAGGTGCTCGAGGTGCGCCGACCCCTGGCGGCAGAAGGGACCCCGGGCCTCCTGGTGACGTCCTTCCTCCCCGGTGAGCGCGGGGACGTCGTCGTCGAGCGCCTTGCCCTCGACGACGACGTCGACGGGCTGCAGCGTCTCGGGCGGGCGCTCGGTGCGGTCGCAGCCGGCCTCGCCGGCATGCCGATGCTGCGTCCGGGGCCGTTCGTCGACGCCGACCTGGGCCTGGGCCGGTTCCCCGACGACGACCTGGTCGCGTGGGCCGCGACCCGCCTGCCCGGCTGGCCGGAGCCGCGACGGCGCGCCTTGTCCCGGGTCTGCCGCGAGGCGCAGGACCTGCTGGACGGCGTGGGACGCGCCTGCCTCGTCCACGGCGACCTCAACCCCAAGAACGTCCTGGTCGACCCCGCCTCCCTCGAGGTCACAGCGGTCCTCGACTGGGAGTACGCCCACGCGGGGCACCCCTGGACCGACCTGGGCAACCTGCTGCGGTTCGAGCGCCACCCGGCGTACGTCTCCGCGGTCCTCGACGCGTGGGTGTCGCTGCGCGGGGGCGAGGTCGCAACGGTGCTCGACGGCGCCCGGGCGGCCGACCTGTGGGCGCTGGTGGACCTGGCCGCGAAGGCGGGGGAGAACCCCGTCGCGGACCGGGCCGACGAGCTGCTCCGTGCCATCGTCGACGCCGGGGACGTGCACGCGTGGCCCTTCGGCCGCTGAGCGTGGCCTGAGCGTGGGCACGAGCGTGGGCTTCGCGCGCTCGGCCGGTTGGACGTACGCCCGCGCGGGCGCGTAGTCTTGGGAGTTGCGCCAGTCGTCTGCCCGGCTTCCATACCGAGCGAACCCGTGCTCGCCGAGCCCGCGTCAGTGACCCGTCACCGACGAGGGCCAGTGAAACAGACGATCGTGCGCGTCCGCACGACTCCATCCATCCAAGGAATCACTTCCCATATGACGAGCACGCTCTCCACTCTTCCCGACTACGACGCGCCCCAGGTGGCCGTCAACGACATCGGGTCCGAAGAGGACTTCCTCGCGGCAATCGACGCGACCATCAAGTACTTCAACGACGGTGACATCGTCGACGGCACCATCGTCAAGGTGGACCGTGACGAGGTCCTCCTCGACATCGGCTACAAGACCGAGGGCGTCATCCCCTCCCGCGAGCTGTCGATCAAGCACGACGTCGACCCCAACGAGGTCGTTTCCGTGGGCGACAAGGTCGAGGCCCTGGTCCTCCAGAAGGAGGACAAGGAAGGCCGCCTGATCCTGTCCAAGAAGCGTGCTCAGTACGAGCGTGCCTGGGGCACCATCGAGCAGGTCAAGGAGGAGGACGGCGTCGTCGAGGGCACCGTCATCGAGGTCGTCAAGGGCGGCCTCATCCTCGACATCGGCCTGCGCGGCTTCCTGCCCGCCTCGCTGGTGGAGATGCGCCGCGTGCGCGACCTGCAGCCCTACGTCGGCCAGACGCTCGAGGCGAAGATCATCGAGCTCGACAAGAACCGCAACAACGTGGTCCTGTCGCGCCGCGCCTGGCTCGAGCAGACCCAGTCCGAGGTCCGCCACGGCTTCCTGACCCAGCTCCAGAAGGGCCAGATCCGCAAGGGCGTCGTGTCCTCGATCGTCAACTTCGGTGCGTTCGTGGACCTCGGCGGCGTCGACGGCCTCGTCCACGTCTCCGAGCTCTCCTGGAAGCACATCGACCACCCGTCCGAGGTCGTCGCCGTGGGCGACGAGGTCACCGTCGAGGTCCTCGACGTCGACATGGACCGCGAGCGTGTCTCCCTGTCGCTGAAGGCGACGCAGGAGGACCCGTGGCAGCACTTCGCCCGCACCCACCAGATCGGCCAGATCGTGCCGGGCAAGGTCACCAAGCTGGTGCCCTTCGGCTCGTTCGTCCGCGTCGAGGAGGGCATCGAGGGCCTGGTGCACATCTCCGAGCTCGCCGAGCGTCACGTCGAGATCCCCGAGCAGGTCGTCCAGGTCAACGACGACGTCATGGTCAAGATCATCGACATCGACCTCGAGCGTCGCCGGATCTCGCTGTCGCTCAAGCAGGCCAACGAGACCGCTGCCGCCGCCGACGTGGAGGAGTTCGACCCCACGCTCTACGGCATGACCGCGACCTACGACGAGCAGGGCAACTACGTCTACCCCGAGGGCTTCGACCCCGAGACGGGCGAGTGGCTCGAGGGCTTCGACGAGCAGCGTGCGATCTGGGAGGACCAGTACGCCAAGGCGCACGCCCGCTGGGAGGCGCACGTCAAGCAGCAGGAGGAGGCCAAGCAGGCCGAGGTCGAGGCCGGCGAGGCCACGTCCTACTCCTCCGGTGGCGAGACGGTGGCCGAGACCGGTGGCGACACCGGCGGCTCGCTGGCGTCCGACGAGGCGCTCCAGGCGCTCCGCGAGAAGCTGACCGGCGGCTCCAACTGATCCGCTAGCTCCACAGCACCATCCACGACGGCCCGCCGGGGACACCCGGCGGGCCGTCGTGCGTCCCGGCCCCGTCAGGGTGCGTCCGCTAGAACTGGCGCATGACTGGCAGCGGCACCTCGGCACTGGTCCTCGGCGGCGGTGGGATCACCGGCATCGCGTGGCAGCTCGGCATCCTCGCCGGGCTCGCCGACGCCGGCGTGCACGTGACGGACGCCGACATCGTGGTGGGCACCTCTGCCGGTTCGGTCGTCGGCGCCCAGGTCACCAACGGCCTGCCGCTGGAGGACCTCTACGCGACGCAGCTCGAGCCCGCCGACGCGGAGATCGGTGGCCGGCTGTCGCGGATCGCCGCGCTGAAGCTCGTGCCCCCGTACGCCCTGCCCGGCAGCGGTCGTACGAAGCTCGCGCGCGTCGGGCGGGTGGCCCACGCCGCGCACGAGCCCGGGTCGGTCGACCGCGAGGGCGTGATCCGCTCGCGCCTGCCGGTGCACGGATGGCCCGACCGGGACCTGCGGATCACGGCCGTGGACGCCGTCAGCGGCGAGTTCACCGTCTTCACCCCGTCCTCGGGCGTCGACCTCGTGGCGGCCGTCGCCGCGAGCTGCGCGGTCCCGACGGTGTGGCCGCCCGTCGAGGTGGCGGGCCGCACCTACATGGACGGTGGCATGCGATCGACGGCGAACGTCGACGTCGCCCGCGGAGCCGAGCGCGTCGTCGTACTGGCCCCGCTCCCGCGCGCGATCAGCAAGAAGGCGTCGATCCGCGCCCAGGTGGAGCGGGTCGCACCGCGGGCGTGGTCGGTGGTGACGCCCGACGCGGAGGCGCTCGCCGCCTTCGGGCGCAACCTGCTCGACCCGGCCAAGCGTGCGGTGGCGGCCGAGGCCGGTCTGCGCCAGGCGCGTGACGTGGTCGACGGGGTCCGCGGCGTCTGGGAGGCGTAGGGGTCGCCGTGCCGACCACCCGCCACGATGCCGTCGGTCCGCACGCCGTCACCTCGGAACGCCGCGGAACCATGCCTCCCGGTCGAGGGGGTCCGGGCCGCGGCGTCGCCGTTGCGGAGGTGGTCCGGGCACGGGATCGTGGTGGTCCAGTGCGCTCACCAGCACCCCCTCGCCGCCGGTCAGGTCGGGCAGCCTCGACATGACGTCCGGTACGACCTCCGACGCCAGGTGCCCGACCAGGCGCGTCCAGCCACCGTCCGTCGAGGTCTCCAGCAGGGCGGCTCCGAGGCGACCCAGCAGTGCCGTGACCACCGGGAACGCAGGGGCGGGCAGGTCGAGCTCGAACCGGTCGATCGGGCGGCACACACGAGTGCCTGCCCCGTGGAGCGCGGCGGCGAGGACCACTGGTGCGAGGTGGCGGAAGTCCGCAGCGACCGTCGACATGGACTTGTCGAACTTCTGGTGCGGTCGGCTCTGCCGCGGGTAGTAGGCCGAGGCCGTCATGGTGACCACGCAGTCGGTGACCTCCCAGCCGTGCGGGCCCTGCCGCAGTCCGGCGCGTACGCCCTCCTCGGTCGCGGCGACGAACGCGGCCGGCAGGTTGCCGCGCTCGACGCCGGGGGAGAACTCGACACCATGCCCCACCGGCGCCGACTCCACGCGAAGGCCGAGACCGGCGAGGTAGGGGTTGCCGCCGACTCCGATGCGGTCGCGTGCCACGCCTGTTCCGACCACGCGCTCGAGGCAGACCGTCGAGGTGTCGAGGAAGCGTACGGCGACGCCGTAGCGCTCCTCGAGCAGCGCGGCCAGCACCTCCTTCTGCACCTCGCCGTGCAGGCTCACGGCCGCCTCGCCGTCGACCTCGTCGAGCCGCAGGTCGATCAGCGGGTCCTCGTCGGCGAGCTCGGCGAGGCCCGCGTAGAGCGCCGTACGGCGGGTCGGGTCGACCGGCTCGACGAGGGCCTGCAGCGAGGCTGGGGCGAACCGGTGCGCACGGCGGGCGGGCGCCCTGCCCACGCCGTCGCCGATCCGCGCCGACGGCCCGCGCACGACGGCGATCTGGCCCGCGCCCGCCACTCCCGGGCGAAGGCCACACGGTGTCGACACCGCGACCTCGGTCACCCGGGCCGGCTCCGCAGCGCCGAACGACACCCGGTCCCGGACCCGCAGCTCGCCCGACCACAACCGGACCCATGCCCGGCGCCCGCGCTCGTCGCGGTCGACGGCGAAGACCGTGGCCGCTCGCTCACCCTGCGGCGGGGAGGGCCGGGGGACCAGCGTGACCAGTGCGTCGCGAAGCAGCGGCAGCCCGGCGCCAGTGATGGCCGAGCCGCACAGGACCGGGGTGAGCGTCCCGCCCCGCAGTCCTCGACGCAGGGCCGCGCGCGCCGCCTCGGCACCGACCGGACGACCAGAGGCCCAGTCGTCGAGCACCCGGTCGTCACGGTCGGCGAGCGCCACCACCACGTCCTCGCGCGTCAACGGCACGCCGGTCACCCGCGCGTCCCGGGCGCCGGCGCCGTGCGCCTGCGCCATCGCAACGACGTGCGGCGTGAGACGCCGGCGCACCTGGTCGAGAACGCCCTCGAGGTCGGCGCCTGAGCGGTCGACCTTGTTCACGAACAGGAGCGTGGGCACGCCGATCCGTCGGAGCGCCCGCCAGATCACCACCGTCTGCGGCTGGACACCCTCCACAGCGGACAGCACGAGCACGGCCGCGTCGAGGACACCGAGCGAGCGCTCGACCTCGGCGATGAAGTCGGGATGGCCGGGGGTGTCGAGGATGTTGACGACGAGGTCCTCGAGGGCGAACGACGTCACCGCCGCCCGGATCGTGATGCCGCGACGACGCTCGAGGTCGAGCGAGTCGGTGCGGGTCGTCCCGGCATCGACGCTACCGGGCGTGGTGATGGCGCCTGCCTCGAACAGCAGGCGCTCGGTCAGGCTGGTCTTGCCGGCATCAACATGGGCGACGATGCCGAGGTTGAGAGTGGGCGGGGGCGAGGTCACAGGGCAGCTCCACGGCTGGACGGAAAGAGGTCCGGGGCGTGGTGGCTGCTCGCATGTCTGCTCCTGGGTCGTGGCCGCTCGGCCGGGTGTGGCACGACGATCGCACGACGACCCGTTGGCGCGCACCCGCTTTCCGGCCGCGGCGACCGGCGGGGCACGGACGAGGGCCCGGCGGTCGCCCGCCCTGTCCCGCACCTCCACGACGACCCGGTGGCGTCCTGGCGCGAGCCGTCCAGCCGGACCTTCGGGTCCGGTCAGGCCGGACGTCGACCTGTGTTCGCCGCAACGGCTGGCAGCGCGTCACGCCGCACCTTCCCGGTGGCCGTCATCGGAAGGGCGGGGACGAGCGTGTAGTCCTTCGGGCGCTTGGCCGGCGCGAGGACCCGCCTCGCATGGGCGGCGAGCGTCTCGGGCGCGACGTCGCCGACGACGGCCGCGCACACGCGCTGCCCCCACTGGGGGTCCGGGACGCCGTACACGGCGACGTCGGCGACCCCGGGCACCTCACGCAGGGCGTTCTCCACCTCCAGGGGGTAGACGTTGACGCCGCCGGAGATGATGAGGTCCGTACGCCGCCCGTCGAGGTGGACGTAGCCGTCGTCGTCGATCCCGCCGACGTCGCCGACGGTGAAGGCTGGCCCTGCCGGGGTGTCGCGCCACGCGGCCGCCGTCTGTTCGGGCGCCCCCAGGTAGGTGAACCGTGCGTGCCGCGGGACGACGCACCAGATCCGGCCGTCGTCGTCGGTGAACAGGGTCCGGCCCGGCCGCGCCCGTCCGACGGTGCCGGGATGCTCCTGCCACTCCTCGGACCGGCAGGCCGTGAACTGGCCCTCGGTCGAGCCGTAGAACTCCCAGGTCGAGCCGGCAGGGAAGAGCTCGACCAGCCGCTGCTTCACGGCGACGGGGCACGGAGCCCCCGCGTGGGCGACGAGGCGGAACGACGACAGGTCGGGCACGCCCACGACGTCCCAGTGCGCGAAGAGCCGTTGGAGGTGCGTCGGCACGCAGAACACCGTGGTCGGCCGCTCCTCGGCGATGGCGCGGGTGATCACCGCCGGGTCGAACTTCCCCGGCACCACGATCCGGCCGCCCGCCAGCAGGGTTCCCATGGCGAAGCGCAGGGGCGCCGAGTGGTGCAGCGGGCTGAGGACCAGGTTCACGTCGTCGGCGCAGAACCCCCAGAGGTCGCGTTCCTCGGCGACCAGCGCTGCGGCGTCGGGCTCGGGGAGCAGGCCGGACCAGACGCCCTTCGGTGTCCCGGTGGTGCCGCTGGTGCAATGGATCGGCCGTCCGAGCGGGAGTGATCGCGATCGTCCGTGCCGGGCGGCGAGGAGGTCGTCCACCTGCTCCTGGGTCGTCACGACCAGGTCGGGCGCGATGGGTGCCAGCACGCGGTCGCGCTCGGCCGGGGTGAGGGCGGGGTCCAGCGGGACCGGGAAGACGCCGTCGGCGAGCAGTGCCAGCACCAGGTCGACGTACGCCGTCGAGCCGGGGACGAGGAGCGCGACCCGGGACTCCGCGGGCAGGTCCGTGGGCTCGCCGACCGATGTCATGCCCGCGATTGTGCCCCGCGCGCACGGCCGGCCGGGGAGCGGTCGGGGAGCGGTCGGGGATCGGTCGGGAGTCGGTCGGGAGTCGGTCGGGAGTCGGTCAGCCGCGCGGGACGAGGTGGAGCCGCTCCTCGACCGGGCCGAGGTCGTCGATCGGGTGGGTGGTGGACGACGGGCCGGCGAACCGGTCGTGGCGGGCATAGCTGACGAGCATCGAGACGGCGACGGTCAGGGCCAGGAGGAGGACGATGGTGTTCATGGCAGTAATCATTCGCTCATTCCATTCCTGCCACCAGTGGCAGGAATGACAGCGTTGGTTGATTTACTGCCACTGGTGGTGCAGGGTGGTGCCATGCAGGGCCCCATGAAGAAGGTCGCCGTCGTCGTCCAGGAGCAGCCCGAGCCGTTCGGCCTCGGGGCGCTCTGCGAGGTGTGGGCGGAGCCCTACCACCCCGAGGACGACAACCCGGTCTTCGACTTCACCGTCGTCACCCCGACGCCGGGCCGACTGCGCACCCGCGCGGGCTTCGACCTGGTCGTCGAGCACGGGCTCGAGGCGGCGGCGGATGCCGACCTCGTCTGCCTGGCACCCAAGAGCAACCACCTCGAGTCGACGCCCGAGGTCTCCGAGCTGCTGCGTGCCACGCACGAGCGCGGCGCGATGCTCTTCGCGCACTGCTCGGCCACGTTCATGCTCGGCGAGGCCGGGCTCCTCGACGGGCGCCGGTGCACCACGCACTGGCGCTACGCCGCCGAGCTCACCGAGCGCTACCCGGAGGCGATCGTCGACCGCGACGTGCTCTACGTGCAGGACGGGTCGATCGTGACCGGTGCCGGCTCGGCGGCTGCGCTCGACGCGGCGCTGCACGTGATGCGCCAGCAGTTCGGGGCGAAGGTCGCGGCGACGACCGCCCGTCGCATGGTCGTGCCGCCCCACCGCGACGGCGGGCAGGCCCAGTTCATCGCCCGCCCGGTCCCCGTCTGCGAGTCGGAGGCGCTGGCTCCGCTGCTGGCCTGGATCAGCGCCCACCTCGCCGAGGACCTCGACGTCGAGACGCTGGCCCGGCAGATGCACATGTCCGCGCGCACGTTCGCCCGGCGCTTCAAGGACGAGACCGGCACGACGCCCTACAGCTGGATCCTCGGTGAGCGCGTCCGCGCGGCGCAGGAGCTGCTCGAGCAGACCGACCACTCGATCGACTGGGTGGCGTCCGAGGTCGGGTTCGGCAACGCCGCCACGCTGCGCCACCACTTCGGCCGCTCGCGCGGGGTCAGCCCGCAGGAGTACCGGCGCACCTTCCGGATGACGGCCTGAGGGTCGACTCCGCCCGACGACGGGGATGGTCGTCGCGACATGTCGAGGGCGACCTTCCCCACTGACCTGCCCACGGGCGGAACGGCCGCCGGCGTGGCGGCGGGCGACCTCTAGGCTGGGCGTCGTGAACGCGACTGCGCTGGCCGACCTGTCCGCCGACGACCTCGCCGCCCTGCTCGAGGAGCAGCGCGATGCCTACGAGCAGCTCAAGGCCCGGGGACTCAAGCTCGACCTCACGCGCGGCAAGCCGTCGGCCCAGCAGCTCGACCTCGCCGACGACCTGCTGCGGCTCCCGACCTCCACGAAGGACGCCAGCGGCGTCGACGTACGCAACTACGGCGGCCTCGAGGGCCTGCGCGAGCTGCGGGAGATGTTCGCCGAGCTGCTCTGGGTCGAGCCCGACCAGGTGGTGGCCGGTGGCAACTCCAGCCTGTCGATGATGCGCGACTGCCTGGTCTGGATGATGCTCTTCGGCGCGGTCGACTCCGAGCGCCCGTGGAGCAAGGAGGAGAAGGTCCGGTTCGTGTGCCCGGTCCCGGGCTACGACCGTCACTTCACGCTGCTCGAGAGCCTCGGCATCGAGATGGTGACGGTCCCGATGCACGACGACGGGCCCGACGTCGACGCCGTCGCCGCCCTCGTCGCGGACGACCCGAGCGTCAAGGGCATGTGGATCGTGCCGACGTACGCCAACCCGACCGGCGCGACGTGCACCCAGGACGTGGCAGCCCGGCTGGCCGCGATGCCGACGGCGGCGCCGGACTTCAAGATCTTCTGGGACAACGCCTACGCGCTGCACCACCTCACCGAGGACGAGGCGAAGAGCGCCGACATCCTCACCCTCGCCTCGGCCGCCGGGCACCCGGACCGGCCGATCATGTTCGCCTCGACCTCGAAGATCTCCTACGCCGGCGCGGGCGTGGCGTTCCTCGCCGCGTCCTCCGGCAACGTCGCCTGGTACCTCGGACACCTCGGCAACGGGTCGATCGGGCCCGACAAGGTCAACCAGCTGCGTCACGCGGAGTTCTTCGGGTCCCCGCAGGGCGTACGCGACCACATGGCGAAGCACCGCGAGATCATCGCGCCGAAGTTCGCCGAGGTGGACCGGGTGCTGACCGAGCGCCTCGGTGGCCGCGGCGTGGCGACCTGGAACACCCCGAGCGGCGGCTACTTCGTCAACCTCGACGTCGTCCCCGGCACCGCCAGCCGCGTCGTCGCGCTCGCCAAGGAGGCCGGCATCGCGCTGACGCCCGCCGGGTCGTCGTTCCCCTACAAGCAGGACCCGGACGACACCAACATCCGGCTGGCGCCCACGATGCCGCCCCTCGCGGAGGTCACCGAGGCCATGGAGGCCGTGGCGACCTGCGTGCTGCTGGCGGCCGCGGAGAAGGCAGCCGCAGCCTGAGGCGTACGCTCCACGACATCCTGGGCACCGTCCTGGGCACCGACGTGGGGGAGGGCCAGTGACCGTTCGTGTCGGACTGACCGGGGGCATCGCCTCGGGCAAGAGCACCGTCTCGGCCATCCTCGCCGAGCTCGGGGCGGTCGTCATCGACGCCGACCTGATCGCCCGCGAGGTCGTCGCGCGCGGCACGCCCGGTCTCGACGCCGTCGTCGCCGAGTTCGGACCGCAGGTGCTGACCGCCGACGGCGACCTCGACCGGCCGGCGATGGGCGCCCTGGTCTTCGCCGACCCGTCCGCACGCAAGCGCCTCGAGGCGATCATCCACCCGCTCGTGCACCGACGCAGCGCCGAGCTCGAGGCCGCCGCGGCTCCCGGGGCCGTGGTGGTGCACGACATCCCGCTGCTGGTCGAGGTCGGACGGGCGGACCAGTTCGACGCGGTGGTCGTCGTGGACGCCCCGACCGAGGTGCAGGTGCGCCGGATGGTCGAGGACCGCGGGTGGACCCGCGAGGACGCCGAGTCCCGCATCGCGGCACAGGCCCCGCGCGAGGACCGCCTGGCGATCGCGACGCACGTGATCGACAACACCGGATCGCTCGACGCCCTGCGCCAGCGCGTCGCGGAGGTGTACGCCGAGCTGGCCGGACGGGCCTGACGTTTCCGGGTCGCGGGGGTGCGGCCGGTAACCTCCACGCGTGCTCCCGATCCGACCCAGACTGGCCGTGATCGCGACGGGTGTCCTGCTCGTCAGCGGCTGTGCCGGTCTCGGCCCGACGCCCGACGACGCGGCGCCGGCCACCTCCACGCCCTCGTCCTCCGTCTCCGCCTCCGAGCCCGGTGAGCCCGCCTCGCCCGAGGCGGAGGAGACCGAGGACCCGGACGCCCCGACCTCGTGGGGCCCGACCGTCGGTGAGCTCGAGGAGGCGCACGAGCTCGTCGCCAGCTGGTCTCCCGAGCAGCTCGCCGGCGGTGTGATCGTCGGCCGGTTCCACGGAACGGATCCCGAGGAGCCGGCGCGGATGGTGCGCGAGCTGCACCTGGCCGGCGTCTCGGTCACAGGTGCCAACGTCGTCGACCAGCAGCAGGTGCTCGACATGACGGCCGCGGTCTCGCGCGCCGCAGCGGACGACGGCCGGGACTTCCCGCCGGTCATCGGGGTCGACCAGGAGGGCGGCTACGTCTCCCACCTGCGCGGCATCGCCACCGAGTTCCCGCACTTCGCGTCCGCCGGCCTGGCCATCGCCGCGGACCCGAGGCTCGGTCGCCGGGTCACCCGGGCCGCCGCCCTCACGACGGGGCTCGAGCTGCGCGGGCTCGGCTTCACCTGGGTCTTCGCGCCGGTCGCCGACGTGACCATCGGCGCCGCCGACCCGACGATCGGCGCGCGGTCGCCGTCGATGGACCCCGCGCTGGCGTCCCAGGCGGTCGGCGCTGCGATCAAGGGCTACGACGACGCCGGGATCGTCTCGACGGTCAAGCACTTCCCGGGCCACGGCGGCGCGACGAGCGACAGCCACGACACGCTGCCCGTGCTCGACGCGACCCTCGAGGAGCTGTCGGCCCACGACCTGCCCCCCTTCAAGTCCGCCGTCCGGCAGCAGGCTCCGGCGGTCATGATGAGCCACCTCGACCTCACCGACATCGCGCCCGGCGTCCCGGCGAGCATGGCGCCCGAGGTCTACGACCTGCTCCGCGACGACCTCGGGTTCGAGGGCGTCGCGATCACCGACTCGCTCGGGATGGGCGCCGTCGGTGGACGGCCGACGCCGGCCCTGCAGGCGCTGCAGGCCGGGGCGGACCTGCTCCTGATGCCGGTGGACAACGCGACCACGCACCAGATCGTCGTCGACGCCCTCGACTCCGGGCTCGTCTCCCGCGCCCGCGTCGAGGAGGCGGCCGCCCGGGTGGTGGCCCTGCAGATGTGGCAGGCACGGATCGCAGCACAACGGCCCGTGCCCGCCGACGTGGTCGACAGGGCACGGGCCGCGAGCGCGGACCTGGAGTCCGCGGCGTACTGAGCCTCGGGGTGGGTCAGGCCGCGAGGTCGGGGTCGCCCGCGCGGCGGAGCTTCTGGAGCGCCTCCCGCTCGAGCTGGCGCACCCGCTCGGCCGAGATGCCGTGGCGGGCACCGATGTCGGCGAGCTTGTGCTGGCGGCCGTCGGCCAGGCCGTAGCGCGCACGGACGATGTCGGCCGACCGCTCGTCGAGGATCCCGACCAGGTCGTCGAGCCGCTGACGGGCCTCGGCGTCGAGGAAGTTCAGGTCCGGACCGGGCGCGGTCTCCTGCGCCATGAGGTCGCCCAGGGACGTGTCACCGTCCTCGTCGACGGGCGTGTCCAGCGAGACGTGGTCGCGACCCCAGCTCATCAGGTCGAGGACCCGGTCGAGCTCCATGCCGAGCTCGGTGGCGATCTCCTCGGGCTCGGGGTCGCGCCCGAGCTGGCGCTCGAGGGTGCGCCGCGCGCTGCCGACCTGGTTGAGCTCCTCGACGACGTGGACGGGGAGGCGTACGACGCGGGCCTGCTGCGCGATGCCGCGGGTGATCGCCTGACGGACCCACCACGTGGCGTAGGTCGAGAACTTGTAGCCCTTGGTGTAGTCGAACTTCTCGACCGCGCGGATCAGGCCGGTGTTGCCCTCCTGGATCAGGTCGAGCATCGGCATCTGGGAGCGGCCGTACTTGCGGGCGATCGACACCACCAGGCGCAGGTTGGCCTCGATGAACCGGTCGACGGCGAGCCGGCCCTGCTCGGCGAGCCACTCCAGCTCGGCCTCGTTGGCGCTCATCGGGGCGCCGCCCTTGCGCCGGCCGACGCGGCCGGTGTCGAGGAGGTGCTGGGCCAGCAGGCCCGCCTCGATGGTCTTGGACAGCTCGACCTCGGTCTCGGCGTCGAGGAGCGGGGTGCGGGCGATCTCGTCGAGGTAGAGGCCAACGCTGTCGCGTCCCTCGATCTCACGAGTGGTGCTGGTGGTGCGCTTGGCCTGTGCGGTGCTCATCTCGTCCTCCTGCTCTCGTGCGACCACCCCGTGTCGCACATCTCTTCCAACGCCTGTGTCCGCTGCGGGATTCCCGGTCGGATTGGTGCCTTCACCTGCCTTGACGAGCCAGTTCCCCCGGGAGTTGCACGAACGGCCAACTCTCAGGGACTTCTCAGGGGTTCCCCTCACGACCCGCGCCCATACCCGTACGGACGGCATGCCCCGGATCTCCCTCCACAGGGGTGGGTGGATCCTGTGGAAGACACACCCCGGACTGTGGAGCAACAGCCCTCTCCTGTGCGGAAGCCTGTGGGACCGGAGGTTTGTCGGGCCAGGCCCTTGCGGCCGGGGCCAGGGAGGCATAGAACTCTCCCTACCGGCACCGCTTCGGCGGGGTCGGGGATCGAATCGGAAGAAGAGCCCCACCCGGCGACCAGCTCGCCGCGCAGGCCCGGTGACGGGGTCGGCGGGGGCCGGGCACCGGTCCGATGGGTCGGACGTCACCATCCCCGACCGCAGCGAGGGGCTCCTGGTGCTCATACCACCCGGAGCCCCTCACCCGTGTCGTGCGCCTACGAGGTTGCCGGATCAGCCAGCGGCACCGCAAGCCGACACGGGTGAACTTCGGGTGACGTACGGCCCGGTCGGCGGGCCCTCAGTCGTCGCTGGGCGGCTCGAAGCGGTGCAGCGCGGGGTCGTCGGCGCGGAAGCTGCGCACGGGCCCGGGCGGCGTCTCCGCGGTCTCGAATCGCACGGTCACGACGCCTGCGCCCGAGCCCCACACCCAGCCGGGGCCGAGGTCGTCGTGGACCACGTCCGCGCCCGGCGGCCACGTGCGGCGCGGCGGCTCGGGCAGCACCACCTCCACCTCCTCCTCGTCCGCGGTCTCGCCGAAGAGGTCCTCCTGCACCCAGTCGGCGAGGCCTGACACGCCCACCCCGAGCAGCCGCACGCCGCCCGTGGTGTCGAGGTCGCCGAGCAGGGAGCGGGCGATCCGCCCGATGCTGCCGCCGTCGTCGGTCGGGCTGGACAGCGTGCTCGAGCGGCTGAGGGTGGTGAAGTCGTGGAGCCGCACCTTGATGGTGACCGTGCGACCGGAGAGCCCGCTCTTGCGCAGCCGGGTCCCGACCTCCCGCGCCTGCCGGGTCAGCAGTCCCTCCATCAACCGGCGGTCGGTGATGTCGGAGTCGTACGTGCCCTCCACGCTCACCGACTTGGCCTCGCGCTCGGCCACGACGGGGCGGGAGTCCTGGGCGCGCGCGAGCTGCCACAGGCCGTGACCCTGGGCCTGGCCGAGGAGGCGCACGAGCTCGTCCTGGGTGACGAGCTCGAGCTCGGCGATGGTGTGGATGCCCGCACGCCGCAGCCGCTCGGCCGTCGCCGGCCCCACGCCGGGGATCACGTGGACGTTCATCGGCCGGAGCAGGTCGAGCTCGGTGCCGGGCGGGACGACGGTCATGCCGTCGGGCTTGTCCAGCTCGCTGGCGACCTTGGCGAGGAACTTCGACGACGCGATGCCGACCGTCGCGGTGAGGCCGCCCGTGACCTCGTGCACCCGGGCGCGGAGCCGCTCGCCCACCTCGGTGACGGTCGCGACCTCGAGGTCGGGGAGGTCGGCGGCGGCGAGGTCGACGAACGCCTCGTCGAGCGACAGCGGCTCGACGAGCGGGGACAGGTCACGCAGCACCTCCATGACGAGCCTGCTCGTCGCGCGGTACGCGTGGAACCGCCCGCTGAGGAAGGCGGCATGGGGGCAGCGGGCCCGCGCCTCACGTCCCGACATCGCCGAGCCGACGCCGTACCGGCGCGCCTCGTACGACGCGGTGGACACCACGCCGCGGCCACCCGTGCCGCCGACGATCACCGGCTTGCCCCGCAGCGACGGCTTGTCACGCTGCTCGACGGCGGCGAAGAAGGCGTCCAGGTCCAGGTGCAGGACCGACGCGGTGCTGCGCATCAGCCGGGGACCCGGGATCCGGAGGGCTGCGTCACCCGCCCATTCTCACGCATCGGCCTCCGTGGCCCGGGGGCGAGTGGGTGCATCGTGCGCCACGAACCGTCCACAGGGTGCCGTCGCGGCGGCTTGTCCACAGGCTGTCGCGCCGGCCGGCATGTGCCGTCGGTGCGGCTGGGAAGCGTTCCTGCCATGGAATCCCACGAGCACACCCCGACCTCGCCCGTCACCCGGCTGCACGCCCGTACGCCCGACGACATCGCCGCCTTCGTGCCGCTCGCCCTCGGTTTCGTCCCGGAGCGGTCCGTGGTGGTCATCAGCGTCGGCTCGCCGGGCGGCATGAGCGCCCGGGTCGACCTGCCCCACGACCCCGACGACGTCGACGACGTGGTGGAGGCGCTCCTGCGTCCCGCCCGGCGCAACGGCGTCCGCGACGTGGTCGTGGTGATCTACGACGACGACACCACGGTCGCCGACGAGGCCGCGTGGGCGCTCCACGAGGAGCTCACCGCGGCGGGCATCTCGGTGCGCGAGGTGCTGCGGGTGCACGACGACCACTGGTACGCCGTGCTGCCCGGCGCGCCGCTGGCCGCCTACCGCGGCGTGCCGTTCACGCGCGCCGACCACCCGTTCACGGCGCAGGGCGTCTTCGACGGCCGGGTGACCCACGCGAGCCGCGAGGCGCTCCGCGCCACCCTCGCACCCGACGACGGGGCGACCCGCGCGACCGGCGACGCCCTCGCGGCGGCGAGCGCCCTCCCGGCGGGCGCCCTGGCCAGCCTCGTCCGGCGCCACGTGGGCAGCAGCACCACGTTCTCGACCAGCGAGCTGGCCGCGGTCGCCCTCACCCTCCCGTCCGGCGCCCGCCGCGACGAGGCCTGGGTGTGGCTCGCCCGAGCGGACGCGCGCCGGGCCGTGGAGCTGTGGTCCGACGCCGTGCGCCGGCTCCCGGGCCCGCACGTCGCCGGGCCCGCCGCCGTCCTGGCCTTCGCGGCCTGGCTCCTCGGGGACGGGGCACTGGCGTGGTGCGCCGTCGACCGGTGCCGCGAGGCCGAGCCCACCCACTCCCTCGCCGACCTCGTGGTCCAGCTGCTGGAGTCGGCCACCTCGCCGGACGAGTGGACCACCCTCCAGCCGCGGCTGGCCGCCAGCGGGGACCCGGCCGCGTGAGACCAACCCGCGTGAGACCAACCCGCGTGAGACCAGCCCGCGGGGCGGTTCCCGCCGGGTCCGGGCGTGGCTAGGGTGCCGACATGGGAGAAGAGGTCGCGCAGCAGGAGTTCAGTCGGGCCGACCGGACGCGCCACCGCGAGAAGGTGCGCCGCAACCTCGACGTGTTCGCCCGGATGCTCCGGGAGGCCGCCTTCGACACCGACGACCCCATGACCGGCCTGGAGATGGAGCTCAACCTCATCGACGACGCGGGCGACCCGGCCCTGAAGAACGCCGAGGTCCTCGAGGCCATCGCCGACCCCGACTTCCAGACCGAGCTGGGTCAGTTCAACATCGAGATCAACCTGGCTCCCGCCAAGCTGCGCGAGGGCGGCCTGGCGACGTTCGAGGAGAGCCTGCGGCACTCGCTCAACGAGGCCGAGGAGAAGGGCTCCCGGGTGGGAGCCCACCAGGTGATGATCGGCATCCTGCCGACGCTCGCCGAGGGCCACATGACCCGTGACTCGCTGAGCGCCAACCCGCGCTACGCCCTGCTCTCCGAGCAGATCCTCAACGCACGCGGCGAGGACATCACGATCAGCATCTCCGGCAAGGAGCGGCTCACCACGACGGCCGACTCGATCGTGCCCGAGGCGGCCTGCACGAGCACGCAGTTCCACGTCCAGACCTCGCCCGACCAGTTCGCCGCCTACTGGAACGCCGCCCAGTCGATCGCCGGCGTGCAGCTCGCCGTGTCGGCCAACTCGCCCTACCTCCTCGGCAAGGAGCTCTGGCGCGAGACGCGCATCCCGCTGTTCGAGCAGGCGACCGACACCCGGAGCGAGGAGCTCAAGGCGCAGGGCGTACGCCCCCGCGTGTGGTTCGGCGAACGGTGGATCACCTCGGTGTTCGACCTGTTCGAGGAGAACGTCCGCTACTTCCCGGCGCTGCTGCCCGTGACCGACGAGGAGGACCCGCTCGAGGTGCTCGAGGCGGGCGGCACCCCGGCCCTCCACGAGCTCAGGCTGCACAACGGCACGATCTACCGCTGGAACCGGCCGGTCTACGACATCTCCCAGGGCATGCCGCACCTGCGCGTCGAGAACCGCCTGCTGGCCGCCGGGCCGACCGTCGCCGACACGATCGCCAACGCGGCGCTGTGGTTCGGCCTGATCCGCTACCTCGTGGAGAGCGAGCGCCCCCTGTGGTCGCAGATGTCGTTCTCCGCCGCGGAGGAGAACTTCCACGTCGCGGCCCAGACGGGTGTCGACGCGCAGGTCTACTGGCCGGGCATCGGGCAGGTCCGTGCCACCGAGCTCGTGCTGCGCCGCCTGCTGCCGATGGCGCGCGCCGGCCTCGACTCGTGGGGGGTGCCGAGCGAGCAGAGCGACCGCTACCTCGGGATCATCGAGCAGCGGTGCCAGGCCGAGGCCAGCGGTGCCGGCTGGTTCGTCGAGCGGGTGCGTGCGCGCGGGGGAGAGGACCGCTACGACGCCCTGCGGGCGACCCTGCTCGACTACCGCGACCGCATGCACAGCAACGAGCCCGTGCACGCCTGGGACTGAGCCTGCCGGCTTGCCGCTTGGGCGCTCGGGCGGGCACCGCTGGCCCGAGGTCAGGGCTGCGTCTGCGAGCCAGCGCCGGGCGGTGGACGCAGCCGTCGCCACTCGCGGCGTACGTCGCTGACCGGGTCGAACCAGCCCCGGCGGGTCACCACCACCAGACCCACGTGGACGCCGAGCGCCTGGCTGGCCCAGGCAGCGGGACCGAGCCAGCGCAGGTCGTCGTCGTGCGGGCTCAGCTCGCCCGGACGGGTCAGCCACAGCACCGGGCGCGCCGCGAGCGAGGCCGACCTGCGCAGCATCGCCAGCACCACGTCGGCGCGCAGGCCCGGGTCGGCCAGGGGTAGGTCGTCCTCGTGCCGGACACACCGTCCCGGCACGCCGGCATGCACCGTGGCGGGGAACCGACGGCGTCGCTCGGCACCGATGAGCTCGAGGGTCGCGGCGCGCAGCACGGCGTGCGTGTAGCGGTCGACGGGGGCCTGGAGCGCGTACGGGCCGGCAAGCTGGGGAGCCACGGCTCCAGCGTGCCGCAGCACGACGCGCGCGACGCGCTCCTCCACAGGCTGCCCACGGTCGTGTGTTTTCCGTTACGGTGCCAGCAGGCCGACGGCGAGCTGCCGCGGCCCCGAGAGGAGACACCATGGGCACTGTCGTCGTCGGATACGTCCCCAAGCCGGAGGGCGAAGCCGCCCTCGCTGCTGGCATCAACGAGGCGAGGCTGCGCGGCAGCAAGCTGGTCGTGGTGAACTCCCACCGGGGAGGCCAGGAGTTCGACGGCTCGGCGGCCAGGGCCGCGGACGACGACCTCGCCGCCATCAGGGCACGTCTCGACGAGGCCGGTGTCGAGCACGACATCCGCCAGCTCGTGCGCGGATTCGAGCCGGCTGAGGACCTGATCAGCATCGCCGAGGCCAACAGCGCCGAGCTCCTCGTCATCGGCCTGCGTCGCCGCTCGCCCGTCGGCAAGCTGATCCTCGGCAGCAACGCCCAGCGCGTGCTGCTCGACGCCCCGTGTCCGGTCCTGGCGGTCAAGGCCCAGTAGCCGGGCCAGTAGGGGCCGGCAGCCCGCGCCGCGGCGCGCGCGTCGGGCAGGATGTCCCCATGGGCTTCCAGATCACCGGCGACCCCGCCGCCGACAAGGTTCTCGACGACTCCGCGTTCGCGCTGCTGGTCGGCATGATGCTGGACCAGCAGTACCCCATGGAGCACGCCTTCCGGGGCCCGGCCAAGGTGCTCGACCGGTTCGGCACGGTCGAGCCCGACGCCATCGCCGCGGCCGACCCGGAGCAGTTCGCCGCGATGGCCTCGACCCCGCCGGCCATCCACCGGTTCCCGGGGTCCATGGCGGCGCGCCTGCAAGAGCTGGCGCGCATCGTCGAGGAGACCTACGGCGGGGACGCCGCGCGGATCTGGACCGAGGCCGCCGACGGCAAGGACCTCCTCAAGCGCGTGATGGCGCTGCCGGGCTTCGGCAAGCAGAAGGCCCAGATCTTCGTCGCGCTGCTGGCCAAGCAGGCCGGCGTGCGGCCGGACGGCTGGGAGGCCGTCGTGGGCGACTACGCCCTGGAGGGCCACCGCTCGGTCGCCGACGTCGTGGACGCCGAGTCGCTGCAGAAGGTGCGCGACTTCAAGAAGGCCAAGAAGGCCAAGCAGGCCGGGGCGGCAGCGGAGAAGAGTGCCGGCTGACCTGCCGCGCCGCGGCGTACGCGCCGTGCGAGCGGCCGGGTGCAGGAACGTCAGGGCGGTCGTGGCAGAATGGCGACGCGGCTCTTGACGTCACCGGGCCTCGCCGCGCCCCGAAGTTGCTGGACGAGAGGTGTTCGTGTCTTCACACGCACGCAAGTTGCTCCCCGCGGAGGTGCTGACGCACCCCTCCATCGCCGCTCTGGTCGCCGCCGCGACCCCGACCGGCACCGTGTCCCCCGAGGACGTACGGCGTGCCAGTGACGAGGCCGGCGTCGAGCCCCGGCACCTGAAGGCGCTGCTGGTGCACCTCAGCGGGCTCGGCATCTCGGTGCAGATCGATGCCACGAGCCTGCGCGCGGTCGCCGCCACCAGCAAGCGCGCCGCGACCTCGTCGGCCGCCAAGAAGGCTCCGGCCAAGAAGGCGGCGGCTGCGGAGGCTCCCGCCAAGAAGGCAGCCGCGAAGAAGGCCGCTCCCGCCAAGAAGGCGGCGACGAAGAAGGCTGCCGCCCCGAGTGCCGCGGCCTCCGACGAGGTCGTCGACCTCGGTGCCGTCGAGGCGCCGGTGATCGGCCCGGACGGCAAGAAGGTCCTGCCCGACATCCCGGACGCCGAGTTCGAGAAGGCCGTCGTGGCCGACCCGACGATCAAGGAGGACGAGAAGCAGGCCTTCACCGTCTCCGCGGCCGACGAGACCGACGAGCCCGAGCAGCAGGTCATGGTGGCCGGCGCGACCGCCGACCCGGTCAAGGACTACCTCAAGCAGATCGGCAAGGTCCCCCTCCTCAACGCCGAGATGGAGGTCGAGCTCGCCAAGCGGATCGAGGCCGGCCTGTTCTCCGAGGAGAAGCTCGCCAAGGGCGGCCGGATCAGTCCCAAGATGCTCGAGGAGTACGAGTGGATCGCCGAGGACGGCCGCCGAGCCAAGAACCACCTCCTCGAGGCCAACCTGCGACTCGTCGTCTCGCTGGCCAAGCGCTACACCGGTCGCGGCATGCTGTTCCTCGACCTGATCCAGGAGGGCAACCTCGGCCTGATCCGTGCGGTCGAGAAGTTCGACTACACCAAGGGCTACAAGTTCTCGACCTACGCCACGTGGTGGATCCGGCAGGCCATCACCCGCGCCATGGCCGACCAGGCGCGCACGATCCGCATCCCGGTCCACATGGTCGAGGTCATCAACAAGCTCGCCCGTGTCCAGCGCCAGATGCTCCAGGACCTGGGTCGCGAGCCCACGCCCGAAGAGCTCGCCAAGGAGCTCGACATGACCCCCGAGAAGGTCATCGAGGTCCAGAAGTACGGCCGCGAGCCCATCTCGCTGCACACGCCCCTCGGCGAGGACGGCGACTCCGAGTTCGGTGACCTGATCGAGGACTCCGAGGCGATCGTCCCGGCCGACGCGGTCTCGTTCACCCTGCTGCAGGAGCAGCTGCACGCGGTGCTCGACACCCTCTCGGAGCGCGAGGCCGGCGTGGTGTCGATGCGCTTCGGCCTCACCGACGGCCAGCCCAAGACGCTCGACGAGATCGGCAAGGTCTACGGCGTGACCCGCGAGCGGATCCGCCAGATCGAGTCCAAGACGATGTCCAAGCTCCGCCACCCGAGCCGGTCCCAGGTCCTGCGCGACTACCTGGACTGATCCGGACCACGAGCCGGGTGCGAGCGGACATGCACCGTCTCGCGAGCAGCGTCGCCCTCACGGCGGCGCTGCTCGTCATTTCGGGGTGCTCCACCGGCGGCACGCCCAGCGACGCGCCCGCCGGGTCGACCCCGTCACCGCGGTCGTCCCCGACAGGGACCCCCGCCGAGGAGGCCGCCGAGGACGCCACCGAGGAGTCCAGCCAGGAGGCCGGTGAGGCGCCCGCTCGGGAGCAGGAGCCGGTGGCCCCGGCCGACTTCGAGCCAGCGACAGCGGTCCGGGTCGTACGCCACCTCGCCGGGGTGATCGGGCCCCGCGAGGCGACCGGTCGTGCGTACGCCCGCGCCGCCGACTGGGTGCAGGGCGAGCTCGAGGGACTCGGGTACGACGTGGCGCGCCAGGGCTTCGACGTGCCGGCGGGGGAGTCGTGGGGCGTCCCCGTCCCGGCCGGCCGGTCCGTCAACGTGGTGGCGACGCCGGTCGGGTTCGACCCCTCCCGCCCCCACCTCGTCGTCGGCGCGCACCTCGACACCGTGCCGCGGGCCCCCGGTGCGGAGGACAACGCGTCCGGTGTCGGCGTCCTGCTGGCGGTCGCCGAGGCTGTCGCGCAGCGGCGCACGCGTCTGCCGGTGGTGCTGGTCGCGTTCGGCGCGGAGGAGCCGCGCGGCCCGGGCGACGACGAGCACCACTACGGCTCGCGCCGGTACGCGGCCGAGATGGGGCCCCGTGAGCGCACGGCGATGCGCGCCATGGTGTCGCTCGACCGCGTGGGAGTCGGCGCCACGGTGCCGGTCGGTTCCGCGACGGCGTCCGACCCCGTGCAACGTGCGCTGCTGGCCGCTGCCCGCTCGGCGGGCGTACGGGCGGTCGCGGTGGCCGAGCAGCGCAGCAGCGACCACTGGTCGTTCGTCCGTGCCGGCCTGCCCGCGGCGCGGCTCGGGTCGACGTCGTACGCCGCGTACCACTCCGCAGCCGACGTCCCGGCCGTCGTGCGGCCCGACCAGCTCGCGCGCGTCGGGCGGGTCGTGCTCGCGTGGCTGGCTCCGCGCTAGACGTCTGCTAGGGCGCCCGCAGGCCGGTGCACGACCGCAGCGCGGTACGCCGCTCGGCCGAGGCCGTGGCCGCGCTGCCGGTCGCGGCCCTGGGCAGGCCGTCGGCTCCGATGGTCGCCGGCCACCAGCGCGTGGCAGTGACGCGTGCTCGACCGGCCGGTGTCGTCGGAGGCCGGACGGTGAGCGTCAGGACGCCGGTCGGACCGGGGGAGTACCACGCGAAGTTGCCCAGGCCGTAGGCGACGTAGCCGGCGCCGAGCCGTCCGTCGCCCTGCAGCTCGTGGGCGTGGCTGCCGGCCACGACGTCCGCCCCGGCGCGGACGAGGCGGGCGGCCAGCCGGCGCTGGGCCGTCGACGGGCAGGTCTCGCCCTGGACGCCCCAGTGGAGGTAGGCGACGACCACGTCGGCCACGGCGCCCGCGCGGCGTACGGCCTCCAGCAGCCGTCGCGGGTCCATCGCGTCGGCGGTGCCGGGGCGGCCCGGCGCTGCGGCCCACTGGCCGGTGGGGTCGGCCGTCGGGTCGGCGTCGGCGACCGACGCCGCGACGGTCGCCACGACGGCGCCGTCCACGTCGGACAGGGCGGGCGCGAACGCCTGCTCGACGTCTGCGCCGACGCCGACCACGATGAGGGGCGGGTCGCCGTCAGCGGCAGACTCGGCCGCCCGCAGCGTCGAGGCGAGCCGGGCGCGGCCGAAGTCGAGGGCGTGGTTGTTGGCCATGCCGGCCACGTCGATGCCGGCCGCGGCGAGTGCGGTGAGTGCCGCGGGCCCTGCGGAGAAGGTGTACCTCTTGCCGGGCTCCGGACGTCCGCCGGTGCCGACGGAGGTCTCCAGGTTGGCGATCGCGACGTCGGCCGCGGCGAGGGCGCGCGACGCCGGTGCCAGGGCGGTCGCGGGATCGCGCAGCCGCGCCGTGAGGGGGCCCTCGAAGTGGATGTCGCCCGCCAGCGCGATCGTGACCGGGGGCGCTCGTCGCGCGGCCGGAGCCTGGGGCGCCGACGGTTCGACCGGTGGCGGGGCCGAGGGGGTCGGCACGACCGGCGGGTCGGCAGGGCTGCTGCAGCCCACGAGGAGGAGGGTCGCCACGAGACCCGCAGCCACGGTCGTACGGCGTCCACCCACCGCCCCCGCTGCTGACCGCCTCACCGGCATGCCGCCATCGTGCCACCGAGGAGCGGGCTCCCTCCCGAAGTAGGTGGACGGAACGGGGGTGCGCGGTGACACACTCGGCACATGAGAACTCGGATCTCACTGGCCGCCATCCCCGCGCTGGGGCTCGCCGCCCTGCTCGCCGCGCCCGCGCACGCGGAGTTCTACAGCATCGACGACCCCGCCGACGCGAAGGCGTCGCTCACCGACGTCTACGGCATCGAGGCCAACCACGGCAGCGACAACGTGCTCGTCAAGGTGCGCTTCAACGAGCTGATGCGCTCCAGCGCGGCCGGGGTATCGGTCTTCTTCGACACCGACCGCGACGCCCGGGGGCCGGAGTACGTCCTGAGCAGCGGCCTCGGGGACGGCACCGACTACGTCCTGACCGAGGCCGACGGCTGGCGGGGGAGCGACGAGAGGGTCAGCTGCGACTACGTCGCCCGGCCCAAGTGGGGCCAGGAGGTCTTCCGCGCCGTGCTCAGCCGCGCCTGCTTCGACCGGGTGCCCTCGCTGCGCATCTCGGTGAAGATGGTCGACCAGGCCGACGGCTCGCACCCGGTGCGGGACTGGGCGCCCAAGCGCAAGCGCTGGACCCTGCCGATCGCCACCGGCCTGCGCGCCTGAGCGATCAGGCCGCCGCGACGAGCCCCACGGCGAGCCCGCACAGCAGCAGGCCGACCGCCTGCGAGGCGTGGACCCGCTCACGCAGCACGGCCGCGGCGAGCCCGATCGTGATCGCCGGGTAGAGCGACGTCACCACGGACGCGATCGTGAGCAGCCCCGTCTGGGTGGCGAGCAGGAAGGCGACGACCGCTCCGGTGGCGAGGACGCCCGCGGCCGCACCCCACGCCTGGGAGGCGTCGTACGGCACCCAGCGCGCCCGCAGCGCTGCCGCGGTGAGCGCCACCGCGACCACGGCGACGCCCTGGGTCACGGCGAGCGGGGCGAAGCCGGCCGACTCGGGCACCTGTCCCATCGCGGCGAAGAGGAGACCGAAGCCGAGGCCCGCGAGGACGCCGTCGACGATCCCGTCGGCGAGGTTGCCGGCGCCATCGGGCTCCCGGCTCACCAGCCAGATGCCGGGGACGGCGGCGATGATGCCGAGCCAGACGAGCAGGTCCGGTCGCTCGCCGCTGACGACGCCCACGCAGACCGGCAGCAGCGCGGCTCCCACGGCGGAGATCGGAGCGACGACCCCCATCCGCCCGGCGGCGAGCCCGCGGTAGAGGAACGCGCCGCCGGCCCCGCTGCCGATGCCGGCGAGGGCACCCCACCAGAGGTCGGCGCTGCTCGGGGATCCGTGGGTGACGAGCGCGAGGACGACCGCACCCGCGAACGCGGCCACGGCGCCCACGAACGCGACCGGCCACGCAGACGTACGCCGCGACGCGAGACCGCCGACGAAGTCCGAGAGCCCGTAGGCCATGGCGGCGGCGAGGGAGAGCAGGACCGCCATCAGGTGATCACGACGCCGACGACCCACGCGCCTGCGGCGAGGACGGCGGCCACGAGCTCGATCAGGATCGACACCCCGACCGCCCGGAGGGCGCCCTTGGTCGAGGGCCACGCCAGCGCTGCTCCGACACGGGCGCGCTCGGCGACGTAGATCCCGAGGACGAATCCGACGAGCAGCCCGACCACCGGGATGACGAAGAAGCCGATGAACGCCACGAGGGCGCCGACGAGCAGCGTGCGGTTGGGCACACCCGACGACTTGAGCTGCCGGCCGGGCACGAGGTACTTGACGACCGTGCCGGCGGCGAGCAGGACGGTGGCAACGGCGAACACGATCCAGCCGGGGGACGTGCCGACCTGGACCGCCCACACCAGGATCGCGCCCAGGACCAGCACGGTCCCGGGGAGGACAGGGACGATGACTCCCACGATGCCGACGGCGATCGCGAGGGCGACGAGGATCTCGGTGGCGCTCACGGGGCACAGCCTCCCAGACGGGCCGGACGAGCGCGGCCCGGCCCGCGGGCGGACGCAGAACGGCCCCGGAGAGCTGAGTCCGGGGCCGTTCTGGAAGTCGGGTGGTCGGGGTGGGTCAGGCCTCGCTGCCCGCGGCGGGAGCCTCGAGCTTGTGGGTCTCGTCGTGGACCGTGGCAGCGACCTCGCGAAGCTTCTCGCCGTGCTCGCGAGCGTGGTGGGCGCAGAACAGCAGCTCGCCGCCGGTCTGGAGCTCCACGCGGAGGTAGGCCTGGGCGCCGCAGCGGTCGCAGCGGTCACCGGCCGTGAGGACGGCCTGGGTGGGTGCGGTGGCAGTGGTCACGTCAGCCTCATTTCTGTTCATCGGTGTCTGGCCCAACGTAGCCAGTGGGGCAAAGATTCCCCGCCGGCGGGTGTAGATCGAGAACTCATCCAGTGAATCACGTCGCATCACCCCTCGCTGGCGTTGTCCTCAACCGTGGACGCACCGTTGCAGAAGCGATACCTGTGAGGTGCCCCACGCTAGACCTGCTCATGCGCGCCGCGGGGCAGGCGTGCCTCCGCCGCCGTCCGGCGTGTCGCGGGTAGGTTCTCTCCCTGTGGCAGCACCGTCAGACAACACCTACAACGCAGCTCACCTCCTGGTCCTCGAGGGCCTCGACGCGGTCCGCAAGCGACCGGGCATGTACATCGGCTCGACCGACACGCGCGGGCTCATGCACTGCCTGTGGGAGATCATCGACAACGGCGTCGACGAGGCGCTCGCCGGCGTCGCGCACCTCGTCGAGGTCACGCTGCACGACGACGGGTCCGTCGAGGTCTACGACGACGGGCGCGGCATCCCGACCGACAAGGAGCCCAAGACCGGGCTGTCAGGCGTCGAGGTGGTGGCCACCAAGCTGCACGCCGGCGGCAAGTTCGGCGGCGGCTCGTACGTCGCGACGGGCGGCCTGCACGGCGTCGGCCTGTCCGTGGTCAACGCGCTGTCGTCGCGGATGGACATCGACGTCGACCGCTCGCCGAGCCAGCAGGGCCTGTCGTTCCAGCGCGGCGTGCCCGGCGTCTTCGACGGCGACGGCCCGGACGCGCCGTTCACGCCGCAGTCCGGCCTGACCCGCAAGGGCAAGCGGGTCGCGAAGGGCAGGACCGGCACCCGGATCCGGTTCTGGCCGGACCGCCAGATCTTCACCAAGGACGCCCGCTTCGAGATGGACGGCCTCGTCGGTCGCGCCCGGCAGACGTCCTACATCGTCCCCGGGCTCGAGCTGGTCATCCGTGACCGGCGCTCCGGCGAGATGGTGGAGGAGAAGTTCCGCCACGACGGCGGCATCGCGGAGTTCGTGGAGTTCCTCTCCCACGGCGAGCCCGTGACCGACATCCTGCGCCTGCAGGGCACCGACACCTTCACCGAGACGGTGCCGCTGCTCGACGACAAGGGCCACATGACGCCGCAGGAGGTCGAGCGCGAGCTCTTCGTCGACGTCGCCGTGCGGTGGGACACCGCCTACGACACCGAGGTCCGCTCCTTCGTCAACGTGATCGCCACCCCCAAGGGCGGCACCCACGTCAGCGGCTTCGAGGCGGCGCTGACCAAGACCTTCAACGACGCGATGCGCGCGGCCAAGGTGCTCAAGGCGGCCGACACCGACGTCATCAAGGACGACGTGCTCGAGGGACTGACCGCGGTGGTGACCGTACGCCTGGCCGAGCCGCAGTTCGAGGGCCAGACCAAGGAGATCCTCGGCACCCCCGCGGCGCGCGGCGTCGTACGCAAGGTGGTGGCCGGCGAGCTCAAGTCGTTCCTCACCTCGACCAAGCGGGCCGAGAAGGCGCAGGCCAAGCTGCTGATGGAGAAGGTCGCCGGGGCGTCGAAGACCCGCCTCGCGGCCCGTCAGCACAAGGAGAACCAGCGCCGCAAGAACGCCTTGGAGTCCTCCGCGCTGCCGGCCAAGCTCTTCGACTGCCGCAGCACCGACACCGAGCGCACCGAGCTGTTCATCGTCGAGGGCGACTCCGCGATGGGCACGGCCAAGGCCGCCCGGAGCAGCGAGTTCCAGGCGCTGTTGCCCATCCGCGGCAAGATCCTCAACGTGCAGAAGGCCACCGTCGGCGACATGCTCAAGAACGCCGAGTGCGCCTCGATCATCCAGGTCGTCGGTGCCGGCTCCGGCCGTACGTTCGACCTCGAGGCGGCCCGCTACGGCCGGATCATCCTGATGGCCGACGCCGACTCCGACGGCGCCCACATCCGGTGCCTGCTCGCGACCCTGTTCTTCAAGTACATGCCCGAGCTGGTGCGCGACGGGCGGCTGTTCTCGGCCGTGCCGCCGCTGCACCGCATCGAGCTGTCCAACCCCAAGAAGGGGATGGACAAGTACATCTACACCTATTCCGACGACGAGCTGCAGCGCAAGCTCGCCGAGCTCAAGCGCAAGAACGTCCGCTGGAAGGACCCGGTCCAGCGCTACAAGGGCCTCGGCGAGATGGACGCCGACCAGCTTGCCGAGACGACGATGGACCCGCGCCACCGTACGCTCCGCAAGCTGACGATCGACGACGTCGACGAGGCCAGCAAGGTCTTCGACCTGCTCATGGGCTCCGACGTGGCCCCGCGCAAGGAGTTCATCGTGCAGGGGGCCTACGAGGTCGACGTGGAGGCGCTGGACGCCTGATGGGTCCGGCGAGGCCCGAATCACGCCCCCTCGGTGCGTGTCGACGGCGAGTCGTGGGCGACACGCCGCATCCGAGGTGGCCCAGGTGCGTGTTGCGGCCCCTCGAGGTGGGCCGGCAGCGGTGGACCGGCGACGAGTCAGGCGTGCTGGGTGAGCAGGCCCGTGTCGACGTCGTAGATGAACCCGCCGACCTTGGCACGCTCGCCGATGAGGGGGTGCGTACGCACCTTGTCGACGTCCTCACGCAGCTGGCCGAGCTGGTCGGTGACCACCCCGAAGGACTGCCAGCTGGCGTCGACGCCGGCCGACTCGCCCACGCGGGCGCGGAGGTCGGCCTCGGACGCGGAGGCCATCGCACACCGGGTGTGGGGCACGACCAGCACGCGCTGCACGTTGAGCAGGTGCACGCCCAGGACGAGAGCCTCGAGTGCCTGGGGCGTGACCCGGCCACCGGGGTTGCGGAAGATCTTGGCGTCGCCGTGCTTGAGCCCGAGCATGCGCAGGGGGTCGATGCGGGAGTCCATGCAGGTCACGAGGGCGATGCCGGCATGGGCCTTGCCGTCGAAGCCGCCGAGGTCGAAGGAGTCCGCGAACTCGCGGTTGGCCGCCAACAGGTCGTCGAAGTCGCTCACGAGACCGCAGGTTAGCGCCCCTCAGGCGCCACCGGTGAAGACGTCTCGCGCAGCCAGACGGGTCGGCCTCACCTGGCGGAACAGCACGAGTGCCAGCACGGCGGCGACCACGGCACAGCCGGCGGCACCCCAGAACACCGCGTGCTCCTGGGCGATCCCGGCGACGCGCAGCAGGTCGGAGAACTCCTTGCAGCGGCTCTTGCCGTCGCAGACCTCCTGCACCGGCGGCACCTCGAGCTGCTCGGAGTAGTAGCGGCGCAGGCCGATCGTGGTCAGCGCCGAGATGCCGACGAGCATCCCGACCATCCGCGAGACCACCACGAAGGCGCTCGCGACCCCGTGCACGTCGTCGTCGGTGAAGGCGAGGAGGGCGGCGTTGACCGGGGCGAGCGCGAGCCCGAAGCCGAGGCCGCCGGTGACGAGCGCGACGTTGGCGATCGGCTCCTCGATCGTGGTGAGGCCCCACCGGGTCATCAGGACGAACCCGGTCGCCGCCATCAGCATGCCGACGGCGGTGACGACGCCGGGCGAGAAGCTGCGGATCAGGTAGCCGCCGGCGACCGCCCCGACGGGCAGGGCGATGAGGAAGCGTACGAGGACGAGCGCCGCGGGCAGCTGGTCGTCGGGGTAGACGGTCGTGCGCGCGAAGAGCGGGATGTCGATGAGGGCGGCGATCAGCGCGGCGCCGACGAAGAAGCTGACCAGGAGCGCGCCCCAGGCCGGCGTACGACGCAGCGCGCCGCGGGGGACCAGCGGGCTGGCGGCGCGGCGTACGTGCCAGGCGAAGGCGACCGCGGCGACGGCGGCGCCGAGGAGGTACCACCGGCCGCGGGGCGAGAACACCTCGACCTTGGGGTCGGCGGTGGCGAAGGCGAGGATGACCCCGCCCAGCGCTGCGGCGAGGAGGAGGGCGCCGGCCAGGTCGGCCTCGACCAGGACCCGGCTCCACCCGCGGAGGTCGAGGAGCGGGCGCGGCGCGAACCAGCACCAGGCGACGAGCAGCACCAGCGCGGCCGTGGTGATCGCCCCGATCGGCGTCAGCCAGCGACCGTCGCCGGCGAAGGGGATGAACAGCTGGCCCCAGGTGAGGTCGCGCATGAGCCCGGACGGGCGCAGGAACACGATGGTGGCGCTCGCGAACGTCGCGAGCACCAGCAGGAGTCCGACGACGTCGAGGTGTCGACACCCACGGGGCTCGGGGCTCACCCGCTCGCGGGGGGCGAGGGCGCGGATCGCGGCGGCGAGGACGAGGCCCACGGCGAGGTTGATGGCGAAGATCGCGCGCCAGTCGGAGAAGGCGAGCACGGCGGCGCCGAAGAGCGGGCCGAGCACGGACCCGATCTCCTGCACCGCCGAGACGACGCCGAGCGGAACACCCCGGCGCTCGACGGGGTAGAGGTCGGCGACGAGCGCGAGGGTGGCGGGGACGAGGCCGCCGCCGCCGACGCCCTGGAGGAACCTGCCGGCGACGATGCTGGGCATGTCGTAGGCGACGGTGGTGATCAGCGAGCCGAGCGCGAAGAGGACCAGCGCCATCACGAGCACCGGCACCCGGCCGCGCAGGTCGGCGATGCGGCCGATGAGCGGGAGCATCGCGACGTAGCCGAGCAGGAAGCCGCTGACGATCGGGGCGGCCCGCTGGAGCTGGTCGATCGGCACGCCGACGCCGGTCATCATGTCGGGCAGCGCGAGCACCACGACGTACGTGTCGGCCGCTGCGAACGCGACGGCGACCGCCGCCATCGCGAGGAGCACCCGCGAGGTGCGCGACACCTCCGCCACTCCGGGGGCGACGCTCACGGCGCGGCGATGTCCTTCTCGGTGCCGTAGTCGGCGAAGTCGACGGTGTAGGTCATCGGCTCGGCCCGGGGGTAGAAGACGCCGGTGAGGGTCGCCTTGCGCAGCTCGCCGTCGTCGCTGACCTGCCACTCGACGTCGAAGGAGTCGCCCGACGACGACGGGATGATCGCGTCCATCGCGTCGCCCGGGACGGTGCCGGAGTAGGTGGTGAGGATCTCGGTGTTGTCGGCCCCGCCCCGCACGCTCTCCCCGGCCTCGGGGGACTCGGTGAGGCCGAGCAGGCCCGCGAAGCCGTCCTCGCCGATCAGGCCGGACGGATCGGGGGCGCCGTACTCCTTGGGGTTGACCTTGTCGTAGCCCGGCGTGAACGGGAGCTGGGCGTAGACCGTGTCGTCGACGGCGATCACGGGCACGTCGACGGTCTGCCCGGCGAAGACGACCGTGATCGAGCCCTCGAAGGCCGGCACGTTGGTGACGGTGCCGACCGCGCGGGTGATGCCCGAGACGCCCTCGGGGAGCTGGTCCGTCGAGAGCGTCAGCTCGACCCCGCTGGTCTCGGTCAGGGTGGTGGCCGCGTCGGCGAGGACCTCCTCGGGCGACGCCTCCTCGGCCTCGTCGTCACCCTCGGCGCCGGAGCAGGCAGTCAGCAGCGGGAGGGACAGGAGGACCGCCGCCGCGGTCGTGGCGAGACGTCCGGAGGTGCGCATGGGCTCAGCCTTCCACAGCGGTGGGTGCATCCGCCGACGCCGCCACCTGCGCGGCGACAGGCGACGCCACTGCCGCGATGGGCTGCGGGGCGGGCACCCCCGAGCCGTCGCGGCGGCCGGTGGCCTCGGGCAGCTCGACGGGCGCACCGCTGGCGGCGGCCGCTCGGGCAGGACCGGGGCCTGCCCAGGCGGTCACGAGGGTGTCCTCGCCCTTGAGGAAGCGGTGGCTGCGGACGCCGCCGGTCGCACGGCCCTTGCCGGGGTACTCGCTGAACGGCGTCACCTTCACGGCACCGGCCTCCGTGCCGGGCAGGGCGGTCGAGGAACCGGAGGCCGTGACCACGACGGCCTCGTCGGGGTCGAAGGCGCCGAAGAACGCTACCCGCTGCCCGGCGCCCAGCTTGATGCCGGCCATGCCGCCGCCGGAGCGGCCCTGGGGGCGTACGCCGGACGCGTTGAAGTGGAGCAGCTGGGCGTCGGACGAGATGAAGCAGAGCTCCTCCTCGCCCGTCACGAGCTCGACGGCACCGACGACCTCGTCGCCGTCCTTGAGGCCGATGACCTCCCACTCGTCGCGGTTGAGCACCTCGGGGTTGACCCGCTTGACGACACCGTCGCGGGTGCCGAGCGCGAGGCCAGGGCCCTCGGTGGCCAGCGAGGTCAGCGACAGGGCGCGCTCGCCGTTGTCGAGGGCGATCAGCTCGCTCAGCGACAGCGTGCCCTGGAGGTTCGGGTCGTTGGCGGTCGACGGGAGCTCGGCATTGCCGAGGTCGAGGACCGAGAGCCGGACCAGGCGGCCGCGGTTGGTCAGCACGCCGATCTCGCCGCGCTTGGTCGTGCGGACGGCGGAGACCGTGACGTCGTGGTTGGTGCGGTCGCCGCCACGACCGGGCAGCTGGACGTCCTTCGTGCGGGCCAGCAGCCCGGTGGACGAGAGCAGCACGAAGCAGGGGTCGTCCGCGACCTCGACCGACGTCGCGGCCGTGACGGCCGGCGCGGCGCCGAGCAGGACCGTACGCCGCGGCGTGCCGTGCTCCTTGGCGACGTCTGTGAGCTCGTCGGAGACGACCTTCCGGAGCAGCTTCTCGTCGGCGAGGATCGCGTCGAGGTACTCGATCGTGCGCTCGAGCTCGCTCTTCTCCTTCTCGAGCTCGAGCTTGGAGAACTTGGTGAGCCGGCGCAGCGGCATGTCGAGGATGTAGTCGGCCTGCACCTCGGAGAGCTCGAAGATCTCGATGAGCCGTTCCTTGGCCGCGGCCGCGTTGTCGGAGCCGCGGATCACCTGGATGACCTCGTCGATGTCGAGGATCGCGATGAGGAGGCCGTCGACGAGGTGCAGGCGGTCGGCGGCCTTGGCGCGACGGAACGTCGACCGGCGGCGTACGACGTCGAAGCGGTGGCCGAGGAAGACGTCGAGCATCTGCTTGAGGCCGAGCGTGCGGGGCTGGCCGTCGACGAGGGCCACGGCGTTGATGCCGAAGGAGTCCTCGAGCGCGGTCTGGCGGTAGAGCTGCTCGAGGATCGCCTCGGGCACGAAGCCGTTCTTGACCTCGATGACCAGCCGGAGGCCGTGGTCGCGGTCGCTCAGGTCCTTGATGTCGGAGATGCCCTGGAGCTTCTTGGCGAGCACGAGCTTCTTGATCTGCTCCATCACCCGCTCGGTGCCGACGCCGTAGGGGAGCTCGGTGACGACGATGCCCTTGCGGCGGGCGGACACCGACTCGACCCGTGCCGTGGCCCGCATCTTGAACGTGCCGCGCCCGGACTCGTAGGCGTCCCGGATCCCGTCGAGGCCGACGATCTTGCCGCCGGTCGGCAGGTCGGGGCCCGGGATGAACCGCATGAGGTCGTCGAGCGAGGCCTTCGGGTGGGTGATCAGGTGCTTGAGGGCCTGGACCACCTCGACGAGGTTGTGCGGGGCGATGTTGGTCGCCATGCCGACCGCGATGCCGGCGGAGCCGTTGACCAGGAGGTGCGGGATGGCGGCCGGCAGGACCACGGGCTCCATCTCGCGGGAGTCGTAGTTGGGCTTGAAGTCGACGGTGTCCTCGTCGATCGACGCCGTCATCGCCACCGCGGCGGGCGCCATCCGGCACTCGGTGTAGCGCATCGCGGCGGGGGAGTCGTCAGGCGAGCCGAAGTTGCCGTGCCCGTCGACGGTCCGCAGCCGCATGGACCAGGGCTGCGCCATCCGTACGAGGGCGTCGTAGATCGCGCCGTCGCCGTGCGGGTGCAGGCGGCCCATCACCTCGCCGACGACGCGGGCGCTCTTGACGTGCCCGCGGTCGGGACGCAGGGACATGTCGTCCATCGTGTAGAGGATCCGGCGCTGCACGGGCTTGAGGCCGTCGCGCGCGTCGGGCAGCGCCCGGGAGTAGATGACCGAGTAGGCGTACTCCAGGAACGACGTCTGCATCTCGTCGCGGATGTCGGTGTCGAGGATGTGCTCCTCGAAGTCGTCCGGGAGGGGCTCCTGCTTCGTGCGTCGTGCCATGGGGCGCATTCTCCCCGGTGGCCGGGCGTCAGCGGCCGGGGGCACGCCGGTGAACCCTCCTTCGGTGGTCGCAGAGGCCGAACCTGCCGATACATTGCTGTCGTGACCGAAGCGGACGCGGCAACGGACGAGGTGGGGGTGACGCCCGCGCCCCGGCACTGGGAGGCGGACGTCCTGCTGCGGGACGGGCGCACGGCCCACATCCGGCCGATCCAGCCCGAGGACCGCGAGCTGCTCGTCGAGTTCTACAGCCGGGTCTCCGACCAGTCGAAGTACTACCGCTTCTTCTCGCCGATGCCCGAGCTCTCCGAGCGCGACCTCGACCGGTTCACCAAGGTCGACCACCGCGACCGGGTCGCGATGATCCTCACCGTGGCCGGGCAGATGATCGCGGTCGGCCGCTACGACACGATCCGGCCGGGCTACGCCGAGGTCGCCTTCCTCGTCGAGGACAGGCACCAGGGCCGCGGGATCGGCCAGCTGCTGCTCGAGCACCTCGCCCAGGCGGGACGCGAGCGGGGGATCGAGGAGTTCGTCGCGGAGGTGCTGCCCGACAACCAGGCGATGATCCACACGTTCAAGGACGCCGGCTACCAGGTCAAGAGCGCCTTCGAGGACGGCGTGATGGAGCTGGTCTTCCGCATCGACCCGACCGACACGGCTATCGGGGTGATGGAGCAGCGCGAGCACCGCGCCGAGTACGCCTCGATCGAGCGGTTCTTCTCGCCGAAGTCGGTGGCGATCATCGGCGCCAGCCGCCGGCAGGACACCATCGGACGCGCGCTCGTACGCCACCTCGTGCTCGGCAACTTCACCGGCCGCATCCACGTGGTGAACCCCAGCGCCGACTCCGTGTCGGGCATGCCGGCGTGGAAGTCGGTGGGGGAGATCCCCGGCGACGTCGACGTCGCGATCGTCGCCGTGCCGGCCGAGTCCGTCCAGGACGTCGTCCTCGACTGCGCCGCCAAGGGCGTCCACGGCCTCGTGGTGATCTCGTCGGGCTTCGCCGAGACAGGTGAGGAGGGCCGGATGCGGCAGCGCCGCCTCGTCGGCCTGTCCCGCTCGTACGGCCTGCGCCTGATCGGCCCCAACGCGCTCGGCATCATCAACACCGACCCCGAGGTGCAGCTCAACGCCTCGCTCTCGTCGGTGATGCCGCCCCGCGGCCGCGCGGGCTTCTTCTGCCAGTCCGGCGCGCTCGGGTCGGCGATCCTGGAGAAGGTCCAGAACCGCGGGCTCGGCCTGACCACGTTCGTCAGCGCCGGCAACCGCGCCGACGTCTCCGGCAACGACCTCCTCCAGTACTGGGAGGAGGACGACGCCACCGAGGTGGTGCTGCTCTACCTCGAGTCGATCGGCAACCCGCGCAAGTTCTCCCGCATCGCCCGTCGCGTCAGCCGGCGCAAGCCGATCGTCGCGGTCCGGTCGGGGCGCAGCTCCCAGGGCGTGCCGATGGGGCACGCCGTGCGCAAGATCGGGGCGCCCGGCGAGGCCGTCGACGCGATGTTCCGCCAGGCGGGGATCATCCAGGTCGAGTCGCTGGAGGAGATGTTCGACGTCGCCCAGCTCCTCGCCCACCAGCCGCTGCCGCGCGGGCGCCGGGTCGCGATCGTCGGCAACTCCGACGCCCTCGGGCTGCTCGCCGCCGACGCCGCCAACTCGGTGGGCCTCGTCGTCAACCGCCAGGAGGCGCTGGGAGCCGACGCGACCGCCGAGGACTTCGAGGACGCCCTCGACGCGGCGATCGACGACCCCGAGGTCGACGCGGTCGTCGCGATCTTCATCCCGCCGCTCAACGTCGCCGGAGCCCGTGAGGACGTCGCCAACGTGCTCGCCGCCGTCGGTGAGCAGTCCGACAAGCCGATCGTGTCGACCTTCCTCGGCACCGAGGGCGTCCCCGAGCTGCTGCGCGTGCCGGACGTCGCCGGGTCGAGCGCGGGCCGCGGGTCGGTGCCGTCCTACCCGGCGGTCGAGGCGGCCGTCCGGGCGCTCGCGCACGTCGTCGAGTACGCCGTGTGGGTCCGGGTGCCGCAGGCCACGGTGGCCGAGCCCGGGGTCAACGACCTCGACGCCGCTCGCCACCTGGTCAACGAGGTGCTGATGCGCCACCCCGAGGGGCGCGACCTCGACTTCGACGAGCAGAACCGGCTGCTCCGCGCCTACGGCATCGACCTGTGGGACACCTACGCCGTGGCCTCCCTCGACGAGGCGACCGCTGCCGGCGAGGCCCTCGGCTGGGACGTGGTGCTCAAGGCGACGGCCGACCACCTCCGCGACCGGCCCGACCTCGCCCATGTGTGGCGCAACATCGACACGCCCGAGGAGATGACCGACGCCTGGTCCTCGCTCAACACGCTCATCACCGACCCGGACCGGGCCGGGTTCGTCGTGCAGCGCAACGCGCCTCCGGGCGTGCCGGTGACGATCGCGACGATGGAGGACCCGCTCTTCGGCCCGGTCCTGTCGTTCGGCATCGGCGGTCCGCTCACCGAGCTGCTGGGCGACCGGTCGTTCCGGATCCCGCCGCTGGCCGACCACGACGCGCAGGACATGGTGCGGGAGATCAAGGCGTCCCCCCTGCTCTTCGGCTACCGCGGCAGCGAGATCGTCGACGTCGCCCAGATCGAGCGCCTGGTGCGTCAGGTGGCCCAGCTCCAGCACGACCTCCCGCAGGTCCGGGCCCTCCAGCTGCCGCTCGTGCTGGCCGGAGCCGAGGGGGCGACGGTGCTCGGTGCGAGCGTACGGGTGGAGCCGGTGAAGGACCCCCGCTCGGACTGGTTCGTACGCCGGCTCAGCACGATGCCCGGGGACACGCTGCCCGACTGACCCGCGCGTGACAGACTGCTGTCATGCCCCGCTCCACCCGTGACGCGGACGTCTCCCACGACCTCCGCCAGGCGATCCACCGCACCGGCTACTACCCCGAGGTCGTGGCCGACGGCGTCTTCTCCGCCGCCGGCGGCGAGGAGGTGCTCTCCTACTTCGTCCACCACGAGACGACGTTCGACCACGAGGAGGTGCGCCGGCACCTGACGGCGCTCCTGCTCACGCCCACCCGCCTCGTGATCGCCCACACCGACGAGCACCCCGGCGACGACCTCCTGCCCGAGCCCTACACCTCCACCACCACCGAGGCGGTCACGCTCACCTCGATCCGCACGGTGGTCGTCACGCGGATGGTGGCCAACCCCACGGCCGGGGTCGCCCCGCCCGCCGAGGCCGTGCTGACGATCGGCTGGGGAGGGGTGGGTCGGCTCGACCTCGAGCCCGCGGCCTGCTCGGACCCCAGCTGCGACGCCGACCACGGCTACACCGGCACCCTGGCGGGCGACGACTACACGCTGCGGGTGTCCGCGGCGGCCGAGGGCGCCGACGCGGTGGCCGGGCTGCTCGCCTTCTCCGACGCGCTCTCGGCGCGCACGCGCGGCTGACCCCCCGACGGTGACGACCGACCCCGGTCCGGACGCCTCGGCCTTCACCCTGCCGGCCTACGGCGAGCGCTCGCTGGCCGACGTCGTGCCGGCGGTCGCCCGGGCGCTCGGCACGCCGCTCGACGGCCACCCCGGCGGCTTCGAGCTGCCCCCGGCCCCGTCCTACGTCGTCTTCCTCGTCGACGGCATGGGCGCCGAGCTGCTCGCGCGCCACGCGCACGCCGCGCCCTACCTCTCCGCGCTCCTCGACGGCGCCGCCACCGGCACCGCGGGGGTGCCGTCGACGACGGCCACGTCGCTGACCTCGCTGGGCACCGGGCTGGTCCCGGGCGCGCACGGCCTGGTGGGCTTCACCGCCCGGATCCCTGGCACCGACCGCCTGCTCAACCACCTCTGGTGGGACAAGACCGTCGACCCCGTCGAGTGGCAGCCGCACCCGACCGCCTTCGGGCGGCTGGCGCACGCCGGCGTCCACGTCACCTCCGTCAACAAGCGCGACTTCGACGGCTCCGGCCTCACGCTCGCCTCGCAGCGCGGGGCGACGTACGTCGGCGCGGACCGCGTCGGCGAGCGGATCGCGGCGACCGTGGGCGCGTCGGCGGACCAGCCGTCGCTGACCTACGTCTACGACTCGGACCTCGACTGGACCGGCCACAAGTTCGGCGTCGCCTCGACCCAGTGGCTCCAGCAGCTCGCGATGGTCGACGCGGAGGCCGAGCAGCTGCGGGAGGCGCTGCCCTCGTCCACCCGGCTCCTCGTGGTCGCCGACCACGGGATGGTCGACAGCCCGCGCGAGGCGCGGATCGACGTCGACGAGGTCGCCGGGATGCGGGACGGGGTGTCCCTGCTGGGCGGCGAGGCCCGCTTCCGTCACCTCTACTGCGCGGCCGGTGCGGTCGACGACGTGGTCGGCGCGTGGCGCGAGGTCCTCGGGGCGCGGGCCACCGTCGTCACCCGCGAGGACGCCATCGCCCGCGGCTGGTTCGGCGCGGTGCAGCCCGGCGTGCTGCCGCGGCTGGGCGACGTGATGGTCGCCTGCCACGACGAGACGGCGATCATGTCGACCCGGGACTTCGCCTACGAGGACACCCTGGTCGGGCTCCACGGCTCGCTGACGTCGACGGAGATGCTGATCCCCATCCTCGTGGGCTGACGCGCGGGCGCGTCTCAGCCGAACGGCAGCGGTTCCGGCGCGAGGCTGACCGCCTTGGCCCGCGCCGCGGTGAGGCGGCGGCGGTGGTGCTGGCGGCAGAGCACCTCGTAGGCCACCTCCTGGGGGCCGGCGGGCGACTCGTCGGCCGGCTCGACGTCGCCGACGACGATGACCTCGCCGTCGGTGACCATCGCACCGTTCTCGGTGCGCGCGTTGTGGGTGGCGCGCTTGCCGCACCAGCACAGCGCCTCGACCTGGAGGACGTTCATCCGGTCGGCGAGCTCGACGAGCCGGGCGCTGCCGGGGAACAGCAGCGAGCGGAAGTCGGTGAGGATGCCGAAGGCGAAGACGTCGATCTGGAGCTCGTCGACGACCTTCGCGAGCTGGTCGATCTGCTCGGACGAGTAGAACTGGGCCTCGTCGCAGATGAGGTAGTCGATCCGGCCGCCGCGGGTGAGGGAGTCGACGACGTACTTCCAGAAGTCGAAGTCGGCGTCGACCTCGAGCGCGTCGTGGGTGAGCCCGAGACGGCTGGAGAGCACCGCCTGGCCGGAGCGGTCGTGGGTGGTGAAGATCCGGCCGACGCGTCCTCGGGCGGCGTGGTTGTGGTTGGTCTGGAGCGCCAGCGTCGACTTGCCGGAGTCCATCGTGCCCGTGAAGAAGTGCAGTTCAGCCATGTCCCGGCGAATCCTGTCACAGGGACCGTCCGCGGCGACGGCTACCGTGCCGCGTGTGGACGACGACTTCGCAACGGGACCACTGATCAGCCCCGACGAGCTGGCTGCCGCGCTGGGCCGCGTCACCGTCCTCGACGTGCGCTACGTCATGGGCGGGCCGGCCGGACGCGGCGAGCACGCGGCGGGCCACGTGCCGGGAGCGGCGTACGTCGACCTCGACGAGGACCTCGCCGGCCCTCCGGGCAGGGGCGGGCGTCACCCGCTGCCCGACGAGGCCCGGTTCGCGGGGGCGATGCGGCGCGCCGGCGTCCGCGCCGACCGTCCGGTCGTGGCCTACGACGACTGGCAGGGACGGGCCGCGGCGCGGGCCTGGTGGCTGCTGCGCTTCCACGGCCACCCCGACGTACGCGTGCTGGACGGCGGGTGGACGGCGTGGCGTGAGGCGGGCCATGTCGTCGAGACGGGGGAGACGGCGCCCGAGCCGGGTGACTTCGTCGTCTCGCCGACCAAGCGGATGCCCGCGATCGGTGTCGAGGAGGTCCTCGGGGTCGACGTGCTCGTCGATGCGCGGGCGCCGGAGCGGTTCCGTGGCGAGACCGAGCCGGTCGACCCGGTCGCCGGCCACGTCCCCGGCGCGGTCAACGTGCCGACCACGGCCAACCTCGACGACCGCGGCCGGTTCCTCCGTCCGGAACGGCTGCGCGAGGCGTACGCCGGGGTGGGCGCCGACGCGGCGGCCAGCGTCGCCGCCTACTGCGGCTCCGGCGTGACCGCCGCCCACGACGTCCTCGCGATGGAGGTCGCCGGGATCCGGGCCGCGCTCTACCCCGGCAGCTGGAGCGAGTGGGTCACCGACCCGTCGCGACCCGTCGAGACGGGGTGATCACTCCGCCCGGACCTCGTCGCCGACGCTGATGCGTCCCGGTGCCTCCGGGACTAGGTGCACCGCGAAGAGCGTCTTGCCGTCGACCAGGCGGTGGCGGGCCAGCGTGCGGGTCGGTTCCTTCGAGGTCGTCAGCGTGACGGGGTCGATCGTGGCCATCATGCAGCGCCCGACCGGCTTGCCGACCCGGAACGGGACGTCACCGACCACGACACGCGACCAGCCGTCCTCGCCGAACGGTTCGTCGCCGTCGACGACCAGGTTGGCGCGGAAGCGCTCGATCGGCAGCGGCTCCGGCGGCTCCTCGCCGAGCTCGAGCGACCGCTCGACGATCCAGTCGTTGAGCCGGCGCAGGGAGGCGATCGAGGCGATCGTGACCGGGAACGCGTCGGCGAACGCCGTGTGGTCGCCCGGCTCGGAGAACCCGGGCTGGAGGGTGCGGCGCGACGGGTCGTGGCACCAGACGAGGCGTACGTCGTCCCGGCCGAGGACGTCGCGCAGCCACCCGTCGGCCTCGGCGCCGGCGGGCCGGGCACGGAGGTCGAGGGAGAACAGCCGGACGTCGACCGGCTCGTCGTCCGGGACGGCGACCTGGAGGTCGGGCATCCCGGGGGTGCGCAGGCGCAGGCCTGCCGGGACGGCGGGATCAGTGGCCGGGGTGTCCGCGACGACCGTGAACAGCCGGGGTGCCTCGCGGGCCGAGACGAGCCGCCCCTCACCGTCCACGAGCATCCAGGAGCGGTCGTCGGCCAGCCCGCGCGGCTGCACGGTCGTCGACGGGATCGAGCGGATGGTGCCGGACTTGAGCGGGTGGACGTCGATCTGGAGCAGGCGCAAGGCGTCAGTCGCTCTTGCCGCCGCCGAACATGATCTCGTCCCAGCTCGGCACCGATGCGCGTCCACGCTTCTTCGCGGGCCTGGGCTTGGGGTCGGCCGGAGCCTCCGCGGCCGGGTCCTGCGGCGCCTGCGTGGTGTCGTCCCGTCCCCGGTCCCGGTCCGGCTCGTCCAGGTAGGCCTCCACCGGCTGCTCGGTGCCCAGGTCCGCCCCGGGGAGCTCCATCGTGGTCTCCGTGGCCGACTCGTCGTCGGTGACCATCTCGATCGCGTCGTCCCCGAGGGACAGGTCACCGAGGGGTACGTCGCCGCCCACCGCGCTGAGCCGGCGCTGGCGCGCGGCGGCGAGGTCGTCGGCCGCGGGGGAGTCGGCGGAGGAGGAGGCGGGTGCAGGCGGCGCGACGTCGCCGATGAGCCACCGGGCGTCCTCGTCGTCGACCGTCACGAAGCTGCCGCGCGGGTCGTGGGAGAAGGTCGCGGTGCCGACCCGGCCGGCCACCTCGTACAGGGCCGTCAGGGTCCAGCGGCCGTCCTCGCGACGCCAGGCGTCCCACTCGACGCTGTCGGGGTCGACGTTGTGCGAGCGCAGGTGGGCGTTGACGGCCTCACCGAGGGTGCGCGCCCCGGACTCCCCGCTGCGGCGTCGCATCGAGGCGAGCTGGGCACGCTGGGCCACGTGGGCACGCTCGGCCAGGACGGGCGCGGCGAAGGCCATGATCTTCTCGACCGACGTGCCGGCGGCGTGCGCCACCGCCTCGGGGCTCTCGCCCGCGCGGATGCGCATCTGGATGTCGCGGGGGCGGAGGCTTGATTCCATCGGGATCTCCAACTGGCCGTTGCTTTCGGGCGTGCTCGACAGGGCCCTGCGGAGCCGGGCGTCGATCGCCAGGGTGTGCTCCTGGCCCGACTCGTCCACCAGCAGCAGGCGCTTGCCGTCCCCGCTGCGTCCGGTGAACGTCAGCTTGGCCATCGACAGCGGGCTCCTGCCTGGTGCGTGGGTCGGGTGGTCCCGTCGAGCCTACGCCAGCGTCGTGCCCGGGGAGCGTCACGCCCGCGGCGCGCCTTAGGCTTCCGTCGTGCCCGAGACGGAGTTCGCGACGACGCTCGTCGTGCTGGACCTCGTCGGCATCTTCGTCTTCGCGGTCGCCGGCGCGCTGGTCGCGGTCCGCAAGAACCTCGACCTGTTCGCGGCGCTCGTGCTCGGTGGCGTCACCGGGCTGGGCGGCGGCTTCATCCGCGACGTCCTGATCGGCGCGACACCGCCCGCGGCCCTCGCGGACTGGCGCTACATCCTGGTCCCGGTCGCCGCCGGCCTGCTGACCTTCGTCTTCCACCCGACCGTGGGGCGGCTCGAGCGGCCGGTCGCGCTGCTGGACGCCTTCGGGCTGGCCCTCTTCTGCGTCACCGGGGCGCTCAAGGCGGTCGACTACGGCCTCGACCCGCTGCCCGCCGCGCTCATGGGCATGGTGACCGGCATCGGCGGCGGGATGATCCGCGACGTCCTGGCGGGCAGCGTCCCGGTGATCTTCGAGGGCGTCCTCTACGCCACGCCGGCACTTGCAGGTGCCGCCGTCGCGGTGCTCCTCGACCGCACCGACCTTCCCCTCGTCGTGGTCGCCGCGGCGGGCTTCACGACCTGCCTCGGCTGGCGGCTGCTGGCCATGGTCCGGGGCTGGCGCGCGCCGCTGCCCAAGGGCCCGGCCAACGTCTGAGCCCAGGGTCGCCGACTGCCCTCAGTCGCCCAGGATCCGGCGCAGGTGCTCGTTGGCGAAGACCCGGTCCGGGTCCAGCCGGTCGCGCAGGGCAAGGAAGTCGCCGAACCGGTCGTACGACGGCGCGAGGTCGGCGGCCGTCCGCGTGTGGAGCTTGCCCCAGTGCGGCCGCCCGCCGGCGTCGCGCAGGATCGGCTCGAGGCCGCCGAAGTAGTCCCGGTGGTCGGTGCCGGCCGGGACGTGGAAGGCGAGGTAGACGGTGTCGCGCCCGTAGGACGTGGACAGGGGGATGTCGTCGGCCCGGGCGGTGCGGACCTCGACGGGGAACGCGATCCGCCAGTCGCTCGCGTCGATCACGCGGCGGCACTCGCGCAGCACGTCGAGGCCGACCTCGCGCGGGACGGCGTACTCCATCTCCCGGAAGCGCACCCGGCGCGGCGTCACGAAGACCCGGTGCGCGAGGTCGCTGTAGCGGCGCTCGGACTGCGCGCGTCCCGCGACGCGGTTGATGTGGGGGACCAGCGCGGGCGCGCGCTCGCCGAGGCGGCACAGGCCCCCGAAGACGGTGTTGGACACGAGCTCGTCCTCCCACCACGCCGCGGCCCGGGACGGCGGCTGCTGCTCCCCGGGGTCGAGGTCGGTGCGGACGTTCTGCTTCACCATCAGCCGGTCGGTGTGGGGGAACCAGTAGAGGTCGACGTGGTGCGCGGCGGCCACCATGTCGTCGTACGCCGCCAGCCCGCGGTCCCAGGTCATCGGCTGCTCGTGCGCCTCGAGGACGAAGAGCGGCTCGACGTGGAAGGTCAGGCTCGTGAGGATGCCGAGCGCGCCGAGCCCGACGCGCGCCACCTCGAAGACGTCCGGGTTCTCGGTCGCGGACGCGCGCACGACCTCGCCGGTGCCGGTCACGAGCTCGAGGCCGGCCAGCTGCGCGGCGAGACCCGCAGCGGTGCCGCCGGTGCCGTGGGTGCCGGTCGACGTCGCCCCGGCGAGGGTCTGCTCGGCGATGTCGCCCATGTTGTGCAGCGACAGGCCGAGCCGCTCGAGGGCGAGGTTGAGGTCCGTCAGCGCGGTGCCCGCGCGGGCGGTCACCGTCATCGCTGTGCGGTCGACCGCCAGGATCCCTGCGAGCCCGTCGGGGCACAGGAGCGTGTGCTCCGGTGCCGCGATCGCGGTGAAGCTGTGCCCGGTGCCGGTCATCTTGACGGTGCGGCCGGCGGCGCGCGCCCGGCGTACGGCGTCGACGACCTCCTCCACCGACGTGGGGGTCTCGACGTGGCGGGGCACCGCCTCCTCGAGTCCGGACCAGTTGCGCCACAGGTGGCCGCGCACGGCAGAGGTCATGGCCGCACGCTAGGGCATCCGGTGCGTCGGACGGGCCGTCTGCGCGGCGAGGGCGCCGAGGACGCCGCCCGCCAGCGCGACGGCGTACGCCGCCGAGGCGCCGCTGTGGTCGACGACGAACCCGGCGATGCTGGCGCCGGGCGCCACGCCGGCGACGATGCCCGTGTGCAGGACCGCCATCCCCTCGGTGAGGCGACCGGGCGGGACGCCCTGCTCGACCATCGTCATCGCGCTGATCATGGTGGGGGCGATCGCGAGACCGCCGACCAGCAGCACGACCGCCATCAGCGGGACCGAGGAGACGAACATCAGGGGGGCCATGGCGAGCGCCATCGCGGCGGATCCCCAGCGCAGGCGTACGTCGGGGCCGCTGCGCCACACGATCGCCCCGGTGACCAGGCCGGCGACGAGGCTGCCGAAGGACCAGGCGGCCAGCAGCCAGCCGGCGACCCAGCGTTGCCCCTGCTCCTCGGCGAACGCGACGGTCGTGACCTCCGCGGCGCCGAAGAGCGCGCCGAGGGTGAGGCAGACGAGCGCCAGCGGCAGGACGAGCCGCCACGGCATCGGGCTCGGCACGCCGGTCGGTGAGCTGCGCCCGGCGGGCGGCTCCGTGCGTCGCTGGACGGCGAGGGCGAAGGTGCCCAGCACGCCGCTCACCACGGCGCACGTGAGCCCGGCGACGGGGTGCCAGCCGGTCGCGAGGAGGGTCACCAGGACCGGTCCGACGACGAAGACGACCTCGTCGAGGACGGCCTCGAGGGCGAACGCCGTCTGCTTCTCCCCGGGCTCGTCGAGCAGGTGGGACCAGCGGGTGCGGACGCTGGCGCCGACCTGGGGGAGCGAGGCGCCGGCGAGGGCGGCGAAGACGTACGTCCACGCGCGCGGCCAGTCCTGCTCGACCGCGAGCATCATCAGCCCGAGCCCTGCGCCGAAGAGCGAGATGGCGAGCGGCAGCACCCGGGACTGGCCGAAGTGGTCGACCCAGCGACCGTGCAGCACGGCGAAGGCCGCTTCCGCCAGCACGAACACCGCGGCGACCGTGCCGGCCAGGCCGTAGGAGCCCGTGCGCTCCTCGACCAGCAGCACGATCCCGAGCCCGACCATGGAGATCGGCAGCCGCGCCACGAGTGCGGCGCTGCTGAACGCGAAGGCGCCCGGGCGCGCCAGCACCCAACGGTAGGAGTCGAGCATCAGGCGCATGGTAGGCGCCTCTACGCTGGCGTCATGAATCCTGCGGGTCCCGACGTGAAGCCGTACGACGCGCTGCTGGTGCTCTCCTTCGGAGGCCCCGAGAAGCCCGAGGACGTGGTGCCGTTCCTGGAGAACGTCACCCGTGGGCGGGGCATCCCGCGCGAGCGGTTGGCCCAGGTGGGGGAGCACTACTTCCTCTTCGGTGGCAAGAGCCCGATCAACGACCAGAACCGTGCGCTCATCGCGGCGCTGGAGAAGGACTTCGACGCAGAGGGCATCGACCTTCCGATCTACTTCGGCAACCGCAACTGGGACCCCTACCTCGCCGACACGCTCGCGCAGATGACCGCCGACGGCGTGCAGCGCGCCGCGGTCTTCGCCACCTCGGCCTACTCGTCGTGGTCGTCGTGCCGGCAGTACCGCGAGAACCTCTTCGACGCCGTCGAGCAGACCGAGGGTGCCCCGCGGCTCGACAAGCTCCGGCAGTACTACAACCACCCGGGCTTCATCGAGCCTGCCGTCGACGCCTGCCTCGCGGCGCTCGCAGAGCTCCCCGACGGGGGCGACCGGGCACGGCTGGTCTTCGTCACCCACTCGATCCCGACCGAGATGGCCGAGACCAGCGGCTCGCTCGACCCCGAGGGCCAGCCGCGCGGTGCCTACGTCCGCCAGCACCGCAGCGCCGTCGACGAGGTCGCACGCCGGGTGCGTGAGGTGACGGGTCGCGCCCACCGCCACGACCTCGTCTACTGCTCCCGCTCGGGGGCGCCGTCGACGCCGTGGCTCGAGCCGGACGTCAACGACCACCTCGAGGAGCTCGCCACCGATGGCGTGAGCGGGGTCGTGCTCGTGCCCATCGGCTTCGTCTCCGACCACATGGAGGTCATCTACGACCTCGACACCGAGGCCATGGCGACCGCGGAGCGGCTCGGCCTCCAGACGGTGCGCGCGGCGACCGCCGGGACCGACCCGCGCTTCGTGGCCATGATCCGCGAGCTCGTGCTCGAGCGTGCCGCCGCCGAGCGCGGGGAGTCGCCCGTACGCCCGGCGCTGGGGTCGCTGCCCGCCGGACCGGACCTCTGCGGTGCCGGCTGCTGCCCGAACCCGCGTGGACCGCGCCCGGCCCTGTGCGGACGAGACTCGTGACCGCGAGCCCACCCGAGCTGCGCGACCTCGCCCGCTCGTTCGCCCACGAGGGCGCCGGGCTGGCGCGCGGGATGCGGCGTGAGGGGATCGAGGTCGCCGACACCAAGACCAGCGCCGTCGACGTCGTCACCGAGGCCGACCGCGCGGTCGAGGCCCTCATCCGCTCACGCATCACAGCCCTTCGGCCCGACGACGCCATCCTCGGCGAGGAGGGCGACGACCGCCCCGGCACCTCGGGCGTCCGGTGGGTGGTGGACCCGATCGACGGGACGGTCAACTACCTCTACGGCCTGCCGGACTGCGCGGTCTCGATCGCTGCCGAGGTCGACGGCGAGGTGGTCGCCGGAGCCGTGGTGGCCATCCCGACGGGTGTCGAGTACGCGGCGGCGCTGGGCAACGGGGCCACCCGTGACGGCCGGCCGATCGCCGTACGCCCCTCGCCCCCGCTGGCCGAGCGCCTCGTGCTGACAGGCTTCGGCTACCAGCGTGAGGTGCGCGAGCACCAGGCAGGGTGTGTGGCCAGCTTGCTGCCCGAGGTGCGCGACATCCGCCGGATGGGGTCGTGCGCGCTCGACCTGTGCCACGTCGCCGACGGGAGCGGCGACGCCTATGTGGAGGCCGGTCCGCAGCCCTGGGACTGGTCCGCGGGAGGACTGGTGCTCCGGGAGGCCGGTGGACGGTTCGAGCTGCTGGACGGGACGTTCACCCTCGGCACGCACGCGGTTCGCAACGTGGTCGTGGGCACCCCGGCCGACGGCTGGGACAGCTTCGTCGAGGCACTCGGGCGGGCCGGCTTCCTCGCCTGACCCCACACCCCGAGAGGTGGTCCGGCTCACCCCGGTCGCCGGGGAATAGTGGGGGGTCGTCCACTGTTCACGCGACACGTTGCGGACCGGCTCACCAAGGAACCGGTTCATGGTGCACAATCTGGCGCCGACGACGCGCACAAATGGACACGGCTCGCCGCGATCCGGCTGGCACGTGACCACTGCAGGGGAGAGGGATCCGATGGCCACCGACTACGACGCACCACGCAAGTCCGAGGAGGACCAGAGCGAGGAGAGCATCGAGGAGCTCAAGGCCCGCCGCCACGACAAGAACTCAGGCAAGGTCGACGAGGACGAGACCGAAGCGGCCGAGTCCTTCGAGCTCCCGGGTGCCGACCTGTCGCACGAGGAGCTCGCAGTCGAGGTGATGCCTCGTCAGGACGACGAGTTCACGTGCATGAGCTGCTTCCTGGTGCACCACCGCTCGCAGCTGGCCGATGAGAAGAAGCTCATCTGCCGCGACTGCATCTGAGCAGGCACCAGCCTCCGTCTCGCGTCCAGCGCCCGCCCCGCTCCGGGTCGGGCGCTGTGTCGTCCCGGACCCGTTACGTCCCCGGTCTGCGCTCAGCTCCGCCGGTCTCCGCGCTCAGACTGGGCGCAGGTGTCGGATCTGCTGGCGTCGGATCTCCTGGCGTCGTCGTTCGAGCTGTTCCTCGCGCCACTCGACCTCGGCGACGAACTGGTGCACGGCCGGATGGTCGACCGGGACCCCCCACCGCTCTCGCTCGCGGCGCCGGTCGTG